>JBKQQP010000001.1:0-42131 GCA_052144335.1 Syntrophales bacterium
TGCCTTGCCGCACATGTTTTCATTATCTTGGCAACAACTGCATTGCAGCGACGACTAATAAGCTTGAGGGTTATTTTTCTAGATTGAAAGAAATTTACAGAAAGCACAGAGGGCTGTCAAAGAAGCATAGGCAGATCTATTTTGCTTGGTACATTAATTTTAAAAATGGCAACTAATTAGCAACACCTTACCTATGCTTATACCCGGAATGACAACGACTAATGGAGCGGTTAGATAGTTAGTGGCGACAGGCGGGAGCGCCGTTCAGTATGTGTAGGTGATCGCGCCGCCGGCAGAAAATCTCTCGGAATATTGTCCTTCGACGTTCATGCGGAATCCCCTGGCGAGAGGCAGGTCAATTCCCGCAAACCCTCCGACGTTTGTCTTATTCTTAATAGTAGTATCCGATGTGGAAAATTGGAGACCCGGCACATTCGTGGACAAAGACGCCGTTGCTTCTGAATAATAAACGTAGGGTCCGGCATAGAGCCTTATGCCGTAAGGGGCGGTGGCCTGAAAACCAATGCCAAAATTTACGTCCCACAGATCTTGCACACTAAGCACCGCCCTATAGGGAATGCCGCCACTGGTTCCGGCAACATCATCCTTGAGATTGTTGAAGGAATAGGAACCTTGGACAAACGCCCCCATTCCGAAGGTCTTGTTGAAGGGGTAAAACACTTTTGCTCCGAGGGTGCCGAAAAATTTCCAGTTCTCATCAAAATCATTATTGGATGTCGTGGTCGATGCGCTCGAAGAACTGAAGGCATCCTGGATTTTCAAAGTTGACACACCTATGCGTCCATATATGTCCCAGAGGTTTTGCGCGCCGAAGCCTGCTTCCGAATAAACCTGATCCTGCCTGGTCACGAACTCTGCGCCATTCTTATATATATCTTCTTGATGCCAGTAGCCGATGGCCGTGTGTAATCCCCCGGCCTCTCTTGCGATGGGTTGCGGTGGCCCGAATGGCCCGTCGGCCGCGGCTATTCCACACGTGACGAGAGTAGTAAATATTGATATGGCGATTATTCTGAGAGTTTTCGTATGAATTCCTCCCCGGTGTTTTTTCGACGAATGTAGTGCAGGACTTTAGTCCTGCGAATACGGCGCACCGGAGGGTACGCCACTACGTACAGCCGCGGTTATCGCTCCAACCTTAGTCCCGCAGGCGCAAGTTCTTCTACATGTGTGCCCTTCTTAGCATTTACCTTTTTCCAACGATACTGGACATAGGCGTCGCGGATCGCTAGATAGGGATCGATAGCTGCCTCTTTGAGAGCCTCATAGTCCCCGATCCGGAGAGATGTCCTGTTCACCTCCTCGTATGACCTGACTATGGGCCATACATACCACGGAGCGATCTCACCCATATAGGAAGGGGGATAGAGGAAATACTCACCGGCTATATCAATAGAGTCCCGCGCGCTGGAGGGTCCTAAGAGGGGCCAGACAATGTAGAAACCCTGTCCCACCCCCCATATTCCCAGTGTTTGTCCCAGGTCCACATCCTGTTTTTGGAGATTCAAGTTTTTGCTGGACGCGGGATCCATCAGCCCACCGATACCCCAGACGATGTTTACAGCGAAGCGCCCTACTTCCGTGGCCGCGCAGTTTACGTCCGCCTGCAGCAGGCAACTTACAAAACGGATCGGAAATCCGAGATTGGAGAAGAAATTTTTCACGCTCACCCTGGCTTCTTCAGGAACGACTACTTTATATCCCTGCGCCACGGGTTTGAGAAGCCAGAAGTAAACCTTATCGTTAAATTCGAACATGGCCCGATTGAAAGGCTCGATGGGATCTGCGATTGCCGGAGCCTGTTCCTCCTTGCTTTCTTCCGTATAATCCAGGCCCGTATCGTTATCGAGAGTTTCCTTTTCAGAGTTTGCCGGCTTCTTGACCGCTGTCTTTGGCTGTTTTGCAGGCATCTCATCGGAGTTGGAAGCAATCAGAATCGGCTGCTCTTGGCTGGATGCGGCCGGCGATGCCGGAGAAGAGGCGACCTGGGGAGAGTGCGCACACCCCACGGCAATGAAGGCTGAAAGCAGAACTGCAAGCAAGAAAGATTTCATGAGACGTAGCCGCCCTTCCGAGGTTTGTCGTTGCTTCTCACATCCTATTGCGCGTTCACCTTTTTCCGCAGGATTTCAAGCAGCTGTTCGGGCGCATTTTTTGCTAGGATATCGTTAAACTGGGTGCGGTAATTCTGTACGAGACTTACATTCTCTATAACAACGTCATAGACCTTCCAGACGCCATTCTTCAGAATGACTCTGTAGGTAATCGGGATTTCCTTCGATGCGGTGATGACCTTCGTCTGGACCTCTGCCATGGTGCCAGAGACCATTGATTCCCTGGTAAACTCGATCTTCTCGTTGGTGTAAGCAAGAATTTTATCGGCATAAGCTTTTTCCAGTACCTGTTCAAACAGCTTAACAAATTCCTGGCGCTGATCGGCATTCAGTTTATTCCAATTCATCCCGAGTGACCGTCGGGAAAGTTCCACTTCGTCAAACATGTTGACGTAGATGACCCGGAGCTTTTCCTTTTTTATTTCTTTGGCTGATGGGGCTTTGAGCTTTGGATCGCGCAATACATCGAGGACCTTATCGGCATTTGTTTTGACTGCGTCCATCGGCGCGCCGGCATACACAGAAGTAGTTATGAGAAAGAGCATCAGGATGCTTAATCCAACGAACAGTATCTTCATGGCTTTACCTCAGAATCTTTTTTGGCATCATCAGTTTTCTTCACTTCGCCGAAGGCATACTTGCCGATAAGCTCTGCAATGTCCACGGCCGGCTGTGTCTCCGTAATAGTGCCGCCGGCCGCGAGGAGTGTGCCTGCGCCACCCGGATCGATGCTGACGTACTTATCACCGATTAACCCTTCCGTTTTAATGGAAGCGATAGCATCATCGTAAATCTTGACATCCTTCTTTATTCGCATTTCCACAACTGCCCTTTGATCGGCTTGATCCATGGAAAGATTCTCCACGCGCCCTACTTCGAGCCCCAGCATATTTACAGGATTGCCGACCCTCAGTCCGGATATGGAAGTGAATCGAGCGTAGATAGAATAGGAGTTGTCGCCGAGCAAAGATACGTGGCCAAGTTTGATGCTCATATATGCTATACAGAGCAGTCCGAGAACGACGAATATGCCGACAGTTGTCTCCATCATGTATTTTTTCATTTGCTCACTCCTCTGCGGCGCACCTAAGCCGTCCAATTTCTTTCTGCTGTTGTTCAGCAGTTGCTAGAATGGTTTCTATATCTGCTATGGGCTTTCCCTGGGCAAGTCCGGCGAGGATGGTGAAGTCAACGCATGTCCCCGGCGCCGCACTCTCGCGGGCCGCCGCCCAAATTTCTTTAATCCCGTGCTCCTGAAAATCCTTTACAAAATCCTCCATTATCTCCTCAGCCTCGTCCAGCTCAGAATAGGGGAGGACTGTAATGAATTCATTGATGCTGCGGCGGGTGGAAAAGCCCCCTATGGCGCCAAAGTGCTTATCGATATAAATGCCCATAGACTGTATCGCCTCCTGCGCTGACTCGTGGCCCAGCCCTGCAATAATGTCATCCAGCGAATCCAGCTTGAAAACCGCGACACTATAAGTTTCCCTGAGGGGTCTCCGTTTCATCTGACCGTGATACAGAAGCTTGAACTGCCGCTTGGAATGCAGACCCGTCAATTCCTTTTGCAGGCCTTCCAGACTGCGGATGACCTCGTCTTTGAAAGGATGATCGAAGTCTTCAAGCTCCTCCGGAGTGCCCTGAAATACGATATTGCGGCCGTATAGGGCGAGTATGCGGTTCGAGATAAAGTAAACATCGGGAATCTCATGGCTGACCACGATCGCCGTAAATCCGAATTTTCTCTGGTACTGGGCGATCATGCTCAGTATCGCATTTTTTCGTACCGGATCCTGGCCGGAGGTCGGTTCATCAAAGAGGACAATGGCGGGATCAATCACCAGCGCCCGCGCCAGGGCGGCACGCTTTTGCATGCCCCCGGAAAGTTCCGAGGGAAACTTCCTGGCTGAGTCGGTGAGTTCCGTCTGCGCTATTCTTGCCATTACCTTGCTGTCGATTTCACCCTTTGTCAGGGTCGTCCTTTCCTGGAGCGGCAGGGCGATATTGTCATAGACCGTCATCGAGTCGAACAGGGCGTTATCCTGAAACATGTAGCTCATCTGGGACAGGGAGGCATCCATCTCGTCCCTGCTCATCCCGCTCAAGGGCTTGCCCCGGAAGAGGATGGCCCCTTCATCAGGCTTCATGAGTCCGATGATGTGCTTCAAGAGAACCGTCTTGCCTCCGCCGGAGAGTCCGATTATGGTTGTCACTTCTCCCTCATAGATCTTGAGGTTAACGTCTTCGAGTACCGTCCGTCTTCCGAAGCGCTTTGAGACATTTTTAAATTCAATCAGGGGAGTATCCATGGGCCTCTCTATATCAGTAAGGATGTTACTATGTAATCAGCCACGAGAATGAGCACAGAGGAAAGCACGACAGCCGAGGTGGTGGAAAGGCCGACGGCCTTGGCCCCATGGCTGTCCCGCCGCATATGTGTGAAATAGCCCTGGTAACAGCAGACGGTGACGACGATAACGGCGAAAACCACTGCCTTGGCAAACCCATCCGTAAGGTCTTTCATATCCAGGCTGGCTTGGACGCGATGGAAGTAGGTGCCTGCGTTGGCGCCGAGGAGCACCACCGACGAGATGTATCCGCCGAGGATGCCGATGAGGTCAAACATGGCCGTGAGAATGGGAAAGCTGATGATCGCAGCAATAATTCTCGGGCTGATTAGATACCGCATTGGATCAATACGCATCGTATCCAGGGCATCGATCTGCTCCGAGATGCGCTGGACGCCGATCTCCGCAGTGATGGCGGAACCGGCTCTCGCTGTAATCATGATGGCCGTGAGAACGGGTCCCAATTCCCTTACCAGAGAAAGGGCCACCATTGTGCCGATTGCCCCCTGTGCACCCAGTTTAACGAGGGCATGGTAAGACTGAAGACCGAGGACCATGCCTGTGAAGAAGCCGACGAGCAGGATGATTGTCGTGGAGCTCGCTCCTATGTAATAGAGCTGCTGGATTATCTTAGGCAGCTGCTTGTGCCAGAAGGCCTTGATAAGAGCGAGAGTGAGAAAAATTGCGGAGGCACCGCAATTGTTGACCCAGCTCATCGCCATCTTGCCGGTTGCTTTGAATGGAAAGAGCAGCAGCTTGACAAGCCGCAAGCCAGGTTTGCTTTCCGCGCTACTCTGGATTTTTGCACTCTGTGCCATCGATAGTTCCCGTTATTCGTGTGATGCCGCAACAGGCGCCAGTTTCATTCCTCTCTCTTCCCGGCGGCGCCTAAGCATTTAGAACACTTTGTTTTTTTTCAAAAAGACGTATGGGAAGTTCTTGATAATGCCAATTACTACCAATATTACGACCTTTAGGCAATGAAAATATCACAAATTTTTCAAGAAGTATTCTTACAGCAGTGCACGTCTTTATTCCCCCTTTGCAAAGGTGGAACACCCCTATTTCCCACTTTCGTAAAGGGGGATGCAGGGGGATTGTTGATAAACGTAGTGCAGGACTTTAGTCCTGCTAATCTATAGCACCTAAATGTCGCACCGCATTTATTAGGTTTCCGTAGTGCAGACCTTCAGGTCTGCTCCCAGAGAGAAAATTTTACAAAAAACTGCGGAAGTATAGCCTTAAACGTGGTAAAGACATGTCCGACACTTAAATGAAGGCTATCTGACGGTGGAAAATGGAACGTAAGACTGAAGTCAATTTCGGTAATCTGCTTCTGTCTCTTTCCGAAGCAATGGATTTGGGCTCTCCCACACAGGCTCAGCATCAACAAAGAACAGCCTTGGCTGCCTGGGAAATTGCCAAAGCGGCGGGTTTTCAGGCAGATGTCAAAGAACGTATATGCACGGCAGCTCTGCTGCACGACGTGGGAGCTATGTCGGTTGAGGAGAAGACCGCTCATCATCTGTCCGAATTTGAAGATGTTGATGCCCATTGTATCTGTGGCGCTATTTTACTGAGGCGGTCTCCTTTACTGGAGCATACGGCAGACACTGTCAGGTTTCATCACAGGGAATGGCATGATTGGGATGAGTCTATAGATATGCCTCACGTTATGGCATCCCAGATTATCTTTCTTGCAGATTATCTTGAACGTTCCATCAAACGCGATCAATACATTCTGCACCAGCATCGGCAAATCATTGATGACATAAAATCATTAGCCGGTGATACCATCCATCCCCAAATAGTCGATTATTTTTTGTCAGTCTCATACAGAGAAGAATTCTGGTTGGATATGGTGTCGCCAAGACTATACTCCCTGTTGCTTCATCAAGGCCCCTACAGGAACATAGATATTGGCCTCCCCGCAACAGCGGCAATTTCAGATCTTTTCCGGGATGTAATAGACTTCAGATCCCGATTCACGGCAACTCACAGCTCCGGCGTCGCAGCAGCGGCAGAAATGATTGCCCGGATATTCGGGTTTTCAGAGGCGGAAGTGGAACTCCTGAAAGTCGCAGGAAATCTGCACGATATAGGGATGCTCGCCGTGCCGAATGCTATTCTGGAAAAGCCCGACAAACTGACAGAGGACGAATTCGCAATTGTTAGATGTCACACCTATTATACGTATTATGCAATTCATACGATCGCGGGACTTCGGCAGATTGCCGAGTGGGCAGCATATCATCACGAAAAATTGGATGGCTCCGGCTACCCTTTTCATTGCAAGGCCGATGAGCTGAATACCGGCGCCAGGATCATGGCCGTGGCCGATATGTTTGCCGCGTTGGCTGAAGATCGGCCATACAGAAAGAGTATGACCAAGGAGGAAGCCCAGCAAACAATCAGAAAATTATCTTCCGGGCAACTTTTGGATGGCAGAATTGTTAATCTTCTGTTTGAGAACTATTATCAAGTGATGGCATATGTTATAAATAAGCAAAAGGCTGCGAGGACATTTTACGAGGCTGTGTTCAGCAGTATTGCAGCCGGGCCAGACACAACCGCCGAACAATAAAGGCACAGCGCACCTCTCACAAGGAGCTCTTCACAAAGAGCTTGACACAAAGACACGTTCTTATTAAATTGCGACGGCCTCGCAGATAAAAAATGGTAATCAATTCATGTTGGCTTATATAAAGAAATATTTCATCGCGGCCCGCCCCTGGTCATTCACCATGTCCCTCATTTCCGTTTCCGTGGGGACGCTTCTGGCCGCCGAAGAGGGGTCCGTGTCCTGGTTATGGTTTGCGATAACCACAATCGGGATCACCCTTTTCCACGCCGCTGCCAATTTGATCAACGATTATTTCGACACCCTCTACGACATCGATCAGGATGATTCGCCCACAGCGAAATATCGGCCCCAGCCCATCATCTCTGGTATGCTGACGCCCCGCCAGACCATAACGGAAGCCTCTATCTTTTTGGTCTTAACAGTCGCCATCGGTATGACCGCGGCTGTGGTGCGCTCCTGGCATATCCTGTGGATCGGGCTTATCGGGCTTTTCACGAGCATCTACTACACAGCCGGTCCGGTGAAGTTCAAGTATCGCGCCCTTGGTGAGTTTGCCGTCTTCATGATGTGGGGCCCGCTCATGATCGAAGGGGCCTACGCCGTGCAGCGCCAGGCTCTATCCGTGAAGGCCTTATACATATCTGTTCCCTTCGGAGTCTTGGTCGCCCTCGTTCTTTTCGCCAACAATATGAGAGACATCGCCTACGATTCGCGCCATAACGTGAAGACCGTGAGCATCATGTTGGGAAGCCGCAACAGCTTCATTCTCTTTGCGGGATTGATCGCGCTCGCCTACGCATACGTCCTAGGCATGATCCTTACAGGCATCATGAGCTTCTGGGGACTGCTCATCTTCCTCTCTGTTCCCAAAGCGATAAGCCTTTTGAAAACCTTCAAAGATAAGGTCCCGGATATGGCCGATGCCCTGACGGCCCAGTTTGACACTGTCTTCGGTATTCTCCTCATGGTGGCTATCTTCTGTGAAGCGCGGATTATCCTGTGATCGCCGCCCTTCCTATTCACTGAATCATGGTATTTCCCGCCGAAGTTGATTTCATAAAAAAAGCCGCCCCACCGGAAAGTGAGGCGGCTCGGAAAGCGTTGTCTACAGATGCAGGTCTGCTTCTACACGCCGTTGGAGGGAATCCTTAAACTATAGCAGATCCCGCCACATCTCTCTGTAAACACCGCTGCAGATGATCAGATCATCGATCTTCTCAAAGTACACGTGCTTCACCAGGTCTTCTTTGGTTACCGGGTTGTACCACTTGTAATCCACAAAGCCGCTGCCCTTCTTGTCGGCGACTTCGACAATCTCCCGGATAAAGCTCCTGCCGTCGGAATCCTTGACGTCAGCGAAGTCCTGCCCGATGTACTTTTCATTGACTCCGTGCGCCAGCATCGTCCCCTTGGGGTTCAACACAAAAACATACTGCTCGCCTTCGATGAAAGGTCCTTTGGGATTGGTGAACTCCGCCAAAGAAATCGCCTTGCCCGCTTTCTTGTAGAACGCAATTGCCTTCTTCACAAAATCTTTCGCTTCTTTTCCTGATGCTCCGTACATATGTGCCTCCTCTTTAGTCGTTAATAGAATTCAATTATCCAAGTTATGCCGTAACCTTGCCGCTAGATCACACCCGAGGCTGATATACGCCGAGATATGCATCACCTTGATACTGCATATTTTCAAGATTATAGGAGATGATATCCATCAATCTCACTATATAGATTCCGCTGCAAATTATCAAGTCATCGATTTTCTCAAAATACAGGCTCTTGGGTTTCGTTTCTTTGGTGACCGGGTTGTACCATTGGTAATCCACCCAGCCGCTGCCGCTGGCATTTGCGGTTTCGACGATTTCCCTGATGAAACTCTTGCCCGTGGAATCTTTCAGATCCAAGAAACTCTTCTCTGCGTACTTTTCATTGACTCCATGTGCAACCATGTTCCCTTGAGAATCCAGTACAAAGATATACATCTCGTTCTTGACAAAGGGTCCGTTAGGATTTGTAAACTCGGCCAGCGCGATCTCCTTGCCGGAAGCTTTGTAAAATTCTATCGCCTTGGCCACCCACTCTTTCGCTTTTTGTTTTGATCTTTCTAACATGATACGTTCCTCCATTTTTTTGGCTGATCTTCTACCGGTATCAGCCGGTTTATAAGTTTAATTTACGCGTCTTATCTTCCTTATCGTCCCGTCAGGGGGACGAAGGGGATTCTTGCGTTCTAATAAAAAATCCCCCCAGCCCCCTTTCCCCAAAGAGGAGGGATCGATATGTTTCTTGTTCGCCACTTCTCCTTTTTGTCATTTTTCTTTCCTATCATTCGACCGCAGGGAGAAATCCTTGTCCCAACGGAAGTGTCCGCCCTCTATTTTCCCCTTTCGTCCCCTCCTGTCATTCCCCCCCGATAAGGACATTCGAGGGTAGGCTTATCAAGTCCGGAATGACAGTAAAATGAAGCGGGGGATGCAGAGGGATTTTCTTCATATGCATGCAATCTCCACAGCCTTCATCAGGGTATCGACTGTCATCGAATATCTGGACAGGATGCGCATCCCGGGGCCGCCCGGTGACGGGGCGTTTGTAATTTTGTCTGTGACACCGGGCGGCTCGCCGGAATGCGTCCTGTTGTTTTTTAGGGTCTCTTCCACCTTTTTTTCCGATGACATTTTCATCTACGTGATCCTCCTTCGAGGACGTTGTGCAGGACTTTAGTCCTGCTGATGCAGGGCATGAGTAGGAGCGCTGCGCATACCCCGCGGCACTAATGTTAAGGCATCAGGTCTTGACCATCTCTCGGGCAAGGCCTGCCCGCGCGGCTTTCGCCTCCTCCACGGTGAGGTCTTCATCCGTGATAAGCACGCGAACCTTCTCTCCCCACTTATCAATTACATCCTTCCTGATGTTGAGAAGTTCATACCACCGCTTGAACGTCACGATGAAAAGGATGATCATCAAGACCATGATGATGATAGAGAGCACAGTCAGAACGTAGTTGTCTTTGGGCAGATAGTTCTCTGTGATATTCAGATACCCGGCATATACAGTGACGAATGCCATGAAGACACCCGGCACAGCCGTTGACCATGCGTACTTCGTCCTTTCCAGGCGGATCAGCATGGTGGTGACGATGATCAGGCCGCTCGATGCAAGCAACTGGTTGCTCATACCGAACAGAGGCCAGATGGTCGAGATATCTCCAGTATACACGAGGTATCCCCAGCACGACGTGAAGATGACGCCGGTGATGAAGATGCCGGGGACCCAGCGGGTTTCCCCGAATTTAGGGATGATCTTGCCGAACATTTCTTGCAGCAGAAATCGTCCCACTCTGGTGCCGGCATCTACAGCTGTTAGAATAAACACTGCCTCAAACATGATGGCAAAGTGATACCAGTAGGCCATCAGGTGCTCCAGGAAAGGAATGGACGAAAATACATACGCCATACCTACTGCCAGAGACACGGCTCCACCGGGACGGCCCTGAATTTTCTCGCCGACTTCCTGGGCGAGCCAGGGCAGGTTGACTGTGTCGATGCCTAGTTTTGCGAAGGCAGCCGGTGCGCTGTTGATGGCGAAATAGTCCGCCGGAACGAGCACGCATGCCGCGATCAAGGCCATGATAGCCACGAAGCCCTCTGTCAGCATGGCGCCATAACCTACAAAGAGAATCTCCCGTTCGTTGCCGATCATCTTCGGCGTCGTGCCGGAAGCGATGATGGCATGGAACCCGGAGATAGCCCCGCAGGCGATGGTGATAAATACGAACGGGAACACACTGCCCGGAATAACTGGCCCGCCGCCATGAATGAATCCTGTCAGCGGCGGCATCAAGAGTGTAGGCCGCACAACGCAGATGCCGACAGCAAGCGCCACTATCGTAGCTATCTTGAGATATGTGGATAGATAATCCCGCGGCGCGAGCAGAAACCACACGGGCAGAACCGACGCGACAAGCGCGTAAACGGGTATCGCCACGGCAAGCTCTTTCTTGCTCAGCGTGAGCCAGCCTGCCAGTGTCGGGGTCGTCGTGATATAAGGTCCAAGGAAAATGGCCGCGGCAAGCAACACCACACCGATGATGCTTGCCCACAGGACGTCGCCCGGTCTTACCTTATGCATCCATATTCCCATGAGAATGGCGATAGGGATCGTCGAGGCAACCACGAAGGTTCCCCAGACACTGTCAAACAGGGCATTGACCACTGCGATGGAAAGTCCCGCGAGCGTCAGAATTAAAATGAAGAGGAAGGCAAAAGAAGCAACAACACCCCCCGTCTTGCCGACTTCGCTTTCCGCAATCTTTGCCAGGCTCTGTGCGCGATGCCTTACAGAAGCAAAAAGCACCACCATGTCATGGACCGCACCGGCAATCACAGCGCCGATCAGGATCCATAATGCCCCCGGCAAAAAACCGAACTGGGCGGCCAGGACTGGCCCCAGCAGCGGGCCGGCAGCGGCAATAGCCGCAAAATGGTGGCCGAAAAGTACATACTTATTTGTTTTTACATAATCGATGCCATCGGCCTGGGTAACGGACGGCATAGGCCTTTCATTATCCAACTTCAGGACCTTATTGGCCATGAAGACTCCATAAAATCTGTAACCAATGGCAAAAACGCATAACGCGACAAAAATGAGCGTGACTGCATTTAAACCAGCTAAAATGTCCATGATAACACCTCCAAAACTTTTCCGCTCATGTCTCTATCTTCCTTCTACCCAAACAGAATGGGAAATCAGTCCGTACTCCCTGAGGACATGAACCAGGCAGAGGCCGGTGGCGCTGCCTTGCGGCTCCGCGTTTCCTGTTTCCCAATGCAGGTGGACACTCATATCGTTATCCACCACCGCGTTGTGGTAGAGTTTTATATCCTTCATGCTGCCTTTATTGCCAAGGTCCTTTATCAGCTTCTCGATTTCTCCTTCCACTAATGCCGGATTTTTTTCGGCGATGCGGAGCTTAATTTCCTCCATCCACTGCATTTGCTTTACCTCCTGTTTGCTTCTGTCCTGTACATGAGCATACAGCGTGCCAAAAAATATTAGTTGTTATATTGACGACTTACAAATTGCTGGTATTATAAATTGTGAATAATCACAATAACCATTGCGCCATTTCACAACGATGTGCTAATTTATGAAATACAACAACCGTAACTATGAAATGTAGTGCAGACCTTTGGGTCTGCTATATTGTCAAGAAGGAGAGTGCTTACCCATGCCCATAAATGAAAACGAATTCTTTCGTCAGATGACTGTGCTCATCTGCAGCAGTCTCGACTTGGAAACGGCCCTCCAGCGCTCGCTTCACCATCTCGTGAAATACATGCCCGTGGACAGCATCTTCCTGCACCTCTACGAGAAGAGCCTCGGCGCCATTCGCACGATCACCGAGGTGAAAGCAGAAGAAACAAAGACCCTGGAAAAGATAACACCCCTCACCCGCGAAGGCAGGGACAGCTTCGAAAAGCCCGGCGTGCCGAATGTGCGGATCGTCAACAGTCCCGAACAGGATCCTGTCATCAAAAAAATCGCCGAATCATTCAACATGCCGAACTCCTCCGCTCTGGTGATGCGCCTCGTAATTGAAGGCGCGCGACTGGGCTCTCTCACTATCACTGCGGACGGAAAGGACAAATACACGGAGGAACACGCCCGGCTCTTTGCCCTCCTCAACGAACCCTTTGGCATTGCCGTTTCCAACGCCCTCGCATATCAGCAGGTCCTCAAGTTGAAAGACATGCTGACGGATGACAACCGCTACCTTAATCAGGAATTGCTGCGCATGTCAGGCGATGAAATCGTCGGCACGGACTTTGGCCTGAAAGACGTCATGGAGATGGTGAGAAAAGTTGCGCCTCTGGAAAGCCCGGTGCTGCTCCTCGGGGAAACGGGAGCGGGGAAGGGCGTCATAGCAAGTGCCATCCACTATCTCTCCCCCCGAAGGAAAGGTCCTTTCATCACCGTCAACAGCGGCGCCATCCCCGAAACCCTCATCGACAGCGAGCTCTTCGGCCATGAAAAGGGCGCCTTCACGGGCGCGATCGAGCAGAAGCGCGGGCGCTTCGAGCGCGCGAATCATGGAACGATCTTCCTTGACGAGATCGGAGAGCTTCCCCCGCACGCCCAGATCAGGATGCTCCGCGTCCTTCAGGAAAAAGAAATCGAGCGCGTCGGTGGGACAAAGGCCATTCCCGTAGATATAAGGATCATCGCCGCCACCCACAGAAACCTCCAGGACATGGTCAGGGAAAAGCAGTTCCGCGAGGACCTCTGGTTTCGCATAAATGTATTTCCCATCAGGGTGCCGCCGCTCAGAGAAAGAAAAGAGGACATTCCCTCCCTCGTCTATTATTTTATCAACAAAAAAATGAAACAGCTGAAGCTGCCCGCCGTCCCGGAGCTCTCGCCCGGAGCGATCGACCGCCTGATGGCTTACCACTGGCCGGGAAACGTCCGCGAGCTGGAAAACGTTGTGGAGCGCGAACTGATCCTGAACAGGGGAGAGCCTCTGACCTTCAGGCTTCTGGCCGGAACGGACGAGGTTGGTCATCCGGAAATGCTTGCCGGCATTACCGATGAACCGGACAATCTCGACAAAGCTACCGCCCTTCACATACAACGGGCCTTGCAAAAGGCAAACGGCATCGTACACGGACCTGGCGGCGCGGCCGCCATCCTGGGCATAAACCCGAGCACACTAAGAAGCAAAATGAAAAAACTGGGAATTCCCTATGGAAGGAAACGCGGTTGATAAAGACGTGAGCGCCATCTTCGCAGGACTAAAGTCCTGCACAACATTTATGGATTGATGCGCAATGCGCTGATTTCGAGTGGTAATGAACGGCCAACATCTCTTTAATATCCGAGTATATATCCCTCCGTCACTGTCGCCACCACTGCGGCAGCGGAAAGAAGACATCCCCTTTTGCTCCACGAACCAACGGCGCCTTCGCCGTACAGTGGTAATGATTTCAAAGGGATACGTAGACACCTTCTCTTCGGTTAGAGTATTAGCGCTATAGCTACAACTACCACTTATTTCCAGTTAGAAAAGTGTCCGGTTCTACTTCAGCCCACAATAAGTTTAGCCGATAAAGAACGTATGACCTCTAATGTGAAAATTGCCCGTGCTGGGGAGAGACCGTTATGATTACTGATCTCCCCTTGTTTATGCGTAAGATGACTTCATACCTTCGTGTGCTTCTAAAGTTCTTCAAGGCCGCGCTGCCGTTGATGTCACAAAGATACCGCTCTGCCAATCTGAGATTCAAGATTGCTTTCTTTACTGTTATTCTCCTCACCACTACCTCTTTTGTCCTTTGTATAATGACTGTCCAGATAATGAACAATTACATATTGAATGAGATCACTAAAAGAGGGGAATCAGTGGGTAAGAGTATTGCTGCATCGGCAGGGTACAGCCTTTTGTCGAAGGATCTTCTGGGCCTCGACAATCTTGTCTTTAAGGCGAAGTCATCAAATAGCGACATGCCTTACGTGGCCATTGTCGATCCGGATATGAAGACAATTGCCCATAGTGAATCACCAATGATCGGAGAGACCATGCCAGTCTCCCCGGGTCTGCTTCTCAGAAAATCGGACGACGGGACTACAGTAAGAGAATTGCCAAACCCAGCGGGCAATATTTTCGAAATATCATGTCCCATAATATTCATGAAAAAGACGCTTGGTAATGTGATCGTTAGCATAAACAGGTCAGTCCTGGTAGAGGCGCAGAGAGAAGTCAGCAACATGATATTGATAGCTTTCGGAATCATTGTCGTTCTTGGAACATTTGCCAGTTCATTACTGGCATCTTTCCTGATAAAGCCCATAAAGGAGCTTTCGGCGGGCGTGGAAGAATTGAAGAATGGCACTGCAAAGGATCCACTAAGGATCTATTCTCATGATGAGCTGGGGAAACTGACACGCAATTTCAATGAAATGTCAGCATTGATAGCCGATCAGCGGGGCAAGCTTACAAAGTATGCTCGTGATCTTGAAGAGGCGTACGTTGCCATAGTGAAGGTGGTGGCAGCGGCTATTGATGCGAGAGACTCCTATACCCATGGTCATTCCGCTCGGGTTGCTCAGCTATCCCTCCTCATAGGCAAACAGGTAGGCCTGTTAAATAATGAACTGGCAGACCTGGAGATCGCTTGTCTATTTCACGATGTCGGTAAGATAAAGACGCCTGACTCCATTTTGCTCAAGCCCGGTAGACTCACTCCGGCTGAATACAAGGAGATGATGCAACACGTGGAATACGGGGCATCCATCCTCAGTTGGGCGCCATCGTTAGTCAAATACATCCCTTCCGCCCGCCACCACCATGAATGGCACAACGGCAAGGGTTATCCTGATGGGCTGGTTGGCGATGATATTCCACTGTTTGCAGCGATAATAAACATAGCGGATGCATTTGACGCGATGACTTCAGACAGGCCTTACAGAAAGGCTCTCTCCGAAGAAGAAGCGCTGAGTGAGATTAAACGTATGTCGGGAATACAGTTCCGTCCGGATTTTGTTGCGATCTTTCTTGATTTGATGAAACAAAGCCGTGTGCATGTTGTAAAGGCAGCCTGATGGATAATCTTCGCAGGATAAAACTGCTTTTCCTCGTTCTTACACTCTTGCTCATCGTCCAGTCGTGCGCAACGGTGAAAAGCTGGATATCACCAAAAAGCTCCGTTGAACCCCCAACCGAAAGCCCTGTTCAGACTCAAACTCATGCCAAAAAGTTCATGGATGCAGGCGAGTACCAGAAGGCTATTGACGCCTACAATGTCGAATACCGGAAGCGTCCTCAGGTTCCGTCACTTGTGAAAGAGTACGTGAAGAGCCTGGAGGATATAAAGTCAACCGCCGATAAGGAGTTAGAGGAAGAGGACTTTGCATCTGCCGGCAGGAACTACAACGTTCTGCTGAAAAACTACTCACGCTTCAAGAATTTTGACAAGAAGCTTTCATTTAACAGGACCTATCTGAATACAAAACTTTCTCACTGCAAGCAGTCTCTTTCCAAGCAGGGATTTCAGGAATACCGAAAAGGCAACCTCAGTGGTGCAATTGCGCTGTGGCAGAGTCTTCTTGCAATTGACCCTCGTAACAAAGAGATCAAAGAGGCCTTAAGGATCGCTAAGTTGCAACAGAAGAACCTGCAGGAAGATGAATAACCCTCCCGAACTTTAACTGATTATCATTACTCCAGCACAATGATCAAAAATCCCATAAGCATTAGAGTCGTGCCTACCAGTCTTTCTCTGAAGCCGGTTTCCTTAAAGAGAAAATGACCGTAGATCACACCGACCAGGAGACTTAACCGGCAGACAGCTACCGTGTAGGCCACATTTGCCAAACTCATAGCAATGGTATAAAAGATCACAGTTATAGCTGCGAAGAATCCGGGCAGAACAGAGAGTTTAAAAGACTCTTTGCAGATGCGGCCATGTGAATGGATTTTGTCGACCTTGAAAATGACCGGGCTTAGCACAATGAAAAATGCCAAATTGTATGTGACCCCGAAAAAAAGCGCAGAGGAATGGTTAAGAGCATGTTTGCTTAAAGTGTTGGTAAACCCATAAAGGATGGCGACGATGATCATAAAGACGGAACCTTTTTCTTTCCCGATAGCCTTAATCGGTTCCAGAAATCCTTTGCTCATTTCTTTCAGATTCAGAGTA
This sequence comes from Syntrophales bacterium, assembly GCA_052144335.1. GTDB lineage: Bacteria > Desulfobacterota > Syntrophia > Syntrophales > UBA2185 > Fen-1135. The sequence continues at coordinate 16,763 of JBKQQP010000001.1, forward strand.
TAACTTCCGAGAGCAATCATCAGTATGCCGATGCCACCCCGGAAAGACACCAATTCTCCCAACATGATGTAAGGTATAATGATCAGACATACAGGTGTTAAAGACAGAAACGGCACCGTAAGGCTGAGGGGAGATATTTTTATTGCCTTTATATAAAGGATATATGCAATTAGTTCAAAAGGCAGTGCGGAGAAGAACGCTTTATAAAAATCTCCATCCAGAGCCGGGATGGGAATAAAGAAGAGGCATGGCGATAGAAGCAGGACAACAACCAGCTGGCGTAACCATGCGATTGTGTATTCATCATGAAGCTGTAAAGCCTTCTTTGTGAGGGCATCACTGGTTCCGCCGGTGAGGGCGGCAATCAACGCCAGCAGTATCCATACATTATCCATGTTGGATCATTTATCTGAATCAGGTCTGATATTCAACTACTTCCTCTGTCATTCTCGCGAAAGCGGGAATCCAGTCTTCACTGCATCAAAATATCTGAAGTCATTTAAGAAAGTGAGTATAATCGGATAAAGAGGATAATGGTTTATGGCAAAAGGCCCCGAAGAGTGGTTTACACAGGCTGAATATGATATTTCTACCGCCGATTTTATGTTCGATGGAGGAAGATATTTCTATGTCGTGTTTATGTGTCATCTATCAATAGAAAAGGCATAGAAGGGACTCTATCTGAAAAAGTTAACTGCAGAACCCCAAAGGTGCACAATCTAATATACCTGTTGAATAAGACAAGTCTCAAACCACCTGAGGCAATTGGCAGGTTCATGGTGAAACTCAACGAAGCAAGTATTCCAACGAGATACCCCGAAATATTGATAAACTGCAGAAGGACTATACGCAGGATACTGTTCGGGGAATAATTGCTCAGGCCAAGGAGACATTGGAATGGATAAAGAAGCAATATTAAAGATATTATCACGCTTCAGAAAGGTAGACAAATTAGTCCTGTTTGGCTCTTACGCTCATGGAACATTCAAAGAAGAAAGTGACATTGATATTTTGGTCATGTCCGATGATTTTGTGGATAAAGACTTTTGGCAGCGTATTGATATCCCCTCCGACTCGATCTATGAAGTATTTGAACCCATAGAGGTGGTAGCAATAACTACTGCCGAATGGAATACAGGAGCGTCGCCTGTAGTTGATTTCGCCTAGAATGGCGAAGTTGGTCAATGCCGCGCGAGAGCATAGATTCAATATGTCTCTGATATCCCACTTGTGCTTCTCATTCAATTATACATAAGCAGGAAATAGACCCATAACATTGCCAAAAACGAAATGAGTACTATATTATTGGTGATATAGTGAAGAGGTACCCAGCATGCGCGGGGAAAGACATTCTGAATAAGAGGAATTTATGGCATTTTCAACAGGAAACAATACATATCGGGAGAGCGCAGAAAAGATTGCAGGATTATCCTTTGCTGTGGGTGTTTACCGTCCACCCAGCGAGGGCGGGAGCGCATCGCTCCTCCTCAGGGTTACGGAGAATTGCCCATGGAATAAATGCACCTTCTGCGAAATGTACAAGGGGCATGCCTTTGTGTATCGCAGCGTAGAAGACATCAAAGCCGATATCGATACCGTAAAGGCCATCAGCGATGAACTTGCAGCCGTCTCCGTGAAAATGGGAAAGGGTGGCCGAATCAGTACAGAGGTGGGAATGGCTATTTTGCGTGCCGATCCTTCTCTTCATAACAATCATTGCTTCATTACCGTTTTCAACTGGCTCCATTCAGGAGGCAAGACGGCCTTTCTGCAGGATGCCGACAGCATGATCATGCGGCCGCATGAGCTCATAGAAGTGCTCAAGCATCTGCGCGGAACGTTAAAAACACTTACCAGGGTGACCTCCTACGCCCGTTCCAAGACACTGGCTCAGAGAAAGCTGGAAGATTTAAAGGCTGTCCGGGAAGCGGGACTTGACCGTGTTCATGTCGGTCTGGAAACAGGAGATGACGAATTGTTGGGTATTGTCCGCAAAGGTGTGACCAGCGCCGAACAGATTGATGGCGGTAAAAAGGCTATGGCTGCAGGCTTTCAACTATCCGAATACTGGATGCCCGGTTTGGGCGGCAGTGAACGCCGGCGGCAGCATGCGGAGAACACTGCACGTGTCCTTACAACCATCAATCCAAACTACATCAGGTCCCGTCCCTTTGTTCCCAGGTACGGAACGCCGATTTTTGAGGATTATGAGCAGGGAAGGCTGTGCCTCTCTTCACCGCATGAGCGCCTTGAAGAGTTACGGGTGATGATCGAAGGGCTGAATGTTACTTCGCGTGTCTGCTTTGACCACCAGATGAATGCCTGGACAAACAGGCGTGGCGGTCTGCTCTTCCATCAGGGTTATGAAGGCTATAAGTTCCCTGAAGAGAAACCGCGTGTTCTGGAACTGATTCGCGAAGGTCTTTCCATAGACGAATCAAGGCACATTCATGTAAAAGATCTCATCGCCATGGGATCTCTGTGATTACCGGGAAAATGTTTGCAATGGTGAGCGGCATCTTCTTGAAACAAATGGTCCGGACGTCTTGAATTCGGTAGCGAACGCATACCCCGTAGCTTCTCCGGGGTATGCAAGTGAATGCCGAACGATACTGTTCCTTGCGCAAGAAATGGAGGGAAAATATGATTAAGACTTGGCCAGTGTATCCAGAACGGCTTGATGATGCTCTACCTTGATACCGAGCTTTTTCATCCGATGAATCAATGTCGTTCTGTTCAATCCCAGAAGCACTGCAGCGCCGTCATTTCCGCCGACTTTGCCTCCCGTTTTTCTTAGAGCCCCTAGAATCCGCGTCCTTTCCACATCCTTGAGTTTCAGATGTCCATCGACAACCTGGTCCTTGAGCTCCTTGCCTTCCAATTCCGGGAATCTGATTTGTTTCTCTCCTAATATAACGGCCCGCTCAACCATATTTGAAAGTTCGCGTATATTTCCCGGCCAGGCATAGGCCTTCAATTTCTCCATCTCTGATTTGGGAATGCCGGAGTATTGTTTGTTGCTTAACGAACAAAACAGTTTGAGAAAATGGGAAGCCAGAGCCGGAATATCTTCCCTGCGCTGTCTGAGAGGCGGAACATGGATCGGAAATACATTGAGCCGATAAAAGAGATCAGCCCTGAATTTACCGCTTTCGACCTCCTGATTCAATTCTTTATTGGTCGCGGTGATCAAACGGAAATCGGAATGCAGAACCTTTGTGCCCCCTACCCGCTGGAATTCCCCGTCCTCGAGAATGCGGAGCAGTCTGCTCTGGGTTGAAAGAGGAAGCTCGGAGACCTCGTCCAGGAAGATGGTGCCCAGATGCGCCAGTTCAAATCGCCCTGCTTTGGTCTTGATCGCGCCAGTGAATGAGCCTTTTTCATGGCCGAAGAGCTCACTGTCGATCAATGTGTCCGGCAACGCGGCACAGTTCACTCTAATAAAGGGGCCATCCTTTCTCGGGCTTTCACGGTGAATGGCACGGGCAATGAGCTCTTTGCCGACCCCTGTTTCACCATGGATCAAGACGGTCGATTGGGTCGGAGCAACCTTCTGGATGAGGCGATGCAGACTCAGGATGGCGCTGCTACTGCCTATAATTTCACCGAAGGGCCGAAACTCTTCCTTTTCTTCGATGTAGTAGAGGTTTTCCTGAATGAGCTTTTTATTCAATCGGGCAATCTCGTCATAGGCCTGAGCCCGGTCGATGGATACAGCAATCTGCGGGGCAAATGCGGAGAGCAGCTTAATAATATCAGGGCTCATATCAAACGAGAAGAATCTGCTGTCCTGATAAAGGACTCCCATGATCTTTTTCCCCAGCTTTAGAGGCGTAATAATGACCCTGCGGAAATTAGCGGACCCCCCTCCACTGATTTCATGCTCGATAATCTTGCCCTCGCTGGAAGTCGCCGCAGACTTGATGACACCCATCGTTTCTACAAATGTGTCTTCCTGAAGCTCTTCTTTCAGGAGGTTTCTAGAAGCAATCAGTTTCAAATCCGACGTCCCCTCGTCTTTAATAAAGAGAGCCGCCCGTTCCGATCCGGTCAATCGCGATATGGACGTGATGATACTTGTGAGCAGACGCTCTATATTTTCTTGATCGGTCAAGGCGTTACCCATTTCGACAACCAGATCGAACAACCTGTCGTCCTTCGCTGAATTGTCATGGGGAATCAGGTGCTGCAAATCTGGAGGAAAGCAATCCTTGGCGATAGGCTTGAAAAACTCATAAGCCTTCCAGGCGTAACTTTCAGCTTTCCGCCAGTCGTTGGTCTGATTAAAAAGCCTGGCAAGTTCAACCCTGATCTTTGCCAATTCAAAAGTGGCGCCCATGCGTTCGACTGTTTTTTCGAGTTCCGCGAAGATGTTGATTTTTTCCTGTGTTGATGTCTTGTTTTCAGGGAGGCCGAGTTGGAGACGTTGGATCATTCCATACATCAGAGGATTCACTTCATCTTTCTTAAGATGGTAGAGGAATTCAAAGACGGGTTTTAGGTCAATGGGGGAAACGCCTTTTGAATGCAATATATATCCCGTATCCAGAAGAGGATAAAAATTCAGGATATGATACCAGCTCGATTTTCGGATTCGCCAGAGTGCTTTATAATGCTCAGCTGCCAGGTCAAAGCTCCCTTCCTGGCATTCAATGCTTGCCAGGCCGATGCCTGCCAAGACCTCCACCATCGGGATGTTTTCTCTCTTGGCAAGTTCAAGCGCTCTATCAAAATAAGACCGGCTGTTCTTCATCTGTTTGATTTCCAGAAGTATGATGCCCGCCGTGACGAGAGCATAAGACAGCAAAGGCTGGTTCGCGCTTTTCTGGCAATGGTTCTGTATCGAGTCCGATATTCCCAACCCTCTCTGCGGCATGCCGACCTGGGTATAGCAAAGGGCCAGATTAAGGGCGACCAGTTGGAAGAAATCGCTGTTATCGGCAGACTCCAGTTCACCGAGGGATTGCTCGTAGGCTTCGATGGCCTTGAAAAATTGGCCTTTGATGATGAACGTCAATCCTTGAACCTTTAAACCCCACTTATGCAATTCCTCATCATCCATCTCTTTGATGATATGCCAACCCCGGTTGAAATGTGAAACGGCCTGTTCATATTGGAAATACATCCAGTCATTCTGTCCAACCAATAGTTCCAGGGAGGCTTCTGATCTCATATCGCGGCGACACCGGGCTGTTTCCAAAGCGACAAGGAGGAGCCGATCGATCTTCTTCAGGCTCGGATGAAACAAGGAGAGCGACACACGACGTTTGATCGCGTCTATAGAGGTGTGCCAGATGGTTTCCGACAATTCGTAATCTCTCCCGCTGATGAGCTTTTCGATGAATTCCAGGATAGAATCGTAGAACGAAACGGCTGAAGAAAGCCTATGATTTTTCTCCTCGATGTGAGCCGCCTTTAAAATAACATCGAGATCGCTCTCCTGCAGTCCAGCCAGGAGACATTGGTGCGCTACCGTCAACGTGACATCATCGTCCGCCGGCAGGTTTTTCAAAAGGATGTCAGCGGAATTTCGGTAATACCTCGACATTTGGTCCGGCGGTATCCGGTCAATGAGATCCTGCCTCGGACATTTCGAGGACCAGCCATAGTATCCACGGCCTCCTTGCCGCGGCAAGATCCACTGGTGCCGTTCCAGCGATAGGATCACCGACATCAGTCTTGACGGTGGAAACTCGGAAAACCAATCCACGGAAAAAGAGTTCGGGAAGGAAACGAAGTGAAAAAGTATCAGCCGCTCATCATCTGGAAGGCGTAATAAAAATTTTTCTGCGTCTGTCATAACTGCAATACCTTGATGTTTCTATCTCTCTGTCCCAACTCTCTATACATGAAAAAATCTGATCTGTAAACACGTGTTGAAATATTAACAGATGTCAACGAATAGCTTTCTTGACCTTAAGAAGAAAAATTTCGCAACTCTTTAATTATTATAACTAATTTACAATGTGCATGACTGGCATATATGTTGCTATTATTTAAGTAATAATCAAGATTTAAGGCATGAAATGATAAATAGTAAGAATGATGTGGTTATCGTATCAGCCACGAGGACGCCGTTCGGAAAGTTCGATGGGGCGCTCAAGTCCGTTCTCAGCATGGACCTCGGCGTTCTTGCCCTTAAGGGCGTTGTCAGGCGTATCCATCTCGACCCCGGTCAGGTGGATGAGCTTTACTACGGAACCTGCATCCCTGCCGAGTACGCTATCTATACCAATGTTCCGGCAAGACAGATTACCCTCCTTGCCGGTTTTCCCGAAGAGAACATTTCCCTGACCATCGACCGTGCATGCTGTTCTTCCATGACGGCCCTCAGGCTTGGATACCGGGCCATCAAATCGGGGGATGCCGAAGTGGTCATCGCCTGCGGCGCCGAGAACATGGGAAATGTTCCCCTGATTGCAAGCGCCGCCAAGATCCGCTGGGGAAACCGCCTGGGACCCGTGGAACTGGAAGACGTGTTGTATGAGCTTGGCTACGGAAGAAAAGGATTCGCGCCCGTGGCAACTGACGCCGGACACGTCGCCATCGAATACGGGGTAACCCGAGAGAAACAGGATGAGTGGGCTCTGGGAAGTCATTCAAAATACTTCCAGGCTTTTCGTGAGGGCAAGTTTAAGATAGGCGGAGAGCTCACGCGGGTCGAGATTCCTCAGAGCAAGAGAGAACCGATCATTCTGGAGCAAGATGAATCACCGCGGGAAAACCTGACGCCGGAAAAAATGGCCGCCCTCAAAACGGTGTACGGAAGCCCAACCGTGACCGCGGGAAATGCCCCGGGGCTCAATTCCGGCGCTTCGGCTGTAGTTATCATGAGACGGGGCAAAGCGGAGACCCTCGGCCTTGAGGCCATGGCCGAAATCCTTGCCTGCGAGAGTGCAGCGGGAAAACCTAAATACATGGCCTGTGTTCCCGCGAAAGCGATAGATAAGATGCTTGCGAGAACGGGACGAACCATCGATGGGATTGATCTCCTGGAGATCAATGAGGCCTTTGCGGCGGTCACGCTCGTGTCCCTCAAAATGCTGGCTAAAGATGACCCCCGGAAATGGCAGGCCCTTCAGGATAAGACGAATATAAATGGCGGGGCTATTGCCATCGGGCACCCCGTCGGGGCAAGTGGCGCCCGGATCACCATGACGCTCATGTACGAACTTCGGCGACGGGGCGGGGGAACGGGCGTGGCGGCGATCTGCGGCGGGCTTTCCCAAGGCGAGGCCATCATGCTCAAGGTGGTTTAATGGGAGGTTAGGATGACAGAGTGGCTGAAACAGGTTGAACCCCTGACCCTGAAAGGTCAGATCGCTGTGCCCTACACGTGGTGGGTAGGCGAAACGGGAAGCAAATTTCTGGTATCAATCAGGGACCATCAAAAGATCCTCGGAACAAAGTGTCAGGAATGCGGCACGGTCTATGTGCCGCCTCGCAAGAATTGCGGCCACTGCTTCGTTGATGTGGACGAATGGGTGGATGTTGCGGATGAGGGCGTCATTGCAGCCTATACTATTGTACATTACGCCCATCCCGTGCAGCCTATAAAACCGCCCTTTGCCTACGCGTTGATAAAACTTGACGGAGCCGATGTAGGCTTTCTGCACTTGATCAAGAAAGACCTCGGCAAGATAAAGAACGGCCTCAGGGTGAAGGCGAAATTCAAGGCGGAACGCACCGGACATATCCTGGATATTGACTCCTTCGAGCTCATCTAAAGCCTCTGGAGGTAATTAAAATGGACAAAGCGGCGATCGTCGGCGTGGCTCAGACCAAATATGAAAGAAGAAAGAAGGACCAGATCTTTGCTGACATGGTATTTGACGTGACCCGGGCGGCTCTTGATGATGCGGGCCTCACTATCCATGAAATAGACAGCGTCGTCACGGTGTCGAATGACTTTTTTGACGGCCGGACCATCTCCGGCATGGCAGTCGGCGACGCGTGCGGTGGGCAGGATAAGAACATATCCACGGTCTCGGGAGATGGCGCCTTTGGCGCCTTTTACGGCCTCATGAGGGTGCTTTCCGGATGCAAGGCCACCATCGTCGTCGCACACTACAAGGGCAGTGAAGGTAATATACTGATCACTACAAACGGTATGTTCGATCCGATCTTCCACCGCCACCTCGGGATAGACGCCATATCATCAGCGGCAATACAGGCAAACGTCTATATGAGCAAGTATGGCATTCGGGAAGAGGACGTCGCAGAGGTATCGGTGAAAAATCACAGAAACGCGAAGAACAATCCCTTCGCCCAACTTCCCATGGACATCACGGTTGCAGACGTCATGAAGTCAAGAAAAATAGCGGAGCCGCTGAAGCTCCTCGACTGTTGTCCCATCAGCGACGGGGCCGCCGCAGTCATTATTGCCAATGAGGAACTTGCCGCCAAGTGCAAGAAGAAGCCTGTATGGATCAGGGGCGTGGGGCACTGCTGCGAGGATTATTATCTCGGCGACCGCGACCTTTCAAATCCGATTGCGCTCCGCGAAGCGGCACAACGCGCGTACACCATGGCGGGAATTGAGAATCCCATCGAAGACATCGACGTAGCGGAAGTGCTGGAGCCATTTAGCTACATGGAGCCCCTGTGGCTAGAAGGGCTGGGGTTCTGCGAGCAAGGGACGGGGTGTCAGCTGATCGGCAAAGGGTTCACGACCATGAACGGAAGGCTTCCTGTCAACCCGTCCGGTGGAGCGCTGTCCGCAAATCCTGTGCTTGTGGCCGGGCTCGCGAGGCTGATCGAAGCCGCGCTCCAGGTCCGGGGCGAAGCTGGGGCCAGGCAGGTGAACGGTGTAAACATGGCGCTCGCCCATGGCTTCAACGGGCCATGCGGCCAGAGCCACTGCGTGTGGATTGTAAGCGGAAGCAAATGAGGTGACCCATGGGAAGAAGAGTAGCGATCGTAGGAACAGGGCAGACATATCATAAAAGCCACAGGCCGGATGTTACGGCGCGGGAAATGATAAGGGAGGCCGTGACGGGAGCGCTTGCCGACGCTGAGCTGACCATCAAAGACATAGACGCAGTCGTGATCGGAAACATGGACCACTTCGAGTCCATCAACTATGTGGACACATACAGCGTAGAGGGCTCCGGGGGATTCATGAAACCGATCATGAAGCTTTCGACAGGCGGCACAACCGGCGCGACAGTCGCGATCGGAGCATACTACCATGTAGCGTCTGGCCTCTTCGATAGAGTATTGGCGATCGGATTCGAGAAGAACTCGGAGTCCGATACGACTGGGGCGATCATCACCTGTTCGGATGCGGTGTGGGACAGATTCTCTTATTCGGGAGCGATTCCAAGTCTCGCCACGGAGGCGACGGCGTACATGGAGAAATACGGCGCAAGGCAGGAAGACGCAGCCCTCATCGCAGAGCGGGACCGCTGTCATGCGATGAACAATCCCTATGCACACTTGAGGAAGCCGCTCTCCGTCGCGGACATCATGCAATCGCCGATGCTGGCCTATCCGATCAAACTGGGTGATATCTGTCCTAGGAGTGATGGCGCCTGCGCAGTTGTTTTGGCGGCAGACGGCATCGCACAGAAGATTGCCAGGAAGCCGGCTTGGTTCAAAGCCGCCGCCGTGCGGCACACGTACACCTGGTTTGGAGATTCCACGGATTATAACAAGGGGCTCGTATCGATACAGCGCGCATCGAAGGATGCTTATGCCCAGGCGGGGATCGCGGAGCCCGTGGCCGAGCTCGATGTGGCGGAACTCTATCTTCCCTATACGTGGGCGGGCCTGAAGTGGATAGAGGACATCGGGTTTTGCGGTCCCGGAGAAGCCGCGAAATTCGTAGGCGAAGGGCACACGCACATGGGCGGTAAGCTTCCAATCAACCCTTCGGGTGGTGTGATTTCGACAAACTGCATCGGCGCAACCGCGCTCCTCAGGGTTGCGGAAGCTGCAATCCAGGTAATGGGCAAAGGTGAGAAGAGGCAGGTGCCCGATGTCAGGAATGCGCTCGCCACGGGATTTGGCGGCTGCTTCTGGTCCGACGTCGTCATCTTAAGCTCTGAGAGACCATAACGAAAAGAGGGCGAGCCATGTCAACAGATAACAAACGAGGCGAACTGCTTCAGATAAACTTTGATCAACCGATGCCCTACGAGTGGTCGATCGGGATTTACGGAAGCAGGTTTTTTCAGGAAATAAAGGAAAATAGGCGTTTCGTCGGCATCAGGTGCAACGGCTGCGGCAGCGTTTACGTTCCACCGCGCCGCGTGTGCGGCCCCTGTTTTGAGGAGCTGATCGAGCTTGTGACCCTTTCGGACGCAGGCGTGATAACGGCTTTCTCGGTTGTGAATTATCCGTTCATCGATCCGAATACCGGATCGCAGCGCCCCATCCCTTACACATACGGCTACATTAGAATAGATGGAGCAGACAATATCTTCTCCCATATCATCAACGAGACGGATTTGAACAAGATAAAGGTGGGCATGAAAGTCAGGGCGGTCTTCAAGAACAAGGAGGACATGGAAGGCAATATCCAGGACATTAAGTACTTTGAAATTATCGGGCGAGAATGACAGGCATAAGATAACAGGTCTCTTGGATAAAAAGTATATGATGGAAGGTAGTCGGGCTATCAAGACATAACCGAAAGGGGGGGGGCTGAAATGTTACAGGAAAGATTAGCCGAGAACAGGTGGTACAGGTCGACGGTTCAGGAACTTCTTTATGAAACATGCAAAACACAGAAGGACAAAACGGCGATCTTTTTCAATGAAAAAGAGATTAATTACGGGGAACTTGGAAAACAGGTCAATCAATGTGCCCAGGCCTTAATCACCCTCGGTGTCAAACGGGGTGATCACGTAGTCATGATGCCAACGCCATGCCCGGAATTCACATATCTTTATTTTGCGATCCTTCAAATTGGTGCCGTGGTGAACCCGTTGAATATGCTTTGGGGCGTTATCGAATTCACCGGTATTTTTCGGAGGAACGACCCCAAGCTTATTGTCACGATAGACGAGTATGGCGGCCGGGATTATATCAAACTGATCGGAGACGCTATTCCCGATCTGAAACTCATAGAAAAGCCGGTTTCCGTGTCCTCTGAAAAGATACCAACGCTGTCCCATCTGATCAGCCTCAGTAGACAGGGGGAAAAGTATAAAGGCTTCATCGACTTTGGAGATTTTCTGAAAAGCGGCGAAGGCTATAGCGAAAAAGACATGGAAGCAACAGTGCAAGCGGGTAAATGTACCGATATACAATTCATCTGTCAGACGTCGGGCAGCACGGGCTTATCGAAGAGCGCACTCTGGGATCATCGTCCGCCACTTTCGACGGCCCATTTTGGTATCCGGTTTATGAACTTCACCGAAGAGGACTCCTTTATAAATCTGGCCCCCTTTTACCACAACAGCGGCATCTTTGCCCTTAATGGGGTGCTTGCTCTCAGCGGCGCCAAAATGTTTCTGAACGAGGTCTTCGATCCGAAGAAGGCGGTGGAGCTTATTGATAAGTACCACATCACGTCCAGCTTTGGTTTTGATCCCCACTGGCAGGCGATGAGAAAGGTTCTGAGTACCGGCAATTACAAATTTACCATCAAGAAGGCCCTGACCGCTGTAACACCGAAGACCTTCGATATGATTCACGATGATATGTGCAAAAAGCGGGATATCAACATTGTGCAGCTCTTTGCCCAGACCGAGAACGGTCCTGCCGTATCGTTTGTGGAACCGGATTGCGTGATCTATGACATCAGGAAATACACCAACGGCCGACCTCTTGCTGGCGTTGAACTTATCATCAAAGACACAGAAACAGGCGAAAAACTGCCGCCTCATAAGCAGGGTGAAATCTGTTACAGGAGCCCTTATCTATTCAAGGGATACTATAAACAGGAAGATGAAACGAGGAAACAGTTTGACGAGGAGGGCTATTTCCACAGCGGGGATTATGGTACCTTTGACAACGGGTATGTGACATTTCTCGGCCGTCTTGGCGGCGTCGTTAAATCAGGAGGCGAAAATGTCTCCACGACCTATGTTACATCTCTTCTTCTCGACATTTTCCCGGATGAATTTGATGACGCACAGACATTTGGCATACCGGATCCTTACTGGGGGGCTAAGATTGTATCGTGGGTTCGGTTGAAACCCGGAAAGGAAATGCGTTCCCTCAAGGAAATGAGGGAGAAGTGTAAAGGCAAAATGGCCGAATATGAGATTCCGAAAGAAATTCTGAAGTGGGAAGGACAGTGGCCGATGACGTCTGTGGGCAAAGTCGACGTGAGAATGCTCCATGAGGAAATAAAAAAGGCTCTTGGCATTTAGAAAAAAGGACGGGTCTCAATTGGAGTAGACGACAAAGCCCTTCATGGAGAGAAAGGAGTTCGGGATGACCGAAGGCAAAATAATAATCCGAAAAACCGAAAGAGTATGTTCGCTGACAATGAATTGCCCCTCAAAAATGAACGCCCTGGATCAGGATATGATAAAAAGTCTTCAAGCCGCCTTTGATGGCATCGATGCTGACGGGGAAACCCGCGTTGTTATTTTGGAGGGTGCAGGCGGGAACTTCTGCTCAGGTGCGGATCTCTCTCTTCTCGGTTCAGGTATTAGCGCGACGGACGCTTACAAGGTAATGATGCGCATCGGCAAAATGATCAAAAAAATACGTGAGCTTCCTCAGCCCGTCATCAGCAAAGTGAGGGGGGTGGCATACGGCGGCGGCGCCAACCTGGCCCTCGCCGGGGATTTTGTCGTTGCTTCCCACGGTGCGCGGATCAGCCAGTCTTTTGTGAACATCGGTATAACCCTCGACTGTGGGGGAACCTATTTTCTTCCGCGGCTGATTGGCATGGCACAGGCGAGGGCACTAGCTTTATTGGGTGAGGAGTGCGACGGGCGGACCGCTGCTGCCATTGGGCTCATCTATAAATCCTTCAACGATGAAGAACTCAATGACGAAGTCGATTGTCTGGCGAGAGCTTTAGCCGAGAAACCCCGTACGGCCCTGTCGGTGATCAAGAAAGGGCTAAACGAAAGTTTAAACATGACACTGGATGACGTCCTTGAGCGAGAGGCTGCCAACCAATCTATAATCCTTCAGGGTGAGGAACATAAAGAAGCTCTACAGACGCTGCTTCGGTCAAAAAGGAAGAAGGGATAACGTCTTCCCGGAGAATAAACGCAGACCAATCATGGGCAATCCGCGAAATTTGGAGGCTTGAAAATGTATCAGGAATATTTTGCTCAAGAGCACAACATATTTCGAGACAGTGTCAGACGTTTCGTCGAGAAGGAGATCAAACCTCACATTGAAGTATGGGAAGACGAAGAGCTCTTTCCCATCGAGCTTTACAGGAAGGCCGCCGATGCGGGATTTCTGGGATTGGAATACCCGGAGGCATATGGCGGCACGCCCTGCGACAAGTTCATGTTCGTGGTTTACGTGGAGGAGTTGACTCGCAGCGGCTCTTCGGGGCTGGTATGCGGACTTTCTAGCCATACCATCGCCAGTCCGCCTGTCTTCAAGATGGGGACGGAGGAACAGAAAGAGAAGTTTCTCGCGCCTGTGCTGCGCGGGGAGAAAGTGGCGGCGCTCGGCGTCACAGAGCCAAATGCCGGCTCCGACGTTGCAAGCATAAGGACGCGCGCGGTTCGCGATGGCGATTCCTATTTCGTAAACGGAGCAAAAACATTTATCACAAGCGGATGCCGGGCGAACTTCATCACAACGGCCGTACGAACCGGAGGAGAGGGGTACAAAGGCGTAAGTCTTTTGGTCATTGATTCTTCCACTCCGGGTTTCACTGTTTCAAGAAAGGTCCGCAAGATGGGCTGGCATTGTTCTGATACGGCTGAACTGAGCTTCGAGGATTGCAGGGTGCCGGCGGGAAACCTTCTAGGAAGAGAGGGAGATGGATTCAAGGGCATCATGCTCAACTTCCAGAACGAGCGGCTCACACTGTCTGTGATCGCGCATGCCACCGCCCAGCTTGCCCTCGAGGAATCCATCAAATATGCAAAGACTAGAGAAGCCTTTGGAAAGACCCTCTCGGGATTCCAGGTCATAAGGCACAAGCTTGTTGATATGGCAACCAAAGTCGAGGTGGCGAAAGAGTATAACTACCGTGTGGCTGCAATGATGGATGCAGGAAAAGATGCAACGAGGGAAGTCTCTATGGCGAAAAACTTCGCCTGCGAGGTTTGCGACAAGGTGGTTTACGATGCCGTCCAGATTCACGGGGGATATGGCTATGCACGGGAGTATGTCGTCGAGCGTCTCTACAGAGACTCGCGCATCCTCAGCATCGGAGGAGGTACCACGGAGATCATGAAAGAAATCCTGAGCAAAATGATATGAAGTACTATAAAGTGGAGGCTCTTTGGATTACGCATTACGGAGAACCGTCAGGAATACGTTCACTGCGGACTAAATGAGGGAAAGCCAATAAGAGGCATTAAATAAAAGAGACGAGGAGGAAATCACAATGGCGGAGTATCCGAGAAAACCAAAGGTCGTAAGCGAATTCGGTAAGTTTCTTTACAAATCCCAGGCTGAAATCCGGGCGGTTCAAAACGAAAAGCTCAAACATCAGATGACGCTTCTCGAAAAATACAGTCCATATTACGGAAAAAAATTTAAGGAATGGGGAATCAAAACCGCGGACGTGCAAACAGTAGACGACCTGGAAAAGATCCCTCTCCTTTATAAGAAGGATTACATGGCAGACCCGATGAGCTTTCGACTGGCCATTCCAGTTGATGCACAGGTTCAAGCCCATGAGAGAATCCTCTGGGGTGTTCATTATACCACCGGAACCACGTCCGGCGCGCCGACACCGTTCTTCTCCACCACCCATGATTATTTCGGAAACCTAATGCAGCTGGCCCGCATGGACGAGGTGGGCACCATCGGCCCCGACGATACGGTGGCCAATATCTTCCCGCTGACGCCAGTCCCCCACATCGGGTTCTGGAAGACGGTCGATTACTCCATCGCGTGCGCCGCAAAGGTCGTCTCTGCCCTGACGGGCTCCATGTATCCCACATTCCCTATCCACAGGCCCCTGGACTACGCGGTGGATATGGTGGTGAGAAACAAGGCCACCGTTCTCTCAGGAATCGTCTCCTTTGTGCGTCGGGTCATCATGCGGGCGGAAGAACTGGGAAAAGATTTTTCCAGTGTCCGGATGTGCTTTGTTCTCGGCGAGGCCTGCCCGGAAGGTATGCGCACCGACATGAAGCGGCGCCTCATCAAGATGGGAGCAAAAGATCCCTTTATCTGCAGCGGCCTGGGATTTACGGAAATGCAGGGAACTACCCTCGAATGCACGGAACGCGGGGGAATGCACCTCTGTGCGCCCGATCTCCATTTTCTTGAGATTGTGGATGAGAAGACGGGGAAGAGGCTCTCGGATGGTGAAAAAGGACTTCTGACCATCACCCATGTGGACCGGCGGGGCACCTGTTTCCTTCGCTACGTCATTGGGGATATCACCACGCTGACGCATGAAACCTGTCCCCACTGCGGAAGAAACGATGCCCGCGTGGTCATGCAGCCTATTCGTACAATGGAGCTAGTCAACATCAAGGGGACGCTGATAAATCCGGACATCCTGAAAACTGAGATCACCCAGATCAAGGGCATCGAGGAATACCAGATTGTGTTTACCAAGGAAGACCTGAAAGATCCCTTATCACTGGATAAACTACAGATCAGGGTCGCGCCGGCGGAAGGGTTTGACAGGGAAAAGATGAAACAGGAGGTCATCGAAAGAAGCAGACGTGCCGTGGAGATGACGCCGGAGGTGGTCTTTGTAGATATGTTGGATATTTTTGACCCGTCCAAAACGCTGAAAAGCGTTCGCGTGGTCGATGCAAGGCCCAAGGTAGAATGACGGCTTATGCCATAACAACCGGAGGCACGGGGCCGTCTTCTTTCAAATCTGCCCCATGCCTCCGAAGTGATACAGAAACGAAGAGGAAGCAACATGCCAGACAGAAAAAACAAGTATGACACGATTATCGTGGGAGCCGGGATTGCCGGTCTCGGAGTCGCGGCCATCCTATCCAAAGAAGCAGGGCAGAGGGTTCTGGTTCTGGACAGGTTCCCCATGGTCGGCGGCAGGATGATGAGTTATGAGGGCTATCCGGGAAAGGGATGGCGAATCGATATCGGTCTGCACCTCGTCGAACTCGGGGAGAAGGCGAGCTGCACGGAGCTGAATGCCCGCGTTGGGAAGAAGGTGGAGTGGGCGCGTTTCAGCGAAACCGTGGATATCTGGAACGGCGAGAAGTTTATCAATGTCGCCGAACTTGTTCCCATGACCAAAGAAGACAAGAAAGCCTTCGCCGAAATGCTCGCCGGGATCGCTAAAATGACCAATGCCGAGATTGAGGCATGGGATAACCGCTCTCTCGAGGAGTGGCTGACGGAGAACGTTCCCCAGCTAGCGGTACGTAAGATTTTCACAGATCTCGGCATGATCATGACCACCATTCCTCACGCGATTGACATGGCAGCGGGAGAGGTGCTTTACATCGCCCGGGATAACCTGCTCAAGACCCGGCAGGCGCTCCAGGCTAGCTACCCCATCGACGGCATGGAAGGGATCACACTAGGCCTCGTGGAGGTTATCAGAGAGAACGGGGGTGAGATTCGGGTCAACTGCGACGTCCAGGAGGTGCTCATCGAAAACGGAAAAGCCACGGGAGTCCGCATTCCATCGAAGAAACATCCTTATCAGGAGGAATATCGTATCCTGGAAAAAGAAACCCTCTTAGCGGACCGTGTGGTCTGCGCACTGCCTATCTACAAGCTTTCCCGTATCATTGATTTTAATCTCGAGACGAGCCCGCTTCCCCGCTGGTGGCTGAAACGCATCACCGATATCCAGCACGAGATCACAGGATTGATCGGGTTTATGATCGGTTTGTCCGAGCCTGTCATTGATCCCATGAAACGCTGCTTTCTCACGGCCCTCAAGACAAAGAACGCAGGGCTCCCCTTCCAGGCATTCCCTGCCTCAAATTTTTCAGACCGCGTCGCTCCTCCGGGCAAGCAATTGCTTCACACGGACATCGTTTGCGAGCATGCCGAGGCATCGGATAAGTTCAAACGCGAGAGGCTTCTCCATCTTTTCTGGGAGGATCTGAAGGACATGTTTCCCGGCATTGAAAAAAAAGTGGAGTGGAAACTTCCCTATTATGTGGACGGTTGCGACGGACTATCCCGCCAGCCGGGACTCGTCGGGAATTTCAAGCCAGCCTTGAAAGCGCCGGGAATCCCCAACCTTTACTTTGCCGGTGATACATATCTCGGACGCGGGCTGGCCATTAACAGCGCAGCCTTAAGCGGCATGAAATGCGCGGACCTGATCCTCAAGGAGCTGAAGAAATAAAATGGAGATGAAAATGATTAAAAAACTGTGTGTCATCGGTGCAGGAACCATGGGGGTGGGCATTGCTCAAGTGGCCGTGGAAAGCGGCATCGAAACTACCCTGCGGGATGTGGAAGACCGTTTTGTCCAGCGTGGACTGGACGCCATCAAAACATTTGTCGGGAAAAAGCTGGAGAAAGGAAAGCTGAATCAAGCGGACTACGATCGGATACTAGGGCAGCTCAAGGGGACCTGTAGCATGGAAGAGGCCGTTGCCGGAGCGGATATGGTCATTGAGGCCGTCTTCGAAGACATGGCCCTGAAGCAGAGCGTATTTGTGGAGCTGGAGCGCCTCTCTCCGAAAGAGACCATTCTCTCATCGAATACGTCCACTCTGAGCATTTCAAGGATCGCCTCCGTTACTAAAAATCCCGACCGAGTGATCGGGACCCATTTCTTCAGTCCCGTCCCTCTGATGCGACTGGTAGAGGTCATCCGGGGGGAGTGGACGAAGGAGTCCGTTGTTCAATCCGTCCTGGAGTTCTGCAAGGCGATCGGTAAGACAGCCATTCTAGCGAAAGATGTGCCGGGATTCATTGTGAACCGCTTCTTGGGACTGCTGTATAATGAAGCAGCCGATCAGATTTACAAGGGGTACGCCACGCCACAGGACATTGACCTGGGGCTGAAACTGGGCTCTAATCATCCGATGGGTCCTGTAGAGATCATGGATATGGCTGGAGTCGACGTGGTTTACAACGCTCTCGTTGCGATGCATGAGATGACTGGCGAGGAGCGTTACAGACCATCACCGCTCTTTGAAAAGATGATCAAGGAAAACCGTCTGGGGCGGAAGACAAAGCGCGGCTTCTACGAATATTAGAATGCGATTGGAATCTCTGGAAATGGAGAAACACGCTTCCAATACCAAGGGGTTGCCTTGGGTAAATGATTGCAGTCGGGCAGTCAAATTCGCCGGACTTTTCGGTGCGAGACTGAGGCCAGGAAATATCGGAGACAGCACTGCGGGGGTGGGAGACTCCATTCTCATAGATCCTGCAAGAGGGTTTTTCGCTGTAGGCGACAGTTCAGACAGAGAACCCCGGGCCGCCCGGATGTTCATGCGGACATTTTCCGACTTGCTTGCGGATTATTCAGCCCTCTCACCTAATTCGTCAATATCTGATGATCTGCTCAGCGGTTTGCAGGAAGAGATAGTCGCGAGATCACGCGGGATGTTGCGTGTCTTTCCTTTTCAGGGAACCAGCACCTTTACTGGCCTTCTCCTGTTGAGGACCGACCGCCGCATAAGAGCGGTGCTATTTCACACGGGGGATTCCATCCTTTTCGGCTATCATCCGTCTTACGGAATTCGCAGAATCACGGAAAACAATTTTTGGCTTCTTGGTAAGGTTCGCGAATTCTATCAGATTCATTATTTCGATGTAAATCTCGGAGAACGATTTCTTTTTGCTACGGACGGTCTGCAGGATCTGTCGCCGCCGGACGGCAATGAATTCAATGGATATCTCGCTGAGTTATTCTGCCACTATCCTGTTGAGGACATACCGGATGTCCTGGTTGACCGCTGCGACACCAAAACAGATGGAAAAGATGATCTCGCAATTTTATCGCTTGCCCCCGATGGTCCTATTCCAGATGCTTGCGGGATTGTCCTTGGAGGCGTAGCGGGGGCGTAAGAAGCAAAGCGAAGTCTCCGCTTACAGAACAATGACTCCTACATGACCCAGCACCCGTGCAAGACGCTAGACTCTAATTATACCTCCCCGAAGTATTTTATTCTTCCCGATGGATAAGTCCTGTCTATCCACTCTCTCGCTGCCTCAATAGCAAGTGCATGGCTGTGAAATGGGCTGTCATCATGGCTAACCGTGTGGATCAGCTTGCCCTTCCGGTAAATCTCCGAGACATAGCCTTCCTCTACTTTGTGGACCTCTATGCTGAATCCCCTGTGTTCATGGATCTGCATGGTGTTCCTAAACCCGTTCATCAGATTTTAAACTACTTTGATCCCAAAAATTTCACCTGGGTCAATAAACTTCTTGGGGTCTTGGGCAGTCGCCTTTGTTTAAATAAGGTGACGGCTGCTACCACTACGCATATATAGTCATAATCATCCCAGACATCGAAGGTATAAGGAACGACCAAGATCACAACGAAGATAAATCCCCCAAAAGCCTTCATCCGTTCTTTCATCTTTCGTTTGCCTTATCGCTCCGTCTATATCTTCAGTAGCCTCAACGTTTGAATAGTTTCCTCCTGGAAGTTTTTAATAGACGTGCGAGAAAACCCTTATTCAGAGTTTCTTCTGCGTCGAAAATAATTCCTCCACTCGTCGCTCGAGAATGATTTATTTTAAGGGGGTAATCGCCTTCATCAATGAGCTTTTTAGTAGTGACAGTCGCTGTCGGACCAATTCTGTTACTTGCAACGTTATCCATCAAAGACTTGTGTCTTTTTATATTCAGTAGTGCCCTTTCCACTATGGCACCATAATTGTCACCTGTCTTTTCTTTTTCTTCACTTAGAACATGATATGCTTTCTTAGAGATGGCAATTGTGACTGATTTCCTGCCCTCCACTTTATTTCGCTCACGCCATCTGCGAATCCGCTCTTTTCCCGTTCCCATAAGACACTCCGATGTTACAAGTAACGTTACCGTAATGATTTATTGGTGTGATATTGTTTCTTTGTTGGGGAAATATAGGGATAAGTTCTTCTGTAAGTCAAGATAATTTTCCTGTTAAAAATGGCATGTATCGTCTGTTCGGTTTCCTCTGATACACATGTGAGAGATTATTGAAAGTTAATGAAGGGGTGGGCGAGCACTGTTGACAGATATTGCCAGAAGGACAGCGGTTATTTTAGGACATAATCCCAGGAAACCTATTACGTCACCATGTTATTCTTTCGGGAGTATGAAAGGACTTAGCAGTCTCAGGCGTAGTCAGATTCTTGATAGCAATGATGATTTCCAATTGTAGCCTTGCATACCTCCGACAAAGGCAGTTCAAACATTTTCAGGAAGAACGGGGCGAATGGTTATCATTGATTACGAATGAACAGTTCACCCCAAAAATTAAATATTACCCGCGAAAATTCAGTTGAGTTATCGGTGTGGAGAGGGTGGGTGGCTTTCTCTATTTCTGCAAATGTACACTGAGGGATCGTATAACTCATTTCTCTGGCAATCTGCTCGCTCATTACCCGGCTTTCTTTACCGCGAATGACAAGGGAGGGGCATTGTATGTCTCTGAGGTAGGGTCGCAAATCATAATTATCAAAATGAGAGAGGACCTCCCGATCAAACTGGCAGCGGAATTTACCATCTTTTCCTTGCGTAAGAGCGTGTGAGGCATAATCGTAAAGCATTTTATGCTCAGCATAGGGGCTGTTTTTCTGGATCTCGCTGACATATTGATCTATCGTTTCGTAAAAGGCCGGCAGTTCTTCATAGAGGTTGAGAAGATATTTCTTATTCCACTCGGGTGGACAGGGTTCAATATCGGCATGAATGAGAGCGGCTACATTTTCGGGCTGCAATGAAGCATAGCGAGTTGCATGCAAGGCTCCCATCGAGTGCCCCATGAGGATTATCCCTGTTAACTGGAGGGCTTTGATTAGTTTGTCCAAATCGGTTACATAATCCTCCAAGCGATATGCCGGTGGAATAGCCCAGTCGCTAAAGCCGTGACCTCTCTGATCCAGAGCAATAACTCTTAGGTGTTCTGCAGCATCCCGTGCAAAATGGTCCCAGATATGGGCATTGTCACCGATGCCGTGAAGCAGAACGATGGTCTGAGCGCGCTGATTCCCCCACTCAATATAATGCAACTGTAGGTTATCTATATGAATGAATTTATCTGTGGGCTGATTCCTCATTATAGAATCTTGAGGTTCATCTTTTCAGAGCTTTTGGGGGAATGTTATTTAAACGCTTCTATTCGCGAAATGATAACGATTATTTTTGTCTTTCCTAATGATAATTTTATGTTTTTCTTTCTGTTATCATCTCGTCAATCCCTGCTCTCGGAGGGATGATGGGAAGTATGTAAGACTCTTTCTTTATTTCAACATCTAAAATGTAAGGCCCTTTATGAGACAAAGCCTCTTTTATTGCAGGAGTTACTTCTTCAGGCCTGGAAATTCTGTTTGTCTCTATTCCTCGGTATACATCTTTTAGTGCAACAAGGTCAGGATTCTTATTTCGCTTTATGCAGTCTTTAAATGATGAACATCCTACAGGGCAGTCTATGCTTCTATCAAGGCAGCATTCAAATAGATTTCCTCTGTCAAACATCTCATGCCATTGCATGGGTAAGCCCCATAACCCATTGTTCAAGACAAACATCTTTACAGGTATCTTGTTTGACGTAACTGTTGCGAGCTCTTGAATATTCATCTGGAAACTTCCATCACCGTCTATAAGCAATATGGCTTTATCCTTGGTAGCATAATATGCGCCAATTGCAGCCGGTAACCCGCAACCCATCGTTCCAAGCCCTCCAGAAGTTATAAAATCTTTCGGGTTCTTGAAATTATAAAATTGCGCAGTCCACATCTGATGCTGTCCAACACCGGTAGCGACAATGGCACCGCCAGACGTCAGGTCAGATAATTCTTTAATGAATTTTTGTGGAACAATTGCATCCTTATCATCATCAAGTCTTGGATTCAATTTTCTCCACTTGATTATTTCATCGTGCCAATCTTTTAATGATTCGATTCTATCCGGTCCATTTTTAAGGGCGTATTCCAGAAATCTCTTTGCAGATGTATTTATAGAATAATTAACTTTTCTTGTCTTATCTATTTCCGCAGAATCAATATCAACATGTGCGATTGTTTTAGCATTGTTCCCAAAACCTTTTACAGCAACCCTGTCATCAAATCTTGCACCGATTGCCAGAATATAATCTGCATTTAATGCGGAATAATTTGCTTCAACCGTCCCGTGTATACCGAGCATTCCCAGAGAAAGTCTATCGTTCCGATCAATCGTTCCAAGACTCATGAGTGTCATTCCAATAGGTGTGTCATATTTTCTTGCGAATTCTCTCAAGATATTTTGTGAATCTTCGACCTTAATCCCGCCTCCAACATATAAAATAGGTTTCTTTGCATTTGAAAAGTGACGCAACATTTCATCTACGGAGTCTTTATCAAAATCATCAACGGTTTTTTTCATTCTTACAGCAAAAGGAGTTTTATGATTTCCAGGAGTTTCATTTCCAATCAATGCATCCCTGCAGATATCAATCAACACAGGCCCTCTTCTGCCAGTTACAGTTAATTCATAGGCGAGTCTCAATGCTCCTTCTATCTCATTGGCTGTCTTTATCAGCAATGCAATCTTTGTTATTTGGGACACGATCAGTGTAATGGGAACTTCCTGGAATGCATCAGTCCCGATCCCCGGAGACGACACTTGTCCTGTTATAAATATTACAGGTATTGAATCCATGAATGCATCGGCAATAGGTGTCACAATGTTTGTTGAAGCAGGTCCGGATGTTACACAGACAAATCCAGGTCTTCCACTAACTTTAGCATAACCTTCTGCAGCGTGCCCCGCTCCTTGTTCGTGCCGAAACATTATCACTTCCGGTGTTTTTTCTTTTCTTGTCAGCCTCTCATTTAACTCAACATACATTGGCATTATGGCTCCGCCAGTATGCCCAAAGATATAAGGGATTCCCAATTCATTTATTGTATCAGCAAATACACCGGCGCCTGTTCTCACTTTGCTTTCCATGTTTTTTTTCATTTTGGAGTCAGTTTTATTAGTTTTCATCACTGTACCTTAAATTTTTTTAGAAACAAGGTTGTGAACTCATCAGTTCAATGAGTATCACACTAATCACTTACAATTAGGATTGATAATAATTTCTTTTTTGAAGGTCAGAGTATAAGGTGGGATGATCTTGTATGTCAAACATAATTTGACGGTCAAATGGGGAATGCTAAGCCAAGAACTGGAGGTGGTGCATTTTTTAATATAGAAACAGGACCCCTTCCTCTTGATTATGTCATCCCAGTGCGATAGACTAAATTACTGTTCCACTAATCTCAAGGGTCTGATATGCCACACCGTGCAGTAACCAAGGATTTACTGCCGTGGATTGCTGCCGCCACGGGCGGCATCCTCGCATTTCTGGGCTACGCCGGCTTTGACCAGTTCTATCTGGAGTGGATATGCCTCGTGCCCGTGCTGTGGGCGATTCGCAAGCAGAACCCGGGCCGTGCGTTCCTCATCGGTTGGGTCGCAGGCATCGTAGGGCACGGTGGTGGTTTCTACTGGGCCGTCCAGATGTTCCAGCAATTCGCAGGGCTGGCATGGGCGCCCGCGGTGCTTGGACTGCTGCTTATTGCCGCGGCAAACGGCATCGTGTTTGCGGTGTGGGCAGCGGCCACGCGGTTGATCTCCCGCGATACCGGCTGGAACGTGGTCTGGATCTCACCCGTCGTGTGGACCGCGCTCGAGAAGTTCTGGCCCGAGATTTTTCCTAACTACCTCGGCGCAAGCCAGTACAAGCTCACCCTTTTGACGCAAATCGCAGATGTGACAGGCATCCTCGGCGTTACTTTCCTCGTAGTATACATTAATTCAATGATCTATGCGGTGATCGAGAGGCGGATCGAAAAGCGGCCCTTCTCCTTGCGCCAGGTGGCGGTCTTCACCGCTATTATTGTGCTGGTATTGGCCTACGGGGCGGTTCGCATCCACATCGTTGACGAGAGCGCCTCCGTCGCCGAAAAGCTGAAGGTCGGCGTGGTCCAGTCAAACCGTGGGGCAGGGGAGAAGTATTATGACGCTGATCGTTTTCTTCGCGAATACCAGGAGATGTCCAAGAAACTAACCGCCGTCAACGCTCTCGACCTCATCGTGTGGCCTGAGAACGTCTACACTACCAACCTCATGTCCTTGACGGGGCAACTGCCGCCCGATTTGCTTGACGGCCTGCACACACCAATATTGTTCGGTGCAATCTTGCGTCGTATTGACCAGAATGGCAGCCCCCGCTTCTACAACAGCGCCATACTCGCAAACGGGATGGGTAAAATCCTGGGCATCTACGACAAGATGGTGCTCGTGCCCTTCGGTGAGTTCATACCTTTCGGTGAAACATTCACATGGTTGTACTCGTGGTCCCCCTTCTCGGGCCGGCTTTGGCCCGGAGAGAACGACGAGCCGCTTTTGCTCGGCAAGCATCTGCTCTCGGTAAGCATCTGCTACGAAGATATTTTTCCCGGGCAGATTCGTATGCTAATGAGCGGCGGGCGCCAGCGCCAGATTCCGGAGGCAATGTTCAACCTGACCAACGACTCCTGGTATGGCGATACGGTCGAGCCCATGGAGCACCTGGTCCTGGCAAGCTTCCGGGCGATCGAGCACCGGCGGCCCCTTGTTCGCGCCACCAATACCGGTGTGTCCGCAATCATAGACCCGGTAGGTCGGCTGAACCATCGCAGCGCGCAGTGGACAAGAGAGACGTTTGTCGGCCAGATCCCGATAATGCATGGCCGCACAGTTTACGCCATACTGGGAGACTGGATAGGCTGGTCGTGTGCTATCCTCGCTCTTCTCGGTATCGGCCGGGCATACCAGTTGGCCGGTCGTCGTCTCGAGAACAAGAAGACACATGGCAGCAAAGATAAGAAGCACCGCAAACGGCCGCGAAAATAATGAGTGAAGGGGTATGCTTTTGTCAATTATTGGAAGAAAGGGTGAATCTCCGTCAGAATTTCCCCATACTTTGTTTCAGAAATAACGAGATAAAAAGGATATTGTTTGTTACACTCACCGAGTCAAGCATACAGGAACTAAGGAACTATTAAGAACTACTATTTGAAATCAACCAACGTTCCTGTTCAGCGGCGGCGATACGCCGTCCGCTGAACAGGTTAGCTAACCGTTTTTTCCGCCGCTCTGTCAGAAGCCCTCGAAGACGTTTATGCTACGATCAGGC
>JBKQQP010000002.1:0-18987 GCA_052144335.1 Syntrophales bacterium
AGGTCAGGTACCGGACGATATTCGAGAACACGGGAACAGCGACGGTCATCGTTGATGAAGATGCGACTATAGTTTTGGCGAACAGGCAGTTTGAGAGGCTGGCCGGCTATTCGCTGTCAGAGATCGAAGGAAAGAAGAAGTGGACGGAATTCGTGCTTGAGGAAGATCTCCCGAAGGTGAAGCTCCTGTCGCGCGTGGTGGGCAAACACTCCCGGACCCCATCTGACGGCTATGAGTTCCGGATCACGAATAATCGCAACGGGATTCTGAACGTTCTGGCAAATGTTGCGGCCATACCTTCAACGAAGAGGGTGGTGATGTCTTTTCTCGATATTACAGAGCGAAAAATGGCCGAAGAAGTGCTGAAGAAAAGGGAGCAGGAGCTGCAATTAAAATCGCAGAGCCTTGAGGAAGCCAATACGGCGTTGAAGGTCCTGTTGAAGCACCGGGAAGAAGATAAGGCTACCCTCGAAGAGCAGGTGCTGGCCAACGTCAAAAAGCTTGTTCTTCCCTACCTAGAAAAATTGAAAAGCCCTAGGTTGGACAGCAGCCAGCGGGTTCACGTAGAGATCATTGAGGCCCATTTGAATGATATCGTATCGCCTTTCTTGAGGAATCTGTCCTCCGCGTACCTCAGTCTAACGCCGAGGGAAATCGAGGTGGCCACCCTTGTGAAAGAAGGAAAGACCACCAAGGAAATAACCAAGCTTCTTAACATATCCACCACTGCCGTAGATTTCCACAGGAAAAATCTGCGTTCCAAGTTTGGTATAAAAAGCAAAAAAACGAATCTGAGGTCATTTCTTACATCCCTCTATTCATAGCAGCTTAGACCTGCCATTACCCTATGATTTTAACATCATCACATGGGCTGGCAGGTTTTCCGGTTTGTGATAGATGATTTATAAGTAGATAGCGCATTACCGTTGTTTTTCCATATTGTAACACACACTCTCAAGGAGGATGCTATGGGAAGAAGAATCGGTGCTTTTTATAATACCAAGGGTTTGTTCATTCTCGCTCTCGCTTTGATTGTTTTCACCGCCGCTTGTCTCAATGACAAAGGGCGCACAGAAGCAATCGGCTTTCCCCAGTCCTTCGCTGAGCTTGCCAAGAAGGTCACGCCTGCTGTTGTAAATATCAGCACAATAACAACCGTCAAGGTGCCCGGCAATCCTTTCCGGCAGTTCTTCGGACCACGCGGCGGGCCATTTGGGGACTTCTTCGGTGACGTGCCGGACAGGGAAATGAAACAACGAAGCCTCGGTTCGGGCATCATCGTCGACAAGGAAGGATACATCATCACGAACAATCACGTTGTCTCCGGGTCAGGAGAGATCAAGGTTAAGCTTACGGATGGAAGGGAATACACGGCGAAGGTGATAGGCAGGGATCCTAAAACAGATCTGGCCCTGATTAAAATATCATCTATCTTCAAAGACCTCCCGACACTTTCCCTCGGCGACTCAGATATTATGCAGGTAGGCGACTGGGTGCTGGCCATCGGAAACCCCTTTGGACTGGAACACACAGTCACGCAGGGCATCATCAGCGCCTCGGGGCGTGTCATCGGCTCCGGACCATACGACAATTTTCTGCAAACTGACGCGCCTATCAACCCAGGGAACAGCGGCGGCCCGCTCGTAAATCTGAAAGGCGAGGTCATCGGGATAAACACTGCCATCGTCGCCGCGGGCCAAGGCATAGGGTTCGCCATTCCCAGCAGCACCGCAAAGGGCGTCGTCGCCCAGCTTCGGGAAAAGGGTAAAGTAGTGCGGGGCTGGCTGGGAGTCTCGATTCAGGTGGTGACGCCCGAACTGGCGCCATCCTTCGGACTGAAAGAAGCGCGCGGAGCCATTGTTGCCGATGTAATAAATGGCAGTCCAGCCGAGAAGGCCGGCATCAAGCAGGGGGACGTCATCATCGCCTTTGACGGCAAGAACATCAAGACGTCGAATGACCTTCCCTGGATCGTCGCGGAGACTCCCGTGGGGAAGGCCGTTAGTGTCAAGCTGATAAGGCAGGGAAAAGAACTGGATGTCAGAGTGACGATCGTGGAAATGACAGAGCAGCGTCTGGCAATGCAGGCGGGAAAGATAAAAAATATTTTTGGCTTCACAGCCGACAACATAAAGCCTGAATGGAGGCGGCAGTTTGGTATAACGGCAAAGGCGGGGGTCGTAGTTATCCGGGTTGAGACGGACAGCCTCGCAGA
This sequence comes from Syntrophales bacterium, assembly GCA_052144335.1. Classification (GTDB taxonomy): domain Bacteria; phylum Desulfobacterota; class Syntrophia; order Syntrophales; family UBA2185; genus Fen-1135. The sequence goes on from JBKQQP010000002.1 coordinate 2,216, forward strand.
TGACGCAGGGATAGAGCCGGGCGATGTGATCCGGGAAGTGAATAAAACAGTCATCAAAGATTTAAACGACTTTAGAAAGATAATGGAAAAGATTAAGTCGAATGAGAATGTTGTCTTTCTTTTGAGCCGCGATGATCAGTCGTATTATGTGTCCATAGCGGTGCCTTAGGTTTCTTTAGAATTTGTGGAGCCAGAACGGCAGCCAGCCTTGCGGCAGGCTGAAATGATCAATAAGTTTAGGGAAACGATTAGAGAGGAGAGAGGGATGAAAGAGCAAAAGATTTTTATGGCGTTATTTTTGGCCGCAATTATTTGCGCTCTCGTTCTGCCTGCTGGATGTGCGAAGAAGGCAGTCATGAAAGAGGAGCCCGCGGTAGAAAAACAGGCGGCAGTGGAGAAGCAAGCGCCTACGCAGGCTGCGGAAGCCGCTCCTACGCAGGCGCCAGAAGAAAAGAAGGTCGATGAGGCGGCTATGGCGGCTGCGGCGTTAGCCGACAAAGAGGCCTCAGAATTTGCGGACATCCACTTTGCCTTTGATCGCTTTGACCTCAGACCTGATGAGCGAGAGATTCTCGGTATGCATGCCAAGTGGCTTATTGCGCATCCGGAATTCGTCGTCGGCATAGAGGGAAACTGTGACGAGCGCGGAACAGTTGAATACAACATAGCTCTTGGCCAGAGACGCGCGGCTAGCGCCATGAAATACCTCGTAGATCTGGGCATAGCGAAGAATAGATTAAGCACCATAAGCTACGGAAAGGAACGTCCCCTCGATCCGGGTCACAATGAAGAAGCCTGGGCGAAGAACAGAAGGGATCATTTCAGCGTAACGCGGCAGAAATAGAAATTCATCGTTTTCCCGCGCTTCACCTTTTTACGCTCCCTTTTTGCATAGGGTGATCAGGGGGGATTTTGCGCGGCAGAGCGCCCCCCCCGCTTATAAAAAGCGGGGTTGCTAAGTCTTTTCGTTTTTCCACCGATGACTGATTAGGCAGTAACAAAATAAACACCCTCGCTACTGCCCCGCACATGAAGCGTTCACTGATGAGCTGTGTGTGAATCGGATGAGAGGATTTTTTCGAGTTCCTCCAGAAGTCCGATCTGACCATTGAAGATCTTCTGTCTAGCCGTTGCCATTGAAAACCAAGCGGCGCGGTCGATCTCCGGGAATTCGCGTGTGATGCCCGAATGTGGCGGCCATTCCAGGGGGAATGTATTGCTCCGGACGAGAGCGGCATCGCAGTCGCCCTCTACCGCCCAGGCGTGCACGAGTTTGTTGTTCCGTTGCCTGACCGGTGTTAGCTCCGTGAAGCGGCCTTCCATTTTAAAGCCCGTTTCCTCTTCAAATTCTCTCCTCGCGGCGGCGAGCGCGTCTTCGTCCGCGCCGAGTTCCCCCTTGGGAATTGACCACGCCCCCATATCCCTCTTGGTCCACAGCGGTCCGCCGGGATGCACGAGAAATACCTCGAGAGCGCCATCGCGACGCCTGTAAAGAAGTAAACCTGAGCTTTTCTTCTCCATTTTGTATCCCCTTAAGTTGCTCATCTGTGCATCATCTGTACCACAGAACCTGCGGTGCCTCGAGGGGCACCAGGGCGCCGCTGAGGGCGGGAATCACGCGGGGTGTGAAGTCTGCAGGCGGTCGGCTGGTCTTGATGCTTGCCTCATAAAGATATGTATTTGTCGGCGCGTCTACGACTCTTGCGCCAGTCATCACGTGAACCTCACGCGGTTTGTCCGATACCGCATCGGCATAGAGCTGTACCTCGACTGTACCGGGATTCACGGCTCTGAGATGGACATCAACCTTGAAGACATAAGAGTCCACTCCCGTATTCATGAATATGAGATTGCGCATCGACAACTGTGGCCAGAGCATTTCCATTTGCTTCCGCCACTGGCTGATCTGCTTTGCAATCTGTCCGTCATTTGCCTGGCGCTTTGCGGCGGCCTCAATTGCCGGCATGTAGATACGCTCCACATATTCCCTCACCATTCTGTTGGAGCTGAAGGTCGGCGTCAGCTCTGACATGCTTGCCCGCATGCGCGCCACCCACTCTACTGGAATGCCTTTTTCGTTCTTGTTATAGAAGCAGGGAACGATCTCTGCCTCGAGGAGACGGTATAACTCTTCCGCTTCGCGCGCGTCCCATTTGGGGTCATCACCGTGTTCATGGCCGTCGCCGAGAGCCCATCCAACTTCCGGGCGATAGGCCTCGGCCCACCATCCGTCTATCTCAGATAGATTCAACCCCCCATTGACGAGAACTTTCATGCCGCTGGTGCCGCAAGCTTCCCATGGTCGGCGCGGCGTATTAATCCACAGGTCCACTCCCTGCACAAGCTTCTGCGCGAGGGTCATGTCATAGTCTGCGAGAAATACCACATGGGGCCGCACTTCCGGCCGCCTTATGAACCGGGACCAGGCCCGGATCATGTCCTTGCCTTCATTGTCCTGCGGATGGGCCTTGCCGGCAATTATAAGCTGCACGGGCCGCTCAGGAAGGGTAAGGAGGCGGACCAGCCGTTCGGGATCATGCAGGAGGAGGTTCGGTCTTTTGTAGCCCGTGAACCTCCGGGCAAAGCCGATGGTGAGGTTCTTATGATCAAGCAGTTCTTTGCATTGCCGGATGTCCCGGCGGGGGGCGCCTACAGAGGCGAGCTGCCTCGATAGTCTTTCCCGCACATACCGGATCAACTCCTTCACACTCTCTGTACGGAAGGCCCACAGGTTCTCTTCCGGCACCTCTTTCAGATTCTGTTCAATCAAATCGAGGGTGCCCTGCCAGCGTGCATCACCGCAGAAATCGGTCCACAGTGTATCGGCTACAGCAGAATCCCAGGAGGGCACATGCACGCCATTGGTGACGTGCGTGACGGGGACTTCGTGCTGAGGTATGCGGGGGAATAGCGGCTGGAAGATGTTGCGGCTGACCTCGCCATGCAGCCGGCTCACGGCGTTAACCGTTCCCGACCCCCTGATGGCAAGATACGCCATGTTGAGGGGCTCTTCCTGATCCGTAGGGTTCTTGCGGCCCAGTGCGAAGAGGCCATCCAGGCCGATTCCCAATTCATTCGTGTAGGAAGTGAGATAGTGCTCCACCATGTACGGTGGAAATCTGTCAAAACCGGCTTCGACGGGTGTGTGGGTGGTGAAGACATTGGCGCTGCGCGTGGCCGTTAAAGCGACGTCGAAGATATGCCCTGTCGCAGCCATGAAATTTCTCACCCTCTCCAAAATGGCGAGCGACGCGTGTCCCTCATTGAGATGACATATCTGAGGTTGAATGCCGAGCTTAGAGAGGACGCGCCAACCGCCGATGCCGAGGGCGATCTCCTGCTGCAGGCGGAGTTCCGGCCCACCTCCGTAAAGCTCGCTTGTAATGCCCCGGTCAACGGCGCTATTGGTGAGGTCATTACTGTCGAGGAGATAGAGCTTCACCTGCCCGACGGTGGCTTCCCATACGCGCAGGCGCACCATGCGGCCCGGCAATTCAACTTCTACGTGCAGCCATTCTCCTTCCTGATCGCGCACAGGTACGACGGGCAGCTGGGTCGGGTCATTGTATGGATAGACTTCCCTCTGGCTGCCGTCGGCATTCAGCGTCTGGCGGAAATAGCCCTGCTGATAGAGGAGACCAACGCCTACTGCTGCTACCCCGAGGTCGCTCGTTGTCTTGAGGTAATCACCGGCAAGTATGCCGAGTCCCCCGGAATAGATGGGGAGGGCTTCCCCGAGGCCATACTCCATGCTGAAATAGGCGACAGTAACCGACGACAGGGGATAGGCCTGCTGAAACCAGCGGAGTGTTTGCATGGAATCCCTGTGGGCGCTCAAGTATTTTTCCATCAACTCGTGAAACTTCTGATCGCCCTTGAGCGCCTCAAGCCTCGTGCGGGATACTGTCTGCAGGATAAACCAAGGGTTGCCGGTGAGGTTCCAGATATCGGGATCGATATATTCCCACAGCGGGTCTGCCGTATGGCTCCATGACCACCGGAGGTTGAGGGCCAGTTCCGTCAGTCCTTCCAGCCCCTCCGGCATGGGTGGTAAGAAGTAGTTTGCCGGTGCCGTTGCCATATTTCCCTCCTATGAAAAATCAGTATCGGATGAGCCGCTGAGATTTGCCTACGAAATATTTTTCTCCCCGTTAGTCATTAAACGAATTCTACGATTCGGGGATTCGAGATAATGAAGAACATTAGATTATCCGACGACCAGATTCAATGAGGATAAAATGGTCGTGAATTGGGAGGAAATAGCTCCCATTTATCTTCCATTTAATACTCATTGCTTTCACGTTTGCGAACGCTTACTTTATCGTATATATATTATGTTTGAACTTGTCCTTAAACACTATACTTGAAAATACGGAGGTGTATGATGAAGCGTCGAACGAGCACCTTGATCCTTGCATGGAAGGCGGTTTTAATCTTATCGATTCTTTGCTGTCTGTATCCCGGTTTGTCTTTTGCCACGTCGCCTCAGGACGTGAAACTTGCATATGATGAGGGTACTGAGACCCTGTCGGTCACTATCACACACCCGTCTTCTTTTCCCAGCTTCCACTTCATCAAGTATGTGGAGATCAACAATGGAAGCGGTACGGTAAAAAACACCTATGAAAATCAACCCGACCAGGACACCTTCACCTACACATACAAGGTGTCTGCTGTCCCAGGCGCCACGCTGGAGGTCACAGCAACGTGCAGTTTGTACGGATACAAGACGGTGTATCTGACTGTCGGCAAAAAGTAAGAGAGACCTGAGGTCTACGTCCAGAGATAAGAACGAAGTCAGAAGGGTCCCTTCTTTTTCCCTTTGTTACCGCCCTCGTTTTATTCCTCGGTGTGTCACAACACGTGGCCCGGGAGACAGCCCTGGCCTTGCTGGTCCCGCCGATCGGCTTACTTGCGCGTGGCAAGGAAGGGCTATGTGGATTTGCATGTAGCAGGCCTCATATGCCTGGGCTTCGTCATCCGAGGTCCGGGGACCGCGAAGATGGCAACGGGCCTTTCGAACACAGTATGGGGAAGAGTTTTCTGTGCGGCCCTGCTGCTGAGTTCGTTGATGATATTTGTCAGATCGCAGGCGGCAACTATTCAGTTTCACGCCAGATCCCCACGCATATCAACAGGTAGCTTATACCTACCATTAATCTTCTATTTTATCCTCATTGCCTTCCGTCGCCGAGGAAAGTAACTTACACAGAGAGAATACTCATTCGCTCAATCCGGCCATGGATATACGGGTCTAGAGAGAATAGGACCAGGTTGTCCGCACAGCTTCAATTTCGCATTATATGCTTGGCAATTGATGCGGGGATGCGTAGGGTGATTGACATGAATATCAAAAAAGTCCGTGAGATAGTCAAAGAAAAGGGCGTCGATATCAGGGTCGGCCGCAAGAAAGAGGACATGATCCGCGACTATCAGATGATTGAAGGCTATTCGCCGTGTTTCCATACGAAAGATTCATGCGCTGAGGATTGTCTTTGGAAGGAAGACTGCCTTAACGTCTGATGTATCCGGATATCTCTCTGCCAAGCGAGATATGACCTTTGAGCCTTCAGGAGTTGCATGCGCAAAGGCGGATAAGGGAGCTCGGATTGATGGGGAAGCTACATATCGTATCAAGAAGCAACCATCCCTTCTCCGATAGAAGAGAGGCAGGCATCCTCCTCGGTAACGAACTGAAAAAACTTGGCATCGAGAAGAAAAATCCCGTGGTACTTGCGATCTTGCGCGGGGGGGTTATTGTTGCCCGCGAAGTGGTGCGTATTCTGAAAGGCGATCTCGACATCGTACTTTCCCGCAAACTTGGCTCTCCCTTTAATCCGGAATTGGCCATAGGCGCAATCAGCGAAAACGGAGAATTATTCATAAACGAAAGGATAGCATCCCAGATCGGTGTACGATCTCAATATATAGAAGAGGAGAAGAAAAAACAGCAACATGTGATTGCAGAGCGCGTTACGTATTTTCGCAAGGACTTTCCCAAGGTAAATCTGGAAGGGAGATATGTCATTGTGGTCGATGACGGCATAGCCACCGGCGCTACGATGGAGGCGACTGTATGGTCCGTCAGGGAGGAAAACCCACGGACGTTAATGGTTGCCCTGCCCGTAGGCCCGGAGGACAGCCTAAGGACACTCGCAAACGACGCTGACTTTGTGCTCTGCCTGAAAGTGCCGGACTTTTTTTCTGCCGTGGGACAATTCTATCAGAGATTTGGTCAGACTGAAGATGAAGAAGTGCTAAAGGTTTTGATGGAAGAGAGAAAATGAAGCAGGGATTGAAGGCGGAATTATTGAAAAAGGCAGTGCTCCTTGCGGACAAGACGAAGCAAGTCTTCATAGCGTCGGTAAACGGGGACGGCGTACCGCACATAGCGGCTGCAAAGAGGCTTTCCCTTGATGCAAAGAATAACGTCGTTCTTACCGAATGGTTCTGTCCGGGAACAATGGAAAACCTGATGGGGAAGAATAACCATCTGTCGATAGCCGTCTGGGACGCCAGGAAGGATACCGGGTATCAGCTCATCGGCAGGGCGAGAAGAGAAGAGGACATGGCATATTTGGACGGTTATGCGTCTGATCTGCGGAAAAAAGATGATGTTCCTCAAATCCAGAGAAAAGTGACAGTGCAAATTGAGAAGATTCTTGATTTCAAATTAACACCGCACACGGATGTTGAAAGGAGTTGATGAGAAAATGAAGGATTGGAAAGAAAAATTATTTTGTGCAGCGGAGTGTTCAAGGTGCCACAGAGCGCTCAAACAGAAGGATGAAAGAATTCTTTCGAGCTACGATCACGAAGCAATATGTATGACATGCAAGAAAACTGAGGAAAAACGCCCTGACTACGAAGAAGTCTCCAAGAGGATGATAGGGCAGTGTCTGTCAGAAGCGGAATTGAAGCAAAGTGATCCGGAGTCATTCTGCTACAATCACTTTTATGCTTATAAGTGCTGAACTCAAAAAATTTTGTTGTTAACCGTGGTCACAACTGAAGGAGGCTTTTATCACTTGAGATGGCCGGGATGCCGCAAGGCACGCGAGCTGGACGTGGAAGCCGGTCATGTCGTGAGATAAATACGAAAAGAACAATCCTCTATCGCCAACTCGTGTTGTTCTTCCCTCCTGTGGCGGAGGGTGTTGCCTCTTCACCCTCCGCCAGACACATTCCCGGACATTATTTCCTGAAACGGACGCCTAGGATGGACGCTGCCGGTTTGGGAATTATGAAGGCCGCGCCATCTTTGCGGAGGACCAGCCATGAGACTCGTATTGATTTTTTTTATCGTTGTCATTTTCTGTCAGGCCGTCATTCATTTGCCCGTGGAATCACGGGGGATGTACGGACCGGTGCAATGGCAGTCGGACAAAGAAAGGAAAGAATTTCATAAGTTGCTGAGGAAACACGGGCAGCACAAGGTGATATCCGTGATCTTCTATGAGGGGTCAAAGACGTATTTCATCAACGAGAAGGGCGAGAAATGTCTTTTCAAGTAAGTCGGGAACGGCTGGATAACGAGCGAGACACTCTTATGCGGATGCAGTTATGACCCACATAGAAAGGCGAGGAGGACTGTGACCGTGGCTAGGAAGCGCGAAAAGGAAGTTTTCATCCCGGCAGGTAATCTGAAACTGGCGGGGATTTTCAGTCTTCCCCCAAAACCGGCCGGCGTAGTTGTCTTCGCCCATGGAAGCGGGAGCGGCCGTCTCAGCCCCCGCAATGCATTCGTCGCCGGGGCATTGCAGGATGCTGGTTTCGCAACACTCCTCTTTGACCTCCTTGAAGAATCTGAAGAGCTGGATCGCAGAAAGGTATTTGATATTGGTCTTCTTGCCGATAGACTCCTTGCAGGCGCCGCATGGCTGCAAGAAGGAGCGGAATCGCACGGGTTAAAGATGGGCTACTTCGGAGCAAGCAGCGGCGCGGCAGCGGCTCTTCAGGCCGCAGCACGGGAGCCCAAAGGCGTTGCGGCCATGGTGTCAAGAGGAGGCCGCCCCGACCTTGCCATGGATTATCTGGAAAGAGTCAAGGTGCCGACCCTGCTCATCGTCGGAGGCAATGACAGGCCTGTCATCGCGATGAACAGGGAGGCCTTTGAGAATCTCAAGTGCAAGAAGAACATGGTCGTCATACCCGGGGCGACCCATCTCTTTGAGGAGCCTGGCGCCCTCGATGAGGTGGCCAGACTCGCTGCAAACTGGTTTCTCAAACACATGGGTCCCAAGAAATAACTCCTCATGCGTTTCCTTGCAGACCTTCACATCCATTCAAAATATTCCATAGCAACGAGCATTGACCTATCTCCCGAAACTATCTGGAAATGGGCGCAGCTAAAAGGAATCACAGTCATCGGCACGGGAGACTTCACGCATCCTCTATGGCTGGGAGAGTTGAGGAAAAAACTTGAACCGGCGGGAAATGGACTCTACCGCCTGAAAAAAAAGTTTCAATCTCACGTTATCCCGGACTCCTGCAAAGCCCCCGTATTCTTTCTGCCGTCAGCAGAGATAAGCTGTATATACGGAAAAGAAGGGAAGACCAGGAAGATCCATTCCATCGTATTTGTCCGCGACTTTTCCGACGCAGCAAAATTAAGCAGGGCGCTGGCAAGAATCGGGAGCCTCGCCTCGGATGGGAGACCAATCCTGAAATTGGACGCGAAAGATCTCTTGAAGATGGCATTTGATTCATCCGCCCATGCCATGCTTATTCCCGCGCACGTGTGGACGCCGCACTTCTCAGTATTCGGCGCCGCATCGGGATTTGCATCTCTTGACGAATGCTTTGAAGAATTAACGCCGCATATTTATGCCATTGAAACGGGACTTTCCTCAGACCCGGCCATGAATTGGCGGCTTTCATCTCTGGCAAAAATAACCTTGATATCCAATTCCGATGCGCATTCTCCCAGTGCCATCGGCCGTGAGGCGAACATCTTTGATTGCGAAATCTCTCATGCGGCTATTATGGATGCCATAAAATCAAGAAGATGTCTTGCCGGCACAATAGAATTCTTCCCGCAGGAGGGGAAGTACTATTACGATGGCCACCGTTCGTGCGCCGTAAAAATGAGTCCCGAGGAAACGATGCAGCATGGTTACGTGTGCCCTGTATGCGGCAAGAGATTGACCGTGGGCGTAATGCATAGAATTGAAGAGCTCGCGGACAGGAAAATGGGCATCAAGCCAAAAGGCGCGCCGCCGTTTTATTCTGTGATCCCCCTCCGTGAGATTGTTGCTGAGACCCTCAATATGGGCGCAAAGAGCAGGAAAGTTGATAACGAATATATGAGATTGCTCAAGGAGCTGGGCAACGAATTGAGCATCCTCATAACGATACCGCTGGAAGCTATAGGGCGCGCCGGTTTGCCTCGTCTTGTGGAGGCTGTCTCACGCATGCGGAGGGGAGATGTAAAAATCAAGCCTGGTTTCGACGGTGAATACGGACGGATAAAAATATTTGACTCATGGGAGAGGCTAAAGCGTCACTCCTCTGCGCAGGAGTGACAATCAAAAAAATTATTTTCTTCTTATATTAAAAAAAGCGTGAAGAGACTTTGGGGGTATCTGCCATGATTCTCTTTAAGAACAGACTGGATGCAGGGGCAAAGCTTGCAGAAAAAATTCATCTCGGCAAGGACGATAGGAATCCTATTGTCCTCGGCATACCAAGAGGTGGGATCTCCGTCGGCTATCCCATCGCATTCAAGTTGAACTGTCCTTTGGAGCCAATAACGCTCCGCAAGCTCCCCATACCGCAGAATGACCAGATGGGGTTCGGCGCCGTCACCCTGAACAGAAAGGTCATGCTGAATAAAAGATTGATTGACGCCGGCTACGTGTCGAAGAACGAGATCGAGGGAATTGTGGACGAGGTATGCGAAGAAGTGTTGCGGAGAGACAGATTATACCGCGGATCAAGACCATTTCCCAGCCTCAAGGAACGCTCAGTTATCATCGTTGACGACGGGCTTGCCACGGGCTTCACCATGCTTGCCGCGATAAGTTTCGTAAGGGAAAACCATGCCCTGAAAATCGCCTGCGCGGTTCCCGTCGCCCATGATAATGCCTACAATTTGGTGAGTCACGAGGTAGAATCCATCATCTGCCTCCATATCGATAGGGGCTACTCCTTTGCTGTCGCCTCTTTTTATCAGAGTTTTCCCGATATGGAGGATGGAGAGGTCATATCGATATTGAAAAAGATTAACCGGCCGGTTGAAAAATAAGACGCCACCTGCTTGTGCATTTTCGCCATATGTCCCGCAGGATCGGGGCTTGACTTGAAGAGAACAAATATGATACCCGCCATTTGTAACTCTTCGCGGTTTTCCTCATAAATAGGTCTATCCATACACCCTACAGCCGGACAAGACATGCCTGAATCCAGACGGATAAAAGCAGTCCTGCTGTCAATAGAGATAGCTGGGATAGCGCTATTGTTCCTGGCCTGCCAGAAAGGGACCGGGGTAAAATACATAGGGCCTGCCGAGAAGATCGCCTTGGGTGTTGTGGCCATAGAAAGCGCATCTCTTGTGTATATCGCTGATGCCCTTGGCATGTTTAAAGACCACGGACTCGATGCAAAGATAATAGATTATCCCGCCGGGCTATTAGCCCTGCGCCGTAAACAGTCGTAGCGCAGGGCTTTGGTCCTGCCGATCGGGCAGACATGACTGTCTGCACTGTGTTCCGGCATCTTCGTTTTGTCCCCCTTTTACCAGCCTCATCCTTTTTCTCGTTTCACATTAAGACATTTCGCAGTCGACAATAAGTGATCCTTCCTATAGCATACGCCAATAATATGTAATATCGTTTGCTGAAGAGCAGTATGGGAATAGAAAGGAGAACTGCCCTATGAAAAGACAATCCGTGAGAGGTACTATACTTTTTGTGGCCAGTATTCTTTTGCTGCTGCTCCCGGCAGTGACCCAAGCTCAATCAGGGGGCCCGCCCCCGATAGAGCAGCAACTGGTACGCGAAGGCGAGTTTGCAGTCAGGCTTGTCTCCGCTTTGGGCATAAGTACGACGGCGGACGAGGTAGAAGCGGAAAGCCTACTCGGAGGAGTCGGCGTCACGCCGCGGAACGGGTGGATTGCCGATTATCCGATGACACCCGATATCATGGGTGAGATGCAGAAAGCGGTAGGCGATGCCGCAGATGCCAATAAGCTCTCAGTGGGCAGGGACGAGGCCATAAAGAGGCTCTACGACGTTGCCGCTGCATCCGGCTTGCCTATCACTCCCTATACGGGCGCAAGTACATACGGAGCGGAATCATCGGGTTCCCAGGATTATCCGAATCCCCAGGACATAAACAGTTATTATTATGACGAAGGTCCTCCTATAGTAACATACTACTATCCACCGCCTGATTTCTATTACCTCTATGCCTGGATTCCTTATCCCTTCTGGTGCTCCGGCTTCTGGTTTCCGGGATTCTTCATACTTCATGATTTCCATAGGACCATAATCGTAAATAATAGAGTGGTTTTTGTTTCTAACCACTTCAACGATGTGAGAAAGCACCGGGTTTTCCGGATCGATCCGGAAGCGAGATTCAACGGGAGGACCTTCGCTGGCATAGGCGTAAAGAGCAAGAAGGGCTTTATCTCGACGGGTGTCCCTCACAGTGAAACAAGGATTTTTCATGGCCCCCGCGGGCAAGTGCCTCCCGGCGCAAGAATAGTGAGCCCACCTGCCGCCCGACCTGCGAGCAGGCCTGCGGGAGGCGCTGCAGTTAGGCCTCCTGCCGGCGAGCGGAGGGTGATGAGCCCCGCTCCCCGGGAAGGGGGAGTGCCGGGCCCGCCCGCTGGCGGCGGTGGGGGCGGAGGTATGAGAAGATAGATGTATGCTACTGCTTCCTGAAGATCCTGTGCAGGAATTTCTTCAGTTCCTCCCAGGATTTTGTGTCCGCATCGCGGTTGTATGCGATAGGGATGTTATACTTCTTCCCTAATTCATCAGCCTCCGGGTTGGTGAAGCTGTGAACCGCACCCGGGTAGGAGATAAACTTGAAATCAGCGCCGGCTGCTTTCATCTCGCTTTTGAAAGCGAGAACCTGCTCTTTTGTAACGAACTTGTCATCCGCGCCGTGAAGGACAAGGATCTTTGCCTTGACGGAACCCGGCTGTGCCGGTTTGACTGCCGTCAGGCTTCCATGAAAGCTTGCAACACCCTTGAGATCAACCCCCTGCCTTGCCATGTTGAGAACAATCCCGCCGCCGAAGCAATAGCCAATGGCGGCCATCCGCGTGGGGTCTACGGTGGGTTGGCTTTTAAGGGAATCCATCGCTGCCGCAAAGCGCGCTTTTCCGACGTCGAAATTCTTCATGAGCGCTGATGAGAATTTTCCCGCATCATCGGGGTGCCCTGCCACCTTGCCTTCGCCATACATGTCCACGGCAAGGGCGGTATATCCCAGCTCTGCCAGCATGCGTGCCCGTTTGCGGGCATAGTCATTGAGGCCCCACCACTCATGTACCACCAACACCCCCGGACGTTTGCCCTTCACTTTTTCATCATAGGCCAGGTAGCCTTTCATCACGACGCCCTCGGCGCTATAAACCATATCGTTCCCAACGATCTTTGTTTGGGCCGGTGCGATACCCACCACGCCCAGAATCAATACAAAGATAGTGAGCATTCCCCAGAAATTTTTCATGACATCCTCCTGTTGCTTTTTTATTTGAACCTTTGGATCATGAAACTGCCGGCAACCTTCTCGGCTTCGGAACTATTATCCTAAAACAAGACATTCAATACCTTATCTACTTCCCTGAGTGTGGAGAGGATATCCGCGGCATCGCCGGATCTCAGGGATTCCGGTTTGATCACCGAGAGAATAGACCGCACCGCATCTATGGCTTCTCCGACGCGCAGGTCATTATCCATATGCTGGACAAAGGCATCTCTGATAGGGGCGCCTGCCCGAGGATGACCCGGTGGCCTGCCGGTTGCCCTTGCCGCGATGCCGCGCGCCAAGCCTCTCAGTTCAAGAAGTTTGTCTCTGGCACGGTCCATATTCTTCTCGGAATAATTTATCCTCCTGCCGTAGTGGTTCGCTATGAGGAAAAACCTGATTTCCACAGGACTGTATCCATGGGCGAGCAAGGTATCCGTATAGTAGATATTGCCCTTGCTCTTGGACATCTTCTGTCCCTCCACAAAAAGATGCTGGCAGTGGAGCCAGTAGTGCGCCATGGCATAGGGCCGCACAGACTCGAGAATGGCGCGCGTATAGTCGTGATGGCGGATCAGGTTGTCGATTCCACCGCAGTAAATGGAGAGGGTCTCATGGAAATACCGGTTCACCATGCTTGCGTCCTGAATGTTCCATGCGGGCCTGCCTTCCCCTATGGATGTCTTCCAGTAGTCCCTTTCCCCTTCCTTGCGGCCGTGCCAGAGAATGAAATCGCCGAGATTCCAGCGCATGCCCGGGTAGGTGTCTTTACTGAAGCGCCTTTTCGTTTGCGGCCATCGCGACATATCAAGGCCGTAAATTTTTCCGAAACCTTTAAATTTCAACGGATCAAAATATACATCACCCCGGTGCCAGTATGCGGTGCCGCACGCCACTAGGTCCTTGATGATTTTTGCCGCCTCGCCGACCGAGCGGGAAGCGCGAGGAAGATAATCCGGTTCTTTGATTTTGAGGAGAGACATTTCCTCGAGAAAAGATTCTATATTTTCTTCTGTCAGGCGCTTAACCGTCGTATGCCTTTTTTCCGCTTCGAGAACGGCCTTATCTTCGATATCGGTAAAGTTCATGCCCCGTTTGACCTTGTAGCCGGAATATTCCAGATATTTGACCAGGACATCTTCGAATATGAACGTCCTGAAATTGCCGATATGCGCCCGCTGGTAGACGGAAGGGCCGCAGGTAAATATATTCACGACTTTGGGGTTAACAGAGCGAAAAATCTGTAATCGCTTTCCCATTGAATTGTAGAGTCGCAGCATCTATCTTTGTCTCCTTTCGCTGGTTATAGAATCACGTAGTTCCATTTCCGGATTTCTCACTCATTTCAATTCCAACCTCTTCCATTTCCCCAGGTGAAACCACCATGCCATCATAACCCCCTGGCAGGCCATGGAGACTACCATGGCAGACCAGACGCCGGGCGCCCCGAATCCCATGAACAGCGCCAGGAATACGGCAAGCGGGAGCCGGATAAACCACATGGAAATAATGATGATCCACATGGTTCCCCTTGTGTCGCCCGCGCCCTGAAGGCCGCCACCCATCACAGTACTTAGGGCGAGGAAAGGCTCGGAAACCATGTTGAATCTAAGGTAACGCGCCGTTTCGGCAATAACGGCCGGTTCCGATGTCAGGGTGGATGCGAAGCTCTCCGCCCAGATAAAGATGGCAATAGCCATGACGCTGGTAACCACTATTCCCAAACCAGCAAGCTTCCAGCCCATCCTTTCGGCCCTTTCCGGATCACCTGCGCCCAGATTCTGGCCTACAATGACTGATGCAGCCATATTGAAGGCAAAGGCAGGGAGGAAGATTATCGCCTCAATCCGGAGCCCATTGGCAATAGATGCGAGGGCCGTGATGCTTTCTTCTTTCAATCTTGCCAGAACGTTAAAAAGAAGTATGCTCGCCATATTCCAGGCGACCTGGAGGAATCCGGCCGGCCAGCCGATATGGAAAATAGTCTTGATCGTGTCGAATGATACGGCCCCGAAATGGGAATAAACAGGGCGCCACCTTTCGCCCATCCCTAGGAAGACCAGGTTCATCAATGTTCCCAACAGCGTCGAAATGGCCGTGGAAAAAGCAATTCCCGCATACCCGAGTTTAGGAAAAGGGGGAATGCCGAAAACGAGCAGGAAGTCCAGGGCAATATTTACCACGCTGATGACAAACATCGTTATGAGAGGCTTTTTCACCTCCGCGCCGGCGCGGAAAATTGTATTCGAGATGATGAGGAGATAATTCGGTCCGAGGGCAAAGGCAAAAATCTTCAAGAAATTTTCGGCAATATCCGTGATTTCTTGCGGGAAGCCGGCTACGGAAATGATGCCACGATAAAATATGAGGCAAACCGCAGTGAAGGCAACAGAGATAGATAAACCGAGGATGAGCGACTGCTTTGCAGCATCAAGGGCCCGCTCCTCGTCTCCGGCGCCGATTGCCCTGGAAATCACGGCCAACGAGCCGATGCTGATCGCATTTGCGACAATAATGACGAGGAAATAGATCTGCGTGATGAAACCGACTGCGGCCTGAACATTGGGACCGATAAGACCGGCAACGTAAATATCGGTGAAGCCGACCAGGAAACCGAAGATCATCGTGACAAGCATGGGCCAGGAAAGTTTCCAGATGCCGGTCCAGATATTTCCCGTGGTGACGTCGATGATCCGGTCTTTGAACATTGCCATGGAACCCGCGCGTGAGAGCCTTTTCCGCAGAATGCAGGGGCAGATGATATGTCAAGTGATGAAATCTATGCCGGTATTGCGCTCATCAGGTAGTTCTGAAGGGCTTGATACATCTCAATATCAGTGTCGACCAAAGAAACCCCGATCTTGGTTTCTCGATCAGAACGAAACACACGTTGGGGTACGCACTCTATGCTAAGGGGCTTCTTGCCTTCGGGCAGCGCGAAGGTAATGGTCATCCTCGCAGCTTTCCCTTGTTCTTGCGTCTTGAGTTTATAGGCGCTCGGGATCAATATCTGCAATCCGCCCAGAGAAATATCTACGACCAATGCGGTCTGCAACAGTGCCTTATCTGCCGATCCGCAGCCGCTCACCAAAGCGGGGAATGAGACGGCCTTTCTCGGATGCCGACGTTTTTCTCAATCCACTTTCTTGTTCCGGGAAGATTCAGGATACAGCTTCTTCACGCACTCGGGACAGATGCTGTGCGTGAACTCGAGACCGGAATGGCTCTTCAGATAGGATTCAACCTGTATCCAATATCCGTCATCGTTGCGTATATTCTTGCAGGCGGCGCAGATAGGGAGCAGCCCGCGCAATGTTTTTATATTATCGAGCGCGTCTTTCAGTTCCTTTATCAGTCTTTCCTTTTCTCGTATATTGTGGAAGCGTTCCATGGAATATCTTATGGAGCGATGAAGGAGGATGCTGTCCGTCTTGCTCTTATTTAGATAGTCCTGAACACTATGTTGCAAAGCCTGTATGGCAACTGCCTCATCATCGAGACCTGTGAGGACGATAATAGGGGCATTCTTTTCCCTCTCCTCCATTTTTTTTACGGTGTCAAGACCTTTGCTGTCAGGGAGGGATAAGTCCAGGAGAATTACATCCACCACATTGTCAGCCAAATATTTCAGTGCGTCACGGAGCATTTCCTTGTGGATCAATTCATAATTGAGGTCATTAGAACCATTCGCGTCGGCCCCATGGATCATTTCTTCAATTAACCAGGCGTCCGTCTTATTATCCTCAACAAGCAGTATCTTTAATGTATTTGCCATCGTTCTGCCATCTTGTGATGTAGTCAGCTCAGAGGTCTGCCATTCAGCCTCTCGTAAACCTTCATGTACTGATCAACCATAGTGTCTAAACTGTATCTCTTCCTCGCTTCCCTCATGATCCTTTTTATCTGCTGTTCTCTTACCTCCGGAGGTCTCCTATGGAACTGCACACTCCTGGACAGTCCGTGCCATAACCCGCCCGGGTCGTAATTACAGAAGAGAAATCCGTTTCCGCTGTCGCAAGAAGCGCCGTCGCACCTCAATTGCAACTCCTCTATCTTGTCGCTATAGCCGCCGG
>JBKQQP010000003.1:5000-52150 GCA_052144335.1 Syntrophales bacterium
CTGGTGCCAGCTAAACCCACTTCACAGGCAAGCTTAAAGGCGGGTATACCTTTTTCGAGTTCAGACCGGGATTTCATCGTTGATCGAATAGCCGATACATCGCGCTTAGCATCCTCCCGCGGAATGTCGCTCGATGGGAAAAGCCCCACTTCCAGAAGCTTTGTACCAAAAGCCGTTGCCGAAGCCGTCCATGCGGCAATGGCCGCTGCGCGGCCATGGGTTATCTTGGTCGCCTCAAAAGCCAGCACCGCCTTGGCCATGTTCAACCTCGAATCAATAAGATTTCGGACCTCCCTTATCTCTTTCATCGGCAAGAACGTAAATAGCGCCAGAAACCTCTCCACATCGGAATCATCTGTGTTAATCCAAAATTGATAATACTCATAGGGAGATGTCAGTTCCGGGTCGAGCCACACGGTTCCCTTTTCAGTTTTTCCCATCTTGTATCCATGTGATGTTGTAATGAGAGGGAATGTTATGCTGAAGGCATTCTTCCCCGCTGTCCTTCTTATAAGGTCACTCCCGGCCAGCATATTGCCCCACTGATCATTTCCGCCCATCTGGAGTACACAGCCATAATTGCTAAACAGATGCAAAAAATCATAGGCCTGAAGCAACATATAATTAAATTCGATAAAATTGAGGCCCGTTTCCAAACGCATTCTATAGCTCTCTGCTGCAAGCATCTTATTTACGCTGAAATGTCTCCCTATATCCCTCAGAAATTCGATGTATTTAAGCTCAGTCAGCCAGTCTGCGTTATTCAATAATATGGCCTTGCCTTTTCCAAAATCCATATACCTCGATAACTGCTCTTGCAGGCAAGAAGCATTGTGGTCAATTTCTTCTCGCGTGAGAATCTGGCGCATTTCAGATTTACCACTCGGATCACCTATCAGGCCTGTTCCCCCACCGATCAGCATAATCGGGCGATGTCCGTATTCCTGCATATGCATCAAGGCCATTATCGGAACAAGGCTTCCTATATGCAAGCTGGTAGCAGTCGGATCAAAGCCGATATAACAGGTCACGAGCTCATTCTGCAGCAGAGAGCGCAGTTCCGCCTCGTCCGTAACCTGTTCTATAAATCCCCTTTCCGTAAATACGTCATGCACGTTCTTCAATTTCGCTGCCCCGACTGTTAATTAAATTAGCGCCACGGTTTACTGTCCCGGCAATCCTCTCAATCTCTCAGATGTACGGTCAATCTCTCAATTCCCAAAGCCTTGCCACTTTTTCCATCAACATCGATAACGACGCCCTGAAGCCGAACGTCATCCTTCGCTACATCAAACTTATTTGGTATTTGCGTCAAGAACCTCTCGATCACGGCATCCTTTCTTATGCCGATGACCGAATTGAATGGACCCGTCATCCCGACATCCGTAATGTAGGCTGTACCGCCAGGCAGTATACTCTCATCGGCAGTCTGCACATGTGTATGCGTCCCCAGGACAGCACTGACACGACCATCAAGAAACCACCCCATAGCTTCTTTCTCCGAAGTAGCCTCCGCATGCATATCAACAATGATTGTCTTCGTATACTTTTTCATCTTTTCTATTTCCCGTTCGGCTGCTCTGAAAGGGCAGTCGATAGTTTTCATGAAGACGCGTCCCATAAGATTGATCACTCCGCAGGATATTCCCGATGAAGTGGGCCTGGCGACACTCCCCCACCCCGGCGAACCCGCAGGATAATTGGCCGGTCTTAGAAGCGCTTCATAGTCTCCAACAAATTCACCAATCTCTTTCTTGTCCCAAATATGATTCCCTGAAGTCAGCACGTTGATGTGACTGCCGTAGAGCTCTTCAACGACGTCTCTTGTCACGCCAAATCCCGCAGCTGCATTTTCACAATTCGCAATGACAAAATCAATCTTGTGCTGAAAAATGATTTCGGGTAAAAGCTCACGAATCACACGTCTTCCAGGTTTACCTACTATGTCTCCAACGAACAATATATTCATCTGTGCTTTCTATCTTGCATAATCCGAAACCCGAGTTTCCCTGATAACAGTTACTTTTATCTGACCAGGATAAGTCAGATCAGCTTCAATCTTCCTGATAATATCCTTGCAGAGCATAACGGCATCGTCATCCGAAATCTTTTCGTTCTCAACAAGTATGCGTATCTCCCTCCCCGCCTGTATGGCATAGCATTTATCAACTCCGCTAAAGGAATTTGCTATACTTTCCAGTTCCTCCAAGCGCTTGACATAGGTTTCGAGCATCTCTCTGCGGGCGCCCGGCCTCGCCGCCGATAGGCTATCAGCCGCTTGAATGAGCACACCCAGGAGCGTATTGGTTCGACCATCATCATGGTGTGTGGCAATTGCCTGAACAATCCTCGAGGATTCGCCGAATCGCTTCGCATAATCGGCACCAATTGCCGCATGCGTGCCTTCTACCTTATGATCCACCGCTTTTCCTATGTCGTGAAGCAGTCCTGCCCTCTTGGCTTCTTTGATGTTCATTTTCAACTCGGCGGCCATAATGCCCGTAAGGTGCGCGACTTCGACAGAATGCTGAAGGACGTTTTGAGAAAAGCTGGTCCGGAACTTGAGGCTTCCTAATAGATTTGTAATTTCAGGATGGAGGTCGTGTACTCCCACATCAAAAGATGTACGTTCGCCAGTCTCACGAATAATGGCATCTACCTCCGTTTTAACCTTCTTCACTATATCCTCGATCCTTCCGGGATGGATTCTGCCGTCTGTAATCAGTCTCTCCAAAGACATTCTTGCCACTTCCCGTCTGATGGGATCAAAACTCGATAAGACAACGGCTTCCGGTGTATCATCAACGATTAAGTCTATGCCTGTTGCCGCTTCAATGGCCCTAATATTTCTGCCTTCCCTTCCAATAATTCTGCCCTTCATTTCATCATTGGGAAGATTGACCACTGACACAGTGTTCTCAGCAACAAATTCACTGGCATACCTTTGCACGGCATACGTAATTATTTCTCGTGCATTCTTGTCAGCTGTCCGTTTGGCCTCTTCCTCCATCTTCCTTATATTAACAGCTGCCTCCCGTCTCGCCTGAGCTTCCATAGACTGCATGAGATAATTCTTCGCCTCCTCAGAGGAAATGCCTGCAATCTTCTCCAGCTTCTCCTTCTGTTCCTCGAGCAAACGGTTTAACCTTTCATGTTTGTCATTTATTTGCGATTCCCTGCCAATCAAGCCCTTCTCCCTGTTCTCAATATTGTTTTCTTTCTGAGAGAGCGAGTCTATTCTTCTATCTATATTTTCTTCTTTGGACCGCAGTCTTCGTTCAAGATTGTCGAGTTCAAGTTTCCTCTCCTTTGAATCCTTTTCGAATTCCGTTTTTGTCTTGAGGAGATTTTCTTTAGCCTGAAGCAAGGCCTCCTTCTTGATGGTTTCCGCTTCTTTTTTTGCCTCGTCTATGATTCTGGCTGAAAGGTTTTCTGACGATTCCAGTTTCTTATCGGAGAGCCTCTGTCGCAACGCATATCCCAACAAGATGCCGAGGGCTATTGAGCCGATTGCAATAAACGCGATTAAAGTATTATATATCAAAGCCTATTCACCTCCCTAATCTATGATATGGAACAGAATATCCAAGGCTTATCTATGGATAAAATGTTCACTGTACGAATTTACCATGCACGATGCTTTAACTTGTCTTATTCTCTCCAAGCTATACTTATCCGCGGCTTCGCCGTGGAAAAGTATAGGTCTTATTTAATTATTGGGGATATGATGGAAGAAATAGGGTTAACTGCGCGGCTGCGGGAACAAATCCTGAACAAAGGCCCAAATTATAAAATAAAACCCCCGCCAATGCCGTGTTAAACACCTTTTTGAACCTTCCGATAAGGTGGGCACCCTATTGTTGCTTCAGGCTTTCCACCCCCGTTTTTACGGGATGCTGGCAGACATGCACACCGCTAACAAGGAAAGGCCCCCGGTTCCAAGGTGTTGGCTCAAAAAACGAATGTTAATCACGCACACTGCAGGGGATAATACCTTTTTACTTCACCTTATCTCATCAATAAGATCTATCAATCTCTCGGATCTGTTCTCTAATTGATTACAAATATCTTCTTTCGTTACCTTAAATTTAATATACTCATCTGCAATGTTCAAAGCAGCCAGTATCGCAACATTTAAGGTGTTCGCGTTTGCGGATATATTTCCTGCTTGTTTTATCTTATCATTTACATACTTGACAACGCTTGCTACGTGTTCATCCCCCGAATCAGATAAAACTGACAACTCTTGCCCCAGTATATTGATATTAAAACTCTTGTCCAAATACATGACCTCAATATTCAGTAATGTACATTGATATCCTGAAGCAAATCAAGTAGTGAGTCCACCTTCGTGCGTATCGCATCCCTTTCCTCGTTTAATCCCCTTATTTTATTGTTCGCCCCTTCTAACTCCAATCCTTTGCTCTTGAGAAGTTCTTCCAATTCATTATTCTTCTTTCTCAGTAAAGCATGTTCTTCAATAAGATTCCTGATTTTGCTTTCCAATTCCTCAAATTTAACAAGTTCCACAATTCATCACGTCTTTCAAACGGCTTTTGATTACATTCTTACAATCGAGCACTCTAAAGATAGGTTTTAATTGTAATAGCAGAAGCTCCCCTTTATCAATGAACCTCTCGGAAATTCTTATCCAAATAATCGGCTGGAATTATGCCAATTCGACCTATAAATGTCAAGCGCTTATTTTATTGTTTCAAGGACATGGGAGAGCCTTCCGCAATAGCGAGGAAAAATCTGTGAACTGCGTCTAATATGTCATTCTTGTCATGCATCCTGCCCACTACCTCCCGAAACAGAGAACCTCCCCTTATGCCCTTCGTATACCAGAGAAGGTGTTTTCTGAAATGTCTGAGACCGAGACTTTCCCCAGAGTAATTGATTTCCATGTCCATATGGCGTCTTATAACCTCCTCCCTCTCGGCTGCAGACGGCGGTATTGAGCTTTTCCTTTCCTCAAGATGTTTTATGATTTCACCGAATAACCACGGATTGCCCAGCGCTGCCCTTCCCACCATGATACCGTCACAACCGGTAGTTTTTATCATCCGGCAAGCGTCTTCGGGAGTTCTTATATCGCCGCTCCCTATCACAGGCGTACGCAATCTTTCCTTCACCCCTTCAATAACAGTCCAATCTGCAGCCCCGCTGTATCCCTGATCTGCGGTGCGGGGATGAATTATTACTGCATCTACGCCGCAATCCTGGGCTATGCTGGCAATCTCCAGGGCCTTCATTTCGCCGCGATGCCAGCCTGAACGAAGCTTTATGGTCAATGGCAATGACGTCGCCTTCCGGACCGTCTGCAGGATGCACCGCACTCGCTGAGGGTCTTTCAAGAGGGCGGCTCCGGCGCCCGTCTTTACGACCTTTCTAACAGGACAGCCCATGTTAATGTCGATCAGATCCGCACCGGTATCGGCAGCCATTTGCGCAGCTTCGCGAAGGATACCCGGATCTGCTCCGAAGATTTGGACGCCTAAGGGTCTGTCATAAGGTGAGGAGAGAAGGTACCGATAGCTCTTCTTGGTCTTCCTGACAAGGCCATTGGCGCTGATCATCTCTGTAAATGCCAAACTGCACCCGAATTCTCTGACGAGAGTCCGAAAAGGCAGATTCGTGATGCCCGCCATAGGAGCCAGAAAAATATTATTCTTGAGAAGCAGATTTCCTATTTTCGCTTGCATATTGTAATGTGTTCGGATGCCTTTTCGAGATCATCAGGTGTGTTTATACCCATAACCTCGAAGGAGTTGGCAGTGATGAACGATCTGGTCTTAAGACCCCTCCTCGAGGCGATGCCAACTATATCAGTGAGGTAGTATTCTTTCTGGACATTATCGTTGCCTATGTCACCAACGGCGCTGAAGAGAAAATTGCTTTCGACGCAGTATATGCCCGTGTTTATCTCTTTTATTTTCTTCTCGGCAAGAGACGCATCCTTTTCTTCCACAATCCGCAATATCCCATTCTTCTCTCTTTCCTTGACTACTCGTCCGTAGCCGCAGGGATCATCCAATATCGTTGTCAGAACCGTAACAGTCGATTTTTCCAGGATATGAACTTCTATTAGGGTCCTGATTGTTAAAGGCGATAGCATAGGGACGTCGCCGCACAATATCAGTATGGTGCCATTGTACCCGTGGAAAACATCTCTCGCCTGTAGAACGGCGTGTCCCGTTCCCAGCTGCTCAAGCTGTTCCACAAAGATCAGACCCTGATCCTTGAATGCCTTCCTGACAAGACCTGCTTGGTGACCTATGATGACCACAATTTTTTCCACGTTCACTGCCTTGGCTGCATCCACTGCATATGTCAGCATAGGCTTGCCGCAGAGCGGATGCAGGACTTTAGCTACATCTGCACTCATCCTCTTCCCCTTACCTGCTGCCAAAATGATGGCACTCACTCTTCGCTTTTCAAAACCGTTCATTGAACGACCTTAAGTTAAGGCTGATTGCAACAAGACATGTTCCTCTTCATTAAAAACAATCAGGGTCTGGTCTTATCTCCTCCGCTGAGATCCGCATCAGCCGGCATCTCGATTAAGATCTCCTTGATGGATCTCGGATCGGCATCTTCGATCACGAGCAGGGCGTTGCCGTGCCTTAATGTATCTCGTCTTTTCGGTATCTTCTCCATCTTGTAAAGCAGGAATCCACCGAGTGTTTCATAGTCTCCATCCGGAATGTCCAGCGGCAGTAACTGGTTAATCTTCTCTATGCTTATTTTTGCATTGACGAGATACTTCCCTGCCCCGATCTTCTTATACATCTTTTCTCCACTGCCATATTCGTCGTCAATCTCACCCACTATTTCCTCGAGAATATCTTCTATCGTCACAATGCCCAATGCACCACCATATTCATCGACAACTACGGCCATCCTTTCACCTCTTATCAGTAATTCAACGAGGAGTTCTTTGGCAAGTTTTGTCTCAGGAATATAATAGACCACCGGTTTAAGATAGGATCCGATCGTCTCGTCCCGACCAGAGAGAGAAGCATCAATTGATGCCCGTCCGTGCAGGACCTCTAAGAGGTCGAAGTAGTGAAGTATACCGATGATATTGAATATCTGATCGCGATACACGGGGATGCGGAGATATTTTTTTTCAGCTGCAAGTTGAACTGCTTCTCTTAGAGTGGCCGTGACTGGCAGAGACGTCATCGCCGAAAGAGGCACCATTATTTTGTCGGCAGTTACCTCGGAAAAATCGATGACGTTTCTGATCATTTCCCTCTCCGTGCCCGCGATATCACTTTCTTCGGATCTGTGCCTCAGGATATGTTTCAGACCGTCTTTTGTAATATAGGAAGCAGAGACGATATCTTTTCCTCCCGTTGAAATACGGATAGCCCCCCGCGATATCATAGAAATAATATACACTACAGGAAAAAGTAACCACGATGATACCCAGATAAACCATGACAGTTTCATCGCAATAGATTCCGCATGCTGCTGGAAGATACTCTTGGGAACAATCTCACCCATGATCAGAAGTGCCGGAATCATGACAGCAACAGCTAACATCGGGCCTTTCGCCAAGCCGAATACGGATATGAACAAAGCCGTAGCTACGGAGGTGCTCGTGACCACACATAGCCCCGTGCCACTTAATGTTGTCGAAAGGAACCAGTCCGGTTTCTCGAGAAGTCTCAGGGTAATCTTGGCAGAACGGGATCCCATGTTGGCTTTCTGCCTTATCTTATTGACGTCCGAGGCAACGAAGGCTAGTTCACCACCAGAGAATAGACCCTCGAGACATATGCAGGAAAGAATCAACAGAAGGGAAGAGAAGTTATCCATCAGCACTTTGCTCCCGCTTCTCAATTCTTATATTCAATATCCTCGCCTTGCCCATTTTTTCGACCTTAAAGAGATAATCGCCAAAGCCAACCTCTTCCCCTCTCGCAGGCAGTTTCCCGAAAAGATGGAAGACGAAGCCGCCGACAGTGTCAAAATCTTCCTGCGGGATAGAAATGTCTATCAGACTGTTTAAGTCTTGCGCAGGCATCTTTCCTGATACTAGCAATGTTCTATCATCGATTCTCTGCCAGAGGGTATCCCTTAGTCCATAATCATCGTAGATATCCTCAAAGAGGCTCTCGAGGATATCCTCAATTGTCACCATGCCAGAGACGCCTCCATATTCGTCGACGATTATGGCAATTTGAATCTTCCTCGTTTGAAATTCCCTCAGGAGGCTGGCCGCACTTTTTACCTCAGGAACAAACCAGGGCTTCTTCAACAATTTATTTATATGAAGGCGGCCGCCTTCTCCGGAGATTCCGCCGATGAGGTCCCTTGCAAACAGGATACCCAGAATGTCATCACGATCATTGCCGTAAATGGGTATCCTTGTATGTCGTGCCTTGATGATTTCTGCCTCCATCTCAGCCATACTGAGAGATATCGGAAGACAAAACATCTCGACGCGGGGAATCATGATCTCAGAGACCGGCTTATCGGCCAAGTCAAATACTTTGTGTATGAGATCCCTCTGTGCTTCTTCCAGTCCCCCTTCCTTCTGATAGACATCAATAAGGATCTTAAATTCATCTTCCGTAAGAGTCTTTTTCCCCGGGGATGTTTCAGCCGAGAACAGGGAAACAATAAGCCAGGATATCCTTTCCAGGGCCCATACTACAGGACGTTCCATCGTCGAGATGATCACCAAAAGATGCGAGACGACAGCTGAAAAAGTCATGGGGCGAATAACGGCAAAAGTTTTTGGTATCGCCTCTGCAAAAATAAGCAACACCGGGGTCGTCACGATAACTGCCAGCCACTGACCATCTGCTCCGAGATAATGTATGCAAAGGGAAGCCACCAAGACAGATATGGTAATGTTGACTGATTCATTACTTACAAGGATCGTTATGAGCAGCCTTCTCGGATGTTCCAAAAGCCTGTTTACATGCAACAGAGACTGCAAGCGTTCTTCCTTCATTTTGTGGAGGTGGAGGGGGGTGAGCGAAAAAAGTGCGGCCTCTGAACAGGAAAAAAATCCCGACAGGAGGAAAAGAATGGCAAGCAGGGCAAATTTGAATGTAATGAGATGTTCCAATTTTATAGAAAAGTATTCCCCCGCATTGAAGTATTGGTCATGCAGTATGGATATTTATGTTAACTATTCTAGCAAATTTTTTTCGTGAAAGACAGACTATTAATATCAACGTGCAATGAGTTTTGTTTGACGCGGATGATTTTTTCCGATATTTTGGGACGCAAAAGGGCAGAAGTTTCAAAATCAGCGTCACGCGATATGCATACGTATATAGCGTGCCACAAAGAATTTGTGTGAGGAGAAATACCATGATTAACGTAATCTTGATCGGAAACGGTGCCCGTGAACATGCTATCGCCGAAGCGGTCATGAGATCCAAGCATCGGTTAAAACTTTTTTCATTCATGAAAGCCAACAACCCGGGCATTGCATCGATCTCAGAAAAAATATCCCTTGGAAGTTACAATGATCTATCGGCCGTCAGCGCCTTTGCGAAAGGAGTATCTGCAGATTTTGCAATCGTCGGACCGGAAGACCCCCTGAACAGCGGAGTTGTTGATGCCTTGAAGGAAATGGGCATTCCGGCCGTCGGTCCCACCAAAAGCTTGGCCCGTCTTGAGACTTCCAAGTCCTTCACAAGGAATTTACTCCGAAAATATAACATACCAGGGAATCCAAAATTTAAAATATTCACTGGCATGAAAGGAATCAAAGAATTTTTGGGCGAACTTGATGGTATTGTTGTCAAGCCGGACGGCCTGACCGGAGGCAAAGGGGTCATGGTTCAAGGGGATCATTTTCAGACAGAGGAAGAGGCACTTGCATACTGCGAGCAGGTTCTGGCCGAGCATCAAAGTGTGACTATTGACGAAAGACTGGAAGGCGAGGAATTTTCCCTGCAGTGCCTGTGTGATGGAAAAACGGTTGTCGCAACTCCTCCCGTTCAGGACCACAAGAGGCGGTTCGTCGGCGATAAAGGACCAAATACAGGGGGAATGGGATCATATTCTTGTGAAGATCACTCTCTCCCTTTTATGGATAAGAAAGATGTCGCAGAGGGGCTCTCTATCACGCAGAAGGTTGCAGACGCAATTTATAAAGAAACGGGGGAGTACTACAAAGGAGTGATGTACGGTGGCTTCATGATAACCAAATCCGGAGTCAAGCTCCTGGAATACAATGCCCGCTTCGGAGACCCCGAGGCCATGAATATATTTCCCATCTTGAAAACTGATTTCATCGACGTCTGCAAAGCAATCATCGAAGGAACCCTGGATGAAATAAACATCGAATTCGAGAAAAAGGCAACCGTGTGCAAGTACGTTGTCCCCCTGGGTTATGGTCTTACCAAAGACCATCCGCACGCCCAATCGACTTCAGCAAGAATCGAGGTCGGCGATGTGGGATCGGCACGCCTTTACTACGCTTCTGTCGACAAAAGGGAAGACGGGCTCTACATGAGCACATCACGTGCAATCGGCGTCGTCGGCATAGCGGACGGTCTCCATAAGGCGGAGCGGGTAGCTGAAGAGGCTGCATCACGGATCAAAGGACCTGTAGATCACAGACCCGATATTGGTACGGAACCGCTCATTGAGAAAAGAATACGGCACATGCAGCAAGTAAGGAGGTAAAGTGGTTTATAGGTGTCACCAAGATGCCAGACCATGGAATGAAAATGAATATTATCAAAAGAGCGCTGATAAGCGTAACGGACAAGAAAGGCATTATCGAATTTGCGAGGGGTCTTAAGGACTTTAATGTGGCAATCGTCTCGACGGGAGGAACAGCTGCCCAGTTGCGGATGAGCGGCATAGACGTAATCGATGTATCCGACTATACCGGGTTCCCGGAAATGATGGATGGCAGGTTGAAGACATTGCATCCGAAGATACATGGCGGCCTTCTGGCATTGCGCGATAATGAGGCCCACATGAAAGCCGCAGCGGAGCACCACATCGACATGATTGACATGGTTGTCGTCAACCTCTACCGGTTCGAAGATACCATAGCAAAAAAAGATTGTACCCTTGAAGACGCTATCGAGAATATTGACATCGGCGGCCCCACCATGCTGCGGGCCGCAGCGAAGAATTACCGGCATGTGAGCGTAATCACCGATCCCGATGATTACTCCGCTATCCTGGAGGAAATGAAAAACACGGGAGGGAGTATTTCGGAGGCTACAAACTTCGCTCTCGCTGCCAGGGTCTTTCAATTGACGGCCAGATACGATGGTGCAATCTCCAACTACCTAAGCAGCATCAGCAAGGATGGACCCCCGAAAATATTCCCCGAAACTTTTACTATCCAGTTTGTCAAGGCTCAGGATCTCCGCTACGGAGAGAACCCTCATCAGCATGCCGCTTTTTACAGGGAAACGGATCGACCTACCTCTGCCATAGCGGATGCACACCAGCTCCAAGGCAAGGAGCTGTCGTACAACAATATCATGGACAGCGATGCCGCATGGCAGATGGTGTCAGATTTTGAATTACCGGCTACAGTCATTGTTAAACACGCCAACCCCTGCGGCGCAGCCACGTCCGGCGGTAATATCGCCGACGCTTTCAGGAAGGCCATGGAAACAGATCCCGTTTCCGCCTTCGGGGGCATTGTGGCCGTAAACCGGACCATAGATAAAAAAACAGCCCAGGACATGATCAAGATTTTCCTCGAAGTCATCATTGCGCCGGGATTTGACGAGGAGGCAAGAGCCATATTAAGTGCAAAACAGAACGTGCGGCTTCTGGAAATTCCTCGGACGGGAACTCGTCCCGCTGGCTATGATTTCCGGAGGGTCATAGGAGGCCTTCTCATTCAGGAAAGAGATACGGATGATTTTGATATCAAGAAAGTGCATGTAGTTACGAAAAGGCCTCCCACGGAGGAAGAGTACCAGGCATTAGACTTCGCCTGGAGGGTCGTGAAATATGTTAAATCAAATGCCATCGTATATGCCGCAAAAGACCAATTGGTCGGCGTGGGGGCAGGACAGATGAGCCGTGTGGACTCTGTAAGAATCGCTACCATGAAAGCCAAGCTACCGACAAAGGGCTGTGTATTGGCTTCAGATGCCTTCTTTCCATTCAGAGACGGCGTCGATATGGCAGCGGGCGCAGGCATCACGGCCATAATCCAACCAGGCGGCTCCGTCAGAGATGCGGAAGTTATCAAGGCTGCAGATGAGCATGACATAGCCATGGTTTTCACACAGAGGAGGCACTTCCGACACTGATGGAGGTATGATGAAGAAAGCTCTGAATTCGAGGCGCTTGGCCGCGTCAAAGACCGATTGCGCAGGTTGTCGGAGCCTTGCGGTTGAGTTCTTATCTCTTGTTCTGTGACAGGGAAATTTCATATTTGTTTAAGAGTTGGTATTGTCACTTTGGCGCATCACAAGATGGAGGACTAAGCTATGAAAGAGAAGAAGGCGCCCATAGTCAGCGTGGTTATGGGAAGTGATTCCGACCTCCCCATTATGGGAGAGACGATCAGGCTTTTGAAGGATTTCTCAGTTCCCCACGAGGTGTTTTTGACTTCCGCTCACCGTTCGCCGGAAAGGACATCCTCATTCGCTAAGAAGGCATCTCAAAGAGGCATTAAGGTTGTCATCGTGGGTGCCGGAGCGGCGGCGCATCTGGCCGGCGTCATTGCCTCCCAATCGATCCTACCGGTCATCGGCGTGCCGATTGATGCAACGCCGCTGGGTGGAATGGATGCTTTGCTCTCCACAGCACAAATGCCCGGAGGCATACCTGTTGCAGCAATGTCCATCGGCAAGGCGGGCGCAAAAAATGCAGCCCTGCTCGCTGTCAGAATCCTGGCCCTCGAGGATAAGGCCCTGAAAACAAAACTGCATGCCTTCATAGAACGCATGGCTAAAGACGTGGAGAAGAATCAGGAAAGCCTGACATGCGACAAGTCCTGAAAATCGATGGCCAAAGGCCTGACGAATCCGTGATTGCAGAGGCGACGTCAATTCTCGAGGCAGGAGGACTAGTGGCCTATCCTACGGAGACCTTCTACGGGCTCGGCGCCGACGGACAACTCGAAGAGGCAATCAAGAGGATATTCGTGATCAAGGGAAGGAATTTTAAGAACCCCATCTCTGTAATCGTTGGCAATGCAAAAGATGTGAGAGGTCTTGTGGAAGAAATACCTAAATTCGCACTCCATCTCATGGAAACATTCTGGCCAGGGGCCTTGACCATCATATTCAAGGCCTCGCCGGATGTATCCCCACTTCTTACGGCTGGCACGGGAAAGATCGGCATCCGCCTCTCTAGCCACGCTGTCGCAACTGCACTGGCAAGAAGGCTGGGACACCCGATAACAGCGACAAGCGCCAATCTTTCGGGCAAGCATGAATGCACGTCGGCAGATGAAGTTATCCGAGACATTGGAGACCAATTAGACGCGGTCATGGATGGCGGGCAAACCCTGGGCGGATTGGGCTCTACGATCATAGATGTGACGACTGACCCACCGGCGATCCTGCGAGAGGGGGCCATTCCCAAGCGCAAATTAACCAAATCTGCATTTATATAGCCTATTCTAAGGCCTCACGAAACTTTTCTACCATTTTGTCATGAGAGCTCAAGATAACAGTCGTGACCTCGCAACGAGACAGACTGACAAGAATGTAGGGTTAGCTTCAAGGCAAGAGACGCTCTGCTCCTACTGGCGTGGCAAATGCCTTCACAACGCCCGCCGGTTCCCGCGTAAATACAATCATGAAAGGGATCCGGCCTTGTGGCACGACCCGATCATTTGACACATCACTTCCCTGAGGATTGGACAGTTCCTTATATATTTGATCCTCAGTCATGGTAGCCAGTTCATCTGCATTCAGTAGATTGCCGCAATACGATTCCTTCACCCCGAGCACGACAGCATCGGCATCAGTAATCTCGCCCTTAACCTTTATCCTTGTCATGGGAAATGCAGAACGATTAATTGCAGTACCCTCTAAAACGCGAATTGTTCCCATTGTCATATTACTTACGAGTCGCTGTCTCACATCTGCCAGGTCCACCTGTGCGGGACCCACATCTTCGCTTCTCTTAGACATGCCGAATATTTTTTCATAGGACGTCTGCCAATCTGTCTCAGCGAAGAAGGCTAAATAAACACCCCCCAGGAGGAGCACTATTAGTAAATAGATCACCTGTCTTCCGTGGGATGTTACCGGTTTCAATCCGGCCTTTTCCTCGGTAATCTTATCCCGTTCCGGCCTATTATCATGCACATTTTCTGTCCCAACAGACTTATACTTGCCGATGTCACTGACCTCTTTTTCAATTTCCCCGACGGTCACAGCTGTCGGCGGCTCCGTATGTTCCTTCTCATCCAACATGATCTGCCCTTGTGCAGCTAGCTTATACTCAGATGCAGACTCTTTCAAATCTTCTGCACCTATGTCTTCTTTTCTATTGTTTAAACATGTCTGTCCCGACTGTTTAGGATTATCCAGAAAGAAGACATTCTTGCATTGGTTACATCTTACCCATATGCCCTCACCTTCGATTAGTGTCTCATCAAACTTGAATTTAGTTTGACAATTCTTACATTGAGCGACCATATGCCCTCCCATTAATCGGAAAGATTCCTCCCTTGAGCAATTCCGTCTTAAAGAATGGCTTGTTCATCAACTTTCTCCGATGACGCATACATCCGGTAAGAAGCGATACATTTCGTTGAAATCAAGACCATATCCTACGACAAAGCGATCCGGTATGTCGAAGCCGACATACTCTGCTTCAAGCGGTACCTTTCTTCTATCCTTTTTGTCGAGAAACACGCAGATTTTTAGCGAGCTCGGATCTCTTTTTTTGAGCCTCTCGACGAGAGAAGAAAGGGTCAGGCCGGTATCCAAGATATCTTCCACGACGAGAACATCCCTTCCCTTTATTGATGTTTCGATATCTTTAGAGATCTTAATCTTGCCTGTGCTCGTGGTTCCTCCGCCATAACTTGCGAGTCGGACAAAATCGACTTTACAAGGGATACTTAGACAGCGGATCAAATCCGCCATAAATACAAACGCACCCTTGAGAATACCGATAAGGATCAGCTCTTTTCCCTCATAATCACGTGAGATGACATCAGCTAATTCCTGAACCCTCTTGTCAATATCCGCTTTGGCAATAAGAATCTCTTTTTTCACTTCGCTCATGCGATACCCCCGCCGGCCATTGCAGAATAGAGCATCTTAGGCAAATGTGATTGCGGAAGAGCGGCAATCGTAATCACTGCAAATAGGTGCGAGCAAATTCATCAATGTTTGCTTCTATTAGCCTTTCCGCTTCTCTTAATTCCTGCATACTCTGAAACTCTGAAGAAAGGCTGAGAAATATACTGTTGAATCGTGATCCCTCGCATCCAAGGGCGTTGTAGTCGATACGGTTGATCATATACTCTGAGCCATCAAAATAATACTTACCGAAGCGGTTGGTGGCAGACGACCTGAACGGCCAGGAAATCTTGAAGGAAAAGAAATTAAAGATGATCTCACAAAGACTGCTCTCTTTCAATCTGACGAGTGACGGCGTTTCGCAGACCCTCTCGCTGATCAGGCGAAAATATGATTTAACCAGATCGATATCCGTAACACACAGGCCGTAAAGGTACCAGTCGTTCGCAATATTTGTGAGGGCCGCCTTCTCTTCCCTTGATAGATAATGATAGCTTGGGCAAAGATGCCCTTCGCATAACTCCCTGCCGTAAAAAGAAGCTTCCCTCATGTCCGCACCGCCGTTCTGGCAGGGATGGAGGAGACACCCCACTTTCTTCTCCCCCTCGTTTAAGAAACCCAAGTATTCGCAGCAGTGAATGACTTCATATAACTTCCGGGTTTCTTCCAACATCTTCACCTTGCGGGAGAAGTGTGTCAGGTCTGCCTGAGACGCGACCATTTCCCGGAAGTACTTGGTCCTTTCTCTTAATCTTCTGGACAGGGAATCTTTGGTGCTGTCAGCATAATTATAGAGTCCGCAACAGGCACCGCAGGATTTATTTGCGTCCGGCTGGCAAAGGTGGATGAATGGATCATTTTTCATGCGGCGTTAATCGTTTTCGAACAGTAGTTAAGATCCCGTTCCCGCCATGAAGCCTCCGCATCCCGGCAAGAACGATCCTCTCAATGCTGAGATCAAGAGGCAGATTTTTGCCCCTATATATGAGGAATATATTTGCAGGTCAAGTATAAAAATGATAAAAAATCCTATATGATACTTATAGAAAAGATTTCTATGCCAAATGGTCTCACAGTCGAAGCCTGGGATAAATCCGTTCCCATTGCGGAGGATACGACGAAGGTTGCGCTTTTGATCAGGATCCCCGTCAAACTTCGGCCATCTTATTTTGCTAAACCTGACCACTATGAGCTGGTCAGAAAAATAATGGGAAAGGAAATTTTCTTCGAATACAAAAAAGAGCGGACCTTTGTGAGGGATAGAGATAAAAATGTCGTTTTTCAAGAGCTGCTGGATAATTTCAAGAAAAACCCGCTGCCATATCTTTCGCGCCCCTCATTTCCTGCGAGCTTCGCTCTCTCCAAACACCGTGATATCGAGAAAAATAGTTACAAATACAATTCCTTCTCCGGTGACAACTATTCATGACTCGCCGGATGGAAAGAGGCCGGCTGTTGCCAAGAGTTTATTTGAAAAAGAGGCTAAACTTTATAATCTCACGAAAAGTTGCAATCTTAATTAAAAGGGAGAGCTGATTCGCCAAATAAATTATGTTGACAAATGGTATTTTTTTTCGATAGAGTGCATTTCAAATTTTTATGCTGAAGGATTGATTGTATGTATGCGGTAATAAAAACAGGTGGAAAACAACATAAAGTCTCGCAGGGAGATGAGATTTCGATCGAAAAGATAGATGGCTCTAAAGGTGAAACCATTGTATTTGACGAGGTGCTGATGGTATCCAGTGGCGAAGATGTCAAAGTGGGTACGCCTTTCCTCACGGGTGCACGGGTACAGGGCGAGATTATCGATCAGACGAAGGCAGGCAAGATAAATGTCTTTAAAATGAAAAGAAGGAAGGGCTTTAAGAAGAAAACAGGACATCGCCAGAAATTGACGAGAATGAAAATTAAGGAAATTTCCATTTAGCGGGGGTATCATGGCACATAAGAAAGGACAGGGAAGTTCCCGAAACGGGAGGGACAGCAATGCCCAGAGGCGTGGTATCAAGGCGTTTGGTGGGCAGCAGATTAACGCCGGTACCATCATCGTCCGTCAGGTCGGGACAAAAATTCATCCGGGCAATAACGTCGGCCTGGGCAAGGACTACACAATCTTTTCCAAAATTGACGGCATTGTAATGTATGAAAGGCTGGACAAGAAAAGAAAAAAAGTAAGCGTTTATGCTTCAGAGCCAGCTTTCAAATAAAGAGGAGGCTTTTAGGAAAATGGACGAGCGTGAAACCGGCGTTGTTAAATGGTTTAACGACAAGAAGGGGTATGGCTTTATTTCTCGGGAATCGGGAGAGGATGTTTTTGTTCATTACACATCAATTGACGGGGAGGGTTTTCGCAGTTTGGCAGAGGGAGAGCGTGTTGAGTTTACGGTAAAGCAAGATCATAAGGGGCAGGCAGCTGTGAACGTCCGCAAATTATAAGACGGGCTCCATGGGCCATGGATGAAAATGGCCGGGAATTTTATTTAAAGTATGTAAATTCCTTTGAGGCACTTGTTAAAGTGCCTCTTTTTTTTTAAAGATCACCACCAATGAAATTCATTGACGAAGCAAAAATATATGTGAAGGCGGGCGACGGAGGGCGGGGTTGCGTCAGTTTTCGCAGAGAAAAGTTCGTTCCCCGCGGCGGACCCGACGGCGGAAACGGCGGTAAGGGCGGCGATATAATCATACGCGCTTGGGGGAGTCACAGGACGCTGCTTGACCTAAAATACAAACAGCACCACTCGGCAAAACATGGTGGACATGGAAAAGGGGCTGACAGAACAGGCCGTGATTCGTCCGATGTGGAAATAATTGTTCCTGTAGGCACATTAGTCAAAGATTCTGAGACTGGGGAAATCATAGCAGATCTAGCCGTCGATGGAGAGACCGCTGTCGTGGCAACGGGTGGCGCCGGCGGTAAGGGAAACGCATGGTTCGCCACATCAACAAATCAGGCGCCACGTTATGCTCAAGGTGGTATCAAGGGTGAGGAACGCTGGATAACCCTCGAACTAAAGCTTCTGGCCGATGTAGGCATCATCGGGCTGCCCAATGTCGGAAAATCGACATTCATTTCTAAGGTGTCTGCGGCAAAGCCCAAAATCGCCGATTATCCCTTCACTACACTGGTGCCTCACTTAGGCGTCGTGAGGTATGGAAAGTTCGAGACCTTCGTCATAGCCGACATTCCCGGTTTAATCAAAGGCGCCCACTCGGGAATGGGAATGGGGACCAGGTTTCTCCGTCATATAGAGAGGACCTCTGTCCTTCTTCACATACTTGACATATCTCATGAATTGCACGGTGATGCGTGGCAGGATTTCGAGACTGTAAACCGCGAACTCACCCTTTTCAGTCCGTTTCTGATAGAAAAGCCACAGGTCGTTGCCATAAATAAAATTGACCTTCCCTTAACAAGAGAAAGGGTCAAAAAAGAAATTGACATATTTGGAAGAAACGGCATAAAGGTATTAGCTTTTTCCGCTATAACCGGGGAAGGAATCGATAGTGTGATAGAAGCGATCACAAGACAGCTGCATAAGAATGAGGTAACCTAAGGAGCCATGAACCGGAAAGAAGCCGTTGCCAACGTTAAGCGTGTTCTCATCAAAATCGGCAGTGCCGTATTAACAGGCGAGGACGGCCTTGATCTTCAGATTATCGAACAACTTGTTGATGAGATGGCGCAGCTCAGGAAAGCAGGGCACCAGATCGTCATAGTAACCTCAGGCGCGATTGCATCCGGTAAACACAGAATGGGAATAGCGGGCAGGCTGAAGAGTATGCCCCAGAAGCAGGCCGCCGCCGCTATCGGACAGAGCAGGCTCATGCGGGTCTATTCCAATTCCTTCGGAAAATACGGCATTTTCGTAGCCCAGATACTGCTCACCATGAGTGACCTGACGGACAGGAAAAGATACTTGAATGTCCGCAACACACTATCCACTCTCATCGACTGGGAAGTCGTCCCGATTATCAACGAGAACGATTCCGTCGCCATTGACGAAATTAAGTTCGGGGATAATGATCATCTCGCGGCCATGATGACAAATATTATGGATGCCCAGCTTCTCATCAATCTAACCAGTACAGAGGGCCTATACGATCAGAACCCGACCCGATCTACTAAGGCAAAACTTATCTCAGTGGTAAAAGAGTTTACGGAGGAGATAGAAACAGCGGCGACAGATGAGACGACATCTATCGGATTAGGGGGCATGAAGAGCAAGGTAATTGCCGCAAAGGCCGTAACCTCATCTGGGCTCCCATGTATTATTGCCCCGGGGAAGAGAAGGGGCGTTCTGCAT
This sequence comes from Syntrophales bacterium, assembly GCA_052144335.1. GTDB lineage: Bacteria > Desulfobacterota > Syntrophia > Syntrophales > UBA2185 > Fen-1135. The sequence continues at coordinate 24,535 of JBKQQP010000003.1, forward strand.
GATATATTTGCCGGCAAAGATGTAGGAACACTTTTCTTGCCCACCAGTGAACGCCTGCGCAGCAGGAAGCACTGGATAGCGTTTACTCTTAAGTCAAGGGGCAAACTATTTCTCGATGATGGGGCAAGGGATGCCCTCATTAATGAGGGAAAAAGCCTCCTGCCATCGGGCGTTGCCAATATCGAAGGTGATTTCTCCGTAGGTGACCCAGTTACTTGTGTCGACATGAGAGGCGAAACTCTGGCAAAGGGGCTGGTAAACTACAGCTCTTCTGAAATGAGAAAAATCATGGGATTGAAAACAACCAAGATCGAACAGGTCTTGGGTTACAAGGATTACGACGAGATTATCCACCGTGATAACCTCGTTGTAATAGGAGAAGCCCGAAAGCAACAAACCAAGATCTGATGCCGTCATCGACGTTCAACAGAGGAATTTTGCCAGAACCCGCCCCTTTGCATCAAATGTGATACCCTCCCTAAGGAGGAGTTCTTTTTTCATTTTCAAACCGCCTCCGAAACCACCCAGAGAACCGTCGGCGCGAATCACGCGGTGACAAGGTATAATCAGCGGATACGGATTCATCGCAAGGGCATTTCCCACTGCTCTTCCGCCTTTTAAAGCCCTGCTTCTTTCTGCAAGCCGCCCATAAGTGCTGACTTTTCCTTTCTGAATTCGCATGACACGACTTAGCACTCTTCTCTGAAATTCCCCGCATACCTCCATATCGAGAGCTTTCTCGGGAAATGTAGCGTTCCGCCCTGCAGCCAAGTCCTGGATGCTCCTACATACCTGCTGCATCATTGCGTGCGACAGCCTGACAGCGCCGGAGAATGAGCGCCGGATAAGCTCATCAGTCCCCTCATCGTGAGCGGGAAGAATGATTCGTACAAGGGTTGCTACCCCATCTTTGCGTCTCCAGACGATCCCCACGTTGCCCAGCATTGTCGCCGTCGAAGTATAATATACGGATTCCATATTCATTAAAACCCCCTTACCTATGCCATATGCCCCATTAGTATTATCAGACCGATGCCTATCAGCAGGAGACCGCCAAATACTCCCGCTCTCCTGCCGAATATCACCCCGAGTTTCTCTCCAAATAACATGCCTAACATAGTCATCATGAAAGCAACCATGCCGATAATGATGCTGGGATAGAATACAGGCATTTGCAATAGAGCAAAACTGAAACCGACGGCAAGGGCATCAATGCTCGTAGCCAACGAGAGCATTATGACAGTCAGTCCTCTTGTCTGATCCCTGGCGAGGACCTTTGCCTCCCCAGTATATGATTCAATGATCATTCTCCCGCCAACAAGAGTAAGAAGCCCAAAAGCGATCCAGTGATCGTACCCTGCGATGATATTAGCCACTGACACTCCGGCAAACCATCCCACCACAGGCATAAGAAACTGGAACAGTCCAAAGTAAGAGGAAAGCCGAAGGATAGATCCCCATGATCGCGCCTTGATGCTTGCCCCCACACCGATCGCCACGGAAAAGGCATCCATTCCCAAGCCGATGGCAATGACCAAAATAGACAGGAAACTCATCAATCATTCACTCCTGTCTGTCCGCGAAGAAAGGAATGGATCCTTGCAGCTGTCTTTCTGCCAATGCCTGGGCCCTCCTGCAATTCCTCTACAGATGCATCCCTGATCCTTTTGACATCACCAAAGAGCTTAAGCAATGCCTTTTTCTTATCTGCGCCGATTCCCGTGATTTCATCCAGCAGAGAATGAAAATCCCCTTTCCCTTTCAACCGCCGGTGATAGGCAACAGCAAACCTGTGCGCCTCGTCTCTCACCTTCTGAAGCAAGAAAAGCACGTCCGGCCATTTTGAAACATACACAGGATCCTTCTTTCCTACGATGAAGACTCGATCCTCGCTCCTATTGGTATGCCTCTGCCTAACCTCCTTCGCCAGAGCAACAACATCAACGCCTTTTATATTTAAATCTTTAAGCACAGCACCGGCTACACCCAGTTGTCCTTTGCCTCCATCCACGACGATAAGATCCGGTAGATTCTTTTTTTCCGTATACCTCCTGTTCAGAACTTCGTACATCATGGCATAATCATCGGCAACATGAACGGTCTTGATCCTGAAGCGCCTGTATCCTGACTTCCATGCCTTTCCATCAACGAAGGTGACCATTGACCCCACGGCGTGCTTGCCGCCAATGTTGGAAATATCGAAACACTCTATCCGGTGCGGTATATTTTTCAACATGAGCTCTCCGGCAAGTAAACTGAGTATCTCTCCCATAGGGGTTCTATGTTTTTCCATTTCGAATATGCTTCTCGCGTTGTTTGCCGCTATCCTCAGCAATTCCATCCCCTGACCTCTTTTCGGCGCCGTTACTGATACCTTCTTCCCTTTTTTTTCCGAGAGCCATTCAGCCGTAACTGCGTGATCCTCAATATTGAAAGGAATGATTATTTCGTCTGGAATATAAGCGCCGCCGTCATAGTATTGTTTCAAGAGAGACGACACGATTTCAGAAGAAGCGCTACCTATCTTAAATAGAGGAAACTGTTTTTTTCCGATAATCTTCCCTTTTCTTACATACATTATGCATATTTGTATCAGGTTCCCTTTGCGATGCATGCCGAACACATCGCGGTCAGTTAAAGATCTGGAGGCTACAGTCTGTTTCTCCAGCGTTTCCTCGATGGCGGCAATCGTGTCTCTCAGGACCGCCGCCTCTTCGAAGAGCAGGTGTTCAGAGGCCGCGTCCATGCGCAGACTAAGATCGGCTATCAGCTTTTTCTCTCGCCCTTCCATAAATGCGATGCTGTCATTGACCAATCTTTCATAAAATGCTCCATCGATGAGTCCGGCACAGGGAGCGAGACATCTCTTAATCTGGTATTCAATACAGGGTCTTTTTCTCGACATCACTTCCCTGTCTGTGCATGTCCGGAGACGGAATGTAGACTGGATAAAACGGAGCGTCTCTTTTGCCGCAGCACTGGAGGGGTAAGGTCCGAAATATCGAGCCCCATCTTTTCTCGGACGCCTGACGAGCTGGAAGCGCGGGAAGGCGGCGGCCGGGTCCATCCGTATATTGAAATAGGTCTTGTCATCCCTGAAATTAACGTTATAGCGAGGCCTGTGCTCCTTAATCAGGTTGTTCTCCAGGATAAGGGCCTCCTTTTCTGTATCTGTTAATATCAACTCCACATCACGGACCTTCGCGATAAGAAAAGAAACCATGGACCGTCCGTCCGTCCTGCCGAAATAATTTCTGATCCGGTTTTTCAGATTGCCAGCCTTACCCACATAGATGACTTTGCCATCCTTGTCTTTCATGAGGTAGACGCCCGGCGATGCGGGTGCATTCTTTAACCTGGCAATCAATTGATCAGTCATTTAATTTCGTCACATCAATAGTTAAGGATTTATTCACAGGAAACAAACGCCCTGAGTGCATGCTTTGCATAATTGCTTTCCGTCCATGTCCACAATAATGAAATGCAGAGAAAGTCCCGACGCAGATAGCGGTCAATATAACAGATGCCGGAATATCACCTATGTTTAGCATAGACATAGCTAGGAATGGGAGCTGGGGAAAAATGTTCTCCGCGCAGGTCACTGTATCGCACCGGTGACATATCTGCTCCTAAGAGGCAGGTCATATGGTATTTCATCGGCATGATAAATATCATCGCGGAATTGCAGCACCCCGTGACTGTCCACCCACACGGTGCCGTAGAAAATATGGACGTTGACAGGTTCGGGAAGCATCACGACCTGTCGTTTCCCCTTCTTGATTTCCGCCAATATTTTCTTTTGTATCCATGTTTCTTTGTTTCTCAGGAGATAGGTTGCCAGTTCAACCGGCCTTTCCACGCGTATGCACCCGTGGCTGAGATCCCTGCGGGCCCTTCCGAAGAGGTGACGCGCGGGTGTATCATGAAGATATATCTCGCACTCGTTGGGGAAAATGAATTTTATCCTCCCCAAGGGATTTGAGGGGCCGGGCTCCTGCCGGAATTTATACCCGAGGTTGCTCGCCCTGACACGGGACCAGTTTATCAGCCTCGAATCCATCTCCTTTGCATTGTCCTTCCAATCCTTAAATACTTTTATCTTTTTTTGCGCGAGGTAACCCGGTTCTTTTTTTATTTGAGGCAATATCTCCTTGGCCGCAATACTGTCTGGCACCCTCCAGAACGGGTTCAACTCCAAGTACGTCATCTTGGCGCTCAGGACACAGCTTCGCTGCTCATCTTTCCCAGCTATGATGCGCATTGCCATCACGGGCTGTTCATCTTCCATTACCTCCAAAGAGAAATCAGCGATATTTACAAAAATATAATTCCGCCCCATATCATCGGAAAGCCAGCGCAGACGATCCATGTTTAAGGCTATCTGACGTATCCGTGTTTCAATGGGGACATTTATGTCTTTCAATGTCGATTTGCCGACTCTCCCGTCATCCTTCAACCCATGTCTTCTTTGAAACTTTCTGACCGCCAATTCCATATCATGGTCAAAGACGTTGACGTTTTCCCGCGACGTCGAGGCAAGGTCGCCCGAAATAATAAGCCTCTGTCTCAGTAAGGCCACCCTCTTGCCTCGCGATCCTCTTTGCAATTTGGCTCCCCCGGGAACCTGCAGCCATCCTCCTCTTTCGGCAATGGCCTGATACTCTATCAGTTTTTCTCTCAGCCTGGCGTATCTCGGATAAGGGGGCGCCAGATCCGCCAGAGTCTTCTGCATCTCACCCGTTTCAAGCGCTTCGTTAAGTACTGCCACCAGATCAGCGGACCTCTCGTTCACAACCCAATCAGGATAAATGTTTTGGTGATCTACACGTCCATCAACCACGTGAGCCGCGTAAAGGAAAAAAGCTTCCGTCAATATCAGGTCAAGGTCGGCAAGTTTTGCCACATCATACGGTCCCAATTCAATTTGACTTGCATATAAGTAGGATAGTACCGCTTCGATTTTATCGAGATGATAATCTTCCGGATTTAACCCTTCGCGATAAGCAGAACGGATCACTTCCAGAAAATCCTCCACATCAGGAGAGGGACCACAATCATCGCTCCAGGCGGGCCGAAATTCACGCCCCTCATAGAATTGAAAGAGCAGCTGTGAAAAAGACTGTAATCCTGCATGATCTTCGGCCTTCGCTGACAGTTCCACGGTCCCGATCCTAATGCCAATACGACTGCGCACTTCGTCCGACAGATTCCCGGCATGCGAGATATCTGAAAGTGCAAGGAGCGTAAGTAAAGTCAGCAAAGTGATTATGGAGATCGCCTTTTTCATAAACACAAAATCAAACCTCTTCTCCCATTTCTAGTAATATGCTCGTCAGCTCCTTAATCCTATCACGGAGCCCTGCCGCTTTTTCAAATTCAAGATTTCTTGCGGCCTCTTTCATTTCTTCCTTCAATTTTCTGATCATGACGGGTAGCTCTTCTTCCGAGGCGATGATCTCGCGTTCTTTCAATGCAACAGGCACGGTAATATAATCCGCTTCATAGATGGAAGCGAGTATATTATTGATGCCTTTCTTGATGGACTCGGGAGTGATGTTGTTTTCTTCGTTATAGCGCATCTGGATTTTCCTTCGCCTCTTCGTTTCATTAAGACAAGCTTTGATCGATTCAGTCATATGATCTGCATACATTATCACCTGTCCCGATAAATTTCTCGCCGCTCTTCCGCTCGTTTGCATCAGGGACCTTTCGGAGCGCAGAAACCCCTCCTTATCGGCATCCAGAATAGCAACCAGAGATACCTCCGGTATATCAAGGCCCTCCCTGAGGAGATTAACCCCGATCAGGACATCAAATTCCCCCAGTCGCAGGTCCCGGATAATGCTTACCCGTTCGAGGGTGTGAATATCGGAATGGAGATACTTCACCTTGACTCCCAAGGTCTGGTAGTAGGCTGCGAGATTTTCAGCCATCCTCTTGGTAAGGGTTGTCACCAAGACGCGTTCACCTTTTCCTACCCTGTCACGGATCTCGGAAAGGAGGTCATCCACTTGGTGACTCACCGGCTTAACGATTATTTCCGGATCTGCGAGCCCTGTGGGCCGTATGATTTGCTCAACCACTCGTCCCCTGGCCTTCTTGAGTTCATACAGAGCAGGCGTCGCCGATACATATATTCTTTGATTTCCGAAGCCCTCGTATTCTGCAAACATCAACGGCCTGTTATCCAAGGCAGAAGGAAGGCGGAAGCCGTAATTGACCAGCGTTTCCTTGCGTGCTCTATCGCCCCGGTACATCCCGATTAGCTGCGGGATGGTGGCATGACTCTCATCAATGATGACAAGCGCATTTTCCGGCAGATACTCCATGAGGGTGGGAGGCGGTTCTCCCTGCCTCCTGCCCGTGAGATGACGAGAATAATTCTCGATGCCTTGGCAGTAGCCCATCTCCTCCATCATCTCGACGTCAAATCTTGTGCGCTGTTCAAGTCTCTGCGCCTCAAGGAGTTTATTCTGCGCGCGGAGTTCCCCGAGTCTCTCCTCCAGTTCTTGCCTGATTGCGGCTATGGCCCTTTTCATATTATCCATCGTCGTCACATAGTGACTGCCAGGATAAACGGACATCTTCTGCACAGAATTTAATTTTCTTCCCCGGAGGGGATCTACAATGGAAATGGACTCGATAACATCTCCAAAGAACTCGACCCGGATCGCTTTTTCTTCTTCGTACGGGGGGAATATTTCTACCACATCCCCGCGCACCCGGAAGGTTCCGCGATGAAAATCAATGTCATTGCGCTCGTACTGAATCTCGACCAGTTTTCTTAACATCTCATCGCGAAGAATCTCCATCCCCTGTTCCAGGGAGAGCAGCATGCCATGATAGGCTTCAGGGGATCCGAGACCGTAAATGCAGGAAACGCTGGCAACAATGATGACATCGCTGCGTTCTAAAAGGGAACGGGTCGCAGAATGGCGCAGCTTATCGATTTCCTCATTGATTGATGAATCTTTTTCAATGTACGTGTCCGTGCTCGGTATATAAGCTTCGGGTTGATAATAGTCGTAGTAGCTCACAAAGTATTCCACGGCGTTATCAGGAAACAGTATTTTGAATTCACCGTAGAGCTGGGCCGCCAGAGTTTTATTGTGTGCAATCACCAGGGCTGGCTTCTGAACAGCGTATATGGCATTAGCGATGGTAAATGTTTTTCCCGAACCCGTAACGCCGAGCAGCACCTGATGTTGAGCCCCCTTCTCGATACCATCGACAAGCTTCGAGATGGCCTTTATCTGGTCACCCTTCGGCTCAAACTCAGTAACGATCCGGAACTGATTCAATAAAACACACTCCTTCCTCAATACACTTTTGCGAAAAAATTGTGTGGCCATAATAGGCAGACTTTCTGCATCCCTGCAACAGAGAAATGCCCGCTTTCATGCACGCTTACCGCCGGAAGATGCAGATGATCCCTTATAGAGACGAACGAGTTGAGGTCAGGATGTCCCTGATTAACCCAATAAGGTCCTCGAATAAGCCGCCGATGCTCAATGTACCGCATGCCTGCTGCTTGATTTGATGCGGCAATTTTTTGTCACCCCCTGAACAGAATATTGGGACTTTTTTTCCATGCCTCACGGCGGGCAGCAATATGTCTTTGAAATTATTAACGGTTATTTTGCTGTCGGGTGGCATGCTTCCTGCTTGCCTTTCTGATAAGCATAGATCACGGGTATTCGCAGTGACGCGCATGTGAAAATAATTTAATTCCTAGAAAAGGACGGATGCTAATTTGACCATGGAATTTGAGAGATACGACATCGAAGTTCCCGCTAGAATTGAGTTCATATCAGCAGATGAGGCACAGAGCTTTTTTCTTCGGACTACGAGTATTTCCGCAAAAGAAATATTTTTCCATACGGACAAACCTCTTCCCGAGAATTTGCGAGTAAGCCTGGATATCATTCTCAATTTTACAAGTCCAGGGAAGCCGGGAAGAGCGATTCTCATAAGTGTTACAGGAAGGGTTGCAAAATCCGATCTGCCCGGGATGACTATTACTCTGAATGAGGATTACCATATAACAAAGCTGCAGGCTCCGGCCGCGTTTGAAAGCACCCTCTTGGCTGCTGAAAGGGTGTGTTGAGTTATCGCTCGGAAAATACGTCAGTCGAGTTCTATCGTCTGTTGTACATAAGGATAGCAGCTCAGCATTAAGAAAGATATAGAGGCACGGGCTGAAATATACACTCTAAGCTCAAGTCGGTTGTCGTATCGCCTTTGAGTTCCAGTATCACAGGCGCGAACATTCAGGTGGCGCAATGGGAAATAGAATTCTTGTTGTCGATGACAATCACGATATCGTTAATATTGTGGAATCTTGGCTCAAGGCAAATGATTACGAGGTATACACGGCATATTCCGGAGAGGAAGGACTGGAAAAGTCCAAATCATTGAAACCTGACGCCGTCATACTTGATATAGTGATGCCCGATATAGACGGGTCGAGCGTTGCGGCAGAAATGAGAGAAGACCCGGGCACCCACCAGATCCCTATCATCTTTCTTACAGGCGCCGTTAAGTCGAGTGAGTTACCTAAAGATAATATTGTCGGGGGTCAATATTTCCTCGCCAAACCTTTCAAAGGCGTTGATCTCTTGAAGATGCTGCGTCTGGTAATTTTCGGCAGCATGAAATACGAAAATAACTTCACGTAACCAAGAAGGCAGTCGGCTTCCCCTCTTAAGCATCCTCCCCCTAGCAGGTAGGATGTTGATCCTCCGCAAGCTCTTTCGTTACGATATCTTTCTTTGAGGCGGGAAGGTAGATATGAAAAGTTGTTCCCACACCTATCTCAGATTCTACCGTTATAAGGCCATTGTGGTTCTTGATGATGGAATAAGATATGGCAAGCCCGAGTCCTGTCCCTTTTTGAGAGCCCATTTCTTTTGTCGTGAAGAAGGGATCAAATATTCTCGAGATATTCTCCCCAGGTATGCCGGTGCCGCAATCGGACAGAGTCACCTTTGCGTATTTCCCCTCGCTTAAGGGAAGCTCGTCCGTCGCAGCGACATCAACATTTTCTGCAATAATCGTGAGAATGCCTGCGTTAGGCATTGCTTCCATGGCATTGTTCACCATGCTGTGAATTACCTGTCTCATCTGCCCCTCATCGACATCAACAGGAGTTAAGTCAGATTCTATATAAAGTTTAGCAGTCACATTGGAACTGCCGAGAAAGAAAAGAACGGTATTCTTTATAAACTCTCCTATGTACATTGTTCTTTTTACCGGCGCCCCGCCCTGAGCAAAGGTGATCAACTGCTTCGTTATATCGCTCGCACGCATTGATACCTTCTCCGCCGTGTCCAAAAACTTATAAATTTTATCACCGGGGTCAGAGTGTATCTTAGCAAGAGAGATACTGCCCAAAATAGCCTGTAGGAGGTTGTTGAAATCGTGAGCTATGCCCCCGGCAAGAGTACCGACAGATTCCAATTTTTTTGCTCTGAGAATTTCTTCTTCCATCTTCTTGCGCTCGGTAATGTTCTCTATCAAACCGTCATACCGAAGCAATTGTCCATTATCTCCACGATAGGGAACCATCGTATTGCGCACCCAGACAACCATACCATCATGGCGCACCAACCGGTGCTCAATGGGCAATACATCATCACCACCCATGATCCGGGTAACCGCATTTTCCACGAGCGCTCGATCCTCAGGGTGTATCATGGAATACCAGAGATTAGGATCATTTTCATAATCTTGCTGATCATAACCAGTCACAGCCACGCAACCTGCGCTATGCCTTGTCGAAACAGCCCGTCCTTCCTTTACTTCAACTGAATAAGTATAAGGGGTGACGGCATCCACCATCCGACGATATCGTATTTCGCTTTCAGACAATATCTCATCCGCGAGTTTATGTTCGGCCTCCAATCTTTCGAATTCTGCGACCCGCTGACTCAACTCAAACAGTTCGTTAAGAAGCTCATATTTTGTTTTGTTCTCTTTCTTCATACCCCACTCCATCTTCGTATTATATTAACATTAAAGCGGAATATCAACAGTTATCAACTCCGCATGTCCAATTTAACCTTGACAAATAAATCCGGTTATGGTTAATGAGACGCCTTAACATTTTTTAGTGGGGTCCAGCGAATGAAAAAGAACCTGACAAATTTCAGCAACACAAAGAGGAAAAGAACCCACGGCTTTCTAGTTAGAATGTCCACGCGGGGGGGGAGATTGGTCCTGAGTCGCAGACGAGCTAAGGGCAGAAAGAGGTTGGCCGTTTAGTACCCGAAAAAGCGGTCCATGGAAGAACAATCCTTTGGCAAGCACGTAAGAATCAGCAAGAGAAGAGACTATCTGGCCTGCTATCAGCAGGGGGTGCGCAGCCATTCGAAACATTTCACGATCGTCGTACGCAAGAACGAAATGGGCATTAGTAGACTGGGAATAACGGTCAGTAAAAAGGTGGGGAGCGCCGTAGAGAGAAACAGGATTAGACGTCTCGTAAGAGAGTTCTTTAGATTAAACAGATCAAGACTTTCTACTCCACAAGACGTCGTGATAATTGCAAAAAGCAATATTGCTCAATTGGCGTATCAGGATGTTTGCACGGAGTTAGAAGGCCATTTAATCAAGAAATCAGATGCATAAGATAACGTTCGCACAGATCCTGGAAAAAACTCTTATTGTACTTGTCCGATTATACCAGATCTGTATTTCTCCGCTTTTTACCCCATGTTGCCGTTTCTGCCCATCTTGTTCCGAATATGCCGTAGACGCAATCCGACGGTATGGCCCCGTCAGAGGACCATATATTGCCCTGATGCGGCTGTTTCGGTGTCATCCTCTTCACCCCGGCGGTTACGATCCAGTCAAGTAAAACAAACCGAAAGACGGAGGTATTGAATGGACAAGAAGGCCTTTCTTGCCATAATCCTGTCAGTGGCGGTCATTCTCACATGGCAGGCATTTTTTGTAAAGAAACCGCCACAGCAGCAGACGGAATCCGCCCGACAGGAGAGCGTGAAAGAAAAGCCCTCCGGTAAAGTAGCGGCCCCGGAGCAGGTGGCACCGGTTAAGACCGGAACCATTCTGTCCAGGACGGTCGCGGGAACCGAGAAGGATATCCCTGTGGAGACTTCTCTCTATAAAGCCGTTTTCTCCACTAAAGGCGGCAGCCTGAAATCCTTCAAGCTGAAGAATTACCGCAGCTCTCTCGGCAAGGACTCAGAACCTATTGAACTCGTCCACGTTACGGACGGAATGCCGAGGCCTCTTACAATCACCTTTCCCGGATCAAGCATCGATATACACCCGGAAAGTATATTCACATCGGATGCAGTATCAATCGATATGACGCAGAGTACTGAGAGCCGCGTGCTCACCTTCACGCAGACATACGCCAATGAGATGAAAGAGGAAATGCTATTCACCTTCTATCCTGATAAATATGCCTTTGATTTGGAAGTAAGAATACATAACCTATCAGCAGGAACTCTCAGTGAAAATGCGCTTCTTTCCTGGAATCAGTATGTCGATCCCAAAGCTGCATCAGACAGCTACGGGCACGATGGACCCATTTCTTACATTGCCAAAGACGTAGAACGTTACGAAGTCAAGAAAATTGAATCGGGGAAATCAGTCGGTCCTGACATTGCCTGGGCGGGGTTTGAAAGCAAATATTTTATTGCCGCCATGGTGCCTCAAAACCCAACTTTGACCAGTCTTGCTCTTGCCGTAGATCCTCGAAACATGGTTTCTGTAAACCTGAAAAGCACTTCCACCATTATCCCGCCCGGACAGGTCGCGTCGTTTGGCTATTCGTTATTCCTCGGACCCAAGGAGAATGACATTCTCAAAGCTCAGGGAGTCGGCCTCGAGAATGCTATAGACTTCGGCTCATGGATGAAGTGGCTTGCCATGCCCCTCTTGATCTCCATCAAATTTCTCAACAGCTACGTTCACAACTACGGCGTTGCCATCATCATCCTGACCATCCTGATAAAGATTATCTTCTGGCCCCTGGGCAACAAGAGCTACAAGTCTATGAAGGAGATGCAGAAACTGCAACCGAAGATAGCAGAACTTCGTGAGAAGTACAAAAACGACAAGGCAAAAATGAGTCAGGAAACAATGGCTTTGTACAAGACGCACAAGGTAAACCCCTTGGGGGGATGTTTGCCCATGGTCATTCAAATACCCGTCTTCTTTGGGCTCTACAGGGCTCTCATGTATTCCATTGAACTCCGCCATGCCCCTTTTTACTGGTGGATACAGGATCTGTCGGCAAAGGACCCCTACTACATTACGCCGATTATCATGGGTGCGACCATGCTGATTCAGCAAAAAATGTCCCCTGCCATGGGAGATCCCATGCAGCAAAAAATTATGATGTTGATGCCCGTCGTTTTTACGTTCCTGTTTGTAAACTTTCCATCGGGTCTGGTTATTTACTGGCTCTTTCAAAACGTACTGAGTATCGGGCAGCAATACTACATTAATAAGCGCAGATAGTGAGTTGAGGCAGTGACTATGAATTCTATAGAAATCGAAGCTAAGACAATAGACGAGGCCATCGAGAAGGCGTGCAGCGAATTCAACGTTCCGAGAGAAAAACTTAACATAGAGATCATTTCAGACGGCGCCACGGGATTTCTCGGCCTCGGTTCAAAAAAGGCAAAAATAAAGGCAAGCATCATGTCCATCGATATGGTCATAGATGCACCGGCTGCACAATCCCCAAAAAGTGCAAAAGAAAAATCATCTGTTATTTCAGATTCGATAGAACCGTCAGGGCCCGAAGTTTCTGCGGAGAGCCCCGCAATGAGGGCAAAAACAATCCTGGAAGGCATCCTGCAGAGAATGAACCTCGACTGCCCCTTGACCGTTCAAGAGACTGCTGATACGATTCTGCTGAATATCAAGGGCGACGGAAGCGGCTTACTTATAGGCAAGAGAGGGCAGAACTTAGATGCTATACAGTACATTGTGAACAAGTCCGTAAGCAAGAATACAAGTAACCGAAAAATGATCGTTGTGGATACGGAATCATACAGAAAAAAGAGGGAAGAGTCGCTCATTGCCCTGGCAGCAAAGCTGGCAGAAAAAGTAAAAAAATCAAAGAAGGCGTTGACTGTCGGACATATGAATGCCCATGACCGCCGCGTCATCCATCTTGCCTTGCAAAATGATGAGTCATTGACTACAAAAAGCCGGGGCGAAGGGGAGTTCAGAAAGATTGTTATTATGCCGGCCAAGAAAAGTTAGGTTTGGCAGCGTACTCCGTGCCTAGAAGTACGATTCTGCTTCTTCATCCCTTTTCGCGACCCCAGGGCAAGCCATGTTGCGCACCACTGTGTATCTCACGCTTTAGACGAGTCTTAATCTCAGTGCCAAGAGGACACGCTGTGCCTTTCCCCTTTATCATCATACTTTTCTTCACTTAATATTCGGCTTTCGCGAGGTTATTATACTTGGAAGACACGATAGCGGCCATAGCCACTCCTCCAGGTACGGGTGCGATCGGCATCATACGCGTCAGTGGCCATAAGTCCGGAGATATTGCCTCCCTCATTTTTAGACCATTGCGCAAGGCCGGCCACTTCAATAGCCATCGACTATATCACGGAGACATTATTTCACCTGCCACGGGCAGAGTCATCGACGAAGTTCTCCTTTCCTTCATGATGAAACCTCACTCTTATACGGGAGAGGACATGCTGGAGATCAACTGCCATGGCAGCGCTTTTATTCTTCAGTCTGTGCTTTCCATAGTGATCAACGCAGGTGCGCGCCTCGCACAGCCAGGAGAATTCACCAAACGCGCCTTTCTCAACAACCGTATCGACCTTTCGCAGGCAGAGGCAGTTGCGGACACGATCACGGCGCAAACTGATCGCGCACTTGACCTCGCCGTCTCCCGCCTCAAAGGCAACTTGGCCGGCAAAATTGAAACAGTCCGCAGCAGGATCATTGATATCCTCGCTGTCCTCGAGACGTCCGTCGACTTCTCGGATGAAGACATAGAGATCGTTAATCCCTTAAACGCCGCCACAGATATCACGGTCGTTGTCGACGAGCTCAGTCAACTTGCCCTGACATACGGAGAGGGGAAAATATACAGGCATGGCATAAATTGCGTAATTGCGGGAAGGCCGAATGTGGGAAAGTCGAGTCTCTTAAACATGCTCCTCGGCGAAGAAAGGGCAATTGTGACCGCGCTGCCGGGAACAACGCGGGATCTCATCGAGGAAACCATCTCCATCAAAGGGGTGCCTGTGAAACTCACCGACACGGCAGGATTGAGAGAGCCGCAGAATATCATCGAACAACAAGGCATCGATCTGGCATGGGAAAAACTTTCTCAGGCGGATGTGGTGATAGTCGTTTTCGACGGCAGCGAGGCCCTGACGAAAGAGGATGTCGAGATCATGGAAAGGTGCAAGGCGGAAAGATCCCTCCCGGTCCTCAACAAATCCGATCTTCCTCATGTCATTGACGAGGCAGCGTTAGCAAGTCTCGCTCCGGACCTCATGCCGCCAATATGGATCTCTGCAAAGCATGGCGAAGGTATACCAGAACTGAAAGATGCAACCCACAATCTCGTTCTAAAGGGTGCAGACTGGGGCCATACCCTGACTGTTGTCTCCAATATCCGCCATAAAATGGCCATCGAAAAAACGAGAGACCTGCTGTCAAAGGCCAGGGACAGCATCCTCCAAGGACTTTCTCCTGAATTCTCTGCTTTTGATATCCGCCAAGCTCTTGACAGTCTCGGTGAAATATCCGGAGAAACGGTTACCGAAGAGGTACTAGACAGAATATTCTCGACCTTCTGCATAGGTAAGTGAGTGGGAAAACCGGAAGGCATTATGCTTATTACATGCAAGACACAGCCTGGCTCAAAGATGATTGCTTACACATTCGAAGAAATGGAGGACGGGGATCCGGTGAGCGGAAACAAGAAGATAGCATGCAATATTGTGAAATTGCCTGTTGAGCTGACCGTAACGGACCAAATCCAGGCGGACAGCGCCTAGACTACAGTAGAAGGCAAACCGCAAGATTTGAAAAGGGTAAAAGTTGGACAGTTGGTGGGAAGACAACCCGTGGGCGCACAGGGTTTCATGAAGAAAATGGGATACTGAAATAGTCTCTGCCTAGCTGATACTAGGAATGCAAATAAAGCAGGGATGGTTCAAATCCATCCCTGCTTTATTTTTTACTTCCCTTCCATGCCCTCGATGAAGGCCATCACGTTCTGTCCCAGAACGGAGTGGTTATACCCGCCTTCCAGAATGGCAAAACACCCCCCAGCATTTTTTCTGCTGGCCTCTCTGACCATTCGCCCGATTTCCGTATAGTCGGACGTGGACAGCAACCCGCCCCAATCCTGTTCATGATTGTCAAATCCCGCAGACACTCCTACGATGTCGACCTTCTCGCCAAAGAGACGGCTCTTCACGCTTTTTAGATATTCTTCCGGGGAAGATGCCGAAGGATTGTACAGCGACACATACCCAGTCCCTTCCAAGATATTCATCGTCCCATCGCCGAAGTGAAGATCAAAATCCAGCACGAAGGCATTCTTAATCCGGTTTTCCCGCTTCAGCTTTTCGAGGGCAATCGCCATGTTGTTAAAATAACAGAAACCCCATGCACTATTGGCAGAGGCATGATGCCCGGGTGGCCTGATCACGGCAAAACATGGCTCCAGTAAACCAATCTCGGCAGCCTGTATGGCACCCCCGGCTGCCAGCGCAGCGATATCGTAGATGCCCTCTCTCGCCACCCTCTCCATGTGGGATGGTGTATGACAAGCAGCAATGTCCTCTCTCCGGGCAGGAATTGCATCTACAAAAGTCACCTTGTCGCGGATTGCTTTGACGATTGCCTCGATGCGGCCCGGCGCAGCGGCAGGGTCAGAACAGTACGATTGGTTGAAATCTTTGTGGTAAATGACCTTCATGACTACACCTCCTCGGGAAAGTGACTATTCAGAAAATCCAGAATTCTCAGCGTATTTTTTGAAACGTGCATGTGTCTAAGTTCTGCCCGTGAAACCCATCTGGCTTCGAGGGCATCGTCTGCACCCTTAGCCTCGCCGCATACATAATCAGCGATCACGTCCACGACCACATAGTGAAAGCGAATCCGCCCAGTACTATCCTCTTCGAAAAAATCGAATGAGTAGACGGGCGCTCCCGCCTTGATAGTAACACCCGTTTCTTCCAGAATTTCCCTTTCGGCGCCTTCCTGCAGGGTTTCGCCTAGTTTTAGAGAGCCTCCGGGAATGGCCCACACCCCCTTATTCGGATCAACGCCCCGTTTTACAAGGAGCACTTTCCCCTCTTTAATTACGACCGCTCCGACTCCACAAATCGGCCTGTCCGGATATTCACGCCTCGACATCTTGCCGCCTTTGCTTCCTGCCTCTGACTTTACTCAATCACCATAAAGCCGGAAGTCAAACCTTGCCTCCATCCACGGTTCGGGATGTGCATTAAAGACTCTTTCTATAAACATGCAATGGTTCTTTCTGTCAATCATAATAACTGAAGAGGAGCGGGTGCCATAGATGGGGCTGGTTATGAAGATGGAGGAAAGAATCCGTTCCCATTCCAGCCCAACCCCCGTATCAGGGAGCTCGCTGTCGTCCGGTTTTGATCGATCATTGAGGATATCGAAAATCTCTTCCGGAAGAGGACGGTCTTTGTTCGAGAGTAACGACTTCATCGCCTTTTTCGCCCGCTCGGTTTTGGGCCAAGGCGTATCCAAGACACGGTTGCTCAAGCCATACAGGCCCGGCGACAATTCACGCATTTCACCGCGGTTAGAAAAGTAGAACAGGCGATTCAGGTCTCCGATGATTATATTGAATCCGTTATACTGATCTTTATTGGCCGTAATAGTTTCGATATACGATTCAGGATCTTCTTCACTCATAAGAAAATCCCTCACGAGCCATCCCCGCGATGGGGCGTTCCGTCCGAAAGGCGTCGGTTCGCGATAATTGGTAAGCATGGCGAGACTTCCTGTCTTCCTGATACCCAGCCAGGTGCCACCCCTCTGCAAATCCCTCCCTGCAACCACGCCCACGGCATCGTCCCAT
The DNA here is from genome assembly GCA_052144335.1 of Syntrophales bacterium. Taxonomy (GTDB): domain Bacteria; phylum Desulfobacterota; class Syntrophia; order Syntrophales; family UBA2185; genus Fen-1135. Next base: position 41,624 of record JBKQQP010000003.1, read on the forward strand.
AAAGATACGGGCGCCGAAGGCCTCTCATAAAATTCATCCCTGTTAGCCGCAAGGATAAGAGGGTATCTATCATGCACTTTGTAGGATAAGATAATTAAGCACATCTCTCGATTCTCCACCAGAGACTATTGTCAGTTTCTCTATAGACAGTCATTCCGACATGCTGCAATACTTTATGAGACGGGATGTTGGACTTCGTAGTTTCTGCGAGTACCGCTGATATATCAGGACGCTGAAATATCCATGAAATACCTTTTTTAAGTGCCTCCGTCATGTACACATGTCTTTGATACTCTGGTTTTATCATGTAGCCTATTTGAACAGTGCCGTCCTCATCAGGATATCTCTGGAAACAGAACCCTCCGATGATAACGTTTTCCGACTTCAATATAATCAGGACGCTTTGCCAGTCGGCATACCATTGATCCTGTTTCTTGCTTCTTATTACGTCTTCGAGAGAGGCTCTCATGGCTGCCTTGATTTCCTTATCGATTTGTTCGCCCAGGATCATGCTGGCCAGCTCCAGGCCGAGTCTCTTCTCAATCTTCTGGTGGTCGTCCGGATTCATGCTCTCCATGTCGAGGGGCACCAATTTCAGTCTTTCTGTTTCTAGGGTAATAAAATTCGGCATATAGGAACTCAGATTCTCTTCCTGACCTCAACCATTATCTTTTCCATAACGATACCCGCAGAATGATGGATGACGACATCCGCATCATCATCGCAGGACGTAGGCGTATTGTTGATGATGACCAGCTTGGCCCCTCCTTCTTTGGCGTACATGGGCATGTAGGCCGCCGGGTACACAACAAGAGATGAGCCGATGACAATCATGAGGTCACATCTGCTTGCGTGCGCAGTCGCATTTTTCAGTGTCAATTCGGGCAGGAGTTCTCCAAAGAGAACTACATCCGGCTTTAAAATCCCGTGACAGTGCTCACAGTCGGGGACTTCCGCCTTGGCACGGAACCTCTCTATGACGTCACCGACAGGATAGCGCGCCTCACAGCTCATGCATTTCAGCCATCTCATATTGCCGTGCAGCTCATAGACCTTCTCGGGAGAGTTTCCGGCCTTCTGATGAAGGTTGTCAACATTCTGCGTGATTACACATTTCAGTTTGCCAATCTCCTCCAGTTCGGCAACGGCGAGGTGGGCCCTGTTTGGCTCTGCACTGGCAAACAAGCCGCCCTCGAGAAGGATCTGCCACTGTTTCTTCCTCGTCTCGGAGCTGGAGAGAAATCTTTGAATGGTAAAATCTTCCGGATCGAATCTTGTCCATATTCCGCCGGGGCTGCGAAAATCGGGAATGCCCGATTCCGTGCTAACCCCAGCCCCTGTAAACACGACCACATTCCCGGCGCGCACTATCAGATCTGCCGCCTGTATAATCTTTCCGTCTAAATCGTAAGCGCCCATACGTATTCCTCAGTTGCCCAAATGCATTTAAAATATTTTATCTATCACGATTTTGAGAAATATATCCACGCCTATCCTTACTGACGCCTCTAATACACCATCTGCCGGAAAAAGACAAAACGAAAAGGAGATGTTGACACTTGGGGACATATCTTCTACAATCGCCGTCCAACATCTGTTCTTATATCTCTCAATCCACAAATATGCACAGGCGCTGACTAACTCGGAGGAGGGAACAATATGCCGCGGAAGAATTGGAGAATGGGAATGATCCTTTTCATATTTTTGTTTTTTTTCATGGGGATAATGGAACTGGATGCGTTTGCCAGGGCGGGAGGCGGCATGTCTTCAGGCAGCCGCGGTTCCCGGTCATTCAGCTCTCCCAGCCAACCATACTCGGTACCATCGCCTTACAGCCCGTCAACGGCTCCGTTCCAGCAACCCGGCATCTGGAGAAGTCTTGCCATGGGAGCAGCAGGGGGCTTTCTGGGAAGCCTGCTTTTTGGCGGACTCGGACTCGGCATGGACATGGGCGGTTTTGGCGGAAGCGGCATCGGGTTCTTAGATATTATCCTCATTGGCGGTTTGCTTTACATCCTCTACAAGTTCATCAGCAGACGGAAGGCGGCGGCATCGCCTGCCGGTTACAATTACCAGACAGGCGCTTCCCCATCAACAGGACAGCAGACAGGATTTGCAGATTCTTCTCGGGGTCAGCAATACGTTGAAGATGATGTTCAAACGGGATTGCGCCATATTCGGCAGATGGACCCTTCTTACGATGAAGCAAGATATAGAAATCTCTGCATGGATAACTTCTTTAAGGTTCAAGGTGCGTGGATTAACCGCGACATGACGAATGTCAAGAATATCCTGACACAGGAAATGTTTAATATCCTGCAGAGAGACGCAGATAAATTGAAGGCGGAAAAGAAGATTAACAAGCTCGATAATATTGCGGTCAGGACAGTTGAGATCACGGAGGCATGGCAGGAAAGCGGGATGGATTTTACAACTGTCAGATTCACCGCTAATCTTGTCGACTACACGGTCAGTGAAAGCGGAGAACTATTGTCCGGCAGCAAGACGGAGCCGGTGAAATTCGAAGAATACTGGACATTCACGCGGTCTGTAGGACCCAACATCTGGCAGCTATCTGCCATTAATCAGGCTGCCTGAAGTGTATTAAATTCTCCGGCGGGAAATGCACCTTTCCTTTGGTAAGATGGTCGTCGCGCCCGTCAGCGTCTTTGCCGATTCAAGAGAACGCAATTGAACAGGCACATGGTTAAATACTGAAATAACGTCCTTTCAATTCAGAAATTTTATTCACATGGAATATGCCATAGTCTGTTCAGCCGCACTTCTCGTATCCGGCTCAACACTTTTTTCTGGCTTTGGTCTGGGCACAGTACTGATGCCAGCCTTTGCCCTCTTCTTCCCGATACAGGTTGCAGTAGCGGCAACAGCCGTGGTTCACCTGGCGAACAATATATTTACGACACTCTTGGTGGGAAAAAAGGCCGATTGGGAGGTCGTGGCAAAGTTTGCCCTGCCCGGCGCCTTGGCCGCTGTAGCTGGTGCTGCAATGCTAAACCTCTTCGCAGGCATGCCTTCTGTTGCATCATATACCATCGATGGTAAAACTCATGATATCTCCACCATGAAGCTGGCAATTGGGGTTGTAATTCTTGTTTTTTCGTTCTTGGAATTTCTGCCGCGTTTTCAACAGCTCTCTTTTGATCGCAAGTATCTCCCCATAGGAGGCATACTTTCCGGATTTTTCGGAGGCCTGTCCGGTCACCAGGGCGCCTTCCGAAGCGCCTTCCTGATCAAGGCAGGCATGAATCCGGAAGCGTTTGTCGGCACAGGAACAGTGGCATCGGTAATTATTGACATCACAAGATTGTTTGTCTATGGCCTCACCTTTCATCTCACACAGGTCAGAGGTATCGGCTCTGCCATAGGCAGCCTTCTTATTGCCGCCACTCTGTCTGCCTTTCTCGGCGCTTTTATCGGAAGCCGGATGTTGAGAAAGATTACCCTGAAGACCGTCCAGCTAATAGTCGGAATTATGCTGGCACTTGTCGGCCTGGGAATGATTACCGGCCTTCTCTGAGAAAAGATATAAAACGTAGCTACGGTTGATTGACATAACAAAACCTCCTTGGGCTATAAAAAGATTGGTTTTCAGGGATTACCGTCGCACGCTCGTTTTGTCCGTACTATGCCTTATTTTTGCTAAAATCATAGAGCTCTTCGCGGTGTAAGGTGTGCTGCTAGTCTCCCTGAGGGAGAAAAACCACCGGCTACCCTATTACCCAAGCCCCACTCAGGTTTGGTTATGGCATATATGTTGTGATCAACATAATGGTCATATAGCCATTCGGCATCCTTGATTGTTCCTTCAAGTCGCATGCCTAACCGCATAGCAACAGCGCAGCTTTTCGCATTGCCTGAAGCAGCACGAATTTCAATTCGATGCATGCCCATAGAACCAAATGCTATTTCTATGAGCTCAACCACAGAGCAAGTTAGAATACCCTTGCCTCCCACATCAATATCAATCCAATATTTGACACCGGCAGATTTATTACCATGATTTATCCAGTCGAACGCGACAAGACCAGCGATCTGACCGTCCGTAATGATTACGTTATCGAAACGGTTTCCCCCCGCGTGTCCAATCAGTGCTTTAGTGATGAGTAGCTTAACGTCGGCGGCCGTCTTGGTAGAATCCAGCCAAGGAAACCATTCTCGGAGTCGCGATCGGTTCTTTTCTATCAAGCGAAATATTTCCTCTGCATCATATAGATTCTGCAACCTTATCATAATGTGGCCCTTCTCTTCTTTCCCGCCTAACGGTTAATATATGATTTGGTATTTGAAAAGTATTTCTAAAAATTTACTTGATGGTCTCGCAAAAAAGTCGCCAAACTGGCATTTTTCAAAAATAGGTATTAATAAAATCATTGTGTTGCAAAACTGATTTTCGCTAATTTGGCTTTTTACGACTTCCTCGCACTTTATTTTTCAAAGAATTAAAATCTAAATATTTAACTCGCCTTTACTCTCCTCACTAATGGGAGAATTGGGGAGACATGACACTTTTGCTGAAACGACCCAATTCTTCCGCCACTTGCAGAATGACCGGTTGCCACTGACCTCTTTGAGCCTGCCGAAACAAGCGCATGGTTGGATACCAGGGCGTATCTGGACGATCCATAAGCCACCGCCAGTCTGGCGAATAAGCGATTAAGGTCCAGGTCGGTTTCGCCAGTGCGCCGGCAAGATGGGCAACGGCGGTGTCAACGGCGATGACCAAATCCATCGCCGCAATTGCCGCAGCCGTGTCCAGAAAATCCTTTAAACGGCCGCTCATATCCAACAGTTTGCCCAAAGATCGAAAGCACACTTCATCGCGAGCGGGTATCGGCACTTGCAGGCTGTAAAACGTGGCATCGGCCGTTTGGAAAAGCGGAGCGAGTTCTTCCAAGCGAATCGAACGCGCGGCATCATTATGATGTGACGGATTGCCCGCCCAGGCCAGTCCCACTTTTAAATTTCCGGGCGGAGCCGGCGGCAAATGCTCGCACGTGGCTACTTTCAAATACGGCGTTTCATTGGGAATCGTCTGCATTATGGTGCCCAGAATGCCGGGCAAACTGAATAAAGAAGTAAAGCAATCGAATGGCGGAATCGCTTCACCGTATGCAATGACGACATCGGCACAACCGGAGCTGGAGAACAACGTCTTCAGTTCCGGCCGGCATTCGAGAATGATATTCGCCGCGCGTTCACGTGCCTGCCGGACAAATCGCACGGTTTGAATCGCATCACCAAATCCCTGCTCCGCATGCAGGAATAATGTTTTGCCGGGAATAGGGTCGCCATTCCAGGCCGGCTGGGAAAACTGGCGTGGCGTGCGGCCATGGTTGCGCCATTTATTATGTTCGCGAAATCCCTCCTGCAATCGGCCCGCCGTCAGTTGGGAAATGGCGCGGCCATAATGTGCCTGAAAACAATTAGGATCGACCGCCAATGCGCGATCATAGGCTACAATGGATTCCTCCAACCGGTGTGAATCCTTCAGACATTTTGCGAGATTATGCCAGTTTGCCGCATACTGTGGATTCAACTCCACCGCCTTTTGAAAAAGTAAAGCCGCCCGTTCCACATCACCGAGTTTGTAACAGGCATAGCCCATGCTGTAAAAAGTGCCGGCGGTCTGCAGTCCCAGTTCGACGGCCTTCGCATGATTTTCCACCGCGCGCGAATAATCCTGCAGGCTTTGATGAACATAACCGAGTCCGTCGAAAATCGGGGCCGATTGCGGCTGAAGCTCCGCCGCTTGTTCCAAATATTTCAGGGCTTCTTGGCTCCGGCCTGTTTGTTGCAAAACCATTCCCAGCAGGAACAGCAACTGGCCATCGTGTGGATTGATCTTTATCAAAAGGCGGGATATCGTCTCTGCATCTTGATGGCGTCCGGCGTTATGCAGTTCAAACGCCACCTTCAAAATCTGCTGGAAAGAATCCATATTTGACACCTGCACATTGGCATTGTTTGTTAGTTCTTACACGTGGCGAGGTAGCGAGCACGCAGCCAGATTGCCAATGAAAGTTACGCACCGCTGTGCGCCAAGAACAGGCCGCCGTTTTTGCGGCAATTTGGCGTTATACAAGCAAAGCTGTAAACACAGGCAAAGTCGCAAAATACATCAGGGCCTTATTTTCATAAATTCATGCAGAGCTGCCGCAATCTTGACGATTACGGTCCGTGACTTTACCCGAGACAATGCCTATAACTTCATAATGGCGGCCATTTCCTATCGCCAATCACAGGCAAACACTTTCAGTAATTTATTCCCGTCATCCGCATAAATCAGAACATTATTGCCTATTCAATAAATCATTTTAGGCCCACCAAGGAGATTTGCATTTCTCATACCAAATGAGAAAGTCATGTTGATTCTCCTTTTCATTCTTAAATTTTTCAAAATATTCTCGATCACTCAGTATGATGCAACCCCTGCATTCCCAGCTTGGTGAAACCTGCCCTGCGGCTGATTCAATGTAAAAAAGCGTCCTAGTTACCTGTTAATGCGATTGATGCCGATGAATCCCATATTCCCTTTGACCTCTGTCCATAGCTGGCACTGTATAGGCGGGGGCTGAAGGACGTGTACCGATCAGGCATGTGGCCGGTGCAATCCCTTTTCCCCTTCAATGAATTCAGCACCAGATTCAAGCCCGGCTTCAGGATGACGCGTGGCTGCGGTGCCCCTTGGGGTAATACGCCTGTGGTCACCGCAGAAGGCAGAATATTTTCCTGTATTTATCTGATGGGGATAAGCAGGTTCAAGGTTGGCGACATTTATTCGGAAGGCTATCCCGATGAGAGGGTTATCGGGCAGATGCTGGATGCGGCAGACGTGGATAACAACGATACCTGCAGAAGCTGCAGTTTGCGTTATTTATGTGGGGGCGGCTGCCCGGTCGGCAAGTTTCTCATCATGGGCAATCCCCACGTCCCCGCTCAAGTCATGAACTACACCCGGCGGATAGCCTGGCCTGCATAACAAGCAAAACGGTTTTGACTGAACTGTTGTGGGATCTGGGACGTAAGACGTGGGAAGAAGCAGACATCCCGCTGAACCGGCAGAAGGCAATTTGCCTGTGAAATATCTTGCGATGCACGCTTAAGCAACAGGCTTATGCACTAAGTATTTCAAGTTGAAATCAGGTATATTCAGCCAGAAATAGATTTTAAACATTTCAGGCAATTTTTAGTGGCACACTTGCTTACAACCGGTATTCAATATTGACTGAATTCTACGATCGGACATTTATGGAATATAGTCATCATTGTAAATTGTAATCATTTTGTCGCTCCTTTAATGTATCAAATCTTCTGTCAGATAAAGAGAAAGGATAATACTCTCTCGGCCTCACGAGTTTGTCTTTAGCCGTCTAATCACATCAAGCTACTATATAGAGGCTCGCGTTCTCAGAAGAACTGGGGAACAATTGCTGCAAAGAGGCAAATGCCTTTTGAGCACCGCTCAGATCACCTGATTGCAAAGCCTGACCCAACTGACTGAAATACGTTCTCATTTGCTGAAAATTGGCTTGCACTTCATTTGTCTGGTTTGAACTGGAACTGCTATTTGAACTGGAGGCGGAATTCTGTGAATTATCGGCTTTGTGGTGATGGTGATGCCCTTTTTGAACCGACTGCATGTCCTGCTGGAGTTTTGCAAAGGCAGCCTGTGCCTTCGACAGATCACCAGATTGGAGCGCTTGCCCGAGCGCATTTAAATCGGTAGTGAAAGTGCTCTGGTTCGTCTGCTGCGTCGTTTGTGCCTGATTCGCAGAAGAACTAGGAAGCAATTGCTGCAATGAAGAAAAGGCATTTTGAGCTCCACTCAGATCGCCCGATTGCAAAGCCTGACCCAGTTGATGGAAAAGCTGGTTTATTTGCTGAAAACTGTTCTGTGTTCCGTTTGTTGGGTATGAATTATAATTGGATGATATAGGGTTGATTGACATAACAAAACCTCCTTGGGTTATAAAAAACTTGGTGTTCAGGGATTACGGCCATGTGCTCGTTTTATCGATACTATGCCGTATCTTCTTAAATCCATTCGGGGTCGCAGGAGGATTGACAATCACTGTCTATAACTTCATTGCCGGCAATGCCCACGATTTCAAGCGGAAATATTGATACTTCTTCCCGCCGATTTGATCGTTTGTATATTCTGTATCAACTGTGAATAAGCGTTTCCCGCGCTTTTCAGGTCACCGGATTGGAGAGCTTGGCCAAGTGCAGCTAAATCGGTTTCAACCGAATTTGTGCCCTTATTGGAGCCTGTCGCTGATGCATTTGTTGTATTCTTTGAACTGGCAGAAGTTTTATGATGGTGATGGTGTCCCACTCCAATTGACTGCATATCCTGTGTGAGTTTGGAAAAATTGTTCTGTGCACCTGTCAAATCACCCGATTGGAGCGCTTGCCCGAGCGCACTCAAATCGCTTATAATGGATTTTGTACCGTTGCTAGAGCTGGATGCCGATAATGTCGCTGCACTTTGCGTTTTGCTGTTCGCCGAGGAAGATGAATTTGGGAACAACGACAGCAAAGAAGCAAAGGCACTTTGAGCGCCACTCAGATTACCGGACTGCAGGGCATTGACAATAGATTTTAAGGCCTGCTGGCCCCGCTGCCTCAAACTGTCTGACCCATTGATCGAGTAACCTTTATAATAGTCAGAGCTTGAAGAAATGCTAGGAATTGACATACTGATACCTCCTTATCCCTTAAAAAAATATAATGTCTAAATGGAATAAAGAAAAAATTCTCCGGACATCGGAATTTTTTTCCTGTAATCCGCAAAAATCATAACATTATTGCCTATTAAATAAATCATTTTAGGCCCACCAAGGAGATCTGCATTTCCCATACCAAATAAAAAGGAAACATCTCTGGTTAGAAAATGATCTTGAACTCTGTAACGATCTCTGGATAAATATGGCATGAGAAGACAAAAACCAAGACTCAAGAAACGTATATAGAGGAGATGGGAAAAGTGCTTCTTGGTCAGTGTGTAGTTCTATCCGTAATCAATAGAGGAGAGTGATCATCGAATTTGCTTGTAGGTGTTGACAATAACCAGTCCCTCCCCATAATCACTTAGTGTCGAACCACCCCCAGCAAAGATTACGGAGAGAACTTGCCTGTTTCTGTTTGTCCTCATAAAAAAGCCTTCTAGAACTTCCTGGCAGGCTAGGTGAAGGATGCAAGGACAACTACTGACCGACCACAGCAAAATTATTTACAGCTTTTCTTGCGGAGTATATCGTCTACGTTATAGGAATATAACAAGGGTGAACCGTCAGTGCCATCAAGCGCTCAGCCCCGGTAAAGCTGGCAACCGTAAATGGCGTGAGAGGCAAACTTGTAAAGATACTTAAGTCACTTGTTTTATTATAACTATTTGCGTTTATTAATGTCTATGTGTCACCCCCTGTAACAGTGTGTAACCATTTTGTCCTGATTTTGAAAAAAAGGACACACAAAGGGACACACCCTTTGACGTGTAATATAATTTATTCGGCACTCTGAAATCGTATATACAAAAGAAATCTTCCCATAATGAGATACCAATGAAAAGAAAGTTGCTATTCTGCATTATATATACTATATAATATATCGTATATCTCAATAAGGGAGAAACAATGCAGAAAGTTCTTGTTTCAATTCCAGATAATCTGGCAGACAGGATGAAGGCTGTAATACCTCCCAGGCAACGTAGTAAAGTATTGGCAAAGTTGCTTGAGGATGAGGTGAAGCGGAGAGAATCCGAGTTATACCAGTGTGCCCTCGAAGTCGAAGGCGATCAAGCTCTGAGCGCTGAAATGGAGGACTGGAATACGACGATAGGGGATGGGATTGATGCTGAATCGTGGTGATATTTATTGGGTCAATTTAGATCCTTCTGTTGGATTAGAAATCCGGAAAAAACGCCCATGCGTACTGATTGGTGCTACACCAATTAATGAAGCCAGGAGAACGGTTGTTGTTGTGCCACTTTCCTCTGCCGGTAAACCAAGGCCACCTATAACAGTTTCAATAGATTGTCTGGGTAGGCAGGTTGTCGCAGTATGTGACCAAATCAGGGCTATAGACAAAAGCCGATTACTTGAAAAAGCCGGAAGTGTTACCAAAGATGACATGTTCGAGCTTGAGAAAGGATTGCGCCAAACGCTTGCTTTATAAAACCAAGACATCTGTCATTACTTAATGGAGTGCTTTCTGGAAGCAGTAAAATCATGTCGATGAAGAAAGTCCACGGATACGAATAAGAGCCACTCTATTGCGAAGTTACAGCCGGTTCAGACCGTTGGACCAGATCATTGATTACAGATTCAAACATGCAAATCTGAATTGTTTATTTTTCCGCTCAATAAAAAAGTACATGTCTTCCTTGTTTATTCCAGTAAAGATTTTTTTATATATTTGTTTTTGGATTTGAAGGTATCTTCATAGGCGGTTATCCCCATCTTTTGTACTACATCTTACCCAACCCTTGTAATTAGAAAGTCGTAT
>JBKQQP010000004.1:0-13506 GCA_052144335.1 Syntrophales bacterium
GCATCCCTCAAGTAACCTTTGTTACGAAGCTCGATGTCGAAGGTACGTCCATAAAGGTTGTGAGACCGATTGAAGGGGCTCAGCTTCTGATCGAAAGTTCACTGCCATGTGTAGTAACCGCGCAGAAGGGCCTGAATGTGCCGCGCTTCGCATCCATGCTGGGAATAGTGAAGGCACAGAAAAAACCTGTCGATGTTAAGGATGCTGCAGGGCTGGGAATAACTGTCGCCCCGAAAGCAAAGATCGCCACGATCTTACCCATTCCTGCCAGACCCCCTGGAAAGATTATCTGTGGAGAGGAGCCGGCGGAAAAGGCCAGAGAATTGGCTAAACTGCTCAGGGAAGAGGCGAAAGTTATTTAAGAGCTTGTGGCGTCAGGCTCTGTAAGAGCAGAAAAGCCCCAAAGCGATTGAGTTGGCAGGATGGGTTCGAGTTTCCCTAAGGAGAGAGAAATCAATTATTGAAAACCATTTTTCAGATTCGATGCTTGAATTCCGAGTTCTCAAAGACTTGGGCCATGTGTTCCATTTGACACTGGATATGTTTCTTAATGACTTTGCGAGCCTCTTTCAAATCCTGCTTGGCGATGGCATTAAGGATAGCCTTATGCTCCTTTAAGGCCTCCTTCGGCCGTTGAGGTCCAACATATTGGGGTTTATAGCGAAGGTAAATTTGTTCGTAAATTTCTCTTAATAAATTATAAATAGTATCATTTCCGGCGAACTTTATAATTTCCAGGTGGAATTGTGCATCCTGAATACCCAATATCCTGGGATCGGAAATATCCTGCACGCGAAAATTGATCCTCAAAGATTCGATTAAACTTGGGGTAGTGTTTTGTAGAATATTGGGAAGAACATATAATTCCAACGCCGCCCTCGCTTCATACAGTTCTTTGATCTCGGTGGCCGAGATCTCTCCGACAAAATATCCCTTATTGGGGATGTATTTAACCGTCCCTGATGCCTCCAATCGCTTCAGTGTCTGGACTACTGGCGTTATGCTTGTATTCAGCTTTTTCGCAATATCACCATAGATAATCTTCTGTCCGGGAACAAGTTGATTGCTGTACAGCATTTCTTTTATCTTCTGATAAATATTATCCAAGATCAGCCCGTTGCGCTTCTTCTTATCCATTTACAATCCTTAGCAATCAACATTGATCATTGTCATTTCATTATCACAGTATTTACCAAAATCAAATCGGCTTTAAATTTAACGATCATCAATTCCCCATTCAAAAGTTGCCTAAAAAATCAACTATGGAATGGTTAGGAAACACGCGTGCAGCTACAAATATCGGGTTTTTCGATTCAATATCCATAATTAAAAAAACCTTGACATGGGAATAATATTCTATTATCAAACCAAGTATAAATTAAATATTTAATTAAATTTGTGATTAACATTATTCAGGATTATAGTCAAGCGTTAATTGCCTGGAGGGGGATGCTGAATCGAATGGAGTACAAGTTCATTAAGGTCATCGAAAAAGACAATATCGTGGAATTGGTTTTAAACAGGCCTAATTCCCTCAACGCCTTAAGCACACCAATGCTGAAGGAAATACGTTCAGCCCTTTCCTATATTGGCTCTTTACCGCAGAACATAATTGTTTTGCGGGGAGAAGGCCGAACCTTTTGTGTGGGAGGGGATGTAAAGGAAATCAAGGGGGGCATATCTTTTAACACCTATTTTGAGAGAGTGTTGACGCTTCAAGGGATAGCGTCGCTTTTGAGAAAAACTGAAAAAATAATCATAGCTGTCCTGCATGGCCATGTTGTGGGCGGCGGAATGATTATTAGCCTTTATGCCGATATAAGAATTGCGGCCGAAGGTACTGTTTTTCGCCTCCCAGAAATAGATGTCGGATCCACAGTATTGTGCGGCGGACATAAAATACTTTCAGATAATATCGGTCCCGCCAAGACGCGGGAGTTACTGTTTTTGGGAGAATCTTTATCTGTTGATGACGCCGAGCAACTCAATTTAATTAACAAGAAAGTAGCTTCTGATAAGCTTGAGGATACACTCCGGGTGTATATTGACAAATTCTCATCGAAACCGCCAAAGACTCTGAAAGTAATTAAGGCGGCTCTAAGGCAGGCCGGTGACGGGAAGTTCGAGGACATGCTTAATTTGGAAGCTGTTGATGCATTAAGGAATTTCTACTACCGGCTGGAACAGGGACAGGATTGAATATTAAAAGAAGCAAAAGCGGCAAGGTTAGCTCAAAAGAGAAAGTAAAGGAAATGAGTACCGAGGTGTGGGCATTAGAGGGAGTAAAGATCTTAGACCTGACTCGCCTGTTGCCCGGTTCCTTCACCTCGCTCATGCTGGCTGATTACGGTGCCGATGTTATCATGGTCGAACACCCGGCAGGTGAACCGGGGCGGCATGTCGGTCCTTTTATAAAAGGGTTGAGCGCCCGCCACTTATTGCTGAATCGCAATAAAAAAAGCATAACCCTTGACCTTAAAAAAAGGCGTGCGCGGGAATTACTCATTGATCTTGCAAAAGAATCGGATGTTTTGATCGAGAATTTCCGGCCCGGATACATGGACCGGCTTGGCTTGGGTTACGGTCGCTTGAAGGAGATTAACCCAAAGTTAATCTATTGTTCCTTGACGGGATATGGGCAAACAGGGCCCGACCGAGACAAACCCGGCCACGATATCAATTACATCAGCGACACCGGGATTCTGGGGCTTACATCTACCGCTGGAGATAGTTTTCCCCTTCCGGGTGTCCAGATCGCGGACCTCGGAGGCGGCAGCCTGATGGCGGTAATGGGTATTTTGGTCGCCTTGGCCGCCCGTGTGAACACGAATAGAGGACAATATGTGGATGTATCCATGACGGATGGCATTACCAGTTGGCTGCCCCTCGTCTTTAATGAATACATGGTAAGCGGTAAGATTCCAAAACCCGGTGAACATACCTATACCGGCTCGCTTGCCTGCTATAGATGTTACCGGACAAAAGATAAGAGACATGTCGCCTTGGGAGCATTGGAACCCAAGTTCTGGGCCGCCTTTTGCACATGGATCGGACTTGAGGATTTCATCCCATTACATAAAAATCCCTCGCATCAATCCAGGATGATCGCCTGCCTGCAGGAAAGCTTCAGCACACGCACCCTCGCCGAATGGATGACGGCTGCTGCAGATTTGGAAATTTGCCTTACCCCGGTGCGGACCCTTGATGAGGCATTCCTTGACCCGCGTGTGATTTCGCGTGAGATGATCTTTCAGGTCGATCACCCGGTGTCGGGAAAGATCAAGCAGCTCGGGTTTCCTGTCAAGCTGTCCCTGACGCCTGCCAGATACCGAAAAGGGGCACCGCTGCTGGGCGAGCATAACGGGGAGGTTTTCGGCTCAATAGGTCTTGGTCCGTCTGAATTGGAGACCTTGCGGACTGAAGGGGTGATTTAACCCACTTGATGATCTGCCTTACTGGGTTAACCTTAGGGCGAGCATAGTCATTCAACTGAGGAGGATGCATGTTTTTTGACGAATTGAAGATTAACGATGAGTTTGTCTCACCGTCAAGGACGATCACCGATGCCCATTATCTTTTTTTTGCCGGTCTGACGGGTGACAATCATCCTTCACATTATGATGTGGAATTTTGTCGGAAGACGAGGTTCGGTAAGCCTGTGGCACATGGGCTCCTGCTTGCCTCCATGACAGCCCTCGGCGGATCCTACATCAATAGCAAAATCGACGGATTCATTTTCCTGGAGCAGGGATGTCGCTTCCTCAAGCCGGTCGTGGTAGGAGATACGATTTCTATTCGTTTCAGAGTGGACGAAAAATGGAGAAAGGGTGATCGGGGGTTTGTCCGCTTCAAAACGCTGATCATGAATCAACGGGAGGAATGCGTGCTGGAAGGCTTCCATCTTTATCTGGTCGACTTGAATCTTCAAGACGAGAAAGAATCGTAAGCAAGGGCTTCCGCCCAACGCCCCAAGGAATGGCCCTGCGGGAGCAACATATATATCCGAATGGCAGATAGCAATAATCAGGGAGGTCACGGTCGGGTAAAATGGATCTGATTCATGAAAGGGGAATGTCGATTAAGATCTTCGAGATCGGTAAAGACAGGATTCTGCTCGAAGGTTTGCTTGTGGATGAACGCTTCTGTCCGTCCTTCATCTATTCACGCAAACAGATCGTTGGTGCAGGCATGATTCACCGTGTGATGGTAAGGATGACGCTGTCGCTTCCTAAATTAATCATCGAGGCCGCTGAGATAGAGATGGCTATGATACCCAACGCAAAGTGCCGTGAGGTTGAGGCGCTCTCAGGCAAAATCGTGGGTCTGCAGTTGACCCAGGGATTCAAGCGTAAGGTGATGGAGCTTCTAGGGGGTAAGATCGGATGTATCCATATTACGAATTTGATCTTGTTCATGAGCAGCGCCGCCATCCAAGGCTCATATACGTATTACAATCGTGTGCGTGAAGATGGAAGAGTGAAGCGTTCGGATCTTGACGACTCTCTGCTGATTAACAGTTGTCACCTATGGAGGGAAGACGGACCGCTTGCTCGCCGACTCGGTGAGATGAAAAGAGCTGTAAAACGTGTCCGTGCCAAAAGCTAAGAATGATTGATTAAAACCTGACGCTTTCATATGTCCAAAACAGGTTTTCGCAATCGAATAAGGACAATTCATGGTGAGAAAGGAGGAATTAGTTCAAATGAAAAAAACAAAATGGGTAACGGCCGAGGAAGCAGTAAAAGCGATTAAGTCCAAAGACGAAATTGTTCTAGCGAATTTTTGCGCCGAACCACGACATCTTCCTATGGCTTTGGTGAACAGGGCGAAGGAACTTGAGGGATGCAGGATATTCCATCTTACCCCATTCGGACCGTTCCAGCAAAAGATGGTGGAGCCGGGCATGGAGAAGCATATCCGCATCGCTACACCTTTCTGCGGAAGGCGTAAAGCCGTTCGCCAGCTATTGAGAGAGGGACGGGCCGATTTTTATGCAATATCTTTTGGGAATTATCCCAAACTACTCAGGGAGGGCGACTTTAAGAGCGATGTCCTCATGCTGACTGTTACACCGCCGGATAAGAATGGCTACTGCAGTCTCGGTGTATCTGTCGACTACATATTCGCAGCACTTGAACGCCCTTGCCGCCTGGTAATGGCAGAAATAAATCCCAACATGCCCGTGACTTACGGGAGATCTTTCATCCATGTATCGGATATCGACTATGCAGTCGAGGTGAACGACAAAATTTTCGAACTTGAACAATTTACTGTCACAGATATCGAGAGGAGAATAGGAGAAAATGTCGCCAGCTTGGTAGAGGACGGTTCGACGATCCAGATAGGTTACGGAGCGATCAGTGAAGCCGCGATTCTCTTTTTGAAAGATAAAAAAGACTTGGGAATGCACGGCGAAATGGTTCCCGAGCACGTGGTGCCGCTCGTCGAAGCCGGGGTTCTCAATAATTCAAAAAAGGCGATACATAAGGGAAAAATTGTATGCACGTTCCATGGTGGAACGCACAAATTATATGACTGGCTGGACCACAATGCCCTCATCGAGATGCAGCCGGTTGATTATTGCAATAATCCGTGGGTTATCGCCAGGAACAGCAAAATGGTTGCGATAAATGCTGCTCTCCAGGTGGATCTATATGGGAATATCTATGCCGATGTCCTCGGTCTTGAAGACCAGTATACCGGATCGGGCGGCCAGATGGATTTTGCCCTAGGCTGTGCGATATCCGACGATGCCAAATTTGTAACTACGCTGTCGGCGACCACGGGTGATGAAAAATATTCGAGAATTGTCCTGCATCCTACGCGGACAGATAATCCATGCGCGCCTCAGATCCCGATGGTGCCGCGGTATATGGCGGATTACGTCGTAACTGAATACGGCGTAGCAGCTTTGAAAGGAAAAAATAATATAGAAAGGGCCAAGAGTCTAATTAAACTGGCCCACCCGAAATTCAGGGACATCCTTACTGAACAGGCGAAAAAGGCCGGACTGCTCAGAGCAAAATAATCCCGAAGCCATATGCAGCAGAAACAGGATGTCCACCGGGGTAAATACCCCAGAAATAGGGAGGTTCTAAAATGTATAGTCTGTCAACTATGCATATTATATGGATCGTGATCACGCTGATCGGTTTTTCAGCCTTGGGCATTTATTCGGGGCGCAGGGTCAAATCAGCGGCGGATTTTGCCATTGGCGGTAGAAAGGCCAGTGCGGCAGTGGTTTCAGGAACTATTATGGGTACATTGGTGGGTGGGTCTGCTACCGTTGGGACGGCAGAGCTGGCATTCAAATACGGCCTCGCTGCCTGGTGGTTCCACATTGGAAGCGGCATCGGATGTGCCATACTGGGGCTAGTCCTCGCCAAGAGCCTGCATGAAAGCTCCCTTCAAACTATCCCCCAGTATCTATTGCGGACATATGGGAAAAAAATAGGACCGATAACGAGTATATTCTTATCAATCGGAATGTTCCTGAGCATTGTTGCCCAAGGGTTGGCCGTTGTCGCCCTGATCACGTCCATGTTTCGCTTGAGCCCGTATGCGGCGGCGTTCATCGGAGTTATCCTTGTTTTGGGTTATGTGGCATTCGGCGGGGTATTCGGCACCGGAATGGTAGGAACGGCTAAAATGGGGTTGCTTTATCCGGCCACTATACTCACAGGCGCAATGGCGTATTATATGATCGGCGGCTGGTCCGGGGCGGTAGCGAAATTTCCGGCTTATCCCTGGTTCTCGTTTTTCGGCCGCGGTGTCACGACAGACTTGGCGGCGGGTTTTTCATTGGTGGTCGGCGTAATTTCAACGCAAACTTATATCCAGGCGATTTTTTCAGGCAGGACTTTTCAAGAAGCAAGAAAAGGAGCCCTTATTTCCGCATGTATGATACCGCCCCTGGGAATATTCGGGGTGATGGTGGGACTTTACATGAGGGCTGAATTCCCGACAATTGCAGCATCCCAGGCACTCCCGATGTTCATAATGAATTATGTGCCAGCCGCAGTTGCAGGAATCATTCTGGCGGTTTTGTTGATAACAACGATCGGAACTTGGGCAGGCCTGACACTCGGAATTTCCACCATGCTCACCACGGATATCTATAAAAAGATAATAAATCCCGAGGCCACAGACAGGACAATCTTATATTTGCAGAGGGCACTGATTCTCGCCGTAAGCTTAATCGGCGTTTTATTCATTACGGGGAACCTAAAAAGCATGGTCCTCAGCTGGGCCTTCCTGTCTATGGGATTAAGGGGCTGTAGTATTCTGATGCCTATGTTGGGGGCTATGTTCTTCAGTCGGTATGTCACTCCAATTGCCGGGTTGGCATCTGCCATATTGGGTCCTGCCACAAACCTCATATGGCAGCTCGCTTTTCCAAAGGGGATCGATCCTTTATATCCGGGTCTGATGGTGGGATTATTAACATTGGTAATTATCAGTATGGTGACCCGCAAGAAAGAATCTGGGGAATCGGTGCCTGTTTAAAAGCCGGATGAGACTACAGATAAGAATTGTCAGATAAATAAATAGCTTAATAATTTAAAGTTTCAGGAGACTAATGATGAATTTTGAATTGAACAATGAAACCAAAGCCATGCTGGACGCGGCGCGACGTTTTGTTGAAAAGGAAATAATACCTAGAGCCAAGGAAGAAGGATTTAAGCGAGATCTAGTTTCTAAAATGGGGGAATTGGGGTATTTCGGATGCGCTTTCCCCCCCCGGTTCGGGGGCTCTGATTCAGGGTTTTTGGCCCATTCGGTGGTATGTGAGGAAATCTCGCGCGCCGATTCGGGGCTACGTGCACTTTTTAACCTTCAGGCCATGACCGTACCTTACACAATGATGGAATGGGGCACCGAGACTGTCAGGAATAAATATGTGTCTGATCTCGTTACGGGGAAAAAGCTTGGCTGCACCTGCTTTTCGGAGCCGAATGCGGGGTCTGACCTCGCTTCCATAGAAACTAAAATAGAAGACAAGGGAGACCATTTCGAGATAAATGGCGAAAAGACCTGGATCTCAAACGGCACTGTCGCGGATTACGCCGTCGTTTACGGCAGTTTTGACAGGAGTAAAAAATCTAAGGGCCTGTGCGCCATTGTGGTTGAAACAAATCAGCCCGGCTGGACTACCAGGGAAACGCCGAAACTGGGGGACAAGTCTTCGCCAATAGCCGAAATCCATATGGATAACGTCCGCGCACCCAAGGAAAATCTCCTTGGAAAAATGGGCCAAGGCTTTATTGTCGCCATGACAGCCCTTGATAGAGGCCGGATAAGTGTTTCCAGCGGTGCAGTTGGATTAGCTCAGGCCTGTCTGGATGCTTCCATAACTTATGCCAATCAAAGAGTCCAGTTCGGGAAGCTGATCCGTGAATATCAGATGGTCAAATCTGTAATTGCAGAAATGACGACGCAGGTCGAAGCGGCGCGGCTCCTGGTTCGGCGGGCGGCATGGCTCAATGACCAGGGCCTTCCTTTCTCGCGTGAAATAGCAATAGCCAAGTATTTTGCCGGAGAGGCGGTTGTGAAATGCGCGGGAATGGCAATGGAGGTCCACGGCGGTATGGGCTATTCCCTCGAAATGCCTGTGGAGAAATTTTACCGGGATTCCAAGCTGTACCAGGTCGGCGAAGGGACCGTAAATATAATGCGCCTGCTGATCGCCGACGATGCTTTGGGGATCAAGACCGCCAATAGGCCGAGGGTTCACGTGCCGAGCGAGTTCCGGGGATTGGAGTAGGCTTAGCCTGATCGGAATCCCATGAGAGCGGCAATGCCGCTCTCGTGGGACCGCAACTCACCGTTTAGAAGGGTGAGATACTGCCTGATGAAAAATGCTTATACTTCCCCAAAATATTTGATTCTTTCTGGCGGATAGATTTTGTCAATCCACTCTCTCGCTGCCTCAATAGCAAGCGCCTGGCTGTGAAGTTGGCTGTTCTTATGGCCGATTGTGTGGATCAGCTTGCCCTTCCGGTAAATCTCAGGGGCGTAACAAAGCATGTAGCAATTCTGATGGAGATTCGTCCCCTCTTCCTTGCTGCACCCCTTTTTGTATCTCTCTTTTCATATGATGTTTTTTTCTAATTAAATTAGTTCACACAAAACTGTAGTCAGTAATCTGTGTTGAGGTAAACAAAAGGCAGCCAATATAACCCTGTCTTTTTCGTTTTGAAAATTTAATGTGATCTGATTTGTTCTTCATGGTAAAGTGACGTACACTATGAATGGCAGTTAATGAAAGTAAGGAGGAGAAGTCTTGCTATTTGATTATATTCTAGGAAAATTTTCCGGCGATATTGCAATGGATTTAGGAACGGCAAATACACTCGTTTACATGAAGGGTAAAGGGATTGTGTTGAATGAGCCTTCGGTTGTTGCCATCAATAAAGATTCACGAGGTTCAAAAAAAGTCCTTGCTGTTGGTTTGGAAGCCAAAAAAATGTTAGGACGAACCCCCGGCAATATCGTGGCAATTAGACCCCTGAGAGAAGGAGTCATAGCTGATTTCGATATTGCTGAAGCCATGATCAGACAGTTCATCTTAAGAGTTCACAAGGGCAGGTCACTGGTCCGCCCGAGGATTATTATATCGATACCGTCGGGTATTACCCAGGTAGAAAGGAGAGCAGTCAGGGAAGCCGCGGAGTCAGCAGGTGCGAGGGAAGTATACTTCATTGAAGAGCCTATGGCAGCAGCCATTGGTGCTGAACTACCTGTAATGGAACCGATAAGCTCCATGGTTGTAGACATCGGTGGTGGAACCACTGAGGTTGCCATCATATCTCTGGGGAACATTGTCTACTCAAAGTCTGTGAGGATTGCCGGTGACAGAATGGACGAGGAAATTATCCAGTATATGAAGAGAAAATACAGCCTTCTGATAGGGGAACGATCAGCAGAAATCATAAAAATGACCATCGGGTGTGCTTACCCGGATCGAGAGTTGCGGGCACTCGACGTCAAAGGAAGGAACGTTGTACGGGGTATTCCGACGATAGTTGAGATTAATTCCGAAGAGGTAAGGGAAGCCATTATGGAACCGCTAAATATTATTATAGCGACAATAAGAAATGTTCTGGAGAATGCCCCCCCGGAATTAGCCGGAGATATTGTCGAAAGAGGCATTGTCTTAACTGGAGGTGGAGCTCTCTTGAAGAATCTCGACCTTCTTGTAAAAGAAGAGACTGGGCTTCCCGTTGCAGTCGCGGACGATCCGCTCTCTGTAGTGGCAAGAGGTGCAGGGATGGCCCTCGATCATATAGATCTCTTCAAAGAAGTCTCATTGCAAAGGTGAAGAATACCTTCAATTTTGAGCTTTATAACACTCCAGCCAATTTCCAACAGCGTCGGTTCAGTTTGAACCCTCTGCGGGAAAAATTTATAAAATGATTATGGAAGAGATAACTTTATGAAAGTGATAGCTTTAAACGGAAGCCCAAGAAAAAAATGGAATACTGCGACGTTATTGAAGCATGCCCTTGATGGTGCAGCGTCCAAGGGAGCTGAGACTGAGCTGATACATCTTTATGATTACAATTACAAGGGCTGCATAAGCTGCTTTGCATGTAAGCTTAAAGGTGGCAAAAGTTATGGCAGATGTGCCGTGAACGATGATTTAAAACCCATTCTTGATAAGGTTCATGATACCGATGCCATTATTCTGGGCTCACCCATTTATTTCGGCATGCCCACAGGTATTATAAAATCCTTCACTGAAAGGCTGCTGTTTCAATACCATACTTATGATGCAAATTACTCCTCTCTTTTCAAAAGAAGTATCTCAACGGGGATGATTTATACGATGAATGTTGAACAAAGCCTTATTGAAGCTATAGGTTATGACAGGATACTCATGGTTACCGAAATGACATTTAAAAGATGTTTCGGGGCATCTGAAACACTTATGGTCACAGATACATATCAGTTTGATGACTATTCCAAGTACGAGACGTCAGGTTTGAATGAGGCACGAAAGGCAAAGAGGAAGGTAGAGGTTTTCCCGGAAGATTGTAAGAAGGCTTTTGAAATGGGAGTTAGGTTTGCAGGTCAGCGCAGTATTTGATCTTGGTCAATATTCAGGCTCTTGAGCAACTTCCACAAACCGTCCTCCCCAACAAAGATGCAGGAGTACAATCCGTTATGAACACAATTCACGTCAGGCGACAGACATCGGCACCACACCTGACATTTTGTGGTTAAAATTCAACTGACACAAAAGATCCTTCTTCATATATTCCCACCGTGAAAAGGAAGTTTTTACAAAAAAATATCTTCGTGCCTCATGCAAACCGGATGTAATGTGGTGCTTGCTTTCTTTTTTTACCCCGTGTTTTTGGAGATATGATTTCATCCGCAATCCAGGTCCAGCCATAGGATATGAATATAAACCTGCTTATCCATGTGTGTGGATGGATAGTAACGGTTTGAAGTCGATCATGACATAATTCTTGTGGACATCCGACCTTTCAGATGGTATTCAATACAACATTGACTGAAGGTTATACGTTTTTTCTGAGTATTCACAATCAGTCGAAGCCCGTCACTCGTTATCTTTTCAACCTCACAAATTATCTCAACAAACAGGGAGCAACCCTATGAAAGATCAATCCATGACAAAGCAGAAATTGATTCAGGAACTGGTTTGTTTGAGACAGAGAATTGCGGAACTGGAACAATCTGAAGCAGAGTGTAAAAGGGCGGAGGGGGCGCTGCAGGAGAGCGAGATTAAATATCGGATGCTCCTGGAAAACATTCCACAAAAGATATTCATCAAGAATCGAGACTTGTACTACGTATCGGTCAACGAGAAGTACGCACGTGATCTTGGCATACGTCCCGATGAGGTGATGGGAAAGTCGGACTACGATTTCTTTCCAAGAGAACTAGCAGACAAATACCGCGCAGACGATCAGCGAATTATTGAGACGAGCCGTATCGAGCATATCGAGGAGAAATACATCCAGAACGGACGCGAGGCGTGCGTGCAAACCATCAAGGCACCGGTTCAGGATGAACGGGGCGAGATCACCGGTGTGTTTGGAATGTTCATGGACATCACCGAGCGCAAGCGGGCGGAGGAGACATTGAGGGAGAGCGAGGAACGTTTTTCTGTGGCCTTCCATATTAATCCGGCCCCTATGACCATCAGTACAATTGATGACGGGATTATCCTGGATGTTAATGACCGGTGGCTGAGTATGTTAGGTTATGCACGGGATGAAATGATCGGGCAGGAGCACGAAAAATTGCCAATTTGGATGGATCTCAAGGCCAGGGCATCTTTCATCAGGAAGTTCCTCAAGAAGGGGTTTCTCCGAGATGAATCGGTTCAACTTCGCACGAAGAGCGGTGAAATACGAGACACACTTTGGTCAGCGGAAGTGATCAAGTATGGAGGCAGAGAAGTGGTGCTGTCACTGCTTTACGATATAACCGAGCGCAAGCGAGCAGAGATGGCGCTGCAGAAGAGCGAGGAGAGATTCAGATGCATGGTCGAGACGACCAGGGACATCATTTATACCATCGACGTAAATGGTGTCCTGACTTATGTAAACCCGACTGCCGAGAGAATCATGGGATACTCGATTGATGAATTGGAGGGGAAATCCTTTGAGCAGCTTGTGGCGCCTGAATGTATTGATTTAGTGAAAGATCGTTTCAAAAGGGCCATGAAGGGTGAGTCCATTCCAGTTTATGAGACCGATATGATCAGAAAGGATGGGACGCGTCTACCCATTGAGTTTAACGGGGTGACGATCCACGACAGCGAAGGCAAACCTGCGGGCAGGTATGGCGTCGGTCGGGATATAACCGAGCGCAAGCGGGCAGAGGAGAAACTTCGGGAAGCACACAGGCGCCTGGATGAAATCATCGAGTTTTTACCGGACGCCACGTTCGTGATTAATGCGGACAGTAAGGTCATCGCCTGGAACAGGGCCATAGAACAGATGACCGGGGTTTCCAAGGCAGAGATGATTGGCAAGGGAGAATATGAATATTCGCTCCCCTTTTATGGTGAACGAAGGCCGATCTTTATCGATCTCGCTCTTCGACCGGATACTCAGCTTGAGAATAGAAGCTATGACATTGCTCGAAGGAGCGTGGATACGATTTACGGGGCTGCTTACGTTCCGGAAACGTACGGAGGGAAAGGCGCCTATTTATCCGGCGGGGCTTCGACATTGCGCGATGCGGCAGGAAATATCATTGGGGCCATAGAATCTATACGCGATATCACCGAGATCAAACGGGCGGAGGATGAATTGGCTAAATACCGGGAAGGCCTTGAGCAATTAGTCACACGGAGGACTCAGGACCTGAAAGACAAAACAAAAGCCCTTGAGGAACTCAATATCTCCTTGAAAGTGCTCTTACGACACCGGGAAGAGGACAAAAAAGAACTGGAAGACCGGTTCGTAATGAATATCAAAAAGCTTATTATGCCATTTACGGAAAAAATGAAAAGGACTCACCTCGATG
>JBKQQP010000005.1:0-6951 GCA_052144335.1 Syntrophales bacterium
GTTCCTCTATCATAGCTACACAGGTCAGCAAGGGCAATATGACCATGAAACTTCGTAATGAAGAAGATGGGCAGCCAGCATGGGAATGCTGTTTCCCCGGCGCAGTTAAAGAACTTAAGTAATAACCGGCGACCCACCCATTTTTTAGCTGGTTTTAAACATTTACCCATTATGAAGCGCAGGTCTTGGCTGTTAAGAGGATTTTCGCTTCCTTTCTGTGAAGAACGCATGATGGGTGATGCAGTTTGAACAATTGGGCTCGGCTCTGCAAGACATTATTTGCTAATTTAGTCCAAGAATTTTTCAGGCGATTTATAGTAATGCGTTTCTCGGGGAGAGGATGCGATTACGATGACATCGCGCTGACTACTGGAAGGACCTCGTCGTTTCACAAAACAATTGACACTTCTTCTAAAGGAGTCTAGTCGCTTTATAATTTCCTTCCTCCTTCCGGAGAGAGGTTACCGGAGAAGCCCGAAGCCGATTTTGCCAACGTAATCGCTTCGGGCTTTTCTGGTCGTATAACGACTGACAATTATGTAAAGAGCGAATCAAAGATGTCAATTTGAAAAGTTGCATTCTGTTATCAAATCACATATGGTCAGCACAGATTTTAGTCTCCACTTGCTGTAGTTCCTCTGCTGATGAGCTGCGCCCTTGCAGTAGCTTTTCCGAACCTCCGGGAATATCTACTGTAATGCTGTTTTAATGCAGACAGTAATGACCGCAAAGAAGAGATATGAGCCGACAGAGACAAGGATGAGCCTCCTCTGAATGGCATCAAGGCGCCGACGCCAAGCCCAGAGACGGTGCCCGTAAGCAGGGAGGCATAGAGAAGATACCCGACATAATAATACTCTCTCTGCAAGATGCAAAAAGGGCGGTGGTGGGTCGGGAGTTCATAGAAATAGAAGGCCACATTCCCGGAAGAATAAAATTTAGTATCTTCAAGAGAAATGAAGGATAGCCGTAGGGATTGACGGTAAGGCTACCAGCGGCACTCCTGGATCCGACAAAGAGGCCGTGCAGGATGTCTGCGGTGTATATGTAAAGAAAAAGAGAGCCGATCTGAAGTCAAGCTGGAAATGGATTTTCAAGATTCACACACTATTGATTTGCAGCTTGTATTTTTGAAGAAAACTGTCTAGAAGAAAATATTCAGATGTAATGCACCTTTAACGAAGGAGGATCACGATGAAAGTAGTAGCGTTGAACGGAAGCGCTCGTAAGGACGGCAATACGGCAATTCTAATCAACTTGGTTTTCGATGAGCTGAAAAAAGAAGGAATTGAGACAGAATTGATACAACTGGCTGGGAAGCCCATTGCGGGATGTATTGCCTGCTACAAGTGTTTCAAGAACAAGAACCGCCGCTGCTCTGTTGATAAAGATATGCTCAATGACATTATCGAAAAGATGTTGCAGGCAGACGGAATAATAATCGGATCGCCGACATATTTTTCCGATGTTTCGTCCGGCACGAGGGCTTTCATCGAGAGGTGCGGATTTGTTGCGCGTGCGAATGACTACATGTTCAAGCACAAGGTCGGGACTGGCGTCGTTGCCGTTCGCAGGGCGGGTGCCATTCCCGCATTTAACTCGATCATGCTGTTTCTCCATTATATGCAGATGATGATCCCCGGTTCGAGCTATTGGAATATAGCCATAGGAAGGGATCCTGGCGAAGTGCTGAAGGACGACGAAGGCGTTCAGACCATGAAGACTCTCGGACAGAACATGGCATGGCTTCTGAAAAAAGTTCGGGCATGAGATGCCGGGGCCATATTTAATCAACCCACTTGACGTAGTCGTCTATATTCGCCCTTTTTCTTGCAAAGTTGTTGAGAGGAAAGTTTTCATCGGGATATCCCATGGCTATCCCAATTGCGATTTTTCGATCTGCCGGAATGGAGAGAATTTTGCGCAGAAGACCCGGGTTGCGGACAGCCATGGCCATGATGCAGGTTCCTATGCCTTTGTCATAGGCAAGAAGGCATACGGTCTGCAAAATGAGGCCTACGTCGAGCATGGCATATTCGACAAGGATATCTCCGGGAATGCAGGTGACAACCAGGCAGGGCGCACCGAAGAGCAGGGTCATGTCTTCATATAACTTATGGCGGGCGTCCTTGTCATCACGTTTGACATTCATGGTTGTCAGCATGACCTTTCCTAATTCCCCATACCTTTCTTTCAGGCGCTCAGGCCAGAACTCGTGCATGGGTACATCGAGGGGAAATGTTTGGCCATCGACAAATGACCTGTGATTCGCTTCCCTGAATTCATCAAGCCTTTTTCCAGTGAGCACATAAAATTCCCACAGCTGCGTGTTTCCCCAGGACGGCGCCCAGCGTGCCGTCTCCAGGATATCGTGAATTATCTGCCTGGAAATCTCTTTTGCTTTGAATTTTCTTATGCTCCGCCTTCCTTCGATTGCAGCTCTTAATTCCATATCAAACCCTTCCTGAGATAAAATCCGGCAACATATTTGTCCATCGGTGAATTCTCCATAGCCCTTACCTTCCCATAAGTCCAATCGTTACACCCTTGCCGATGATGCCACCGGCGCCTTCCATGAAAAGTCCCAGTACTACTATGAGCGCGCAAATACTGAGGACGAGACATCGCTTCTCCTTTTCCATGAGGGGGCATTCCTATACACGGCAATCGGCAGGTATATGCCAAGGAGCAGCATCATGAAAAAGAGATGCTCCTTTACTTCCATGAAATAGTTGTGGGCCCATGGCCACTGTCCTGCCTTTATGATATCTCTGTCATGGCCGTAATATACTACGTACCAGTAGCCGCCGATGATGTATGCGAGGACGATCAGTACGGCTACTGCCAGGCTTAACTTCTTTATTCTTTCGAAATTTCCCTTGTTGACATTCAAGACGTCGACGAACAGAGCTACAGCAAACATTAGGCCGATGACTCCCAATGCCACATGCACCATCATCACCCCTGGACAAACATATAATCCCTCATCCTTTCGGACTGCATTGACTGTTCTTTAAGTTTGAATATCTATTGTCGCGAATCCGTATTACTTGCCTTTATCATTTGCTTCGGGCCCAAATGTCAGTTGGTAAGCTATGTAAATGGTGTAGTAGTTAGGGCCGTAGACGTCCTGACCTGCGGAAAGCAGCAGGTGGTGATTGTCAGTAAAGTTTATGATGGCCCCCACCGAGTACCCCTTGCTTTCATCGATGTCTGCCTTGCTTGACGTCTTGTAGTAGAGTTCCGCTCCCAGGGCCAGCTTCTTATTGATCTCCCGCTGTAACACCCAGCCGAATTGCCAGTAGTCCCTGTTATCCAAGCCGGATGTAAACCAGTAGCCACCGCCTCCATAAGTTGTCCAAGGCCCCCAGCTCTTCTGCAGCCACAGCGGCAGGAAAAATTGGGTTTTGCCATTTCCCAACCCTCTCGTCACGTCGCCCGTTGGTATTTCGATAAGCGGGAACGTTCCTATCTGAGGCATATACTCTGTCTCCCTGACGAAACGATATTTGATGCCGAATTCTGTATCTCCGTAACCGTACTGCGAACCTTCTCCTTCCGGTTTTACGTACTCGAAGGGTGCGATCAGATGAACCATCAGGTCCGGTGCTATCCCGTAGTTTACTTCAACATGGGGCAATGTGGCGGATTCCTGGTCCCGGTCTTTCACATATTGGGAGGCAAGATAAAGCTCCCAATGCTTGTACTCTACCGGCTCTGGATCATCGGTCTTAAACGGCGGACCGGCCAGGGCCGTCCTTGGTGTAATAGTGAGAGCTAGACAGAATAATGCTGCCGCCAGTAAATCTATTCTTCTCATCAGATCTCCTTTCCCATTGTGAAGGCCTGTCCCAGATGCTTTCCGACGCCGTAATAGGATTGTATCTCCGGGCCAAACAGTATCGGCCTCACTCTCAGGATGTCCGGCAGACCATTTTCTCCGAGAACGGAATCCTCAGCTTTGACATCCATGATCTCGCCTATGAAATGCGTGTGGATACCGATTTCACTGGCGCTCAGCAGCTTACACTCCAGGATCAAGGGAAACTCCTGTATATAAGGGGCATCAACCTTGTCGCCTTTTACGGCTGTAAGCTCAGCGGCGGCAAATTTATCCACTGTCTTCCCCGAAACCATTCCGAGATAATCGGCTATCTTGGCCTGCGAAGAAGACGGGACGTTCACCGTGAATGCCTTGCGTGACAAAATGTTGCCATGGGTGTATGTCGCTTTTCTCAGTGAAACAGCCACGCATGGCGGGCTGGAACTGCAAACCCCACCCCAAGCTATGGTCATGGCATTGGCCTTCCCTGCTCTATCGTATGTGCCGATGACCCATACAGGCGTGGGATATATTAACGTTTTTGCGCCAAATGACTTTTTCATAAATGCATCTCCGTCATATGATATTTAGGTTCATTCTAAGGGAAAATGCTTGAGATTCAATGGTAGTTAAAATGTCATAAAATGATAGGCTATTACTTACATTGATTTTTTGTGCAAGTTTACTTTCCTCTTGTATTTTCAGAGGATATAGCTATACGATGCTTCACAAGTTTTGCATGTAATTAGACATAAAAGAAAAACAGAAAAATCCCGATGCGATAATTCGGCTGCCGGAATGAGAGAATAGCTTTCTGCTTAAAAGTGAATTGAATTATTTGAGAGGGAGGAAAGTATGGATATTTTCACCGCTATAAAGGAAAGGCGAAGCTGCAGGAATTTTATGCCTGATCCCGTAAGTAAAGAAGTACTTGATAAGATACTGGAGGCGGGTACGTGGGCGCCGTCCGCGGCAAATAATCAGCCCTGGGAATTTATTGTTGTTACGAACAGTGAGATCAAGAAGGACATATTCACTGAATCTGAAAAATGCAGAAAAGTCCTGTTTGAAAAAAGCGGGTGGAAGTGGGTTGACCGTTACAAGATCGGCTTTATCAATGAGGCTCCGGTCATTATAGCAGTCATCGGAGATCCCAAGAAGACGGGAGCGGACATGTTCTTGGAGGGAGGAGGCCTTGCCTACCAACACGGGTGTGCGGCCGCAATCCAGAATATGCTTCTCGCGGCCCATGCCCTGGGACTGGGGACCCTCTGGTTCACCCTCTTTGAGAAACAAACTATAAGGAAGATCCTAAAAATTGATCAGGCAAAGGAACCCCTTGCTCTCATTTGCCTCGGCAAATCTGCCGCTGTTTCTTCTCCGGCGCCCCGGAAGGGCGCGAATGATGTAACGGCATACGTGCGCTGATTAATAGTCCTTCGGGTAGATACATATCATGGGAAAAGAAATTCTCTGTGAAATCTGTGTTAAGGCAAAAGTGTTCGCACAGTGTCTGGGTTGCTCAGTATCTCTGTGTGAAAAATGCTCTTACTTCGAATTGATAGGTTCCGGTTGCGGATGTGTCTGGCCAGCCTACTACTGCTTCACCTGCGCCCACGACCCTTTGATAAATCCGAATGCGGCATTCAGAGAGCCGGACAAATAGATAACTTCAAGCCTTCTAGAGCAATCGAAATAAAAGGCAGGTGTCTCATCCTTCAAATAGGAGGGCGTATGGAATTTCTCGTAAAGATATTGATAAGCGTTGCCATCATCATTGTCTGTACACAGATCGGCAGGAGTTTTCCCTCGCTCAGTGGCCTCATCGCGACGATGCCCATTGTCAGTGTCATCATTCTGGTCTGGATCTATTCAGACAATCCGGGAAATTTCAAACTTATGGAAGATTTTACCATGGCAGCCTTGTGGGGAATAATACCGAGCATTCTATTTTTTGTCGCTGCCTACATCTCTTTTGCGAAACAGTATCCCATCGGTATTGTACTGTGCGTGAGCTTCGGTACATGGCTCGCAGGAGCATTCGTTCACCAGTGGCTGCTGAGATGAGGTAGAGATAATGAGGCTCGCTGACAAATATAAAAGCATCGTTTTTTTTACCGGTGCGGGGATGTCTGCAGAAAGCGGTGTCCCCACTTATCGCGGTAGAGGTGGTATCTGGAGCCGGTACAACTGGGAGGAATATGCCTGCCAGGAGGCATTTGACAGTGACCCGCAGAAGGTGCTCAAGTTTCATGAATTGAGGAGACAATCTGTATTGGCATGCCAGCCTCATTCAGGTCACTATGTGATAGCAGAACTGGGAAAGATGCATCCCCAGGTGAGGGTCGTAACCCAGAATATTGACGGAATGCACCAGCGGGCGGGAAGCCGGAACGTCACAGAATTGCATGGCAGTCTCTGGCGTTTGCGCTGTCCTTCTCATGGAATATTCGAGGATATGGGAGAAACATTCAAGAGCCACAAGTGCGACCAATGCGGCAATTGGCTCCGCCCCGATATCGTATGGTTTGGCGACATGCTGAATCAGGATGTCATCAGTGAAGCCAATTTGATGATCAGGCGCTGCGACCTTTTCATCAGCGTTGGCACATCCGGCGTGGTCTGGCCTGCGGCAGGCTTCCCAAAAATTGCGAAGGAGAGCGGGGCCTACTGTATAGAAATCAACCCCGAACCAAATGAAATGTCATATCTGTATGACAAAGCCATCCGGGAGAATGCCGGAAGAGCCTTGCCGGCTCTTTTTAAAAAAGATAAATGAGGTCCTACAGAAGCCGCTAGCAATTGTTCCTCCCACCCGGAAATCCCGGAAACAACTGCCGGAGATGAGCACTAGGATTCTCCACTCCCTTTGCACAATTCATTCAATGCCGTTTAATATTTCTTTAAATATTCCCCCTATTTTAAGTATCTAAAAGCTGGCCGCGGATTCATGTCAAGGGGTAATTGTATCGTATAATCAGTCTGTTATAATTTTTTATGCAGAACCTCATGAGGTTGGCATGGATATTTCATTTCTATAAGGCAAAACAAATCAGAAACAAAGGAGGAACAGATCATGAAAAAGACAATTAAGACATTAGGCCTGGCGGTATTTGTAGTATTGATGA
>JBKQQP010000006.1:0-89742 GCA_052144335.1 Syntrophales bacterium
CCGGCGGCTATAGCGACAAGATAGAGGAGTTGCAATTGAGGTGCGACGGCGCTTCTTGCGACAGCGGAAACGGATTTCTCTTCTGTAATTACGACCCGGGCGGGTTATGGCACGGACTGTCCAGGAGCGTGCAGTTCCATAGGAGACCTCCGGAGGTAAGAGAACAGCAGATAAAAAGGATCATGAGGGAAGCGAGGAAGAGATACAGTTTAGACACTATGGTTGATCAGTACGTGAAGGTTTACGAGAGGCTGAATGGCAGACCTCTATCATAGGTAATTTTCTCCACAATTAGTAAGGAGGTTCAATAAATGTACAAGGAAAAAGCAAAGTTCAAAGATGTTGAAGATGTAAGAAAATCTCTTGAACAAGCCGAGATCATCAGAAGTTGCGCGAGAATCGCTTTGATGAACCCATCCCTTGACCCTGAACTCAGGGGTGAATATGAAATAGCATGTATGAGGCTGAACGCTGAGATCAGGGATCTGAAAATGATGATGGACGATGTACAAAGGAGAACGCATACCACAGTGTCTAGACTACTATAATGAAAGAAGTAAATGAGCAACGAGGAAGTCTATATTGAAAAACTCTCGCCTTGGTGGAAGCGATCCGTTCTCCTTGTCGTTGTGGTGGGATTTGCGATCTTAGTCTGGGTTGCGGCTGTCACTCCCGGGAATGCTCCTCCAATTCCAGAAAGGGTTATTGGATCTGATGGCGGGACTATTTTCACACGAAATGACATCATCTCCGGCCAGGAGGTGTTCCTCAAGTATGGACTCATGGAAAATGGATCGATCTGGGGTCATGGGGCTTACCTCGGTCCTGATTTTTCCGCAGATTACCTTCATACCTTGGCGATTGATGCAGCTACATATCTTTCCCAAATACTTTTTCACCGTCCTGTTGAAAACCTCACGCCAGCTGAGAGATCCGTCCTGAATGCGGAAGTTCAGCAACTCCTCAAAACAAACCGCTACGATTCAGTAACTGGTTATCTTACCCTCACGGACCCTGAGTCAGTTTCTTACCGCAGACAAATCAGTAAATGGGCGGATTATTTCCATGACCCCGCAGTCAACCGGGGACTCCTGAACGGGCTTATCCATGATCGCGAAGAGATCAGGCAACTAACGGCCTTCTTTGCATGGACTGCCTGGGCCTCCGTTACCAATCGCCCCGGCAAATCTTTTTCCTATACCAACAATTTCCCCTATGACCCCGCGGTCGGAAACCGTCCCACGGCAGACGCCTTCCTATGGAGTGCTCTCAGCCTCATCTTCCTTCTGGCGGGAACGGCGGCGGTTCTTTTCGCCTTCGGTAAATTTGATTTCCTCGGGTGGAAAGGGGTACGAAACCACTACCATCCGCAGCTTCTCCCCGGTGAGGCCATTGCCAGCCAGCGGGCGACGATCAAATACTTTGCCATAGCGATGCTTCTTTTTCTTGCACAGGTTCTCGTGGGCGGCGCCACTGCACACTATCGCGCCGATCCGTCAAGTTTTTACGGTCTTGATTTCTCGAGAT
Organism: Syntrophales bacterium; assembly: GCA_052144335.1. Lineage (GTDB taxonomy): Bacteria > Desulfobacterota > Syntrophia > Syntrophales > UBA2185 > Fen-1135. The sequence goes on from JBKQQP010000006.1 coordinate 1,528, forward strand.
TCCTATCAAGCAACATCTTTCGGACGTGGCATCTTCAGACGGCAATTTTCTGGATTGCAACATGTTACGTCGGCGGCGGAATTTTTCTTGCCACAGCTTTAAGAAGCATCGAAACAAAGTGGGAGATAAGAGGAATCAATATTCTATTTGGTGCCCTTCTTGTCGTCATATTTGGCAGCCTTTTCGGAGAGATGTTCGGAGTCTATCAGTTAACGGGGAATGCCTGGTTCTGGTTTGGCCATCAAGGATGGGAATATCTCGACCTTGGAAGAGCCTGGCAGCTTCTGCTCGTTGTCGGGCTGCTAATCTGGCTTTTTCTCCTAATTAAAATTATAGGACCATTAAGAAAAGATAGAGAGGAAGGGGAAATAGCGTCTCTCTTTCTTCTCACTGCCGCAGCCATTCCTCTCTTTTATCTACCCGCTCTTTTCTTTACGGGAAAGACCCATTTCTCGGTTGTCGATATGTGGCGATTTTGGATTATTCACCTGTGGGTGGAAGGCTTCTTCGAACTCTTTGTGACCGTCATGATAGCCATCCTTTTTTACAGGCTCGGCATGGTCACGCGCATCACGGCAACACGGGTGATCTATCTCGATGCCATCCTTTTTCTTGCGGGAGGCATTGTTGGAACGGGCCACCACTGGTACTGGACAGGTCAGTCCAATATATCCATGGCTCTTGCCTCAATGTTCTCGGCACTGGAGGTAGTTCCGCTTACCCTTCTCACGCTTGATGCGTGGGATTTCATCAAGCTTTCACGAGGGACATGCGAAGTGTGTGGAAAAGAGATTTCCGTTCCGCACAAATGGACATTCTATTATCTCACGGCGGTGGGATTCTGGAATTTTGTGGGCGCCGGAATTTTCGGATTCCTTATCAATATGCCTATCGTGAGCTATTTCGAAGTGGGGACTATCCTTACACCGAATCACGCGCACTCTGCCTTCATGGGCGTCTTCGGCATGTTTGCAGTTGCCTTCATGGTTTTCTCAATGCGGCAAGTCCTGCCAGGAGACAGATGGTCTAGACTGGAGAAATACATACGGGTTTCCTTTTGGGGTCTCAATATCGGCCTGGCATTGATGGTACTTCTCAATCTATTCCCCGGAGGGGTGCTTCAACTATGGGACGTCCTTCAAAACGGTTACTGGCATGCCCGGAGTCCTGAATTTCTCAATAGCAGGATGTCAACATTGATCGAATGGGCGCGTCTCCCCGCTGATATGATCTTTATCGTGCTTGGAGTTGTGCCGCTGTTCATAGCTGTCGCAAGAACCTATGGATTTGTGAGAAGTTCGAGTCAGAAATAAAAGGAGGAAATGATGACCCCTGCGGAACAGCTGAAAGAAGAGCATGAGGGAATTACCTTAATGCTGAGAATCTTGGAAAAGGTCTGCGCCAAAATGGAAAGGAAGGAAAAAATAGATCCGGGCCACCTGGAAAGGATCATGGAGTTTTTCAAGATTTTTGTCGATCAATGCCATCACGGGAAAGAAGAAGACCTGCTATTTCCGGCCATTATCCCAATGGAGCAAAAGCTCATCGGTCTCCTGCTAAGGGAGCACAGCCAGGGCCGAGGCTATGTGCGGGCCATGGGCCAAGAGCTCACCCGGGTGGAATGTACAGCCAATGCCCAAAAGTATATCGCCCTTATGGCCCAGCATATCCAGAAGGAGGACAATGTCCTTTTCCCCATGCTCGATGGACTTCTGGGAAAGAAAAAGCAGATAGAATTGGTGGAAGGTTTTGAGGATTTGGAGCGCAAGAAAATTGGGAAGGGTGTCCACGAAGGATTTCACAAGCTTCTCCATGAATTGAAGGAAATTTATCTGGATTGAAAACTTCGAAAAAAGGAGAAAAGGGAAAGGAGGTGTGTATTATGTTTGTGGCTATTATCAATTTTCCACCGATCAAGGCAGGAAAGGATGCTGAGTTTCAGGAATGGTTTTCCTGGTCAAATAAAAAGTTTGCAAAGCATAAGGGCTTTATCAATCGGTGGCTTTTAAAACCATTGGAAGGCGGTTCCTACGCTGCTGTTGTAGAATACGAGAGTTATGAGACCTTTATGACTATGCATACCAGCCCTGACCATGATGAAGCAGGCAAGCGGGTTGGACCGTTACTTGACGGTCATCCGACTCCTCAGTTTTACGAGGTGATTGTTGGGTAAGATTTAGTCGAGGAATTACCAGAAAATTATCTAATCATACTTGCGCAAGAGGCAGAAAGTCAAGAGTAAGCAAGTAAATGTTAAAGTTGAATATGGGTGTATAATGATTTAAACGTTAGTTTAACCGTATGAAGGATCCAAAAATGTTTGCACCGAAAAAGATTCTTGTTCCAACAGATTTTTCCGAGTATTCCGACAGGGCTTTGAAGCAGGCCGTGGATATAGCGTCAGAACATAATTCCAAGATATATCTTCTGCATGTGGTAGATGAGATAATGCAGTGCGCCGTGGATTATTGCCTGGACGCTGCTGTCGTGGATCAGGTCGAAAAGCAAAGTATGGCTTTTGCCGAGGAGAAATTGAAAAAGGAAGTGAAGATGATCTCTGCAGGAAAGGATCTGCAGATTATCTCTGACGTAAAAAAGGGCTATACCTATGAGACAATTTTGAAAGAGCAAAAGGACAATGGTATTGACCTGATTGTAATCGCTTCGCATGGGAAAAAAGGGTTGATCAAGCATCTTGGCAGTGTCGCAGATAAGGTTTTGAGGGAAGCCAAGTGTCCCGTCCTTCTGGTTAAGTAATAAACCCCGTCGCAGCCGTTAATTAAGGCAGCCCAGTGCTTTTGCAAAGCTGTTTTATCTTTACGATTTATCCATGTTGCTTTCTCTGAATTTGAACAGAGTGGGAAGAGGAATATATGATAAGAGTAGTGATTGAAAGATATTGCAAGCCTGGTAAAGAAGCGCAACTCAGGGACTTGTTGAAAGAATTAAGGATGGCAGCAATGAATCAATACGGATACATCTCCGGTGAGACACTTTGTGAATTAGATAATCCTTCACTTTTTATAGTTATTAGCACATGGGCTGCCCTTGACGCTTGGAGAGCGTGGGAAGTGTCCCAGCGGCGCTTGCTGATAGAGGAAAGGATAGACTCCCTGATAACCGGTGAAAAGAATTTACGCATTTTGGCTTTTGTTTATGAGTCCTGATATAACACTAATAAGTGACGTTCTCAGCGCCCTGCACGGCAATGTAACGTAAGAGTAAAAGCTAATGACTATAACTGATAATCCTCGCTTCAATTCCAAATGGAAGGTTACGTATAGGTAGGTGGAGTCAACGTCGGCCCTTCTTTTCGGATCCACACTTTATTGTAGGTGAAGCCCTCAATTCCTCCGGTTGGCGATCTTGAAAAAGTGGCAATAGGATTTTTTGTTTAGTGCTTCCTCTAATTGCTGAAATCGATTTTCGGACATTAGTTGAAGATTCTTCAATCGGCAATCCTTAGTCTAATCAAAATAAAAGGCAGAGCCATCTGACCCTGCCTTTCTGGTTGATAATTAAAAGTTAATTTACTCTTTAAACTTCCTCCTAACCCCTGCCAACCCCACTAGTCCAAGTCCAAAAAGCAGCATGGTGGCGGGTTCGGGAACCGCCGTGGTTTTAAATTGCAAGTCATCTATCGCAAAAGCATCGCCTGCTACACTGCTCGGACCGACCTGAATTGATACAATGTCGCTTACTGAATCTTGAAATCCGACGAAAATCCCTGGAAGAGGGAATGTGCCCGGAGGTGGAAATAAGCCGCCTGAATAACCAGGGGGAAGGGTATCGGCTTGTAATACTGTCAATGATTCCAGAAGAACATGACCAGTACCAAAAGCTTGCACAGTATAGTTGCCCAATGGTGACGTATCAGACAAGAAGACCTGGACTTGAGATTGAGGTGTTGCAAACGTAGCGGTAATGCCCGCGACGGTTGGATAGGGATAGCCCCCTTCTGTGCTGCCCGTCAATACTGCACTACCCGAACTTGCGCCGTATCCATACAACCAGGGATATACATTAATCTGTGGTCTCCCCGCCAACGGAGCTTGCCCGAAAGTAACACCGGCGTATTGCGTACTGATCAAAGTACCATTAGCGAAGCCTTCAAAATTATCGAGAGTTCCCCCTGTCACAATAGGCGTGTAGGATTCGAAGGTGCTGGCCCATAATGTTCCATTAGCGAGGAAGAGAATAAAAACCGTCACAAAAACTGCCAAACTTAATTTTTTCACGACTTTACCTCCTTTTCGAGTAATATTATCCAATAAATTGTAGAATTATCTGTATAGCTGAAATAAAACGATGCAAGCCCTATGCCATGATTAAACATTCCATGATTTCAAGAACTTAAAAAAGTGGTGCTCATCCGTGTCGCAAAAAATGTAAACAATCCCGACACTATCGAGGGGTAGAGTTGAGGCTTCTTAGCGATAAGATGATAATTATTATTCAGTTATAATATCTTTCAAAATCTGTAAATAATTACGACACTTTTACGGTTTGTTTGCAAGATACGTGTGTGGAGGTAGATATTGAGGCAATTTTTTATTAAATTTTTTTCACTAATGATTTTGACCAGTAATCTTCAATATTTTTTTCTCATCAATTCTATTGAGTTGTGGTGTTATACGTAACAAACGTCAGGCACAATCGGGCGACAAACATAATCCAACCTGACATTCATTTTTTACCCCTCGCGTGTTGAGCGTGAATAGCACATTGAGATCTGGAGACCTCATCTGTGCCGGTCTCCCCCCCCTGCCCCTGACCCTCTACTTACAGAATATTTCATCTTCTAACGTTAACAATAATGAGCATGTGCTTGAGGGTACAAATTAAAAAAGCGGGACTATAGCGGGATAAAATCACATGACAAGGAAAATGGGGTTAACCTTGAATCGGCTAACCCCATGAAATTCATGGTGGGTCAGGGCAGAATTGAACTGCCGACACCTGGATTTTCAGTCCAGTGCTCTACCGACTGAGCTACCGACCCTCCCGGTTTGTTGTGTCATTGAGCGGACGTCTCGTCTATAAAAAATCCCCTTCGTTGTCAAGCCCTTTTTCATCGGGTGCATATGCCGGTCCATCAACGATATTACTGACACGGACGACAACTGTCCCTGCTATCCTGTCATGCCAGCCCTGTTTCTTTGGATCAAATGCGATCCAGGCAAACCCGAGATAAAAGACAACGGCAGAGATTATATATCCCACCCATCTTAGGAAAGCGAGACCGAAGGTCATTTGTTCACCTGTTGACTGAAGCACCTTAAGGCCGAAGATCATCTTTCCGGGTGTCTGTCCGCCGGCGCCGTGAAAATATGTAAAATAAAACATACTTATAAAGATGGTCATAAAGAGATAGATAAACACAAACGTAATGGTGATTTCTTCAAATCTCTCCGGCAAAATTTCGCGGTAGTGGGATAGAAAGCTGATACTCAATGCCAGCATGCCTATAAAAAGGATGAAGAGAGAAGTGAAAAAGAGGATTATTTTATCGACGGAAAACGCCATCGCTCTGCGCCAGAAGCCTCCGTAACTATTTTCCACCACTACAGCTTACCCCCTTCCGGCTCTCCTCCGAAGATACCCAATTCATATTGTATTATGGAAAGAATAGTGACAACGGCCGTCTCCACTTTCAGTACATTCCTGCCCAAACTTACAGATATGAATCCCCTTCTCACGGCGCTCGCCACTTCCTCTCTTGAGAATCCTCCCTCCGGACCTATCATGACTGTGATGTCTCTTGCTCCTTCATATCTATTGTCACGCAATAGTTTCTTTACGCCTCTTTGAGATTCTTCTTCCCAGAAAATAATCTTGAGCGCCTTCTCTTCAACAGATGCAAGCATCTCTTCAAAGGTGAGAACATCGCTTACTTCCGGTATATCGGCTCTTCCACACGGCCTTGCCGCTTCGGTGGCTATGCTTCGCCAGCGCAACACCCTCACATGGGCCTTCTCCGCCGTCAATTGGGGGATGGATCTTGCCGACCGGAAGGGGATGATTGTGCGAGCGCCCAGTTCGGTTGCCTTGCGGACTATGGAATCCATCTTGTTCGCCTTGGGGAGGGCCTGAAGAACCGTAATATTCAGAGACTCGTCCTCTATCCTATTCTTTCCCAAGACCTCAACCTTGATTCCATCGGCGGAGAAGTTCTTTATTACAGTTTCGTATTCCCATCCGGCGCCGTCAAAAAGAACCAGATGGTCGCCCTTCTTCATCCTGAGGACGGACTTGACATACCTTAGGTTCTCTCCACCAAGACCAAATATCTCACCCTTCCCTGTAATCCCGGGGAAATAAATTCTCGGCACCGTCAAGGTTTATTCCCTCACAAAACAATTGGAAATTGGTCAGCAGGCTGGATGGCAAAAAAATGCCAAACGCTCTTTTGCGGTACTCAAGGCTGATTTCCTTTTCTTTGCAGAACGTAGCAAATCCATTCCTTTTCCGAGATGATCTGGTGGACGGAGAATGTGCCCTTCAGGAAATGAGATTCAATATCGGTTTTATTCTGGTCAATGATACCCGAAATTACCAGATAACCATCTTTCTCGATCAAAGACATCAAGTGGTCGCGGAGACGCACCAGTATCTTGGCCGTGAGGTTGGCAACGATGAGATCAAACGGCTCGTTGATGGTATTGACATCGCGGTTGATGATCTCCACCCTGTCAGCCACATTATTGATCATCGCGTTTTCGTGGGCAATCACAGCGGCCTTCTTATCAATATCGACGCACACCACTCTTTCTGCACCGAGTTTTGCGCAGGAGATGCCAAGGATGCCTGTACCCGTTCCGACGTCGAGGACTCGCCACTTCTTGACGCCCCTGTCTTTCAGAAGGATTTCCTCAATCGCTTCCAGACACATCCTCGTCGAAGGATGCTGGCCCGTTCCGAACGCCATTCCCGGGTCTATCTCAATCACAATGTCCCGACCTGCAGGGGTGTATCTCTCCCAGGTAGGTTTGATAACAATATTCTTGCTCACACGCAGGGGCTTAAAATATTTCTTCCACTCTTCCCCCCAATCCTGATCTGCAACTATTTCCATGGAAAGGCGGGGCTCTTCCATTCCGGGGAAGAGACCGGAGACGCTTTCCAAATATGTCTTCAGGAAGGCAACGCGATCTTCCAGGCGCCCGTCAAAGGGTAGGTATGCTTTAAGGACTTCTCGCGTTTCAGAAAGCCCAAAGTCCCCTGGGGCCTGTGGCGCCAGTTCTTCCTGAAACGCTCCCGGGACGCCTATTTCAGTAAGGAAGTTTGACAATGCATCGATCAGCAGCGGTGATACGGACAGTTCGATCTTCAGCCATTGCCCCTTTTTTTCCCCGCTCAGCCCGGTCACTTCTGGCATTTTTGTCCCTCCCTGACCTGAAATGGTTGGATATCTTTGTATATCCTCTTTTCGATGATATTTCAAGCAGCTTGAATTTTAAAGGTCTTCGTGATAGCTTGCATTAATTCTCTATACTTACGACAACGCCAGGGAGTGGGAAAAAGCACAGCAGACCTGAAGGTCTGCACTATGTATAGGGCGGACGTGGAAATAAATTCTGTAGTGTAGGACTTTAGTCCTGCTTTTATGATAGACATGAAAGTCTTCACTACGTTTTTTTCTCGAAGGTCTCGACTTCATAAAGGAAGGGCAGTGAAATATTACCCGTTATTTCTCGATATCACAGATAAAAGATGCGTAGTCATAGGCGGAGGCGATGTCGCCGAAAGGAAGGTGGAACGTCTTCTCGATTTCGGCGCCAGTGTCGCTGTTGTGGGAAAGACGTTGACGCCCGGTCTGGAAGCGATGAAAAAAGCAGGCAGAATAAATCACATCGCTGCCGATTATGAGAAGTCCTTTATCGATGATGCCTTCCTGATGATCGGCGCTACGGATCACGATGACATAAATGCAAAGATCGCGCGCGATGGAAAAGAGAAGGGTATACTCGTCAATATTGTGGATGACCCCGACAAATGTGATTTTGTCCTTCCTTCCCTCATCGAGCAGGGAGACCTCCTGATCGCCATATCCACCGGCGGGAAAAGCCCGGCTCTCGCGAAGAAACTGAGGGAAGAGATGGAACAGCGCTTCGGGATGGAATATCAGACCCTCCTCGAGGTGATGGGCCAACTGAGAGAAAAGTTCGTCGTGAAGGGACGTTCCTCTGACGAGAACAGGCGCTTGTTTGAAGCGGTCGTGCATTCAGACATCCTGAAGCACATAAAAGATGAGAGCTGGGATAAGGTAAGAAAAATAATTTACGACATTACCGGCGAAAAAATAAAAGTTGGTGACTGATGGATATCATTTTTTTCAGGTTGGCTCTTGTTGTCTACCTTCTCAGCGCCTTAGGATACCTGGGATCCCTCTATACGAGAAGGGTGCTGATAGCGAGAGTCTCCACATGGATTCTATTCTCGGCCTTTGCATTCCATACCTTGTTCTTGGCAATGAGATGCATCAAGACCGGCCAGAATCCCGTGATCACCTTCCATGAAATGCTTTCTTTTTTCGCATGGGCAATGGCCGGCATTTATCTTGCCTTCCAATTGAAGACGAAGACCAGGGTGCTGGGCGCCTTCGTTTCTCCCGTGAGTTTTCTCCTCATGATCGCGGCCTCGAAAGACCTGGCAGGATACGTTTCCATTCCCGCCGCACTGCAGAGCAACCTGGTGCCGGTTCATGTGATACTCGCCGTAACAGGAGAGGCTCTTTTTGCTCTGGCCACCTGCGCGGGCGCTATGTATCTCATCCAGGAAGGTTTACTAAAGAATAAGAAGGTGAGCAGCTTCAGCAAGGTGCTGCCTTCCCTTACAGACCTGGATAGGATTAACCATATATGCCTCATGCTGGGATTTTCCTTGCTCACTCTCGGCGTCCTCGTAGGTTCCATATGGGCGAGAAGCGTCTGGGGCAGCCTTTGGCAATGGGACCCCAAACAGACATGGACGCTCGCGGCGTGGTTCTCCTATGCCGTGCTGCTTCATCAAAGGCTTGCCATGGGCTGGAAGGGACACAAGGCGGCGCTTTTCACGCTGCTGGCATTCGCCGCACTCCTGATTTCGCTTGTGCTTACGAGCCTCCTCTTTGTGACTGCACACAGATTCATATAACACGATGAATATCATTCTTATCGGCATGAACCATAAAACGGCCCCCCTGGAAATCAGGGAGCGCCTTTCTATATCCTGCGGGGACGACATCAGCCATCTTGCGGAAATAATGAATATCCCGGAGATAAAGGAAGGGCTGTATCTTGCCACTTGCAACCGCGTGGAGGTCCTGGCAAATGCGGCAGACAGTGAGGGTGCTGTCGCGAGGCTGAGGGATTTTATTTTTCATCATGGCAATCTTTCTACAGAGGAGATGAACAAATGCCTCTACCTACACCATGACCATGAAGCGGTACGCCATCTGTTCCGTGTGGCATCGAGCATCGACTCTATGGTCATGGGTGAACCGCAGATTCTGGGACAGATCAAGGATGCGTTCCGCACCGCCGTTGATCATAACGCAAGCGGTGTCATACTGAACAAGATCCTCCATCATGCCTTCAGAGTGGCAAAAAGGGTTAGAAGCGAAACGGGAATTGCGAACAACGCCGTGTCCGTCAGTTTTGCCACCGTGGAGCTGGCAAAGAAGATATTCGGCGTTATTGAAGGGAGGAATGTTCTCCTCGTCGGAGCCGGTGAAATGTCGGAGCTTGCGGCAAAGCATCTTACCAGCCGCAGGGTGGGAAAGATATTCATCGCCAACAGAACATATGCCCGAGCAGTGAAAATGGCCGAGGATTTTCACGGCACTGCCATAGAGTTTGACATGCTCCCGGAAAAGCTGCACGACGTCGATATTGTCATAACCTCTACAGGGGCGCCCGGCTACGTGCTTACGCCCCCTATGATCGAAGCGGCCATCCGCAGACGCAAGAACCGTCTCCTCTTTCTCATCGACATTGCCGTGCCGAGAGACATCGACCCTGCGGTGGGTGAAATCGATAACGTGTACCTCTACAATATTGATGACCTTCAGGATATTGTGGACGGCAACCTGAAAAGCCGGAAGAAGGAGGCGGAGAAGGCGGAGACTATCATAGACGAAGAGGTGACAAAATATCTTGAATGGTTCAGCACCCTGGAAGTCGTGCCGACGATCATTTCCCTCCGCGAAAAAATGGAGAGCATCATTAGAGGGGAGATTGCGAAGTCGTCCGCCTGGATGGAGAATCTCACGGAAGACGAAAAGAGAAATATAGAGATCATGGCGAATGCCATTATCAACAAGGTGCTGCACGATCCTATCACCGGACTGAAGGAGGAAAGCAAGGATAATAGCGCGCTGCCCTACATTGCCGCGATCAGGAGGCTGTTCGGACTGGATGATAAATGAGGAGACAGGCATATTAGAAGCGTACTGAGAATAGGAACACGGGGAAGCCTTCTCGCACTGACGCAAACCAGGTGGGTTGCAGAGAGGTTGCGGAGAGGGACACCCGCCATCGCTGTCGAAACTGTAGTGATCAAGACAAAGGGAGACATCCTGCAGGACGTGCCTCTGGCGAAAGTCGGGGGAAAGGGTCTTTTTGTGAAAGAGATTGAGGACGCACTTCTCCGGGACGAAGTAGATATCGCAGTCCATAGCATGAAGGACGTGCCCATGGAACTCCCGGATGGTCTGGAGATCGGTGTGATGTCGGAAAGGGAAGATCCGCACGACGTGCTGATCTCGAAGGACCAAAAAAAGCTTGCGGATATGCGGGCCGGCGCGCGTATCGGCACGGGTTCCCTGAGGAGGGGATTCCAGCTCCTTCACCTTTTTCCGGATCTCGAACTTGTTCCTATACGCGGCAACCTCGATACACGCATAAGAAAAATTCAAACGGACGGCCTCGACGGCATCATCGTGGCCGCAGCGGGACTGAAGCGCATGGGATGGGCGGACCGTATCACGGAGGTCATACCGGTCGAAATAATGCTCCCCGCCGCAGGCCAAGGCGTGCTCGGCATGGAATTGAGAAAGAACGATAAAGCTGTCCGCCGCGCCGTTTCTTTCCTTAACCATCCGCGCACGTGGGTGGAGGTAAGCGCGGAGCGTGCATTTCTGGGGAGACTGGGCGGGGGATGCCAGTTGCCCGTGGCCGCCTACGGACTGAAGGAAGGAAACGACCTGACCGTTACGGGACTCCTGGGAAGCCTGGACGGCAAAGAGTTGATAAAAGATGAAGTAAGAGGAGTAAGCGAAGACGCCGAGATTCTGGGAATATCACTCGCGGAAAGAATCCTCTTGAAGGGCGGACAGGCGATAATGGATGAGGTTTACAGAAAGGGGCTTTCCTGTGGCGAAGAAGGGTAAGGTTTATATCATCGGGGCCGGCCCGGGAGACCCCGGACTGCTCACGATAAAGGGTCTGAGATACCTCAGGGAAGCTGATGTCATCATCTACGACCACCTCGTGAACGAGGAGATCATACAGCGGGCGAAGGAATCGGCGCGGTTGATCTACGCGGGGAAAAAGGGGGGAGACCATACGCTGCCGCAGGATGAAATAAATCGGCTCCTCCTTGAAGAGGCGAAGCAGGGAAATATTGTCGCAAGAGTCAAGGGCGGGGACCCGTTCATCTTCGGCCGCGGCGGGGAAGAGGCGGAAATCCTGGCGCAGTCCGGCATCCCCTTTGAGGTTGTTCCGGGTGTAACATCCGCCGCTGCAGTCCCGGCATATGCAGGTATCCCGCTCACGCATCGCGGCCATACGTCCACCGTCGCCTTTGTGACGGGACATGAGGACGCGACAAAACAAGAGAGCGATATCGATTGGAAGAGTCTTGCGGGAATCGGCACCATTGTCTTTCTCATGGGTGTGAAGAATCTCAGCCGGATTACAGCCAATCTAATGCAGCACGGCAAGCATGCTGATACGCCTGCTGCCCTCATCCGCTGGGGGACGACGGAAAATCAGGAGACCCTGATAGGAACCATCAGCAACATTGCCGATAGAGCGGAGGATAGACATTTTTCTCCCCCGGCCATATTGGTGGTGGGAGGCGTCGTGGATCTGCGGAGCGTGCTCAACTGGTACGAGACGCAACCCCTCTTCGGTAAAGGTATCGTAATCACGAGACCAGAGGCGCAGACGGAAGAATTCGCAAACCTTCTTCATGCGCAGGGCGCACGGGTGATAAATTTCCCGACAATCAAGATCGTCCCTCCCGTCAGTTATGACGGGCTTGACCTGGCGATCGCCGAACTCTCGGCATACCAGTGGATCATCTTCACCAGCGCCAACGGCGTAGTATTTTTTTTGAGGCGTCTGAAAGAACTCGGACGGGATATCCGGGATCTAAAAGAACTCCGGATCTGCACGATCGGGCCCGCCACAGCAGCCCAGTTTGAACATTTAGGCATCCGGGTTGATCTTGTGCCTGACGAGTTCATTTCCGAGGGGGTGGTCCAGGCTTTTGAGAGAATCAATTTGAGGAGAAGCAGGATACTCCTCCCCAGAGCCGAAACGGCTCGCGACGTCATTCCTGAAGGGCTCGCGAAACTCGGGACAAAGGTCGATGTGGTAACTGCATATCGAACCGTCAATTCGGGAAAAGATAAAGCGGAGCTTGAGAAATTGATGAATGAGGGGAAGGTGGACGTCATCACATTTACCAGTCCTTCGACAGTTGCCAATTTCATGGAAATCATGGGACATGATTATGTGACGCCGAAGGGAGTCAAAATCGCCTGCATCGGGCCGGTCACAGCCGCAGCCGTCAAGAAGGCCGGCCTTCCCGCGGATATAATCCAGGAACGATATACCATACCGGGCCTGGTTGAAACGCTGACAAAATATTTCAGCAAAAAAATGTGAACATAAGAAAAGGAGGTCCAAGATAAATCATGTATTTTCCTGCTTACAGACCGCGGCGGTTGAGAAAAAATGAAAATTTCCGGAGGATGATCAGGGAAACGAAGCTGTCCGTTGATAATTTAGTATATCCTCTTTTTGCGATCTTCGGGAAGGATTTGAAAAAGCCGATCAGCTCCATGCCGGGAAATTTTCAAATGTCCGCTGACCATTTGGTGAAAGAAGTGCAGAAGGCGAAAGACCTGGGCATCCCTGCCGTTCTTCTCTTTGGCATCCCGGATAAAAAGGACGAGGTCGCATCCGGAGCTTTCATGAAAAACGGCGTTGTTCAGCAGACAGTCAAAAGAATCAAAGACAAGGTTCCTGACATTATCGTCATTACCGACGTGTGCCTCTGCGAATACACGAGCCATGGCCACTGCGGGATGATCGACAAGGGTGAAGTGGACAATGATGCATCGCTCGAAGTCATAGCGGAAACCGCCCTGTCTCACGTAAAAGCGGGTGCGGATATGGTCGCCCCGTCCGCCATGATGGACGGCCAGGTCGGCGCCATCCGTGATGCCCTGGATGAAGCCGGCTTCGACAACCTGCCGATCATGGCCTACTCCGCCAAATATGCCTCGTGCTTCTACGGCCCATTCCGTGAGGCCGCGGAAAGCGCGCCGCAGTTCGGCGATCGCAAGGCATACCAGATGGATCCGGCCAACGGGGATGAAGCTATTCGTGAGATAAGCCTCGATGTCGAAGAAGGAGCCGACATCATCATGGTCAAACCCGCGCTGCCCTACCTCGATATCATCCGCCGCGCACGGGAGGAGTTTGACCTCCCCATTGCGGCCTACAATGTGAGCGGCGAATTCTCCATGATCAAGGCAGCGGCCAAACTTGGATGGATGGATGGAGAGAGGGCAATGATGGAAGCGCTCACTTCCATCAAGAGAGCGGGAGCGGACATCATCATCACCTATTTCGCCACGGAGGCGGCCAAGTTTCTGCAGAAATAGTTGATAAAGTACGCCATCTTTATCGCTGATGCGAAGATCGCTCCTTTAATGTCATTCCTGTAGAAGCAGGAATCCACAATTGTATGAAGTCGTACTACGTCTATATTCTGGCCAATAAGAAGAAAGGCACTCTATATATAGGAGTAACAAATGATTTGATTGCAAGAGTATATGCACACGAGAACAATCTCGTCGAAGGTTTTACAAAGAAGTACCATGTCCATGATCTTGTCCATTTTGAAGCTTATGATGATATTAATCAAGCCATTACAAGAGAAAAAAGAATGAAGAAGTGGAAAAGAGAATGGAAGATCGAACTGATCGAAAAAGATAAACCCAATTGGAGTGACTTGTACCATAATATCATAAAGTAGATAGATTCCTGCTGGAGCCTCTCCTCGAATGTTCTTATCGGGGACAGGAATGACACATTGGAAATTGGCTTATCACGACAAAATGAAAATCAAAAAATTACCAGTCCTGCCGCATACACTCCGCATGGTTGCCTGGGAAGTGACCCGGAGCTGTAACCTCGCCTGCATCCATTGCCGGGCGTCGGCCGGGTGCGGCCCTTATGCCGGTGAACTCACGACAGACGAGGCTTTGCATCTCATAGATGAGATTAGTGCTGTGAGCAAACCCGTGATCATTCTCACCGGCGGGGAACCGCTCCTCCGTTCGGACATATTCGAGATTGCCGCTTACGGAGACAAGAAAGGACTCCGCGTGGTTATGGCTACCAACGGAACCCTGGTCACAAAACAGTCCGCCGGCAATATGCTCAGGGCGGGCATTAAGCGCGTCAGCATCAGCATCGACGGTTTGAATGCAGAAAGTCACGATGCCTTTCGTAATGTGGCCGGTGCCTTTGCCGGAGCGCTCGCCGGCGTTGAAGCAATGAAAAAAGCTGGTATGCAATTTCAGATCAACACGACTATAACGAAAGCCAATCTGGATCAACTCCCCGGTATCATGGATCTGGCCGTCAGGCTCGGTGCAGCCGCACACCATATCTTTCTCCTCGTTCCGACCGGCCGGGGAAAAGAGATGGCGGAACAGGCCATATCTCCCACAGATTACGAAAAGACGCTGAACTGGTTCTACGAGGCAAGCCTCAGTTGCCCGATACAACTAAAGGCTACATGCGCGCCCCATTATTATCGTATCCTGAAGCAGAGAAAACAGGGGAAAGCGGCTAAGGATGAGGGCGCGGGAGATCCTTTGCATGCCATGACACGCGGCTGTCTGGGAGGAAGCGCCTTCTGCTTTATCTCTCATACAGGGCAGGTCCAGCCTTGCGGCTATCTGGAAGTCGATTGCGGCCAGATCAGAGAGAAAGAATTCAAGGACATCTGGAACAGCTCCCCGGTATTTGGCGGCCTCCGTGATTTGAATAAATACAAAGGCAAATGCGGCCGGTGTGAATTCATCAAAGTCTGCGGCGGCTGCCGCGCGCGGGCCTACGAGATTACAGGAGACTACTTGGCCCCCGAACCATTCTGCATCTACGAACCGAAAAGATGATGGATAGCATCGACAAGAAGATTTTGAATATCATCCAGAAGGATTTTCCGGTGGTTGAAGAACCCTTCAAGGAAGTAGCTGCTAAGGCAGGCATTAGTGAGGATGAGGCTCTTCTGCGCATTAAGAAATTGAAGGAAGAGGGAATTATCCGCCGGATCGGAGCTGTCTTTGATTCCAAGAAGATGGGCTATGCGAGCACTCTTTGCGCCGCGAAGGTTCCCAAAGAAAGATTGAAGAAGTTCGTCGCGGTTGTGAATTCCTATGCCGGCGTCACGCACAATTACCATAGAAGCCATGAATACAATGTCTGGTTCACTTTCATCGCCTCCGATGAGGAGACGCTGAAGAAATCCCTCGGCGAAATACGCGACAAGACGGGCATCACGGATATCATCAGCATGACCGCTGTACAGACTTTCAAGATCGATGCAACGTTTGAATTGTGAAACAGAACGAGCCTGATTTGTGCCTTCGCCCGCGACTTTTGATTCCATTAAGTCTCCCTTTCATAAAGGGAGATTTAGAGGAATTTTGCAATGGGAATAAAAAAATCCCCCCGATTCCCTTTAAAAAACGGGGGCAAGTAAATTTATTTGTCCAGTATTGGCAATTATAAAGAAGATACATGATGGCAAAAGAAGCTGAAGAACCTACCCTGTTCTTAATCGACGGCAGCAATTATGTATATCGCGCCTTTTACGCAATCAGGGAATTATCCAATTCCAAAGGTTTCCCCACCAATGCCATCTATGGTTTTACCACGATGCTCCTGAAGCTGCTGCGGGACTGGAAGCCGCAGTACATTGCCGTCGTCTTCGACCTCAAGGGTCCCACCTTCCGTCATGAGGCCTTCCAGGCCTACAAGGCCACGAGAAGGGCCACTCCCGATGACCTCATATTGCAGATACCTTGCATCAAGGACATCATCCGCGGTTTTTCCATTCCTGTCCTGGAAATGCAGGGACTGGAGGCCGATGACATTATCGGGACGCTGGCCAGAAAGTGCGCGGATGAAAATATCAAAACGGTCATCGTCTCCGGCGACAAGGACATGATGCAGCTAGTTTCCGATAAGGTCACGATGATAGATACCATGAAGGACAAGTCCTACGATGTCAAAGCCGTCAAAGAGCGATTCGGCGTCGCCCCTGAGAAGGTGATAGAGATTCTTGGCCTCACGGGCGATCAATCGGATAATATCCCGGGCGTTCCCGGCATAGGTCCGAAGACCGCACAGCGCCTTATTGAGGAATTCGGTTCCGTGGAGGGAGTTCTGCAAAACATCGACAAGGTGCGAAACCCGAAGACCCGCGAAAGTTTGCGGTCGTTCGCTGACCAGGCCAGAATGAGCCACGATCTCGCCAAAATCAAGACGGACGCGGACCTTGATGTTGATCCCGAAAGCATGCGCTATTCGGGACCTGACAGTGAAGTATTGCAGGCCCTGTTCAAGGAATTCGAATTCTCATCACTCCTTCAGGAACTGAAAATCAAAGAGGAATCGATCAAAGGACAATATGGTCTCATCCTCACGGGCACTGAATTTGCGGCCTTGATTGAACGGCTCGGGCATGTGAAGGAATTTGCTTTCGATATGGTAAGGAGTACGGATGTGCCGATGCTTGCAGATATTGTGGGCATCTCTGTCTGTTTCTCGCCGGGAGAAGCCTTCTACATCCCGCTTTCCCACACATACATGGGTGTGCCGCAGCAGCTCACTTCACGCGATGTCATGGAAGGCCTGACGCCCTCCCTCTCCAGTCACGGTATCAAGAAGCACGGCCACGACATGAAGAATGCCATGATCATCCTGGTCCGAAGGGGCGTCGATCTGCAAGGACTGGGGTGTGACACTATGGTCGGCTCCTACATACTGAATCCGGCTAAGCACAGCTTCGAGCTGGCCGATGTAGTCAGGAATTACCTCGGCAGGCACATTACGCATCCGAAGGATTTGATCGGCAGCGGCGCTAAAGCTGTTTCTTTCAGCGTTATCCCCGTCGAGAAGGCCAGGGATTACGCGTGCAGGAGGGCCGATGCTATCTTGGCACTCGCCGCGCCGCTGCATGAGAAAATTGTAGAAGACGGATTCAAAGACCTCTACTATGGGGTAGAGCTGCCCCTCGTTTCCGTTCTTGCCGCCATGGAAAAGAAGGGCGTACTTCTGGATACGCAGTTCCTTGCGACGATGTCGAGAGAGATCGAACAATTGATGTCTCTTACCGAGGAAAAGGTCTACCAATTGGCCGGAGAGAAATTCAATATCAGTTCGCCGAAACAACTCCAGGTAGTTCTCTTCGAAAAGCTCGGTCTACCCAAAGGGAAGAAGACGAAAGAGGGACACTCGACAGACATTGAAGTCTTAACCAACCTCGCCCGGAGCCATGAACTCCCCGCGGAAATCCTGTCATACCGAACCATGGCGAAGCTGAGATCAACCTACATCGACGCCTTGCCGTTGCTGATAAACCCGGAGACAGGCCGCATCCACACATCCTACAACCAAACTGTGACAGCAACGGGTAGGCTCTCCTCCAGCAATCCGAACCTGCAGAATATCCCCATCAGGACACCGGAGGGAAAAAGAATCAGGCAGGCCTTCATTGCACCGGAAGGCTGGGAAATCATCTCCGCCGATTACTCCCAGATCGAACTCCGGATACTTGCACATCTTTCCTGTGACAGCGCCTTGATCGACGCCTTCAAGGAGGATGTTGATATCCACACTGCAACAGCGGCGAATGTCTTCAGTGTGTTCCCGGAAATGGTCACAGCCGAGATGAGACGGCAAGCCAAGGTTATCAATTTCGGCATCCTCTACGGCATGAGCGCCTTCGGTCTTTCGAAGGAACTAAATGTGCCGCAGAAGACAGCCCAGGTTTACATCGACGAATATTTTAGCAAGTACCCGGCGGTGAGAGCCTATCTGGACGAAATCCTCAAGAACGCACGAAATGATGGGTACGTTTCCACCCTTCTCAACCGGCGCCGCTATCTTCCCGAGATAAACAGCACCAATGCCCCTGTACGGCAGTTTGCGGAGCGCACGGCAATGAACACCCCGATCCAAGGAACAGCCGCCGATCTTATTAAAGTGGCCATGATCAATATCTCACACCTGATGGCGAAAAAACATCTCATGGCCAGCATGATCATGCAGGTCCACGATGAGCTGGTCTTTGAAGTTCCTCTCGCAGAGAAGAAAGAAGTATTGGCCCTCGTCAAGACGGAGATGGAAGGGGTGATCAAACTGAAGGTGCCTCTCAAGGTGGACATCTCCTCAGGAAGAAACTGGGACGAGGCGCATGGATGAGATAGGACATCGAGAACAAGGATTCTTTGGGAAGCATCATGGAAATCCGCAGATTGCTCGCCTTGGTGATGGGATCAGCGAGAATAATCCGGCGTTAGGATAAGATTCTCCCTTCGCTTGTTTCTCAGCTTTTGGGCTCCGGATATGTGATATCCATACCCTTCACTTTTGCCCAGGCTGTCAGCGTATGAGGTTTAGAGGTCTTGCCGCTCACAATATCCTCAACATGGTAATGGCGCACCAGGAGCGCGTCTCCAATGAGTGATCGATGACAGCGCCACGGGAGAGCCTCCGAACACATAATGGCAACCCTTTTTTCCTTGGCAAAACCGACCAATTGCTCCATCCCTTCGGCAAATTCAGGAGTCTGCATATAGTCCGCGAAGCCCCGGAATGAAGCGTTCTTCCAAGCCGTATTGATGGACGCTTTTGTGGTGTGTCGCAGCCCGCCGAGAAGACCCAAGTGCATGTAGTCAATTTTATACTTGCGCAAACTCTTCTTTAGTTCGTCTCTATTGAACTGGGGATTATGACGGGATTTAGGAATAGACCTGACATCGACTACCATCTCGATATGGAATGCCTGAAGCATTTCAACAAATTCATTAACAGTGTTTGTTGAATGGCCTATAGTGCAGATGGTCGTCTGCATACGTTACCTCTCTGCCGGAATTTACGAAGGAGCAATAGAAACCACGCATATAGTCTTCTACACAGAAGTTTCCCCATCAAGAGACGACGCCCAGCGGATTCGTCTCCGATTTCTTATACCTTTTCGGGGAATTATTTTTCAAGCCCTTATCATATAGATTCACCATACCATGCAGTGAAAAACAATATGACCAACGTGATGTCCTCTGAATATGCAGCGAGGAGATTCGCGGGCATTTAATGACCAACTATTACCGCGATGCTTCGCACCGCTTGCTTAAATGGGGAGAGACTCTCAGGCGATCTCTTCAGGAAATTTCAGGCGGATTGATATTGCTTTTCGGAATCTCCTTCGCGGTGGATTCCGTAATGCCTCTTTTCGTCTTGAGACGTGCTAACTTGAAGTGCTTTAGTTCGATAGCGTACTTCTGAACCTTATAATTGATTGTCCTCTTTGATGTGCCCAAGAGTCGGGCCGCGTGGCTCTGATTGCCAAGCGTGATTTTTAAGGCGTCGGTAATGAGGTCCCGTTCATACGTCTCAACGAGATTTCTCAAACCGTCTTGTCTCGTATCATCCTCTCCTGCGGACATCTTCGCATACCTCTGATGATTTCCATAATTACTACTGCGCAATAAACAAGGACCGATGAAATGACGGCTCTGTCAACATTTGATAAATACATCCACATACCTTCTCGCTCCTCTTTGCCCGCACGCATTCTCCGGACTAGCTTCAGAACTTCATTGGCCCATGCGTCAAAGAAAGAGCAATTATAATGCCAAGCGCAAATATTAATCTAAGTTACAGATATGACTATTATTAAAGTCTATTCACTGTAATTTGAGATAATAACGATTATGTGTATCTTTGCATATCAATGATACAATCTTGTATAATTTATAAAATTGAAACTTTCCGCAGCAAGCTAAGGTGTTTGCGCTCGCTACCGGATCCGACTTCTCGCCTGTGAAAATTTTTTTCTCAACGGAAATGACGGGATTTTGAAGAAAGCGTTCGGTGCCATTCACCAGCTAACCTCCTCGCAGAATCGTTGAAACCTCTCATCGGCACGCTCAGCAATCTACGGTCGTTTGTCCTTGACACACAATCATCCACTTCGACTTTTTCTCGTTAATGATAAAAAATGGTGTGCCGCTTATGTGCTTCTTTACGGCTAAAATTTTCCCTAATTACTTAAACCCATCAACCGTTTCAATTAATAGCGCTGATTGCCCGCCCGTTAAATGCAGAAATCAGGGATTGGCAGCTTCGACCTGCGGTTTTGTGAATGGCTCCGTTTGGTGGACGACCTTCTCGGCAAAGAGCGTCTTGATCTCACCGTCAGGCAATCCGATCATCTTCGAAAGAATGTCCTCGGTATCCTGCCCGATAGAGGGCGCCCCTCTCCAGACCTTCCCAGGGGTCAGCGACATCTTGGGCACGATGCCGTAAACCCGGATGGGAATACCCGATTGGTGATCCAGGACAGGCACGATCATTTCCCTGAGGTTATAATGTTCGTCCGCATACTGGTCCTTGGCACCGAAAATCCTCGAACAGCCTATCTGGGCCTTGTTAAGTTCCGTCTCTACCTCAAGACCAGTGCGGGCCGCGCAGTATTCCCGTAGTCGCCTGTCAAGTTCCTTGCCCTTCTCCGAGTTTACGGCGGCGGCGTCCTTCGAGCACTCATTGTAATTGTAAACTTCCGGATCTAGGCCCAGGAACTTAGGCACCCTTGGATAGATCGCCCCCCCGAAGGCTCCGATGAAAACATAGCCGTCCTTGCACTTGAAGGTATCATATGGTTGGAACCCCGCGGCGCGGTTCCCCGTGTGCCCATAGCTCACGCCCTGTCCAGTATAAAGGGGCAGAACGTTTCCCTGAGTCTGGGCAACGGCCTCGAACTGGGCACAATCAATGACCTGCCCCTTTCCTGTCTTCTGAACGACCATGAGAGCCATCAGAGTGGCCGCCCAGCCCGTAAGTGATGTCAAGATGTCGCCCGTATAGGTTTTTGCCCTCTGGGGGGGACCGCTCGGGTCTCCTGTGATGCTCATCATTCCACCATATGCCTGAGCCAGCCCATCATATCCTGGACGCCCCAGGTAATCGTCCTTGCCAAACTGCCCGTAGGTGCTGACCCGTACGATTACGAGCTTGGGGTTGACCGCCAAGGCAAGCTCAGCCGTAATACCGGCCCTCTCGATTGTACCGGGCGCTGAAGACTCCATCCACACATCGGATATCTTCCAGAGTGCCATAAGGATCTCTCTGCCTTTCTTGTACTTGATGTCGAGGCCCAGGGACAATTTATTCTTGGTAATCTCCGCGGCATCACAGCTATGCTCCCTGGGCCCTTTCGTCATGAGCGGCGGAATGATCCGGTAGGGATCTCCGCCAGGCCTCTCAACGTGTATCGTTTCAGCTCCAAAATCAGCCATCTTTGTCGCCATGAAAGGTTGAGCGGCAATGATTCCGGTGCTTGTAACACGGATGCCTTCCAAAGGTCCAAACTTAGGCGACAGAATAGGTGTCGGGGGCCTTTTAAGATTTTTTATCCAATCCGGTATCGATCTTCTGAGTTCCTCGATCTTCTCTTCATTCTTCAAAATCCTTTTATCGTGTGCCATCTGTACAGTCCCTCCCTTTAGTATTTTTGTGACCCTCGGGTCGATTCATGTTCAATCAGAAAATCACCCCCTCTTTTCATATGTAATATCAGATCATATTAAAGTTAGTAACAGGGCATAACAATATTAATCGTTTTGTTAGATTTTTGAGGATTATCATTCGAAAGATTGTATACTCATCAAAATTACGGGAAGGAGAGGCAATGGAAAACAAAGATGCCACGTCGGTCACACAAATTTCACTTCTTTAAAGCTTCTTCGATCTCGGGAATATTTGCGCCAACGACCGACTTCTTCTCGTTAATGATAAAGAACGGTGTGCCGCTTATGCCCATCTTTTGCCCTATCTGTTTGTGAATCTCTAAGAGTTTAGCTGCCTCAGGTTTTAAGCATTTTTCATATTTCTGATTATCTAACTTGCCCTGCATGACATCTTCGTAAGCTTTCGCCCGATCGGTGGCGCAAAAGATATATTTTATTTTGTTCTCAGCGTCCTCGTGCATGGGAAGAGGGAAAAAGAAAACATAGCGCGTCACGTCCTTTCTCTGTCCTAAAAAGGAGGATGCAGTCCTGCAATATGGGCAATCGGGATCGGTGAATTCTACAATAATATTTTTGCCGTTTCCTACCTTGACGGCCTTGTCCAACGGAAGTTTTTTTGCGCTTTCAGCAAAAAGCGTGTTCTTTCTCTCTTCGGTGAGGTTCCTTCCCTCCTTATCGTAGATATTCCCGACGATAAGATAGCCAGGGTCCGGAACAAAATAAATTATATCAGAACCTTTAATGACTTCGTATACGCCCTTCACATCGGTTTGTTTAATTGCATCAAAATCTGCTCCAGGAAATTCTTTTCTCAAGGTCTCTTCTACAGTTTCAGCGCGCAGGCTTCCGCAAATTACGAAGACCAAAACAAATGCAAACAAAATGGACGCTATGGTTCTCTTGTTCATCCATCCTCCTTACCACCATACCAATAATACCATACCAATAATGTTGTTAATATAACACTATTGATGCAGGATACCTATCAAAATGATTCGCCAGACATGCAGCCAGACTCCAAAACCACTCTCAACAGCTTCGGCTATCTCAGCCAATTATAAACGCATGGCAGAAACGGCTCTCACTCAATGAATGATCACCGCCTGCAAGACCCAGAGCGCCACCATGCCCACTCCGATCGTGAGCAGTACATTCCTGGTGCGCCAGGCAACAGCGGCGGCCAGCGCTCCCGCAAGCAGCCGGAGATTTCCGAAGGACAAATCGAGCGTGCCTTTCGGCATCAGCAACTCCGGAAAAATAATCGCAGACAAAACTGCCGGAGGCACGAGGCACAGGGCCCATTGAATGATCGGTGGTAGATTGACGCGCCCGATCAGCAAGATCATTGATAGACGGATCGCGTAGGTGACTAAGCCCATACATATGAGAAGGAGCCACACATTCATCGGCTGTCCCCCCGGTCGTGACGGCGGCCGTTTGACACCTGTCTCTCTTCGACCCAAAGGCCAATTGCCATGCCGCTGATGGCCGCGATTATCAATCCCAGCTTGTAGGGCAGGCCAAAAGCCAGGACGGCGATGATGCCAGCAGAAAGCGCCGCCGCCACGCTCGGCCGATCGCGCAACGCCGGCACGACGAGCGCGATGAACGTGAGGGCTATGGTGAAATCGAGCGACCAACTTGATGGTACCTGCGCGCCAAGGATGATACCCGCGGCGGTGCTGACTTGCCACGTGCTCCACATCGCCAGTCCCGCCCCCAGCAAATACCAGTGCCTGGTGGCAGATTTGACAGATGAGGCCGCTTCTTGATTGTAGCGAGTGATAGTGACGGCATACGCCTCGTCGGTGAGTAGATAAGCAAGCAACCACTTCCAACCGGGGTTGAGCCGGGCGAGATAAGGGGCGATGGAGGCGCTATACAGTATATGCCGCAGGTTCACGATGAACGTGGTAAAGACGATGACCATCCCCGGGGCGCCTGCATGAATGAGTTGCACGCCCACAAACTGCGCCGACCCGGCAAAAACAATAGACGACATCCCCATGGCCGCGCCAACCGTCAGCCCGGCACCAACGGCCAGCACGCCGTAAATCATGCCGAACGGGACCACGCCTAACAAGATCGGTATTATGGCCCTGACGCCAGCAATAAATTCAGAGCGCGGCGAATGCCTCAAATGACAATTTGTATTCACTGCCGCCAACCCAAAAAGCCGCTTGAATGTCAGAAATCTCTACAGTCCCACCCACAGAGCAAAGTGGTAGGCAATGATGCCGCTGGAAAAAGAGACAATCAACATCAAGAGCAGAGAGGACGCAAACCATTTCGTACTTCCCATTTCTTTTTTCATCACCGTCACAGTGGCAACGCAGGGAATAAAAAGCATGAGAACAACCAGGAAAGCCAGCCCCGAGGCGTGGCTCACAACATTAGGCAAGACCGCAAGCAACCCGTGCTCGCCCACGCCGTAAAGAACTCCGAGGGTGGCAATTACATTCTCTTTCGCCACGAAGCTCGTAATCAAGGCTGTCAGCATTTTCCAGTCAAGACCCATCGGACTCCCCACCGGCTCCAGGAAGCGGCCGAACCACGCGAGAACGCTGCCCTCCATATCGCCGCTCGGAAAATAGGAGAAAATCCAAATGACGACAGAAACAGTCAGTATGACCGTGCCCGCCCTCTTCACAAATGCTACCGTCCTTGCCCATACAACGATTCCAATCGTTCTGGGGTCGGGCTTATGATAGAGCGGCAGCTCCATGATGAAAGGCATGGGCTCATCCTTCAAAATAAATCTATCTATGAAAATGCCTATGAGGCCCAAGACAAGTATGTTCATGGTCAGCAATGCCCAGGAAACAAGGGCTGCCTTGTCCGCAAACAGAGCGGCAGAGAC
Source organism: Syntrophales bacterium (assembly GCA_052144335.1). Classification (GTDB taxonomy): domain Bacteria; phylum Desulfobacterota; class Syntrophia; order Syntrophales; family UBA2185; genus Fen-1135. Next base: position 26,430 of record JBKQQP010000006.1, read on the forward strand.
AAATGTCAGGACGGCAAGCCGCGCCGTGCAGGGGACGAAGGGGATAAGAAATATCGTGAGCAACCGCTCCCTTTTGGACTCTACAATTCTCGTGCCCAGAACCGAGGGCACATTACACCCGAAACCCAAACACATGGGAATAAAGCTCTTACCATGAAGGCCCACAAGGTGCATGAATCTGTCCATGACAAAAGCCGCTCTTGCCATATATCCAACGTCTTCCAGAAAAGCCATGACCGCAAAAAATATGAGTAATATGGGAAGCAAGGTGAGGACTGACCCCACACCCCCGATTACTCCGTCGATTAAGATTCCCCTGACCCAGGGATGAAAAGAGGCGATTGCCGCATCCAGCCACCCGGCGAGGACAGAGACCATCCATTCAACCTGCTTTTGCAGGGGTAACCCTATCTTATATGTCATCAAGAAGACGCCTGCAAAAACTGCAAGGAGTATGGGAATGCCGAGAATGGGCCGGGTGAGAATATGGTCGATTCTGTCAGTCATGACAACCTGTCCCATTTTGAATCTCGAAACCGTGGCCCGGGTAACCTCTTCGATCCAGTCATACCTGCCGCCGACCACAGCGTGGAGAGAGTCTTCATGCTTGATGAGCAGTGTTTGTATCCTGTTCCACACATCCGCGGGCACTAGCCCCTCCATCACCTTTGATATTTCCGGATCGCCTTCCATGAGCTTCGTGGCGGTCCAGTGGACGGTGAACGGAGGTGGGACGTATTCTTTGATGAGATTCATGAGACTATCGAAAATCGCCCTGTGATCCGGGGAAACATCGGGTATTCTGGGTTTATAATCCAGTTCCCCTCTTGCCGTAGCGATGACGGTGGATACGAGTTCCTTGATGCCCCTGTTTTTTGTAGCAACCATGGGCACGACCGGTATCCCCAGAGATTTTTGCAGTGCCTTCACATCAACATGGATCCCCTGAGCCTCAGCAACATCGATCATATTGACGGCTACAACAATCGGCGGACCCAGAAGCAGCAGTTCCGACAAGAGATAGAGGCTTCTTTCGAGTGCAGATGCATTCACGAGATGGACAATAACATCGGGGTTCACACTGATGATAAAATCACGCGCAACCCTCTCCTCCTCGGAGAAGGCAGTCAGGCTGTAAGTGCCGGGTAAGTCTACTATCTGCAGTTCCACGTCATCCGAAACGTGGGCCCCTTCTTTCTTCTCCACCGTTTTTCCCGGCCAGTTGCCTACATGCTGTGATAATCCGGTAAGGATATTGAATACAGTTGATTTCCCCACGTTGGGCTGACCGGCAAGCGCGACGAGAAGTTTCTTTTCAACCCTTTTCTGTTCCCCTTCATCCCGGGCTGCCGCAACCTTGAATACCAGCATCTTCGATGCCTCTCCACCTCCCAGGGCCACCCTTGTATCCGCTACCTGGACAATAATCAGTCCCCCGCTCTTGCGAAGGACTTTGAGCTTAGCGCTAGTCACAATACCCATGCCTGCAAGTCTGCTCGTGAGAGACCCGCCTCCGGAGATGGCCTGAATAATCCCTTCTTCGCCCACGCTCATTGATGTTACGGGTATCAACTCAGTGCCCATGTGCCTCTTTCATAAACCAAGAAACTAACGTGCCCGCTTATACCAAAATTATGCCAGAAAATACATAAAAATGAGGATTCTCCCCGAGGTTCCAGCATATCGGGAGACTCACACATTTCACCATTTCTAAATATCCAGCGTATGTCCATTATTCTTTAGCCAGATTCTCTGTTTCCTATAATCGGTGATGGTATTCCCCACAAGACCCCAGAAGCGCTCCGAATGATTCTTTTCTTTCATGTGCGCTAACTCATGCACGACCAGGTAGTCAATGACGGGACGCGGCGCCATTATGAGCCGCCAACTGAAATACAGATGATTATCCTGAGAACATGAACCCCAACGAGAACGCGCGTTGCTTATCCTGATGTCTCTGGGAGCGAGCTTCATGACCCGGCTGTAATGATCGGTTCTTTCTCCAATATATTCCTGCGCCTTTTTCCGATACCATTCAATGAAAAGCTGTCTTCCCTGTGAGATCTTGTCGCTCCCAAGGATAAATTGACCGCAGAAAAAGACCAGTTTATCAAACCCAGGAGCTGCCGCTTCGATATTCAACGTATGTGCTTCCCCCAGGAAAAAAAATATTTCGCCTCTTACATATTTTTTTGCCTTGACTTCTTTTCGCCTTTCCCCGTTCTCCGTAATCTTTCTCCGTAACCAACTTTCTTTCTCCCGCACGAATTTATCTATTTCTGGAATCGGGGTTCGATGCGGAGCATTGACGACTGCTGTCCCGTCTGCTTTCACGCGCAATGAAATCGTCTTTTTTCTTTTCTTGCTCCTTACTACTACGTAATTAAGTTCCATTTCTTTGCATCCAATGAAGTCCAAGATAAATATGCTATTTATTACGGGGACAAAATAGAGTATTATGAGAAGTGTGGCAAGCAAATAAAGGGGTGATTCAATCATGAAACTAAGTCCGCTCTCATATTTTACTATTTCCTTTATCGTTGCATTTTTCCTGGGGGCAACTCCCGCTTGTGCACAGGCAGGAAAAGAACAATGGATTTTTGTAGGTTTTACGAAGTACAGAGACGCGCTCTATATGGAGAAGAATAGCGTCTCTTATCCATCCCCTGAAATTGCACGGGTATGGTCACTGATTGCCCCATCTGAAAAAAGTAAATATCGTCAGGAAATAAAAGGAGAGTTAAAGAAGTTAAAAAAGTCCGCAAAAGGATTGAAGTACACTGAGATACTAAATGAGATTGAGTGCAGAGGAAACAAGATCAGGTTCCTGCAGATTTTTTATTTCAACGCCGAAAGATCCATAATCCACTCCGCTCCCTCTGCCGATCAAGAATGGAAAATGATTTATTCAGGAAGTCTTTGGCAAAATATGCAAAGCGCTGTCTGTAAGAACTGATTCTCTCCTAAAAAAAACAACCGGGCATTGTTGAAATGCTCGGTTGTTTTTTCCTTATCAGATCTTAATAGTAATAGGGATATTACTTGCTCGCAGGCGCTGCGGGAGCTGGCGCTGCAGGAGCTGGTGCCGGTGCCCCGGGAGCTGGTGCCCCAGGCGCTGGTGCCGGTGCCCCGGGTGCCCCAGGTGCCGGAGCCGCTGCTTCTTTCTTCGCTGGCTCTGCAGGTTTCTTTTCTGGTGCGGACGGACAGCCGACAAATACAAGCGAAAAAGCTATTAACATCAGCACCGAAAGAATGAAAGCAAACACCTTCTTCATCAACGTAGTACCTCCTTTCAAAATTTTTCAGACGCTGGGTGTTAAACCCATTTCTTTAGGCACGCAACATACTCCCTTTTTTCCCCTTGTCAAGATAAATCTGCCAAGTATTTCCTGAAAATAATGGCACATTTTTTGCCAAATCAGCAGGCATTTCCTGGATAACGGCATATATAGTCAATAATCTTGGCCATATAGTGATAGGCTCTATGTGATAATGGGCGCCATCTCAGGATTTGATGCTGAAACCGTCAAACCCGGCCGTAGTCGTCCTCTAACCGTTCGATGTCGTCCTCTCCGAAGTAATCTCCACTTTGAACTTCAATGACAACAACACTCTCCTCCCCGCTGTTCATGATCCTATGCCATGCACCTTGGGGAATGTCGATTGCCTGGCCGCACTCCAGTCGGATTTGGTTTTCGTCAATGGTCACGATGCCGCTTCCCTGGACAATGAACCAATGCTCACTTCTGCGACGGTGTCTCTGAAGACTCAAACGCTGCTTTGGGAACACAACAATCCGTTTTATTTTGTGGTTCGGCTCATCGGCAAGGATGCAGAAATAACCCCACGGCCGGTGCTCTTCAGATGTTGGGGACATCATTCTCCTTTAACAAGCCTCCCGAAAAGTCCTTCGAAAATATAAACAGGCTGCCGCTGTAAGCTGCTCGCCTATGAGATTTTGCTACTTCCCCGCGAAGTACGGGGAAATATTATTATAATGTGATCTAAGGGTTATGTTTTATTCCTCGCTACTCAGTGATTTTGAGAAATATCGCTCTTAGACACCTATATGGACACGAAAAAAGGATTAATTCTGATGGATGCAATTAGTAATTTTGTCTGAATTTCAGTTTTCATTTTATTTATGTATTCGTTTAATACTTACTCAGCGTCAAGGCAAAGATTGACCTTAATAGCATCTAATTCCACTTCATGTCCGCCCGCACTAACAGACTGCTTGTTGAGCGTAACGACAGGTGGGATCTGTATACCAGGTTCTTCTGGATAAATCAAAGAGCAAGCACCATTCCGTGTTTTCGAATATGGTCATCAAGAAGCCATTCCCGGCAGGCATATTAGACGGGAATGGCTCTTGGTAAAGAATTATTAAAACCTACGCTAATTGCCGGCGTTCAGAACAAAGTGGTCCCGGCGATTCTTGGCCCAGGCCTCTTCCGTGTGCGCCGGGTCCAAAGGTCTTTCTTTTCCGTAGCTGATTGTTTTTATACGTGCCTCTTCAACACCCAGATTGACAAGGTACTTCTTTGCTTCTGCGGCTCTTCTTTGCCCGAGGGCCATGTTGTATTCAACTGTGCCGCGCTCGTCGCAGTTTCCTTCGATGAGGAGTGTGTAATTTTTGTTCTTCATAAGCCAATCGGCATGCTTGTCAAGTACTGCCCTGTCATTCGGCTTGATATTTGACTTGTCGAAGTCGAAGTGGATGTCTTCCAGCTCAACGGCTGCTGCCACAGCGGCGGGCGCAGGGGCCACAGCGGCCTCGACAGTTGGTTCTGCCGCCCTCACAGCTTCTTTCTCCACTGGGGGAGGGGGAAGTTTGTAGAATACACGTTCCACGAAAGACGCCATTGCAGCCGGTGTTGCCAGTTCACTCGCACTTACGGCAAATCCACATTTGCCATCCTTGGCTATTTCCTGCGCCAGTTCTAGGCTATTAGGAGCATTTCCCACCCGAATCGTGTATATGCACAGCTTGTCGCCATACTGCTCTTTAACTTTAGCAATATTGGCCATAACGCTTGCGGGTCTGATATCATCAACTCCTTCTATTTTGTCGAAATCGCTGATGATGATCATGGCCGAGCTGTCCGGAAGCGGCTTCAGGTCTTCGCCGGCCGCGGCGATCGTCCTTCCCATAGGCGTCCTCCCGATGCCTGATCGGTTCGCTGCCAATGACTTCAGATAAGCTTTCCTATCATTGAAGGGCGTCATACCATAAACGAGTGCCGTCTCTTCACCCCAGAAAATTCTGAGTCCCGAATTGAGCTTTATATCGGGAATGGTCATGATCATCCGTGTGAGAACATCTGTTGCCGCACTAATTCGCCGCTTCTCCGGACCCATATCAGACACGTCTAAATCATCAGGCGCGGATACAGTGGCAGCTTCTGGAGTAACCATGGATCCCGATTTATCAAAGAGCACGATAAAATTATCCACTTTCTGCACGTATTTTCCGGATTGTAAGTCCTGGTTGACATCAACAGGCTTATACGCCTTCGGTGCACAACCGATGACCAATGAACAACACACCAACATTAATAAAAAACCGTAGCCAATTTTTCTCATAACGACCTCCTCATTGAATTGATAGAATTGATAAATATTTATTCCTCAGTGTGCTGAGGCTACCTTGCCAAACACCATTCCGCTTTTTCAAACATCACCCTATCTTTACTTCTCCGTTTGTTCTATCGTGCGAGTGGCCGCAGGGATATCCGAAGAAAGCCAGCTAAAACAAAGCTGTGAGCGGCAACAAGGGCTGCGTAGCCGCCGCCCTGCGACCGGCGCCAGCACAGCAATGAATGTAAACAATATATGGTACAGAATTTAATGATGTGCTTCATTTCTTTCCTCTATTAGTTTTATTAACCGTCAGATGTACTCTACTTTAAGCAGTCCCCACTGGAACCATCTTGGCATCTATTTCCATCAGTCCACACAGCATCGGATAGGTTTGCACCTCTCAGATCTACACCCAACAGGTTTGCATTATTCAGATTTGCACCTGATAGATTTGCATTGGTAAGCTCTGCACCGGACAGGTCTGCGTGGGTAAGATTCGCGTTGGATAGGTTTGCGCCTGTCAGTATTGCATCACGAAATGTTACGAAGCTGAGGTCTGCACCGGACAGGTTTGCACCGGATAGGTTTGCACCTCTCAGATCTATAGCCGACAGGTTTTCACCGGAAAAGTCATCATCGGACAGATCGCAGTTCCGGCACTGTCTTGTTTGCTGCAGTTTCTGAAGGTCCATGCCGCTGTCTGCAAATCCGGTTTGTCCTATGACTAATATACCAACTGCGAGGAATGAGATAATTGCGCCAGTCCGTCTGACGATTGAAGTGTTCTTCATTGTTCGTCTGAAGATACAATTTTCCCCTTTTTTCATCTGCAAGGTTGGAATTGCACTGAATATGGGATGTATGAGTTCTTTTTTTTCAGTCATTTAATAACTCCTCATGCGTCCTCGGTTATGTTTTGTATTTGTAATAAACTGTTCACTGATCACTGTTTGAGACCGCTTCTGCCTCAGTGTCACCTGAAACCCATGCCTTAAGGAGAGTGTGGGCCACTGCGAGCACAACCGGGCCGATGAAAAGCCCGATGATGCCAAAGGCTATCATGCCGCCGATGACCCCGGCAAAAATCATAACCAGCGGCAGGTCAGCCCCTTTCTTTATAAGAACAGGACGGATAAAGCTATCGAGGGTCACCGTGAGGACCGAGAACACGAGGAGGATGCTTCCCCACAGTGCCCCGTCTTTAGAATAGACCCAGATCAGTGCGGGAACAAGCACCAGGGCCGGGCCTATCTGCGCCAGGCAGAGCATACACATCACCGCTGTCAGCAAGGCTACCGCCGGTACTCCGACAACAGCCAGACCGATACCGCCGATAGCTGCCTGCATAATCGCTGTAACAACAACACCCAGAACCACGCCACGGATCGCTTTTCCCGCGAGAAGCATAACAGCCACCCCATGCTCTCCTGTCAGTCTGCGGGCAAAATTAAGGATCCCTGTGGATGTTGCCTCGCCCTTGGCATATAGTATGGCTGCAATAATCACCGTCAAAAAAAACTGGAGAATCACCATCCCGACACTGCCCGCCTGGGCCAGAAACCAGCTTAAGATCTGGCTGGCATAGGGAGCCACGTACGTTAAAAGTTCTTCCGGGCCCTTTTGTGCAAACTGTCTCCAGAGACCGGCAAGCCGCGGACCGGCTAAAGGAATGCCTCCCAGCCACTCAGGTGGTGGCGGCACGGCGAAGGTTGACAGAGACTTCACCCAAATATAGGCATCATCCGCCCCATTTATGATGGCTACAATGGCAAACAAAATGGGTACGACAACAACCAGCAGAAGCGCAGCCGTCATGATTGCCACTGCAAGCCCGCGTTTATTCTTCACCCGTGCCTGAAGGGCAAGCAGAACCGGCCACGTTGTCACAACGATCATGCCTGCCCAGATAAGCGAGGTGACGAAAGGACTGATAATCCACGCAACAGCGCTGATAAGTATGCCGATCGAAAGAACCTGAAGGGTCGTGCGGGTTACATCGTGAGACGCTTGAACCGCTCCCTCAGTGGCGACTTTTGCGGCATTATCTGGATTTACGTCGTTACTGCACATCGGGTCTCTCCTTTGTCAAGGACAACCACGCCGATTTCCTCATTGTACTTGAACTTGGACTGCGAGCTGAGCGCGCAATCACTCCTTGGACTTGGGTTCCCTCTTAATACCCTTGACGCCATCCATGAACGCCACAATCTTCTCGGACCAGAACTTGAAGGCTTCTTCGGCGGACTGTGCCCATTGGCGCATCAGATTGCTTGTCTATCAGGACCTCTTCAGGACAATCTCCCACCCGGCTGATGTTGATACGCTCCCCATGGATCAATCTCCTGTAGCTCCACGGATACAGCCCGGCGAGACTTATCCCCTCCGGCATCGCCATACACGGCATGCGAGACACTGACAAAGGTCTTGTCTTCCTGGACTTCCGGCAGAGCATGCGGATCGACCTGGAAGAACACCTTTATCTGCCTCAAGGCATTATCGATCTCGCTGTCGACCTGATCGAAGGGGGTGATCATGATACGTGCAGAAAGATCAAACAGCAACGTCCTAAACTTCAACCGATCTTGCAGGACATGCCATATCCTCGCAATCTCGGTTATATCGGCGATGGCAGATCGGCATCAAGTGAATTTACCTTCTTGGTCTACAACCGCTATGGTATCAATCAGAGCGTCGAAAGAACTGCCATCCCTCTTGACGAGCCTAAGTTTGCAGGCCTGTTTGTTTTTAGTTTCTATGGCTTTCCGAATATGGGATTGGAAGATGCTTAAATGCCCGGGTACTATGAAACGCTGGAAAGGATGCTTGGCAAGAGATCGCTTCTCCTTGCTGAGTAGAGAAGCACCGGTAATATTCGCCTCGATTATATGTCTCTTTTTATCGAAGGTGAAATACCCGATAGGGGCAAAGTCATAAAGATCCCCATACTTGTACTGTGATCCCACAGTCTCCATCTGAGACTTTTGCAACGCCTCATTCTGCATCTTCAGCTCTATCTGGTGAACATTTAACTCGTGAACGAGTTTCTGGTTTTCCGCGCGCTTACGGAGATCATAAGTCTTTTTTGACATGGGTACTTTTTTTGTCATGTTTGCACATTTATTTTACTGAGGCCATCAGGGATTGAAAACTACCCATAAACTTATAATAACAGATTCCCGCCGCTCAATGTCTTTCACAGCTTTTACCTTCTAATTTGTGGAATTCTCTTTAAATTTGACAAATTATAGAGGAAAGTATTCTTTTATGTCAATGCTATTTATATCATGTGTTAATGCAATATGATTATGTCACCCCCTAACTGCAATGAGATTATGTTACCCCTCTGTGAAATTGGGGTAGAAGAGAAGCATCGAAGGGAGGTGCTTCATGAGAGGAGAGATGACATTCACGATGAGAGAGGTCACTCGTTATAGGATCGTACAACGTATGTTAGAGGGAAAGATAGTGAATAGAGAGGCGGCATCAGCCTTGGGTTTGTCCATCAGGCAGGCGAAACGGCTTAAGAGAAAGGTGGAGCATCTTGGTCCTGCAGGTGTTCGTCATGGCAACAAGGGACGTGTGCCTGCACATGCGTATTCCCCCAAAGAGAGGAGTGGGATTATCGCTGTGGCGGAAGAGCGCTATTTTGACTTCAACTTCTCCCATTTATCAGAGATGCTGGAAGAAGCCCCAAAAAACTGGAAAAGCTGAAAATGCCGAAACTCGTCCGGAATGTTGCATGTGTGTTTTGCAGTCCTTCGTCTATTTGATAATGAATGCGATTAAGATGACAAGCTTCCCTTCGTGGCAGAGCACATCCTTGGGAAAAAATCATTTTAAAAAGGGATTTCCTGTTTGTCAGTCAGAAAAGGCCATGGACAAGCCAAGCCATACAGCAGATGGTCAAAAAATATCTCAAGAAGCTCAATCTCTCTCAGACAGGAAAACCGGTACATGCCCCTCGTCATTCTTACGCAGTTGAACTGTATGCCAAAGCCAAAGATTTAAGAGTGGTTCAAAAACAGCTGAGGGACATCTCTATACAGTCTACTTTTGTTTACGCGGATGCGACCGACCAAACGATCAGCGACCAGATTAAAGATCTCTGGAATTGAGTTGAAATGGGGTAAAAGTCAGGTAAAATTAAAACGACATAAAGTAAAAAGCGTGAATTGGGGACGTATGAAGAAATTGGTTCAATTAATTATCGCTAAAAAAAGAGCTTATTTTGGCCTTTTTATCAGGGCGGGATGGCTCTGAGGCATAGTTCATCTATTTTTTGCACTTAAAAAGAGATTTTTGATCCAATGGTTTGGTACTACAAAACCAACACTAGCTTCCTGCAGTGTTGTTTTAATGATCTGACGACTGAATGCAACTTTTCAATGGAAATCTTTGATTTGTTCTTTACATAATTCTCAGTCGTTATAAGAGAAGAAAAGCCCAAAGCGATCAAGTTGGCAAAATCGGCTCCGGGCTTCTCTGGTAATAACTTCTCTCCAGATGGATGAAGCGTATGCTGTCGGTAGATTGAAGGAAATCGGTAAACTGCTCTGCTGACCTCTTTCTCTCAGAAAGATTAGTAATTGTAATGCCACACGATCGATATGTCGTGTCCTCTGGTGGTTCGGTATTGATCAGATCGGCGTCCTTCGTTGCTTGATCCTTCTACGTCGGTGTTGGACCGGTGTAGATTTCCACTCTAATTCCCCTCTTTTGTCTTTGCTCCACCTTTCTTCGCAGAACCCTTTGCCTTTGGCATTAATGATTCCCAGAATGCGAAATATGCCTTTGTTTGTTCCGTCGCAAACGAAACCCACGCCTCCAGCAATCCCTGGGAAGACGAGAGGCAGGCTTTCCAGACTTTCTCCGGCTCAATCCCCTTTTCTCCGACTGTTTTATGAGCCTCGGAGGTCTTCTCGAGATAGCCGAGCCAGGCATCCAACAATTTCATGTAGCCTTTCTGCCAGCCCCGCGAGAATTTAATAAATTCTTCAATTCCCTCCTGAGGCGGAATTACCCCGGCGGGCATCTCTTTCAACATTTGCTGCCACGCATCCAAGGCATCTGCGTATGGAGGTTTACCCATGAAGGGGGACATCCCAGGCAGCTTAAGTGATTTGGCGAACATCTCCGACATTTCCTTTTGGACAGCTGCCATCGAATCCGACCATGCCTTAAAGAAATCTTCTGGTTTGCCCTTTGCGGCGCTCCCCACGTAATCCATCCAAGCCTTCGTCATTTTGTTATACATATCGGCACCTCCAAACATGAATTCGAAACTGTCCTTTGGCAAATTGGAAACGAAATCCCAGTAAGGTCCTTTTTCACTCTCTTTACTGAAAGTCATAACGACACCTCCTTTTTTAGGTCAACGTTTGTTAACTTTCTCCTTGTTATTTCTTCAAGTATGATGACATCACGAGTCGCGCCTCTCCGGATATGACAGCAACACCCTCCTGGTTTTTGACCTCCGTTGAGAGCGTTACACGTCCTTTAACCGGATCCCATTCAGTAACCTTGGCAATTGCTGTTACCTGATCACCCGGCCTGACGGGAGCAAGGAACCGTAACTGCTGGCTTAAGTAAATTGCCCCCGGCCCGGGAAGCCTCGTCCCGCAGACGGCGGATATCAAACCCGCCACGAGCATCCCATGGGTTATTCGGCCTTTAAACATGGTACCCTTCGCGTAGTCGTCATTCAGATGCACAGGATTGTCATCACCCGATATGCGAGCAAATGTCTTGATATCGTCATCGCTTATTATTCTGGTCAGTGTTGCTTCCTCTCCAATGGTAAAACTTGTACGCTCCTTTATCATTTCTACAGGTACCCCCCACATCCAATTATCAATTTTTCACATTAACCTCGAATGCCCATGTTAACTTTATTCCCGGCTGTTGCCGGATTACCTGGACGCCGATTTCTTCTGGTTGCGTCTCTTGAGAGGTTTCTTTGACCTTTCAATTAGCCAACGAGCTACAGTGGGTGCCATTTCCTTTTGCGCTCTGGAACTCACGTACATGCCTATGTGACCAACAGGATAGGGAAGTGTCGTTACGTCCTTGGAGCCGACCAGTTCTGAAAGGGGCCTGGAGCACTTTGGTGAAACAAGGTGATCTTGCTCGCCGAACATGTTGAGTACAGGCATAGTAATCTTCTTGAGGTCAACCCTTTTCCCACCCAGTTCAAACTCACCTTTGCAGAGTCTGTTTTCCTGGAACAACTCTTTCACCCATTTGCGGAATGTTTCACCGGCCTGGTCTGGAGAATCAAATATCCATTTCTCCATGCGCAGAAAGTTACGTGTAGCAACGGGATCATCGATTCGATCTAGAAGCCCTATGTATTTATCAATGATGAGCTGGAACGGTTTAAGCCAAAGGAAACCAAGGTTCAGAACTTCTCCGGGAATATTTCCCAGCACATCAACCATGAGATCTACGTCCATAAATGGCGCCCAAACATTGAGCAAGGCATCGCCACTCGCAAAATCGACGGGAGCAACCATAGTCACAAGGTTCTTCACCTTGTCCGGGAAAATGGCCGAATAGATAATTGAGAGAGTACCTCCCTGGCATATGCCAAGGACGTTTATCTTATCGCTGCCTGTCTTTTCTCTTACAAACTCCACTACATTATCCATGTAACCCAGTATGTAATCTTCCATGGTGAGATATTTATCAATTTTGGTGGGATATCCCCAATCGATGACGTAAAGGTCAAGTCCGTGATCGAGGAGCTTGCGGAACAGGGAGAGGTCGTCCTGTATGTCCATCATATACTGACGGTTCACAAGGGCATATACAACGACAAGTGGCACCGGACAGACTCCCTTTGAACCCGGATCGTAATGGAAGAGTTGAATTTTATCTTCCTGGTATACCAGTTCTTTGGGCGTCACACCCGCTTCCACGTCTTTGATATTAATTAAATTCTCAAGACCCTTCAAGAGCTTTTGCTGGACTTTGGCCGTTTCCTTGATCATGATTTCCATTACATTTTCACTCATACTGCCAACCTCCTTTCTATATCAAATCTCCGCAATCTCTATCGTGAAGGATTGTGCTCTTATTTTATGAATCCCAAGTGCTTCTCCACATTATTCATCGCACGCTTCTGAGTGCGAACTTCCTTCTTCAAATCATAGAGGCTTCGATAAATCTCATCCATATCTTTTTTGCTGGGCAAGCTAGTAAACTTCAGGATATGTTCAAAGACATCATCAATCCACTTTCTGAACAGGAGTCCCCTACGATTGACGTCAAGGGTTAGTTTGCTAAATTCTTCGGAGCGGAAGAGTTCCTGATAAACTTCTTCGTTGACGTTCCACCAGATGCGATAAAACTCCCGGAAGGTCTCAGGTGTAACTTCTTTACCTACAAATTCCGTAAATTTATCGTATACCCTTTCTGCGGCTTTCATGCCTGTGGCATAGAAAAGCGAGTAGAAAGCTGCCTTGGATGTGTTGAACTGAATGTATGCATATACCATGTGATTCAAGCGTTCATTGAATTCCTTGAAATAACCGACAGAAGGTGCAAGCAGGGCCTTTCCAATAGTTTCTTCATAATTCCTTACAAAGATGCCCCCCAGATCCGCAATGGCTCCCCTATCGCCTTTCGCCACTTTTCCCAACACATCCGGTAATTGAGCCATGTTGTTAAACGATGGCTCAATGAAACTCCACGCAAGATCCGAAGCTGCCACGGAAGCAGAAGATAAGGCCTTCGCTGTATCCCTAAGCTCAACAGATGGCACTCCGCCCCAGAGAGACTCCATCATCGATTGATACTGCCCAATCCATTGTTGTCGTATCTCCCTGATCTTCTCGACGGTCAATGGTTCTCCAAACGAAACATCTTTGAAAGAACCAAGCGTTTTGCTCCAGAAATCCAGAAGGTCAAGGTAGACCCGGGAAGCGCTGAAAACTCGGTTGAAAACAGTAACACCAAGGCCGTCTTGCTCTTTTTCCGCAAAGACCTTCTGGAATGAATCAAACCAATCTTGATAGAGTTTCCAGGGGGCTGCGCTTTCTTCCCCGGCAGATGCGCCCATCTTTGCCATTCCCATCGTGGATTCCATAGATTTCTCCACGAATGTCATCCACTCCTTCCAAAAGGTCTCTTGGAGCTTCATCCATTGCGACATGATGTCATTCCAGTTCTTTTGAGTTCCGTCCATGTTTCTTTCCCTCCTCTTCATCAGTTTCCTCCCAGTGCCTCTTGAAATCCTCAAGCCATTCACGGTGCACAGCAGTTTTTCTCTTGGCCACCTCTACCCATTAATTCATCGCCGACGGTATTTGCCGAACTCCAGACAAGCCCCGAACTAGCATCTCCAGGGATTGCCTTAACTGATCACTTTCCTCCTCCAAGGCCCCAACCTTTCTCTGTAAAACCTCAAGGTCGGATTTGGGCACAGCTCCCAGAAAGGAAATCCATTCCCTATAGAACTCATCCATCTTATCCGATGAATAGGGAGGAGAAGAAACCGTTGGCAAATATTCGCCGAATTTCGCCCATGCAGATTTGTCCACCCCTATCACTGTTGCAAACATATCTAATGCCTCGATGTTGGAACCATATAGGCATAATGTCTCTCCCATCCATTTCAAGAAACGAGGATCCATACACGACTCCATGATGACAGAAACTGCTTTCTGCTGATATCAGATGTCTCTTTTCCGCAACGAGGCCATTGCCGGCCCGCCTCCTACACGTAAGGACGCGCCGCCAAGCGCCAGCCCCAGTCTCTCCATTTCGTAGTACATTGTAACGATAATGCGGAGACCCGTGCTGCCCACAGGGTGTCCGAGATCAATACCCTAACTATTATGGTTAACTTTCTCCAGATCCTGCCCGATGTTCACCATAAAGGACACATAAAGTCCTTTCATCTTCTGGATGATCTCCACCTTTGCATTGATATTGTGGGGAATGAACAGAAAGAGGTAAATAGAAACAAATAACAATGAGTGGAAACACCGGAATTCTCTTCTCATGGCTCCTTCCTTAATGCCTCAAGAAATGGGTTTCTCACTAGCTGCACAAGATCGCGAACTAAATGAATCCTATGAAAAAGGCGGTACTTCCGAGTGAAATGAGAACTTTAATATAAGATCAACAAGGTTGAGTTAATGCCTCCTGAGCCATTAATGCTTTATGGGATCTACTACCCCATTTTACTTCTTATAATACATAGAAAAATGACGACGTCAATGATTTTATGTAATTATGTGTGATATATGTCAGGCACTTTGGTCAAAAAAGTATGGTTGTGAATATGGCTAGCCGTAGTTCCCAAGTTAGTTCATGTATAATCTCGATGAGTCTTAATTATTAGCAGTCGAAATCTTCAGCATTCGGGTAATTCTTGCGTTTGAAGACAACAGGAAGAGAGTCATTTTTACTCTGGAAATACCGTAGTGGCTAGGATTGAACACAATTGAACATACCCAGATAAAACTGAAGAGCAATTTCATCACAACTGATAATAGAAATTGGGAGATGCAATATATGGAAGATAAATTTGGTAATATCGATCAATCTTATTTTATAAAAAGCTATTCGGCGGCAACTCGGGCGACGGTTTCGATAGCAATTGCTGTCACGGCCGCTCCATAGTCAAGATCAATGTTGATCATCGTATCGTGGCTATCATGATATCCCTGACGGCTGATGTCATAATTCTCCATGAAAAGAACCACCGGTATGCCTGAATCAGAGAAGATCTGGGCATCGGTATTATAAAGAGTGCTCTTGGGATCAAGAGGTAAACGAATTTCACCATCAAGTTTCAGCTGTAACGCCATCTCCGGCACCGTTTTTCCATCAGAACCTCGTTTTCCTCGAGGACATCTGCGACGGGACGGCCTCATATTCCAGATATCAGTAGAGGCGTTCCATATTTCATTAGCCATATGGGCTTGATAAGCTAACCACAATGATTCCCTTCCCATTCCTGGAGATATTTGAAATTTGTCACTTTCACTGTCATTGTTATGT
Source organism: Syntrophales bacterium (assembly GCA_052144335.1). Lineage (GTDB taxonomy): Bacteria > Desulfobacterota > Syntrophia > Syntrophales > UBA2185 > Fen-1135. The sequence goes on from JBKQQP010000006.1 coordinate 42,021, forward strand.
GCAACCATATCAAGAATAAACACGCCTTGAATTTGTACATCTGATAGGTCTTTTTCCTTGTCCTTTGATAAGCGGAATTTCAATGCACCCTCTATAAGCTGTTGGGATAGATTACGTGCTCCGAGACAGTCTGATGGGAATTCCTCGCCGGTCAAATGAATAAGCCAGATATCGCAACCGAGCTTACCTTCTTTGCTGAGTTCGCAAAAGATGGGAGCAGCACGCATCAGCGCTGCGGTTGCGGAGTGGTTATCATCTGCCCCGGCCGACGCAAGACGCGCGCCGGAACCGCCTTTCTCCTTGTAGTAAATGTCCTCCATGTATGCGGTGTCATAATGATCCGCCATGATAACCGCCCGACGGCGATCACGCCCTGGAATCACAATTAGGAGATTTCGTTCCTCAAGTCGCCCCAGTTGATCATTTGCCCAACCTCCCCACCAGTCGAAATCAAAATCAGTTTGCCATCGGAAAGGCAGGTCTCCCACCAGTGCCTTTCCCTTCATTCCACATTCAGCGATGACTCGCCTATAGTAGGAAAGCAGGTAATTCCCAAGCCCTTCCAGGTCCCGATGATGATGCTTCAACATCCTTTGAGTCACAGCGTCCAGGATGCAGTCAGAATTGGCTTTGTTCTTATATTCACCGGTCGATAGATGAAGGATGTCCCTCCAATATCGCACTTCAAAAGAACGAACAGCAGTGCGGTCAAAAGTTAGCGAGGCGGGCAGCCCTTTTCTTCCTGAAATTGGTAGAATTCGCTTCCTGCGCTCGATCTGATCCTGTAACTGATTGGCGAGCATTTGCCCTTTTCTTTTATCGCCAGCAATCTCCGGCAAAGATTCGAGCCATGCATCAAGAGTCTTATTTTCCGGCAGCATCAATATCTGTCTTGCAAAAGTAGAAGAAAGCTTTCTCTTGCCGATGCATTCGCGCGCTCCCAACAGATTCAGTGCTCTTGTAACTGTTTTTTGCTCATGTTTCTTATCCTTAAAAAGTTCGATGACGGCCATATGCGCGTTTCGTTTGTAAATGCTTGGCCAGAGCTCGATTGGATGATCTAAATCAGCATGCCGCTCTGCGTTATAGGCAGTAAGATATCCCATAAGAGTGTCATGTAACACGGCTGGCTTATCCGTATTGCGGGGTATGTACGCTATGAGAGGGCGATGCCAGTAGGCTTGGTATGATCCTATGCACATCGGTGGATATTGAAATCTGTATCCGAACATGCCACCTCGATTGATTGACTTGACGGCAGCGTCAATTTCGGCTCTGGTTGCGTCTGGGCCATCGAGCAATAGCTGGCAGTCCTGAGTCCAGATCTGGCTGTTACGCGCCATGGGCTTCCCGTACAGATCCAGGTCTTTTGGATTTGTGCTGAAAAGCACATTGGCGATATGATCCTGACGCCCGGGAGTAGCAAGCTCATCTTCGTAACGGTGCACCTTTGCCCATCGATGGGTTCGCCGGAAGGTGCTTCTAATCGGTCCAAAATCTTCATTGGGCAAAGGATGGTCGGGCCGTGGTATATGCATCCAGCCGGATTGAGGCACACGCAGTCCATAAGGAGACTCATGACGCTCCACAAGACTCAGCAAGGGAATCTGGTTGGCCATCGTTAATTCTCGCTGCATTTTGATATAACCGGGGATACCCCAGAAAAGCAAGCTGCCCGGGAAAGGCAGTAAGTTTAGTTCCCCAGTGAAATAAGCCATTTTCAAATCCGCGGGAAGTCCTTCGAATGGTTCAAAATTCAGGAGATACTTAACATCTTTCAGTGACATTCCCCTTTGCCAGACGAAAGGCGCTGTCCATAGTGGCCGGAGATTATTGTATAGATCGTCATCCTTAACAGAAATGCGAAACCCGGCACCACGGAGATCAGATAATTTGTCGAAAGGTTCGCCATAGGCGGCATGGAGAATCATTCTAATAAAATCCATTCCCCTTTCTGATGGGAGCTCACTACCATCGGAGGTGAAAAAACTCTTCCAGAAAGGACGGACTGGCCCCTGTTCACTGCTGCCAAAGAATGTCCACCTTCTCCTGCCCTTGTCATCATGGGTGAGGGAAAGAGCAAGTGGTAGAAGCAAAACGAAGCGTTCATGATTTAACGCTTCTGCCTGCTTGGCAAGCTCCGGAGGCCAGTAGGGGTTATTGACTAATTTGTTCTTGGCAAGGTGTCTAGTGGGTTCCCCGCAAACCAGATGAACCAGAGACTCCAGAACTTGATGGGCGATATTCTCCAGCCCCGGACGTAATTCGTAATACTCTTCATACTCTGTGATCGGAAACCCGCAAGGGTCCTTTTCAGAGAGAAATCCGTCCATCATTCCGCCATAGGGTTTACAACCTAAATAGATCGGCGGCATGAACTCGGAATAAGCCGCGATAGGGTGTTGTCCTTGTCCTCCGAATGAACAACTATCTACTAATTTTTCCCAACCCACGACTTTTGTGTTATTCTCCTTGTGATCTCATTTACAGGTTACTCCCAAAAAAATTGGACTCACAATTACAAGTCTGCTGAAGGTTTAGTCGAAATTGACCAAACTCTTTGCAGTTGGCGCGCCCACCAGGAGTCGAACCTGGGGCCTTTGGATTCGTAGACCCCCAAACTAAAAAAGGCTGAACGTGCCGAAACCCTTGCGCAGCTTCACTTTGCGCGATATTTAACATAAAAATTAGGGAGCGTCTATCATTAGTTTTATGCAGTTTTTCCGAGTTGAATCTATTAGCGTTAGTGACATAAAAGTTACAAAATGATATAGTGATTGAGGCCATAGGGCAGATCACCCGAAAAGCCATAACCGCAATGGCCTGGGCCTCATTGATAACGCGGGCTATCGTACGGGGGTAGTAATGGTCGGGCAAGAGGAAGTATATATAGCGGAAAATGAGGTTTTAAAGTCCGGTATCTTCAGATTAGATCAATATGGCTTCCCTATAGGCATCTACAAATTAACAGCAAACAAAGCACTAAGTAAAAGGGACATATTGGATGTGCACGTTCAAGAGTTGCAGAAATTCCTGCACCGCCTGGAGTACTTATACTCCTTATACATAACAGAAAAAACAGAAAACCCGGACAGATTGAAGCGTGAGGCCATTAACACTGAACAACGATCATTTCAACAGCGATTGTATGAGTTGATTGAAACCTATGCGCTGGACAAATCAGCACTTGAGCCACAATTAAAAAGCTTCCTTAAAAAAATCAATAAGCGGATAGAAGTGGGAATTAAGAAAAACAAGCGCCTTACTCGAATAATACAAGGCCGTCGAAGAGAATGGCGATACGCCTTCTTGATAACAATGCTGGACCATCAATTACGGAAACTACGATTGAAAGGCGATAAGGAACTTACGAAAGAAGATCGCTTTTATTATATAAGCCATTTCTTGATCGGGACTAGCATCGAAAAACAAGAAGAGCCGAACGGATATAAAAAGCTATTTAACCGTTTGTGGCGATACGATTATAGAGATAGCCATAGACGTAAAAATATTGTGACAACCTCTAATATTCCTGCCTTCCGTTCTAATCATCCATAGTTTATTAAATCTGTCATTATGACATTTCTACTCTCCTTTTTTTGTCTTTTTTAACCCCCTTTTGTCACACTATAATTAAGCAATTACGCATACATACGCTTTACTTCTTTCTATCTTTATGTTTTACCCTGCCTTAGGTGAATTGATGATCTTCTATGCTTTTAGAGAGAATTTATAAATTTTGTGGAGGTTGAAGAAATGGAAAACGCAGAGCTTCTAACCATCAGCGAAATGGCAAAGCGTCTTAAAGTGCCCCTGTCCTGGTTATATGCCCGGACGCGAATCAAGGACGTTAATACCATCCCCCATGTACGGATTGGGAAGTATATCAGATTCAATGAAGCTGAAGTTATGACCTGGCTTAAGCATAAATACAGTGACGATGTGTGAACGAGGGAATTCGGGATAGGATTCTTAAGAGGGGTATCTTGTGGGTAAATTTCTAAAGCCGATTTTTGCTAACATTCCAGAGGAACTTACAAAGCTAAATCAATGGGTGCTTTTCCGGGCAGAGATACGTGACGGCAAAGAAACAAAACCATTGCACAAACCGGGCGGGGAATATGCGAAGTCCAATAATTCTTCAACCTGGTCAACCTTTGATGCTGTTAAAAAGGCTTTAGATCGCTTCGACGGTATAGGCTTTGTGTTGACGAAAGATGATCCTTTTGTTGGTATAGACTTTGACAAGTGTTACTGCCCCGCCTTTGAGATCATTGATCCGACTGTCAAACAGCATATCAAATCAATCAACACTTACACAGAAATTAGTCCGTCCGGTAAGGGTATCCGGGCATTACTCCGGGGCAATCTTCCTGTGGATGGCAGAAAAAACGGTCGTGTAGAGATTTATCAATCTAAGCGGTATGTGACCATTACGGGCCATCGGTTGCCCGGTTATCCTGCCACTATCGAAGCGAGACAGGCAGAATTGGAAACCTTCTACAAGACGGCATTTCCTGAGAGATCTGAAGATGCAAAACAGACCCCAGACAATGCGCGCCAAGTTTCTCAATCTCTCACCTGTGATTGGAAGGGCAGACTACAGGCCGGTTTCGGGTCTAAGAGCGGTGATAAAATTAAAAAGCTGTATGATGGCGATTGGTCAGATCATCCGTCACAAAGTGAGGGAGACATGGCCCTTTGCGCTCATCTTGCTTATTATCTTTCCGGTGATTTCTTGGCTATCGATCAGGCTTTCCGGAGATCGGGTCTTTTTCGGTCTAAATGGGATGAAAGACGCGGGGGACAAACCTATGGTCAAATGACCATTGATAAGGCTATCCAGGGGTGCACAGAATTTTATCAGGAATCTATTAAATCCCCTGCCCATACACAGAAAAACCCCACCAGACTTCTCACAGAGGAAGACCAGTCACATATCGAGAGCGTGAGGCCGTATGATCCGCCCAAAATCTATACCTTAGAAGATGCCATTCTGGAATCACGAGACTTTCACAAGATCGAATTACCAGAAAAACAGAGCCTTATTCATCCGATCATCCGCGAACAACAAATAATCCTTTTGTCTGGATGGCGCGGCGTAGGCAAGACTTGGGCTGGGCTTGGCATCGCCGATGCTGTCACGCGGGGCGAATCCTTTGGACCTTGGAAAACCGAAAAAACCGTCCCCTGTTTTTACCTTGACGGAGAGATGGCCGCGCAAGATCCTCGGGAACGTCTCAATTTATTAAATCCTAACAAGGAACGAAAAGCTTTTTTTTACATTTATTCGGACGCTTATGCAAATATCCTGGGCCTTCCCCGCGCTAATCTCATGTCCGAGAGATGGCGAACGGAAATGAAACGAATCTTAAGAGCACGCAAGGTCAAGCTCTGGATCATCGACAACATAGCTTCACTCGCCGGGGGGATTGATGAAAATTCAAAGAAGGATTGGGACCCGATAAACTCGTGGCTATTAGAACTTCGCTTTGCAGGGATTACCTCTATTCTCTTGCATCACGTCAATAAAGAAGGCGGACAGCGAGGAACGTCGGCGCGAGAGGATAACATTGACAGTTCGATAATCCTTAAACACCCACCCGATTATAAGTCGGAAGATGGCGCGGATTTTATCATGTCACACACAAAGAGCCGGGTTTCTCATCCAGATCTGTCTTTGATTCAAGACGTGCGTTTCAAATTAAGGCAAACAGAAAGCGGACACCTTGAATGGACCTGGCAATACATCAAAGCGGAGATCAGGTCTTCCGTACTCGATATGCTGAACGATCGCATCCCTGGAAATGAAATTGCAGACCAGCTCGGTATTTCAAAAGGCTATGTCAGCCGGATAAAGAAAGGCGCGATTGAGAAGGGCATTATAACCAGGCAAGGAAGGTATAAAGAGTGACCGCGAAAAATAGTAGACTTTTGAATAAACTGAGCGGTGAATTTTTTATATTAAACTGATTAGTAAACCAGAGTAAACTGTCTTTGCAAGTTATGGATATATTAAAGAAAAAAGTTTACACATTAGTAAACCAGACAGTTTAGTTTACTACTCCCCCCGTCAGGGGAGTAAACTGTAAAAAGACCGGGTTTAAAACCTCTTATGGCTAAAGAAAAACCACAGATTGCAAAACGCCTTTACACTTTGAAAGACGCAGCGGCTTATTTAGGAAGGCCCGTCTATGGGGTACGCTCATTGATATGGAGCGGCAAGCTGCCAGTGATCCAAACTGGGCGCAAGCAATATATAGACATACGTGACCTTGAATTTTATGTCGATAGAAGCAAAATAACGATGGTCTGATGGAAAAAATTGGAAACGTATAGGCGCAACAAATGGCAACCATACAGCGACACAAAGCGAAACTATGAATCAAAACGCATCATATAGGTAATGAACCAAAACGAACCACAATGCGGGGCAAAACGGGTCAATATATCTTGAATCTGTGAAGGCGAGTCAAATCGAGTCATGAAAACGCAAGGATTAAATGTATTCGCCCTACACACACAGATTGATTGAATTAAAAACACGCGGCGGGACAAATCGGGACATAGCAGAGGCGAGACGCTTGCATTGCGAATCCATTGTCCCTTCTGTGATCCTTTATTTGCAAGGGTTTCCGAGGTTGTGTAACTGTCTTGTAACCATATTTTATGTCTTTAATGCTGAAGTGAATGGGGAAAATCAGGATAGAACAAATGACGATAAGCGAATCAAACAGAGTCATAGGCTCGCGATTATATGCCCCGGAGCTTCAAGGATACCCCGGGCGCAACAAATCGCAACAAGGAAGCTACCCTGAAATGCCGACTGCTTGGAGGCATTGGTTAAGCTGAAAGAAAAAGAGCCAGGGGGGGAGGGGGGAGAGCGGCAGAGGGGGGGGGTATGGGACCCGCTGAAGCCATTTCCGCTCTACACACAAGGCCCCAAAAAGTAAATTAATAATTGGTACAGCGATTAACTTAGTATAGCCTACACGGTGCTTGACCCTCTGGGGCTTTATATTGGGATGAATTATGAAACTTCTAAAATATATTGCACCTCAAAAGCTGATCGTAAACGGAGATCCTTCACCTTGCGAGTGTACCGACCTTGTCATTTGTGCTTACTGTGTCCAGGTTAATCTGTTAGGACTTGAAAAGAAATTCAAGACCGATGAAAGCGCAACAAACAACGTCATAGCCTATATCAGGAGAAACGGTATACGCAAGACAGCAAGAGACCTTGATGTGCAGGATAGCAACGTAAGGTATTGGTTAAAGACTAAGAACGTCCCCCAATTTGTGATCCAAAAATACGCGGGTGCGCAACTCAATGAGTTACCCTACACGTAGCCTATTTTTTGCGCACTTGATACATTGAAATCATTGAGGTTTTTTGATCGATTTTTGGGACTTTGAGATATTACCCGAAGCAGATTTTGTGTAGTGCTTTTCCGTTGATCTTTGAAATTCAATTCAAGGTGCGATAACAACCAGCCTGAAGTCGGTTGTAAGTGACGAAAGAAAACGAATCCCACTTGGGAAAGGATGGAAACAGAGTCACCTGGCTAACAACCAGGTAGGGCGCCTAACCGAAAGATGGCAATTTTTAGATTATTGCTTAGCACCCACAACTGTTCAGAGGGGGGCAGTTGTCAAGATTGAGGATTACGAATGGAAAGTGAGTAACATAAAAATCAACCGCGAAGGCACGCTTTAGTTGCCCTAATTTCCCGTTCGAGGAATTCATCTATAGACGGTTCATCCACGGGAGGCACTTCTTTTTCATCACTCTTTTTTCGCATCTTGCCAAACAATCCCTCAAACTCGCAATATACGGGTTCTTTGTAATCCTCACGAGCTTTTGCGATTCCTTTTTCAAATATGCACCAATAATATTCGATGTTCCATGATTGCACATCCCACACGACATCTTCGGGGATTGCGTTTATCTTGACGAATGTTCCTAGCTCTTCAAAATAATTAGCAATATGCTCACAAGCTCCATCAAATTCTCGCTTCCCCTCTTTCCACCGACTACATACGTCGCAACGGACGCGTTGCATAATTTCCGAATCCCATCGCTCTTGAATTCTACAAACCGCTTGGACAACGTGAGACATCGCTTCAGTTTCCGTCTGTTTCGTCTGAAGCTTTACCTGCTTAGCGATGGAGAACACCTGCTTAACAATAAAGATAAGTGTAAGGGCTATAGCAACAAATTGGCAAAACGACCAAAACCATTCTGAGCCTATTCCCCAGTAGTGTGTTGGCATAACTTGCGTCACCTCATTCGTCATAAAATCCCCACAAGGAATTGTATCACACTGCCTTGTGCTCTAACAGTGTTTATATGGAACCGCATAACATCCCAACTCATTTACTGGACTGCTAATATCTTCCATTCCAATAAAGGAGATTTATAGAGATTCATTGATGAACGCTCATGTTCAAACCTTGGTACGTTACAGATTACTATTTGAAAGTATGGATGTCCGTCAAGATTATGGAAAACTCTCTTACAGGAAGAAGCAAAATATCCGCGCAAGGGGTCGTAGGAAGCCAACCGAAAATGGCACTTTAAAAAAGCTGTTTTCGTCTACAACTTACGAGCATGAATGGGCCGGTTATATTATCTTGAAAAATACAATTGTAATCATTACAAGTAGAATTATTGAAAACCAGATTATTTCTCGTGTTTTTTTTTGCAGCTCAAAATTCAAAACGTGCTGTTTTAAAAACAATATCAGTAATTGCTCGCGAATGTCCTTACTCACAAAATCTCTGATTAGTTCTTCACTTTTAGCAAGATTTTGCATCGGATCACCATGGAGATATGGTAATTTTCCCATATATTCATTAGACAATGATTGGATATCATTTTCATCAATATTAATTCTATATAAAAAATCGCTTAAGACAGTGAGTAATTTTCTGTATTCTTCCTTAAAAGATAGCCAACTCGGTAAATCAGTGAAATCAGCCTGCTCTTTATCTTCTTTATATTTACCAAGATAGGTATCTTTAAATCTTTTGACCATAGTCCATCCTCCCGTCATTACAAAGCACAAAACCCCGCCTCTTTTAAGAAAGAGGGTTTTGGTAAATCAGTTCATGTTACCCTCAAATAAGTGAAGGGGTTTGTAACTCTATGTATGTGACCACGATGAATTAATCAAAGCATTTGGACAACGAACTGTTTTATTATACATATTGTTGTCATTAGTCAACAGAATATCCCTCTCGATTCTGTTAAATTTCCTCCATAAGGAGGTGAACTTGACAATCGAAGAGGCTTTTGGAGAAGTAATAAGAGAACTCAGAAAGGAATATAAAATCTCCCAAGAGAAACTTGCCGAGATAAGCAATCTCGACCGGAGCTTCATTTCACTCCTGGAATGTGGTCATAAGCAACCTTCCTTGGTCACTATTTTTCAACTCGCAAAAGCGTTCGATCTTTCTCCTTCAAAAATCATGTCATTGGTTGAAAAAAAGACGAAGCATAGATGGAACAAGAAGAAAAATATGGAACGACACAAGGAGCGGTAGGGAGCCTAACCGAAAGATGGCAAATTACAGTTGTCGAGCACACCTACAACTAAATGTTTTTGAAAATTTGAGATGTTGAGAATTACGGATTGAAAGAGTGTAACGTCACGCTTGACCGGCGCGAGCCCGCCCGGGGCGAAGCGTACGTGTGCAGGCGATTGTTCGATATTCTTGTCTAGGCTCCATCAGTAGCGACAGCTGAAGCTCCGTCGCGTCGCCCGCTGACTGAGAATGAACAAAATATTTTAGTTCATCTAGCTTGCCAAGGCTACGAGCAAGCTCCACAAAAGAAATTCTGCGAAGCACATCGATGGTGATTGGACGTTTTGAATCTGCAAAAACCAGCGACTTCAAGAACGCCTTTGCTTCTACCGAGGACAGCAGCTCAAAAAGAAGATCGGCCTCTTTCTTGGACTGACATGGGATGGAGTAGCAAGTGTCGTCGACCATGACCGGGCGCTTATCGCAAGGCGGAACTACCACGAAGGACATATTCTTGTAGAGCCCTGAAATGGCGACCTTCCAAGGGGCAAACGAATAGGGACCGATTCCAAATACAGAGAATCTAGGACGGTCCCTGTAAATAGAACTCTTTCTTCCGTCCAAAATGTCTTTATGGCGCATTAAGTATTCCCAGGTTTTCGGGGCTCTCTGTTCTATCTCCGTAGTATCGTCGCCAGTGTGTCTCTGTGTAACCAATACAGCCCTCCGAATAACGATTCGCCCATTGCCGAGGTCGGAAGACTTCAAAAGAGGAAAGACATAGTCCTCCTCAATTTTGACTGCTTCACCAAATCCGTTGATCAGTATCTGGCCATTACGAGTTAATTCCATAACCTTGGCAGCATCGTGCTTAACGCCCGACCGCCAAGTATATGTCGTTGATCCGCCATCCAGTCTCTTATGCGCCTGGTAAACATCGATGTCACAAACCAAATCCCCAGCAACGAATCCGAATCGCGTAGACGCGGATGCTGTATCGAGATCAGAGTAAACCATCGCAACTCGTTCATCTGTGCGCTTGCCTGTGGCGAAGAAGAGACAAGCATCGACAGCTACATTGAAATCCGCCTTGGCATCAATGTGAAACAATCTTGAACCCTCGCGCCCTCCGTCGGTCTTCCAGAAATGTCGCAAGACCTTTCTTGCCGTCATAGTCTTGCACAGCATGGCGATAGCTCCGTTTGATGGAATAGCTTCAATCAATTGGATCAACATCCATTCCGCGATATCGAAATTCGATTTACCAGTACGAGCGTCGAAACCGCGCAGTCCCTGAAAGTTCGATTTATGGGGGAGATTCTTGCTTCCAAGTTGACCCAAGTCGGAGTTTGTCACCCATGGTGGATTACCTATAACGAGAATCCGGTTCTTCGAGGACTGTGCTACATTGCACCTCCAATCCTCGTTGAAGAAATCTCGGTGGAGAATCTGCACTCCGAACTGCCTCAAGCTTTTGCGAGCGAGATCAACGTATGCCTTGTTGATTTCGTAGCCTATATAGTCCGAGTTTTCTCCCCAACGTTCTGCCGAAGCTTTGAGGAAAGCCCCCAGCCCGACAGTGGGTTCGATCACGATTTCCGGAGTCCCGAAAAGTTCATTCACGAGCGATACAACCCTCGTGGCCAAGCTTTCTGGGGTTTGGAAGTCTCCGTATTCCTTCTTAGGGCTCATAGGAATTTAAGTCCTGCATCATCACCAATCTATACTATCTGGATTTTTTATGAATCTTTTGGAAAAGCGTTCATGTTTTTTGTGCTCTTTCTTTCTGTATGTCTCGTATGCCGACAGAAATCCCTTATAAAATTCTCGTTTTGTCTGATCTCTGATAATCTTCAAAGGACCAATTTTCTGAATTACACCGTAGCCCTGAGCTTCTATTGACAAACAGTCCCAGCTGATTTGTTCAATCGGAATCAGATCGGATTCATCCAATATTTTCAAGTCATCTCCCTCTTCCTCATAATCTACAAATATGAAGCTTAGTTCATTTCGATCCTCGAAGACCCATTTATGCATCTTCTTAATAGAAATCATGTTGGGTGAGTAATTCTGTTTAGCGACGTTGTTGCTCTTCACGTTTACAGCATGATTATCAGCCAGCATAAAATCGCCGACTGCTTTTCTGGTCGTTGTGCTTTTCCCATATTTGTCTGCCATCAAAATTTCGATTCTACTGTATGCATCCATAGTCAGTTATTCCAGGTGTCTTGCTGTTTATCGAACAATTAATATACGAACTTCGCTTTTCCGATGATTTGGATATCACTTTAACACAGATCATTTACATTCAAAAGAAATATATGACATAATTACAAGAGAGTACTTATTCACATCATTTCGGATATTATGGTAATAAAGACTAAAAAAGAACTTCGTGAAACGTGGGAAATTTGTCCAATACTAAAGTCTTGGGATCGTCGCTGATGTGATCATTACGCATAGAATTCTTGTATCCATGCAACATAGGACAGCCTATTAATTTCAGGAAGGAGTGTGTGTTTTTCTTTTAGACTAACCAAGTCCGGTTGATTAGCGGGTTAGGAATCGATTTCCATTGGGGCAGCATATGCAACTTCGAATTTGAAGCATGTTATTTCTTGGTGGGTACTGGATTAAAGTCGTTCCTAAGCAATTGATAGCTTTATTGGCAGACTCTTTGGGTCATATATCTTTTGCTTGCCCCATATTGAGTCTAGATAGCTTTCGTCTGCAATGGCAATAGAAACCAATTTGAATAGGCTTGCAACTTTCGAGATAAGTTCTGACTCATCGACTGGTAGAGCTGAACCGTTGTTTGACAGAGTCGCTATCCTTGTAATAAAAACCACAATAATTGTCGGCGTGTTCTTTAGTTCAAATGCATTGAATGTAACCAACCCCTCAGGTAACTTGAACATCATGTGATCTGCAAAGCTAAACCCATTGCTGCCATACTTTTCGCGAATGTCCTCTAGGGTAGTCTTTCCGAACGCTACGCCCTCAATGCCAGATTCTGTACTTGACTCTTTGTAATTCCAATCTACTTCGGCATATAAGATTCTGTCGTCTTTGCTGTCGTAGGTTACTGATATCTCATTTCCATTTTCGCACTGCCATTTCGTAATTTTCATCGTACCAAAACCGTTGCGAGCTAGAGGCTTCAGGTTTAGCTTCTGCGCTGATTGGATACTTGTCCCAATCCTGATGCCGTTTAAGGCCTTATCCATGACCTGCCAGTCTGTATTGCGCGCCGAGTTCAGTTTTGCAGCGACAACCTGCCATATGAATGCAATTATTGCAATGGCTGCACTTAATATTCCGGCTATCCACGACCACTTTTCTAACGATGCAGGTATTTCCATTTTGGCACTAATTTAACCAACGGCAGCTAAACTGAGGGGGCAGACGTTAGGAACTGGTCTCTCTGTGATTTGTTGCAGCTCATTTAGTTATCACTTCTTTAAAAATGGCTCCCATCTCTTCGGAAGCACGAATTAATATCGGGGTAAGCCATGTAATACACGCTGATGTGTAGCGTTCTTCTATTTCGCTGTGAATACCTCTACCTCGTTCCTGTTCGCCCATCCTATAAAAGCTCATCGGAAGTGTGTGAACATGAACAGACAAAAACCCATACATCATTCTATATTCAGCTTCTTCCAAACCAATCCGTCGGACGATCTCGTCTTTGGGCATAACATACGCTTCCTTTCCCTTAAAGTAACGCTTCTGTTGTTTCTCATCGAGGGAAGAGAAAAACGCATTAGATGTTAGTCTAGTCCTTAACTCATCAGCCTCCACATCAAATTTTTTAAGATACTCTTCATCTTCTCCCATGGTCTCAAAGATTTTCTTTCGGGAGATACAATCGTGGAGGTTGAACAGATTCCATCTACAATCCCATTCATCGTGTGGAACATTTTCGACGCAAAGATAATAAAACGCCATATAAGACTCAAATATACTTCTAGTTAGAGTTGCTACCGAAGCATAATCCCAGTGATCAAAGAAGTGTTTTGACCATCTACTATTTGGTAGTAGCATTAATAAACTGAAAGAGGATGTGCATATTCGTGTAAAAATCACTGATGCAAAAAAATGCATTCCTGTCGGCGAAGGAATTCCTTCACATTTCTTGGAAACACCAGCACAACGAATAACAGCAGCATCAAATTTACCTAATTCATCTGAATAACTCATCAGCAATTTTTCTTAACTGAGTACACAAGGGGTGGTAGGGTCCCCAACAAACAGGAAGGTGGCTTTTAAAAGTTATTGTCAGTAGGCTCAAACTCACCTGGCACGAATGCAGGCAGCACTCCATTGCAGTGTCCTGTTCGATTACATTTCTTCCAGGCGTTTGATTGCATCGTCAACCTCGCCGACATGAGACGCGATTGTGACTCGTCCTCGAAGAGAATTTAGTAGTTCGAGGCCTCTTGCCTTCGGTTTCGTTTGGTGAAGTTCATCTCGAACTCGTGCATTATTCCTGAACATGGAAGCTACGGTCCGAATCTGATCGGTGTTGAGTCGGTCTATGAACGCTTGTAAGTGCTCATGGGCTCCGGACCGCCCCCAATAGTTCCCGCACCGTACGGCAAGAATCTCTTGATAGACCTCCTCGAAGCATATGGATGGTACACTTGGACCTAATTGTTCGAGCGTTGTGGCAGCGGTGACTTCGGAAGCCCACCCGTAGGAAGAGTCTTTCGCCTTAGCTAGTTGTTTTGCGGCGTGTCTATAAATCGCCGCACGAGCGGCATCTGGGATGTACTGAATGCCATTGACTTGGATAAGAAAATCCAGAAGACGGACTCGGCCACCTTTGTCTGAACTCTCGTCAGCATCTGGGTTTATGCTGAGTTGATGATACTTGATTCCAGCGGTCTTTCTGAGGTCTTCCGTCGCCCGCTCCCATACCAAAGGGAAGAGGTTCTTTGTATTCTGGAGCGCCGGTTCGTTGCCCATGCAGAGCATGTCCAACATAAATCCGAAGCAGATCCGCAAATCCTGCTGACGAAGACCTCGCACTTGATCTCTGAGTAAGTCCTGTTGTTCCTTTGACAGTTTGGCTGTCTTGACCGGATCAAACAAGGAGGACACCGAGTGTCCTGGGTCAGGCAGGGGGGCCTCAAAGAGGTTCTTTTGCAGCAGCAGGACAAGGCCTAGAACATCCTCTCTCTCAACCTTGGAGTCAGTTCCATGCGCAGGAGAAGCATGGTTCCTCATCCAGTTGATCATCTCCAGTGCCTTTCCTGCTTTTCTTTTCAGCAATCCCAAACTGGTGGCACCAGAAATCAACGTAAGATCGTCAACATCTTGCCACCGCTCATTCAGTGTATCGCCTGACAGATCGTATCGTTTTCGGCCGGGCTCATCTTTGACTACGGACAGAAACAAGTCAACGCCGTAGGCTTCGACTCTTCGCCGAAGGTTGTGTATCGACGCATTCCAAATATCGAGCAGTGCGTGGTCATAGAACGTTGCATCGAAAAGCTTGCGGGCTTGTTGTAGGAGCCCAGTTTCCTGACTTACGAGTACGGGAAACATTTCTTTAGAAGGTGTTACAAGGATCGCTGGAAGTGTCTCTGTCATATTGCGATAGCTCCCGTTTTTGTTGGTATGGCATATCAGGTTAACGGCTTTATTTTAATGGTTTTATCTTCCACACCTCAATAGCCAATTGAGCCAAATAATTTTGCTGCTCCTCAATTGCGTTTTTGTTCCACTCCTTAAATTTGGCAGCTTTTTGCGTAATCAAGAGGTCGGATTTTTCAAATATCTCGCGCTTTGTAATAAAAGAACTACTCCGGATTTTAGAGTTCATTTTCTGCTTCAATAAAATCATATTACCTAATCGCTTTGTATATGCTTTTCTTTCATCTTCATTGAACTGTGTCCAAGCACCTGAAGCTGGTCGTTCTGGTAAAATGTGTTCTAAAGTAACTTCAGCGGGGTCGGGGTTGGGTATTAGCTCAGGCTGTGGCTTAGCCATTGCCTGAAGTTCAAGCGCACGTAGATAGTATCTGCTGAGATTCGCCTTAGCTACACGAGCAGTCGCGAAACTGTCTCGAAATATTGCATCGTTCGGTATAAAGGACTCAGCGCGGGTTGCAATGGCTTCAATGCTTTTCAATTCCCCAGTTCTAATAGATTTCCCTAATTCACAATAATTGTTTTCCATTGCTCCACCACCAAGACCACCTACAATAAGAAGACGAACATTCCAACTGATTAGAAGCCTTAGAATTTCCTCTATATCTTCCAATTTCCAATATGCCAGCACTGATAACAGCATAGGGCGGTACTGTTCGAGTCCCAAAAAAGCAAGCGTTCGAATGCGTTCACGCGTTATAAGAGAGGCTTCTGACCAAAACTCATGCTCAGGGGATAGTATTGCTGCATAAAGATAACTATTCTTATCCACCTCATTTGCAAAATCCATAACATTTGTGGAAGTTGTAACGCGAGACTTTATACTGCGATAGAGTTCCTTCTCTCTGACTAATCCATACTTAGAACTCCAGAAGTGCCTAAGAAAAACCGTAAAGAGATTTTCCCCTCCATACGCTTTTAAAGAAGCCATTGCGGTAGTCCAAAGAATTAGAACTGCTTGAAGGTCATCACCAGCACGACCTAATAAATAATTCTTCAAGAGATCAGCAATCGAAAGATCAAGACCACTGTCATTCATGGTTTCAAATATCAGGAATGCGTTTGCATCATCAGCAACTACAAAAAAGATTACATAAGTGGATTCACTCAGATACTTGGTTAGTTCCGCCAGCCAATTAACCGGATCTTTCATGCCATCCAGTTTATTGGAGAGCCACTTGGATATAGATTGACGTGCATTCCAAAGGCGCCTGTGCGATTCAGGAGCTCCACCCTCCGGCTCATCAGATCCTCCTATCAAAATAGATCGGAAATACGGATCGTCAGTTTGGTTTAGCTTAAGTTGCGGTCGCTCCACGCCCTCTGTGATGTCGAATGTTGAAAGGTATTGGCTGCGTATGGCTTGGGCTCGTTTTTTATCTCTATCTTCGAACTGATCCGCAATCCCTGCAAGCAATAAGGATATGACTGCGAGGCGTTGTTGGCCGTCCAAAACTTTGGGGCGTTCACCATCCGGAACCGAAATCATTACCAGACTACCCAAGAAGTAATCTTCCTTATTTCTGCTAAAGGCATCGCCAATGTCGTCTATCAATTCTATGACCTCTTCAGTCCACTCGAACGATCTCTGGTGTACAGGAACCTCTAATCTTGTTGTGCTTAATACTGCTGCTATCCCCTTTATTTCGATTGAGGTGTTTGATTTTGCCATTTCTCAACTCCCGTCGTGAATAATCAAAGTAGTAATGCCATAATCAAACATGGCAGCCCTCTCAGATAAGGGTTATTTCTTGGGGGGCTTTTCGTACTTTTTTAAAAGGTCTTGGATGGCTTCTTCTATAAGCATATTGATGGGCTTCTCAGAATGCACGCCTATCAATTTAAGACTCTTTAAAAGGTCTTTATCGATTCGAGTTGCAAACATTTTCTTTTCTTTCATGGGCTTCTTATAACACAAATGAACAGTTTGACAAATAGAATTAGAATATGTTAGATATCAAACATGCTAACATTTGAATCTCCAAAACCATAGACACATGAAAATTAAACAAAAAAATGAGCCTGAAGATACCTCATGCGGCGACGTATGGGGCGGTTAGCCTATGACCGGGAGACATCTTCAGGTTTTATTTTACAAGAAAGTGAGGGATTAAAAAATGGGGATGATATACAAGAGAAACAAAACGTACTGGATCAAGTATTATCGCAACGGAAAGCCTTACTATGAAACTGCCAGGAGCGATAAAGAAAATGACGCTAAACGTCTTTTGAAGAAGCGAGAGGGGGAGATCTCAGACGGGAAGCTGCCGGGGATCTACTTTGACAAGGTTACTTATGACGAACTGGCAGCGGAGCTGATAACTGATTACGAATTGAACGGACGAAAGTCCCTCACGCGCGTCAAGGTTAGCATCATGCACCTGGATCAGGAATTTAAGGGCATGAAGGTTGTCAATATCGATACGCAAAGGATCAAAAGATATATAGACAAGAGGTTAACTGAAGGTGCGACAAACGGAACAATAAACAGGGAGCTTTCGGCACTCATAAGGATGTTTTCAATAGGCACTCAATCCACTCCCCCGAAAGTTCACACTCCCCCGTTTATTGCAAAGCTGAAAGAGGCCGTGCCGCGTAAGGGCTTTGTTGAGTGGGGGGATTTTATAGCTTTGCGCGATAACCTTCCCGACTACCTGAAAGGGCTTTGCACTTTCGGCTATCGTACAGGATGGAGAGTATCTGAGATAACAAATTTAAAATGGTCTGAAGTTGACCTCAATCAAAACATAGTGACATTGAATCCAGGTGAAACAAAGAATGACGAAGGCCGCGTTGTCTATCTTGATAGTGAGTTAAAGGATATTCTTGTAAAACAATGGGAAGCAAGAAAGAAAAATGCAAGGTTACTCCCCTATGTTTTCCTGAATGAAGAAAAGACGGATCGAATTAAGAGTTTTTATAAAGCGTGGCATACAGCGTGTAAGAAAGCCAAAATAGGCCGCCGCTTATTCCACGATCTGAGGAGATCGGCGATTAGGAACCTTGTCAGATCAGGAGTCCCGGAAGGTGTTGCCATGCGGATAAGCGGACATAAGACAAGATCAGTTTTTGACCGATACAACATCGTAAGCGACGCTGACTTAATGCTTGCAGCGCAAAGGCAAGAAGTCTATTTGAAGGCGCAAAAGGTTACAAAAACGGTTACAATCGAGGATTTTCAGGATATTAAGGAAGCAACAGGGGGAGATAACCTATCGGATTCATTGGCGCGCCCACCAGGAGTCGAACCTGGGGCCTTTGGATTCGTAGTCCAACGCTCTATCCAGCTGAGCTATGGGCGCTCCATAAAAGTATGGCGGTGCAGGAAGTCTAGGAGTAGTTTGTCTCACCATTTCCCTGCTAACAGGGAAATTTACAGGGTACTTGACCTAAACATCGCCTCAAATCTGATCATAACTTCCGTTCTACTTTGCACCACCGTAGGGTAAAGAGAAATTGATTGAATTCCGAACAGGGAACTGTCGGTGGACCCAATCGCTCATTTATCAAAAACCCTATTCTATTGAGAAACTTAGTGTCAGCCATCAGTCTGCAGTTCCCCACATAGGGTTAAACACTTGATGAATTCTGCTCCAAGATAAAGCTGACGTTGTGATTTTCAATATCACTTTTTAGTTTTGAAAACCAGTATAAAAAGGAATATCAGGAGGAATATATAGATGTATGTATCAAACAAGAAACCCAATTAACGATTTTTCAAGATCGCCCAACTTGCGAAATAATAGACTGCACCTGCTTATCAATAACTTCGATCATGTTACGATATTGCCGGCAATTTATTGAAGTCGCGATTTGCTGCTGGTGCGATCGTGTAGCAGCTTTCATCCGGTACTGCGTAAGAGCGATCAATGAAAAAATGAAATATGTCGGTTATTGCTATCATCCATACAAAGTCACACATGGCTCCATCACTGAGAATCAATGATAACCGTTCGTACTATTGAAACGCTACACGTCCTAATATCGTGACCAGGAGTAAAGCGACGGCTGCTCCTACGACTTATATATATCCATATTAAGATAAAAAAATCCCCCGGCCGCTACTGCAACCGGGGGGGTCGTTCTTTGTATTAACAACCTAACTGTTTATAGAAATCATTTCCTTTGTCATCCACCAGGATAAATGCCGGGAAGTCCACAACCTCAATCTTCCAAACCGCCTCCATACCAAGTTCGGGGAAGTCGATGCATTCGACCTTCGTGATGTTCTCCTCGGCGAGAAGTGCAGCCGGGCCGCCGATGGAACCGAGGTAGAAGCCGCCGTACTTCTTGCAGGCGTCCGTTACCTGCTGGCTCCGGTTTCCCTTGGCAATCATGATCAGTGAGGCGCCCTTAGACTGGAGCAGATCGACGTATGAGTCCATGCGGCCGGCTGTGGTCGGGCCGAAGGAGCCAGAAGGTTTATTCGCCGGCTGCTTGGCCGGGCCGGCATAGTAGATCGGGTGTTTGAGGAGATATTCGGGGACCGGCTTGCCGGCGTCGATGAGTTCCTTGAACTTGGCGTGGGCAATGTCCCGGCCAACGACGATTGTACCGGTGAGCATCAATGATGTGGAGACCGGGTATTTGGTTAGCTCAGCCAGTATCTCCTTCATCGGCCTGTTGAGGTTGATCTTCACGCCGTGATCATGCTTGCGGCGATATGCTTCGGGGATAAGACGACCCGGGTCGCGGTCGAGTTCCTCGAGCCAGATACCGTCTTTGTTGATCTTTGCCTTGACGTTGCGATCAGCAGCGCAGGAAACGCCCATCCCAACCGGTAAGGAAGCGCCATGGCGTTGCAGACGAATCACGCGCACATCATGTGCGAAATACTTGCCGCCGAACTGGGCGCCGATTCCAAGTTTCTGGGCTGCTTCGACGAGTTGCTTCTCCAGTTCCACGTCACGGAAAGCCTGACCGAGTTCGTTCCCTTTGGTGGGAAGGCTGTCATAATATTTGGTTGAAGCGAGCTTCACGGTCTTCAGGCATGTTTCGGCGCTTGTGCCGCCTACAACAAAGGCGATGTGGTATGGCGGGCATGCTGCGGTGCCCAGAGACTTCATCTTGTCCACAAGATACTTGAAGAGATTCGTGGGGGTGAGGAGGGCCTTGGTCTCCTGATAGAGCATGGCTTTATTCGCGGAACCGCCGCCTTTGGCGACGAAGAGGAACTTGTACTCCATTCCTTCGGTTGCATAAATGTCGATCTGGGCAGGCAGGTTGGTGCCGGTGTTGATCTCCTTGTACATGTCCAGCGCCACAGTCTGGGAATAGCGAAGGTTCTCCTCGGTGTAGGTCTTGTAGACCCCTTTGGTGAGGTACTCTTCGTCCTTTACACCTGTCCATACCTGCTGTCCCTTCTTGCCGACGATGGTGGCTGTGCCGGTGTCCTGGCAGAAGGGGAGCTCGAACTTGGCGGAAACTTCGGCATTGCGCAACATGGCGATGGCAACCCCCTTTTCGTTCATGGATGCCTCCTTGTCGGCGAGGATCTTCGCAACCATCTCGTTATGTTCGGGACGCAAGAGGAACGAGACATCCCGCATTGCTTGGTTGGCAAGGTTGGTGAGGGCAGCCGGATTGACTTTTAATATTTCCTTCCCCTCGAAGGTAGCGACCGATATGCCTTCTTTAGTCAGGAGGCGGTATTTGGTGCTGTCCGGGCCGAGTGGGAATGGGTCCTGGTACTTGAATTCTGGTGTAGCCATAACATTATTCTCCTTTCATTGCCGATCTCAAGAAAAGTGCCATCTGCGGGATTGTGCCGTGAGCCGCAATACTTAAAGATTTACTCCGTATGCTCTGTACAACAGCCCTTGTACGCCTGTCATTTGGAATCTTTCCCTCATCTGCCATGTGCCTTAATAGTTATTAAGCCTCCTCCTTTCCCTTTGATAAGACATTGTATTTGTGCTGGTGAAGTGTAGACAGGATGAATTTGTTTGTCAACGAGATAATGATCGTCAAATGCCGTTTACTAATTGACATCATCAACTTTTCCTTGCTCCGCCTGATAGTATGGTACAGGAAATCAGCGGGATTTTATACGAACAAAAAATATGCTATCGAGCTTTCGCATGTTTCAACCGCTACTGCTTAAGATCGCTTGGTGGAAATACAAAATATGCCAGCTCTCGTGGCCACCTGCCAAGTCAGTAGCTTCCAGGTTGAAATTGAAGTGATGATTGCCGCGTGATGATAATAGACAGGTAATTGCCTCCACCTCAACGTTGCTTAACGAGTCTGTATAAAAAGACGTTTTGACGATATTGATGCTTTTTTCAGGGACGCTGGATCCTTCCTTATCATGAGATCGTCGATTGTGGAGCCGTTTACGAGGTCAGCTATTTTATGCACTGCCAAGTTGTAGAACGATACACTGCAGGCATTCTGTCCCCCACACATGGCTAAATCATGCATGTTTACTTAGAAATATTGGTGACAACTATGGTATAGAGAAGTTGCGTCATGAAAGATATGAGCAAAGTAGTATCTGATGGAATGGTGTATATCGAAAAAAAACCAATAACAGAAAGGAGAGGGTAGTCTATGATGTATTCCCATGAAGTACAAAACATGTGTTGCGTGTCAAAGGGTGCAAACCATGGCCCGGCGCCGATACCGCAGGAAGGCAAATGGACTCAGGTAAGGGAGATAAAAGATGTCTGCGGTTTTACACATGGTATCGGCTGGTGCGCCCCGCAGCAGGGTGCCTGCAAACTGAGCCTTAACGTGAAAGACGGGGTAATCCAGGAGGCCCTCATCGAAGCAATCGGTTGCTCCGGCATGACCCATTCCGCTGCCATGTCTGCTGAGATATTACCCGGGAAAACAATCCTCGAGGCGTTAAATACAGATCTGGTCTGCGATGCAATCAATACGGCAATGCGAGAGCTGTTCCTGCAAATAGTCTACGGGAGAAGCCAGTCTGCTTTCTCGGAAGGCGGCTTGCCAATAGGGGCGGGATTGGAAGACTTAGGCAAAGGATTAAGGAGCCAGGTTGCAACTATGTACGGCACTTTGTCAAAGGGGGCCAGATATCTGGAAATGGCCGAGGGATATATAACAAAGATTGCCCTGGATGAGAATAACGAAATCATTGGTTATGAATTCGTAAGCTTAGGCAGGATGATGGAAATGATATCAAAGGGCATGGACGCCAACGAGGCCTTGAAAAAGGCATCCGGGAAATATGGCCGTGTTGACGACGCAGTAAGATTAATCGATCCAAGGCACGAATAAGGAGGGTGGACAATATGGCACTGTTTGAAAACTATGAAAGAAGGATTGAGCAGATCAACAAGACATTACATAAATATGGGATCAGTTCCATCGAAGATGCAAAGCTTATCTGTGACCGGAAAGGAATAGACCCCTATAAAATCAGCAAGGAAATTCAGCCCATATGCTTTGAAAATGCCTGTTGGGCTTATGTTGTCGGTGCTGCACTGGCAGTTAAGAGGGGCTGTACAAAAGCGGCAGATGCTGCAGAGGCCATCGGCGAAGGATTGCAGTCATTTTGTATTCCCGGTTCCGTTGCCGATGACAGAAAGGTTGGCCTTGGACATGGAAATTTAGCTGCCATGCTTTTGAAGGAAGAGACAAAATGCTTTGCCTTTCTGGCAGGACATGAATCGTTTGCTGCTGCTGAAGGCGCCATCGGAATTGCCAAGTCAGCAAATAAGGTCAGAAAAGAACCCCTAAAGGTCATATTAAACGGGCTCGGGAAAGACGCAGCGCAGATTATCTCAAGGATAAACGGATTCACCTATGTGAAGACAAAGTTTGATTACTACTCGGGGAAACTCGAAGTTGCAGAAACCAAAGCCTATTCAAAAGGTGAAAAGGCGGCGGTCAGGTGTTATGGTGCCGATGATGTAAGGGAAGGCGTTGCTATCATGCATCACGAGGGGGTAGATGTTTCTATTACAGGAAACTCGACAAACCCCACACGATTCCAGCACCCCGTTGCAGGCACATATAAAAAGGAATGCAACGAGGAGAACCGGAAATATTTCTCTGTTGCATCCGGCGGCGGCACAGGCAGAACGCTGCACCCCGACAACATGGCGGCAGGCCCTGCTTCGTATGGGATGACGGATACAATGGGAAGAATGCACAGTGATGCCCAGTTTGCAGGCTCGTCTTCCGTCCCGGCCCATGTGGAGATGATGGGATTTCTGGGCATGGGCAATAATCCCATGGTGGGTGCCACAGTTGCCGTAGCGGTTGCAATCGAGCAGGCGAGCAAATAAAGACAGCCGAGGCAAGAAGGACATAGTGTAAACCAAACAGGTGCCTTACCGCGATTTTACCGGGGTCGCTGTGTATTATAAAGGGTGCGGCCTATCATAGAATTATTTTACTGCGTGGGCAGATACCCTGGGAGGGGAGTGAGTATTCCTTCACGGATTGCTCTCGATTATTTTAGCTAACAGCTTATAGCCAACATATTAAGAGTTTTTACAACGCGGAGCCTACGTAAAAACGGGGTTGAACAAACCATCGTCCAATTTAAAAGTACCTAGAAGATATTTTAATCAACGCATCAATACCTGAATCATGAGGACGATGAAGAGGCTGATCAGCACGTAGGCAGCATAAACATTGACACTGCCGTTATGCATACGCCCAAGGAGCGTTGCCGTCCACTGAATTCCCTTGGCGATGGGTTGAAAGAAAAGCCGATCCACAATATGAACCTCTTTCCGGCCGTTTTTAATTGCGATGCGGAAATGTTCGGCAATCGTCTCTCTCCGGTCGTCAACTGTCGAAGGACGAAGGACGGCTTCGAATATTACCCGAACCAGATTTGAAAATCCTGTCGCTGTATAGGTCATTTCCGGCATGAGGCGTGGCAGACCGCCGTTCCAGGCCGGGGCCCTCACCAAGGTTCTTCTTCTGGTGAGGCGCCTTACGACAAAATATGAGCCCGCAAGAAGGAGAACCAGCATCACGGCTGAGTAGGATGTAGACATGGCAAACACGACGGGGTTATGCTCGCCGCCGCGGTGCATCACGACCAAGCCGCGCCCCGGCAAGACTTCCTGCCCAACTTGCGCGCCCAGTTCCAGGCAAGGCGAAGAGCATCAAAGATATTGCAGTGGCCGAAGGCGTCTCTAACTCTTATGTCAGAAAGATAATTCACAGAGCTTTTCTCGCACCGGACATTGTCCGGGTCATCCTCAACGGAACCCAACCTCCGGAACTTAATCTCGAGTTACTCAGGAAATTCATTCCGCTACCCATAGATTAGAATGAACAACGAAGGCTTCTGGGCTTTCCAAAAGCTTAATCGCTCCATCAACAAATTAACCCATCAGAAAATGAAGCCCTCTTGGAATAAACCTGCTTTTCCGGGGAAGGTGGACTGAATTATTTCGCGACTGAGAATAACGACGCTACTGACGGCAAAAAGCGCCAAAGGCGGACTGAAGAGAATTTAATAAAGAGAAAACGCCGCCAAACGGCGCGACTTTCTCTCTGGATTATCTTTTCATATCAGCTACTTATAATCTGATGGCGGAGAGAGGGGGATTCGAACCCCCGGTACACCTTTTAAGGGCATACATTCGCTTAGCAGGCGAACCCATTCGGCCTCTCTGGCATCTCTCCGCGTGCAGCCGATCTATTATACTTTTAAATTTCCCGTGAACCCCTATTTCTCAAAGGGCAGGGATTTTCACTTCTATTCTGGCGGAGGGAACAGGATTCGAACCTGTGAACCTTTCGGTTAACGGTTTTCAAGACCGCCGCCATCGACCACTCGGCCACCCCTCCGTGATGACATTGATTTCAGAACTGAATATTAAACCCGAGCAGGAATCCTGTCAATTCCTTTCATGTAAGGCCTGAGCGCGTCGGGAACAATAACGCTTCCATCGGCCTGCTGGAAATTTTCCAGAACAGCCACTACGGTTCTTCCAACGGCGAGCCCGGAACCGTTAAGGGTATGAACGAACTCTACCTTGCCGCTCCCTTCTCGCCTGAATCGTATCGACGCCCTGCGGGATTGAAAATCCTCGAAGTTACTGCAGGACGAAATCTCCCTGTAGGAATCCTGCCCGGGAAGCCAGACCTCGACATCATAAGTCTTGGCGGAAGAAAACCCGAGGTCTGCCGTGCAGAGGCTTACCGTCCGGAAATGAATGTTCAACTTCTTTAGGACTTCTTCAGCATTGAGGGTCAATTTTTCCAGCTCATCGTAGGATGTTTCCGGTGTGGTAAACTTGACCATTTCCACCTTGTTGAACTGGTGCTGCCTGATGAGCCCCCGCGTATCTTTTCCGTATGAACCGGCCTCAGAGCGAAAACACGGCGAATATGCCACATAGAGGGTCGGGAGATCCCGCTCATCCAAAATCTCGTCACGGTGGATGTTGGTTACGGGTACTTCCGCCGTGGGAATGAGGTAATAGTCAAACTTCTCAATCTTAAAAAGGTCTTCGGCGAATTTCGGGAGCTGTCCCGTTCCCGTCATGCTTTCACTGTTCACCATAAAGGGCGTCAGGACCTCTGTGTAACCGTGTTCTGACGTATGCAGGTCAAGCATAAAATTTATGATGGCCCGCTCCAGCACAGCTCCCCATGACCGGTATAGGGTAAACCTCGCCCCCGTAATCTTTGCCCCTCTCGCAAAATCCAGGATCTTCAGATCCTCACCGATTTCCCAGTGCGGTTTCGGTGTGAACGCGAGCTTAGGCTTCTCTCCCCAGAAACGGATCACCGGATTATCCTCCGAGCACGTTCCGTACACGACGGATTCATGAGGCACATTGGGAATAATCATGAGAATCTTACCGAGGTCTTCCTCGATCTTCTTCAGAGATTCGTCCAGTTCTTTGATGCGATTGGAAACATCGCTCATTCGTGCGATAATTTCGGACGCGTCTTCCTTCTTCTTTTTTTTCTCGCCTATCTCCTTGGAGGCTTTGTTTCGCTCGTTCCGCAGGGTTTCCACTTCTTGAAGAACCCTGCGTCTCTCTTCATCCAGCGCGGCAAAGGCTTCGAGATTGATCTCCTGCCCCCTTTCCAGCATTTTTCTTCTGACGAAATCGATATTCTGTCTCAGAAATTTTATGTCCAGCATGATCCTACCTTCCCTTCAAGATTACCCTGCCAAAAGGAAATTCCCCCTATCACTTCAAGCCGCGGCAGTCAATACCTTTTATCCGGTGATTAGTTTCATCTTTCTGTTTTTATTTAGATTTAGCCCATCATCCTCCTCTTGATAACATCAATTATCATCGTCATTTCGGAGCACTTAGTCAAACAGGCAGAGATGAAGAATGCGGCCATCCCCGCAAAGACAGAGACCATCAGGTGCAATAGCCTCTCGTTTAGCGGCCCCTCGGCAGTCCAGGGCAAAAAATGTCCTATGATGATTATAACCCCGAACATCGCAAACGATGACAAAAATATGTTAAAAACAGACTTATAAAACCCCTGATCTAAGAAAACCCCGATTCTCCTCTTAAGAATAACTGTCAGCATGATGACATTGACTGCTGTCGCGATGGACGTTGCCAGTGCGAGACCGCTGTGCTTCAGTGGATACATAAGAACAACACTGCAGACAACATTGACGATGAAAGCGACAATCCCCGCTTTCATCGGAGTTTTCGAATCCTGAAGTGAATAGAAAGCGGACACAATAACCCTGATCACTGAAAATGCCCACAAGCCAAGGGCATAGCATAAGAGGGCTTGGGCCGTTAGAAATGTTGACTGGATGTCAAACGCACCTCTCTGGAAAAGCACCGAGATTATCGGCACCCGGAGCACTATGAGTGAGACAGTCGCCGGTATAGTGACAAAGAGTATTAGTCTTAGCGAAAAATTGATTGTTCCTTTTAATTCATGAAAGTCGCCTTTCGCCACCTGCTCTGAAAAACTGGGGAGCGCTGCTGTCCCCACCGCTATAGCAAATACGCCGAGGGGAAGCTCCACGACCCGGTCGGCATAGTAGAGGTAGGAGACGCTGCCGGAGGGAAGCAGAGACGCCAGTATAGTGGCTATGAAAATATTGATCTGATAGATCGACGCCCCAAAGACTGCGGGAAGCATGAGGATCACGATTTTTTTAAGACCCGGATGTCTGAAGTTAAAATTTGGCTTCAGCTTTAAGCCAAATTTAACGAGAAAAGGCCACTGCATGGCGAGTTGCAAAATGCCTCCTATAATGACTCCCACGGCAAGTGCCGTGATCGGTTCCGGGAAAAAGTCCATGAGCAGCAGCACCGCCACGATCATAGAGATGTTAAGGATGACGGGTGAAAGGGCGGGGGCAGCGAAGTGGCGGAGGGAATTGAGGATGCCCATGCACAGAGCCACCAGCGCGATGAAGAAGATGTAGGGGAACATCAGACGGTTGAGAAAAACCGTCAGGTGATAGTGGGTCGGACGATCAATATACCATCCGGGCGCCATGACCGTTACAATGAGCGGTGAAAAA
Organism: Syntrophales bacterium; assembly: GCA_052144335.1. Lineage (GTDB taxonomy): Bacteria > Desulfobacterota > Syntrophia > Syntrophales > UBA2185 > Fen-1135. Next base: position 69,661 of record JBKQQP010000006.1, read on the forward strand.
ATAATGCCTGCAATAGATACAAGGGCAAGGATGATCGAAAGTAGTGTGAAAGCGACATTAGCCAGTTCATAGGCCTCGGCCTTCGTCTTTTTGTTCAGGTATTCCGTAAAGACGGGCACGAAGGAAACAGTCAGCGATCCTTCACCGAGCAGGCGCCTCAGCATGTTGGGAATTCGGAAGGCAACGAAAAAGGCATCCGTTGTCAAACCGGCGCCAAAAAAAGCGGCGACAACCATATCCCGCAGAAAGCCGGATATGCGGGAAATCATTGTGGCCACACCAACCACCCCCGCTGCCCGGGCGACTCTTCTATTTTCCGTGCCTTTTATTCGATGACCTTCTTCCATAATGTAAGCAGGCAAAAAGCAGTGAGCATCGATGCCATACACAGCGACCCGTGAAAATGCGGCTCAGGGAATCAGCGCCTCGATTTCTTTTCTTCCGATTCCTTCTATGGCAATAGTTTTTTTCTTCGATCGATGGCCGCTCAATATCTTCACCTGTTTTTTCTTGATCCTCAAGATATCGGATAGAAACCTGATACATTCCGCATTGGCCTGTCCCTCCACTGGCGGCGCAGTGATCTTGAGTTTGAGCGCATCACCCTGAACACCGGCAAACTCGCTTTTGGCAGACCGTGGCACGACATGAACTTGGAGGATTATGCCATCCTCCGTTTCCTTGATGCTAACCATATCGGACCAGAGATGTGTTTGCATGGATCGTCACTTCAGGCTCACAGCCAATTCGATCATGCTCTTGATCAGAAATTCATCGAGGAAGTAGATCACCAGGATGACGATGATTGGCGATATGTCAACACCCATGCGTCCAAAAGGCAGCCATCTGCGAACCTGCGCCAAGACCGGCTCTGTCACTCGATACAAGAACTGTACGATCTGATTGTACGGATCAGGATTCACCCACGAGATGATGGCTCTGGCAATGATAATCCACATATAGATGTTAAGTACGATGTGGATGATTTTGGCCACCGCGATGATAAAGTTCCCCAGCACAAACATATGAACTCCTTCTCACAACCAAGAACTCTAGTTTCTTTATTTTCTCTCCATATCAGGCAATGATAGAGCAAATGATTTGAGGACTCCGTTGAAGGCCTCTGCATTTTCCAGCATGGCCATATGACCGGCATTCTCAATCAGCGACAACTGCGCCCCGGGAATGTTATCTCTCAGTAATTGCGACAGCGCGGGCGGCGTCATCTTGTCATCAGCGCCGCAAACAACGAGGGTCGGCTTTCTGATCCGTGCTACCTCATTTTCAATGTCGAGTCTGTTACAGGCAAGGAGATCGCCATACAGTATATCAGGATTGGCGCGCGATAGTCCCTCAATGACGATTCGCGACAGGCGTTCTCTATTTTCCTTGGTAACAGAAAATTTGGCGGCCAAAGCGATAACGGAAGCGGGATCAGTTTTCAGGCCTTCGAGAATCATGGCATTCACAGGCATTCTGGCACCTCCGCCCACGGGGACAATGGCGGAGAGCATATCTCCATATTTTATCGCAAATACGAGGCTCATAGCCGCACCGAGGGAGTGGCCTATCAAAACAGGTTTTTCTAAAGCAAGCGCATCGATGAACTTCCTCACCCATTCGACATACTGCGATACATCCTGTTCGCCCCGACCTCCGGACAATCCATGACCGGGCAAATCAATTGCCGCAATATTGAACTCATCCATCAATCTCGTATACTGCTCTATCCATATCCTGTGGTCTCCGCCAGATCCGTGCACAAAGAAGAGTGTCTTCTTCCCGTGAGAAAAGTTTTTGCTGCTGACCCAACAAGCTATATTTGCACCGCTGATTTCATGAAATATTACCATTGTACTTATTTCTCTTCTAACAAAAGATAGCAGCGTGCGATAGGCCCCACTGAGAGAATCACGGAACAGGTTTTCCGTCTATCTTCGATACTCATAAATGAAAATAGAAGCGTTATCTGAACACCGCCTCCTGCCTATAGGAGTTATCCAGTGCCTATCATATATCGTACATCTTGTACAAATAAAGATTGATAATATTGTAAAAATTCGTAAACTGGATGAGATTATTGACGGCTCTTCATAGGGCAAACACGGGGGGGAGAAATATGTTGAAAGGAAAAAAGATCAGCTTTATCGGGGGAGGCAAAATGGGCAGCGCCCTCATTAAGGGTATCCTGGCCCGCAATCTAATCGCTCCGGGCAAGGTCACCGTAGCTGACGTGGTAGAGGAACAACTGGAGTGGCTCAGAAAAACATATGGCGTCCTTGCGACCAAAGACAATAGAAAAGCTGTCCGGGATGCAGATATCATCATCCTCGCCGTTAAACCACAGAATATGACGGAAGTGCTGGAAGGAATATCTGGCATTCTTGATAAGAGCAAGCTCATCATCTCCATTGCGGCAGGTATTTCCACAGGATATATAGAGGAATACCTCAAGAAGGGTGTTCGTGTAATGAGGGTCATGCCTAATACCCCGGCGCTAATTGGTGAAGGAGCTGCGGCAATAGCCAGAGGGTCATGTGCAACGGATGAAGATTTTGTTTTTACCCGCCATATCTTTGAAGCTGTCGGGATCGCCGTCGCGGTTAAAGAAGAACTCATGGATGCGGTAACGGGCTTGAGCGGAAGCGGACCTGCATACGCATTTGTAATAATAGACGCACTTGCCGACGCAGGAGTGAATATGGGGCTCGGGAGAGACGTTGCCCTGAAACTTGCGGCACAGACCCTTCTCGGTGCGGCAAAACTTTGCCTCATGGGAGACAAACACCCCGCAGAGCTTAGGGATATGGTCACCTCTCCCGGAGGAACGACCATAGCCGGTTTGCAGGCCATGGAAGAAGGGAAGCTGCGGGCTACTATGATGGCAGCCGTCCAGGCGGCCACACTTCGGGCCAAGGAGCTTGGCAGGAAAAAATAAGCCTACTCCTCAATTTGTTCAAAGACCTTACGGAGCCGGCTCAAGAGATCTTGTCCTTCTCCGGTTGTTGCACTCGATGGCGCTGGCGGATTGACTGGACTGTCCTGGGCTTGTTCTATCCTCTTGAACGCCACCGGATTATCACTTCGCTCAGCCGAAGGGCGAGATAGGGGTTCAGCGGATTTATCTTCCGTCTTCTTTTTCTTGTGTCTTGATCTCCATCTCGTCTTCTTCTTGACAGGCTTCGGGCTTGTCTCCAGCGATGCATCGGATGCATGCGGGAGGGAGCTGACTTCGGCCTGTGTTAATACGCTGGCAGCAGGCTCTGCGCGCCCATTTTCCTGTTTATCGGGCGCCGAAACAGGACGGCCTTCCTCTTCCGGAGAAGCTTCCTCAGTGACCTCCCTGGCTACAGTTTCGATTTTTAACTCATCCCATGGTATGTCAGGGTTCCCGGAGACGTGAATTGATACGTCATACGTGCTTTCAAGTTTACTGATCTCGTTTCTTTTACGGTTCAGAAGATAATCCGCAATCTCGTAAGGCAGCCTTACTTTAAGAACTGAGTAATCTCCCCTTACCGCCTGAGATTCAATTTTTCTGAAAGCGCTCAGGGCCGTGTATTCCAGGGATGGTCTGACACCGCGCCCCTTGCAGTAAGGACAGACGTTATAACTGATCTCCTGTATGGTCGACTGTTTCTTCTGTCTGGAAAGTTCAAGAATTCCGAACTTGGATATGCGGGACATCTGAATCCTTGCCCTGTCGACGTTAAGCGCCTTCTTGAAAGTCTTCTCCACCTCGGCTTCGTGTTTTCGATCACGCATATCAATGAAGTCTATGACAAGCAGTCCGCCCAGGTCGCGCAGGCGCAGTTGCCTGGCGATCTCCTCTGCCGCTTCCATGTTGGTCCTAAAGGCCGTTTCTTCCACATTTCTCTTGTTTGATGCCCGTCCCGAGTTGACATCTATGGTAGTCATGGCTTCTGTGGGATTTATGATTATGTACCCGCCGGATTTCAACTCCACCCGATCCTGGTAAATCACGCGAATCTGCTCCTCCAGCCTATGTTTATCAAAAAGCGGGGTCTTTTCCTTATATAGTTTGATTAGTTTTAGAGTCCTCGGCACGACGGCTTTGGAGTATTCCCTCATCTTTCTGTACGTCTCCATATCGTCTACGAGGATTTCTTCTATTTCCGATGTATAATAGTCGCGGAGAGAGCATACGCCAAAATTACTTTCCTGATAAATGAGCGACTGTGCAGGAGCGCTATTAGCCCGCTTCTGAATCTCCTTCCAAAGCCTCGACAGCATTTGATAATCCCGAGAAAGCTCCTGCTTTGTTCTGTGCATACCTGCTGTACGGATTATAAAACCGATGCCTTCATCAATCTTTACTTGCTCCATTAAGTTTTTTAGCCGCTTACGGTCTTCCTCATCCTCTATTTTCCGGGAAATGCCGCTGCTTTCCTTATTCGGCAAAAGAACCAAATATCTTCCAGGCAATGATACATAGGTGGTCAGAAGCGCCCCTTTACGTTCGCTTTCTTCTCTTACTATCTGAACCAGCACCTCTTGACCCGCCTTCAGATAAGGTTTCTGACTCGCGCTGCCGCCTTCTTTTCCCGCGTGCTCTGCGAAGTATTCGGGACCGACATCGTGCAGCGGCAGAAATCCATCCCTCCTGCCCCCGTAATTTACAAAAGCTGCCTGGAGACCACGCTCCACTTTCATCACGAGGCCTTTGTAGATATTGCCCGTTATGGGTTCTTTGTCAGCCATCTGGATGTTGTATTCGATGAGTTTCCCCCCATCCACAATGGCTAGCCGCTTCTGTTCCGGATGAACAGCATTAATTAACATCACTCTCTTCATAAACATCCTTGTTCTTTAAATCTCAGCCTCGCAAAATGTGTGCAGGGGCCGCGCTGCTTTGTCCTAAACCTTGCGGCATAGGTCTTTCGCTTCCTCACCTACCGGTGAGTCTATCCTCAGCCTGACTGCGGACGCTCCCTGCCTCCCGCGCGATTGCGATGCCGGCTAATTGCAAGCCCATTATTATATATTGACGAGATAATCATCGGACAAGAGTGGATACGTCCCCCTTCCCCTCCCTGATTACCTCAATTGTATCATCGACAAGACTGATAATGCTCGATGGCTCGGAAACCAGAATGCCTCCATCGATTATCAGGTCCACAGAATGACTGAATTTATCCTTGATCTCGACCGGATTACTCAGCACCTCACCGCTCTCAGTCGACACACTAGTACTGATAATAGGCTGCCCAAGCTCCCTGACCAGGGCCAGACAGATTTGATTATCCGGCACCCTGATGCCTGTGGCCAGTCTTTTCGGCGCGATAATCTTCGGGACCAGCCTCGAGGCCTCGAGGACGAACGTGTACGGTCCCGGCAGGAGGCGTTTCATGGTTTTGTAGGCAAAATCCGAAACGCGGGCGTAACGACTGATGTCCTTCAGGTCGGCGCAAACAAAACTCAACGGTCGTTTCCTGCTTCTCCTTTTTATCTCATAAATCCTGTCAATTCCTCTCTTGTTGGAAAGGGCACAGCCCAGCCCATAGACGGTGTCCGTAGGATAGATGATGACGCCCCCATCCTGCAGGACATCAACTGCCTTCTTGATCAATCGCATCTGCGGATTTTGACTGTTTATGGATAGGTACATATTATTTCATTATTCGATTCTATAAATTCGTCTATTTATACGATTTTGACTGTTTATCAGAAAAGGGCATCATTATCAATGAACTTATTGAATCTCTTTCAGAACACTTCCATTCCTGTTTTCTTCATCCTTGCTCAATTTATATTGTATACTATCTACGAGAGCAAGCCAGCTTGCCTCGATGATGTTTGTAGATACACCCATAGTACTCCATATATCTGCGCCATCCGTTGAATCTATAAAGACAGTCACTTTGGCCGCCGTTCCCTCGCAACCTTCGAGAATCCTCACTTTGAAATCCACGAGGTGCATCCCGTTGATCTGTGGATAAAATTTTATTAATGCCTTTCTCAAGGCATTATCCAAGGCATTGACCGGGCCATTGCCTTCCGCGGCAGTCAATTCTTCCTCACCGCCCACGGTTATCTTGATTGTTGCCTGTGATACGGGATGATTATGTCCTGTTTTTGCATTTATTACTTGAAAGCTCTCAAGAATAAATGGATCTCTGAATTCACCTTTTATTTTCTTCATCAGTACGGAAAGAGAACCATCGGCTGTATCAAAATGGTACCCCTGATCTTCCATAATCTTTACCTGTTGAACAATACTTCTACTGACAGACGTCTCCTCACCTAAGTCGATACCGAGCTCCCTTGCTTTGTACACAATATTGCTTTTACCAGAGAGGTCTGAAACGAGCACCCTCTGCTGATTTCCTACCAGCTCCGGCCTGATGTGTTCATATGCCGCCGGATTCTTCAACACAGCGTCAACGTGGATACCTCCCTTATGGGCAAATGCGCTCCTGCCAACGAATGGCCTGGAATTGAGGGGGGGAATATTCGCGACGTCACTCACGTAGTTAGAGAGATGTGTTAATTGCCTTATGGATGCATCCGGTAAGCATCTCTTATTCATTTTCAACTGGAGATTACCGATTATGGAGATGAGGTCGGCATTTCCGCACCTTTCTCCATATCCGTTGATCGTTCCATGAACCATTCTGACGCCATGATGGACGGCCGCGAGAGAGTTTGCCACGGCAAGGCCGCAATCATTATGTACATGAATACCGAGGAGATGGTGAGGGACGAAAGGGATGATCTCATCAATGATCCTGACTAATTCACCGGACATCGTTCCCCCATTGGTGTCGCACAACACTATCATGTCAGCCCCGGCGGAAAGGGCCGTCTCTATTACCTTGCGCGCACACAGGGGATTGTTCTTATATCCGTCGAAAAAATGCTCGGCATCAAAGATGACTTCTTTGCCCCTTGATTTCAAGAATTCAATAGAATCACGAATCATCTCCAAATTTTCATCGAGGGTTACATTAAGGATGTCCGAGAGATGAAGGTCCCAGCTCTTGCCAAAGATGGCTATGGACGGCGTTTCCGCTTCCAAGAGTGCCTTGATGTTGGGACAAGTTGCAGCTTTCATATGCGGCTTTCTGGTGCTGCCGAATGCAGTGAGATGCGCATGCTTGAATGACATGCCCTTGGCCATCTCAAAAAAACGCATATCTTTCGGATTCGATCCCGGCCACCCGCCTTCAATGTAGTGAAACCCCATCTCATCAAGACGCTGGGCGATGCGCAACTTTTCTTCAGCGGAAAAGTTTACCTGCTCGCCCTGCGTCCCGTCTCTCAATGTCGTATCGTAAATCAATACATCCGACGAATCCATAGATCCCCCCTCTTCCAAAAAAAACCGCTACCAGATAACCTGATAACGGATTCTTGCTGCTCTATAGACATTCTCGAAACACTACACCACTACCAGGCTTCCTATGTAAACAGCCTAATTATGCCCTCAATATTAAGTGGCCTAATGGTGCACGTGCATCGCAGCATGTAAATAACTATGTCCTTTTGCATTTGATCGATTAACTATATATAATCTTAAGATATATTATCCGATTTGTCAACAGAATAAATTTTTCATCTTGCTGCATTTCAAGCAGCCATGAATGAATGAATAAGATTTATCCCTAAATAATAGGATTGACGTCGTTTCCACCGTGGTATACGTAAGCGGTTATATTTCCCAAAGGAGACAAACCATGAACGGCACTGACGAGAAAGGGCCAGAAATCAAGATAGATCAGGACAATCTATACCATGAGGAGACCTTCACCGACCTGAAGGTCGGGTGGATACGCAGACTCACTCCCGTGACGCCCGACGGCAATAGAGATAAAAAGCGCGAATCCCTTTTCATCGGACAGTCACAACTGGTCACACCCCAGGGCCCGATACCGATTCAATGCCAGATACCGGCGAAGACGCTGCCGGAAGCCATAAAGAAATTTCCTGAAGTCATGGAGTTGACGATACAGAATATGATTGAGCGGGCCAAGGAGATACAGCGCGAGTCCACCTCACGGATTATCACGCCTTAATGAAAAAGAACATTTGCCGTACTTTCAAATATTCTCTTTCCTGATAAAGTCGATGGCATTCCTGAAAATGGCCAGGCCCATCCCCTCTTCAGGGAGCTTTCCCCTCGTCCAGTGGGGGTGGTTCGTGTAGTGGAGGTACGCTTCCGGATGCGGCATGAGGCCGAATATCCGTCCCGTCTCACTGCAAATCCCGGCGATACCGTCAATGGCACCGTTCGGGTTTGCCGGATAGTCCATCGTGGCATCCTTGAAATCCTCATGGCTATATTGAACGACAACTTGATTATCTCGGTGAAGTCTTTCTAAGATATCCTTATCCTTCGCGACAAACTTTCCCTCGCCATGCCTTACGGGAAGATAAATACCGGTCACATTTCTCGTAAAAACGCAGGGGGAATCAGGGTTGACCCGCAGATGTATCCACCGGTCCTCAAATCTGCCGGAATCATTGAAGGTGAGGGTCGCCGTCTGATTCCGGTAATTGCCGTCAAAGCCCGGCAGCATCCCAAGTTTGACAAGCAACTGAAATCCGTTGCAGACTCCGAGGATAAGCTTGCCCTTACTGATGAACCTCGCAAACTGATCGAAGAGGTTCTCTTCCTTTCCCTTGACTTTCGCATGCAGAATACGGTTAGCTCCCGCTTTTGCCGAGCCGAGATCATCGCCATCGAGGAACCCTCCTGGCAGGTTAAGGAAATGATAATCATCGAGGCTCTTGTCACCGTAAAGCAACATACTGATGTGCACAATATCGACTACATCAGAACCTGCAAGTCTACAGGCGTGGGCCATCTCCATTTCACAATTGGTTCCGTTGCCGGTAATGACGATCGTTTTGACCTCTTTCGACATGATACATTCCTTCACTCGAAGATGATGACACTTCCCCTTCTCTTTTTGCAGAAGGAGGCATACAAGTTTTTGACGCTAAAAATTTAATGGCCTCTGCCACGCAGCTTTCAACTCTTCGATATCTTCCTCGACGATCCTCTCGCCATCAAGTCCATCTATTTTCAATAATCCTTCCGCAAGTACTGTTCCCACCTGGCCCATGGCGATCCCCTTCATCAGGGCTTCGAATGGCTCCTTTACCGCGGGGGAGATTGTGACAACAAATCTGCTCTGTGATTCTGAGAAGAGGAGTGCGTCGTTGCGGTCAATACCGGAAGAGGGAAACAGGGCAAGTCGGATCAGCATACCCAATCCTCCGGCAAAAGCTGTCTCAGCAAGGGCAACACCGGCGCCGCCGTCAGAGCAGTCATGACAAGAGGCCACTAACCCCGCCTTGATGGCTTTACTCAAGGCGTTATACAATGCCTTTGCCTTTTCCGCTTTGACCTTAGGCACCTGATTCCCTATGAAGCCATGCATGGCATACCATTCAGAGCCGCCCAGTTCATGATAAGTCTCACCGAGGATATAAACTAAATCTCCCGGACGCTTCGCATCCAGAGTTACCGCCTGCCGCACATCATCAATTTTTCCCATCGTGGAAAACAGAAGCGTCGGCGGGATGGATATTTTCAAATTCCCGATGTGATAGTCATTCTTCATGCTGTCTTTTCCGGATATGCACGGCACGCCAAAGGCTCTCGTGTAATCATACAGCGCCTTGTTCGCCCGCACAAGCTGGGCCAGTTTGTACTCACCGTCGGGAGTCTTCTCCGATTGAACAGGATCACACCAGCAGAAGTTATCGAGCCCCGCCATGAAATCGAGGCTGCCGCCTACGGCTATGGCATTCCTTATGGCCTCATCAATCGCGCATGCGGCCATGTGGTAAGTATCAATATCGCCATACCGTGGACAGATGCCGTTGGCCACAACCACTCCCTCGAAGGAAGTTAGAATGGGCCGGATGACAGCGGCATCACTAGGGCCGTCGTTGCAAACCCCGACAAGCGGCTTAACGACGCTTCCACCCTGCACCTCATGGTCGTACTGCCTGACGACGGACTCTTTGCTGCAGATATTAAGCCGGGATAACATATCTTTCAAAGCCTGCCCCATATCGGCAGGCGCCGGAAAATCAGGCTCCGGATAAATGCGGGGTTTCCATTTCGCCTGTAACTGCATCTGGGGAACCCCATTGTGGAGGAAATCCATCTTCAGATAGGCGACGGTTGCCTCACCGTATAGGACATGGAACATGCCCGAATCCGTGTATCTGCCGACAACAGTTGCTTCCACATCCATTTTCTGGGCAAGCTCCAAAAATTCATGGACCAAATCGGGAGGCACTGCCAGCGTCATTCTTTCCTGGGACTCGGAGATAAGAATTTCCCAGGGATTCAAACCGGCATACTTTAGAGGAGCCTTCTTCAGGTCGATCTCGCAGCCACCGGACAGGCGCGCAGTCTCACCCACAGAGGAAGAAAGGCCACCCGCACCGTTATCGGTTATACACCTATAGAGGCCGCGGTCTCTCGCCATGAGAAGAAAATCGGTCATCTTCTTCTGGGTGATGGGGTCACCGATCTGCACTGCCGTCACGGGGGAGCCCTCATGGAGTTCTTCGGAAGAAAATGTCGCGCCGTGAATCCCATCCTTCCCTATCCTGCCGCCGACCATAACAACCAAATCTCCGGCCAGAATCTCCTTAGTATGCGTGGGCTTCCCCTCTATAACGGAGGGCATGATCCCGCCTGTTCCACAATAGACCAAGGGTTTCCCGAGGAATCGTTCATCAAAGACGATGCACCCATTAATCGTGGGGATGCCGCTCTTATTCCCACCGTGTTCAACACCTTCCCGCACCCCTTCATAGATGCGTCTCGGATGGAGAACCCGTTTCGGGAGCGGTTTATCATAGGCGGGCGGCGCAAAGCAGAAGACGTCTGTATTGAAGATAAGCTTTGCCCCCCTTCCCGTGCCAAATGGGTCTCTGTTCACCCCGACAATTCCCGTGAGGGCTCCGCCGTACGGGTCAAGGGCGGAAGGTGAATTGTGGGTTTCCACTTTGAAAACTAAATTGTAGTTTTTATTGAACCTGATGATTCCGGCATTATCCACAAATACGGAGAGGCACCAGTCGCCTTTCCCGAGTCGCTCTCTGATCTCTTTTGTTGCCCTCTTGATGTAACTATCAAAAAGGGAATTGATCTCCTCCCTCGCACCTTGTTCGTCCTCATAGACAATACGGGCATTGAAGATCTTATGTTTGCAGTGTTCAGACCACGTCTGCGCCAGGCACTCAAGTTCGGCATCGGTCATGTTCTTCCTCAGGCCTGTCCTTTCCCTCTCTTTCACAATCGCCCTATTCTTCAGATAATCTCGGAGCGCTTTCATCTCTTCTAAATTCAGCGCAAGGAGACGTTCATTGCTGATTTTCATAAGCGCCCCGTCGCTCGTGTCAAGATTGATTTCTTCAATACGCAACCGGTCTTCACCGATCACGCGGGGAACATAAGGAGATAGACCCTTCTGCCTGTCCCAGGATTTCCCATCGACAATCACATAGCGTTCAATAAGATCATTGGCCAGCAGGTTCGATGCAATCCTTTCCGCATTGTCCCTGCCGATGGGTCCTGCGATGACGTATTGCCTTGATGTATGAACACCGAAAAGACGGTCCGGTAATTTGCCTAAAAGCAGTTCGATAGCCTCTCTCGCAGTCTTTCCGACATTATCAGTGACTCCGGGCCGGAAACCCACCTCAATCATCCAGTCGAACCTGTCGGCAAGACCGCTGTTGATGGCAAACTTCTGAATGATGGGATCGGAAAGAGGGCCGGCGGCAACCATTTCCAGCTCCTTTGTGGTCAGATTTCCATTAATAGTATGGACATCAATGGTCTTTACAGAATCAACTTTGATGTGCAGATTTTCGATAATTCTTTTCTTGATCTTCTCCCCGAGGGAATCTCTGACCCCCTCCTTGAACCCTATTTCAATTCTGTCTGCCATTTTATGCGCGACCATTTTCCCTTTCTTGATAGGAGATGCCCCGAAAATATTGTTTGTCACTCCGATGGCGGGAAGCCTAACAAGGAGATGAAACAGTTGCGTCTCTATGCAAGCAACTGCGTGGGTAAAATACCAAAAGGCATCTTATAAAGCAACTTGAGATTATTTCGGCGATGATGATTGATATGCAGAGGAAACTGTTTCATGTCGCCATTGCCCCCCGATTTTAGGGAACAATGGATTTGTGGAGCATTCGCCATTCCGAAGGAGCCGCCGCTCATGTCATTTCGAAGGAGCGCAGCGACTGAGGAATCTTTCGTTAAAAGTGCAAAAGGCTGCTCACTCCGTTCGAAACAACATGGAGGAACGATTCGAAATGACACGGAGAAATATTACTTTATCACGCCGCAGGCAACCCTGGCCCCGCCGCCGCCCAGCGCCTCAGGGTAGTCGGAATAATTGTCGCCGCCTGCGTGTATCATCAATGACCTTCCCTTCAGGTCTGCAACCTTCAGGCGAGGCGCAAGCACCGGCGATATTGCCTTGCCATCTGGGCCGACATACAGGAAGGGCAAATCTCCGAGATGTCCCTCTCCGTAAGGCCCTTCATGTTTGTTCGTCCCAAAGGGGTCAAAGTGACCTCCCGCTGCGAGCGCTGCGACATGCTTCCCGTCTTTCATGGCCTCACCGCAGGAAGACATCTGATGCACGTGGAAGCCGTGCATACCGGGAGTGAGGTCTTTCAATTCAGGAATGAGAATAAGGCCGTACCGGCTGTCCATAGCGGTGACCGTGCCTATGTTCTTTCCGATACCCTGCTCGTTCACCAGGTTCATCTGTACCGTGATTTGATCGGCAAAGGCATAACTTGTAATAAATAAGAAAACAATTGCTGCACAAATTATTTTTTTCATTTGCTCAACCTCCCAATTGATATGTTGATTCGTCTTTGGGCTAATCTATAAATTGGCAATTGAAAATGTACAAGGATGGTTTAACGGTAGGATAGTGGCAGGCAAATGCTCCCATCACAGAAAATTTGACAGGGCATCCATCAGTTACCGGACCGATACCTGGAGGTATTTGATCGCTGTTTCTCTTCCTTCCCATGCCTTCCAGACGAAGCTTCATGCCATCTCTAATACCTGGGGGAATACGCACCACAATGGTCTTCTTTTGATAACCGAAGGGAATGCTGATAAGCTTTTTGGCGCCTCGAGCAGCCTCTTCCAGCGTAATAGATATGACGTCATAAAGGTCCGACTCGCCTATCTGTGGCAGAGGCCGCGCCATATGCAATCTCGGCGTACTTTTTCTCACTGTAGCATCGCTTAATGTACGGGGGATACCCTGCCCAGGAAACATAAGGAATATTTTCAAGAATAGAGCTCCGAAGATAAAACCTCCAATATGTGCCCACCATGCAATGCCGCTCGCATTGACGCTTGTTAGCGCTGCGCTGATAAATTGTATGAAAAGTCATATACCCAGGAAAATCGCTGCGGGAAGTTCTACGAAGTAGGGGATGAAGATAATGGGAATAAGCGTAATAATGCGCGCCTTAGGGTAGAGGATAAAGTATGCACCCATTACTCCTGCTATAGCGCCGCTCGCCCCAATCATAGGTATCGTGGACTCTAAGTTGAAAAATACATGGGCAACGCCCGATGAGAACCCGCAAAGGAGATAAAAGAAGAGATACCTCAAATGCCCAAGACGGTCTTCCACATTCTCCCCGAAGATGTATAGGAACCACATATTGCCTGCCAAATGCCAGAAGCTGCCATGGAGGAGAACATGAATGAGATGAAAGAAAACACCTGCTGAGAGAAAGTGAAATGCGCCGCAAGCTGAGGCATTGAATAGCGCGCCGGAACAAGCCCGTAGGTATATATAAAACTATTGAGTGCCTCATCATGAGACATTTCCACCATAAAGAAGAAAATATTAGCGATGATGATAACTGTATTGACAACCGGATAATGCCTGGATGGGATGGTATCACGAATGGGTATCATGGAAATTATACATCTGTTCTAAAAAAGGAATATAAGAAGTTCTGCAATCTGCCAAAGGGATACTGTAGACTTAACAACAAACGAGGTAGTTAACGGCAACACATACGAATCATCAAGCAGAACGCATCTCTAGGGGCTGAATTTTGAAACTGTATATTCGTTATAAGTACAGCGCCCGCTAAGACATGCCGCCATTTACGGAAATGACCTGCCCTGTAACGTAAGAGGCGTCATCAGAACATAAAAAACGGACGACCTTAGCTACCTCCTCGGGTCTTCCGATTCTTACCATAGGAATTATTTCCTTAATCTTGCGTAGTGGCACTCCTTTGATCATTTCCGTATCGATAAGACCCGGTGCAACTACATTGACCCGGATGCCAAACCTTGCTACTTCGGATGCCAGCGCGCGGCTGGCGGCAATCAATCCCGCCTTTGCCGCAGCGTAATTGGACTGTCCCCTGCTTACCATGAGGGCTGAGACAGATGAGATAGAGACAACAGATCCCCGGTGATTTTTGGCCATCCTCCTTATCACCGGCTTAGTCACATTATAGAAGCCCTTCAGGGTTGTTTGAATCACCTTATCCCAATCTGCCTCGCGCATCGTCATAAACAGTCCGTCAGCAGTAATGCCGGCGTTATTGACGAGGACGCCAATATTCTCATGGCGGGCAACGATGTCATCCATACGTCGTGCCGCCTCCCTTGAATCAGTCACATCAAACCGGACCTTTTCTCCCACGTTGCCTTTCGCTCGGATGATGTCCAGGGTTTCCTCTGCCGAAGCATCGTCGGATTTGTAGGTGATGATGAGGTTATATCCCGCTGATGAAAGCTCAACGGCGATGGCGCGGCCAATGCCTCGACTGCCGCCCGTCACCAGGGCAACCTGCTTTTCCTGCATGGTTTTCTGCTCCCTGCGTCGTGTCTTTACCGGCATGGTCAAGGTGTCTCCAGCCCAGAAAATATTTATATGGGCAAGGGATAGTAAATGGGTAAATTGAATTATGTCAAGGGGAATTATTGATGGAGGCACACAGAGACACCGGCTATGATTGATAAGCCGATTCTCTCTTTTTTCTCAGTGGCACAAAAAATCCCATAAATTGTATACCAAAATAACTTCATTCGTAGTAATAGAAGACATTAGTCTTTGGGAGTAAAGTAACTTCTAACTAGAAAGGAAGCATAATATGAAGAAATTATTTATCTTATTAATCGTCTTAATCGTATCAGGATGCGGTCATCTCGCAGAACAATCGGAATTCTGGAAGCACAAAGCGATATATGCGTCATGGGATCACGCGGGATTTTCTATCAATGGCTACAGGAATCCAACTGTTGAAGATGCTAAGACCGCGAAAGAGCAGGGTTGGTGGGGCATACCGGTGGAGGTCAAGAGCACAGATACCCGCTAATCAAGGCCAGATGTAATGCATCATCGAAAGAAGTAAAGCCTCGCAGGAAGTTAGGGTGGCAAATACACACCCCCCTGCAATCAGCGATTAAGCCTAAAACCGGCTCAAATCCGGACCAATTTTTCGACGAAGACTATTAGAAGATTTTACGTATTGATTGCCTTCAATGCTTTGGCATCATTGGCGGTCTTAAAAACAAGGAACGTAGTCTTAACCGCTCCGGGGCTTCCATAAGCATAGTAGATATCAACGCCCGCATCGGCGATTTTCTTTGCCAGGCTCTGCAGTTGTCCGACCTTATTCGGTACGCCAACAACGAGCACATCTTCGACCTCGACATTGGCGCCAATCTTCGCCAGCACCTTCTTTGCCTTTGCATTGTTATCTGTGACCAGCATGAAGAAGCCCTTATCGTCCATCTCGTAAGCGCAGATTGCCTCGATATTGACCTTTGCTTGGGAGACCGTTGATGCCACTTGGGCAAGTAGCCCAACCCTGTTTGGCAGAGAAAAACTCAACTGCTTCAATTTCATCGCCTTGGCCATATCACGTCCCTCCTTATCATTCGTTATGATATACCTTTAATATAACTCACGAAGACCATCCCACGAAAAACTTTTTTTGTTTACCACATTTCAAGTTAGAGTTCCTCAGTATTTTCAAGTATTCTCTCAGAAAGATCCTGTACAGACGTATGAAATCTGTTCCGCATCATTGCCGGGGACGCGCCATACATTAATAACTACATCGTAACAGGTTGAAATCATACGATACCGGCTGTTTGTCATTTTCCCGTCCAAGCGGGTTTACGCTTTTCCAGAAAGGCGCGAATGCCCTCTTTGGCGTCATCTGCGAAGAGATTACCAACCATGACTTCATTACCGATATTGTACGCGTGCGCATCGCTCAGGTTCACCTGTGCATAGAAGGCGCTCTTCCCGATCTTCAGCGTCAACGCACTGGCCTCGGCAATCTTTTCCGCCATGGCTTTTGCTTCTTCTCCCAGCCGATCCACGGGGACGACCTTGTTCACAAGGCCGAACTGCTCCGCCTCTTTTGCGGAAATCATCCGTCCTGTGAAGAGCATTTCCAGTGCTCGTTTTCTACCCACAGCGCGAACCAAAGGTATTGCCGGCGTCGTACAGAAGATGCCAAGCCTGACACCGGGTGTCCCGAAGAGGGTCCTCTCTTCAGCAACAGCAAGGTCGCATGCGGCCACGAGTTGACATCCCGCGGCGGTGGCTATGCCATGCACCTGGGCGATGAAGGGCTGCGGCATATCCTGTATTTTCAGCATGAAAGCGCTGCACGTATCAAACACCTCCTGGTAGTCCTTGAGTCCATGACCTATCATCTCCTTCAGGTCGTGGCCGGACGAAAAAATCTTGCCGGCGCCCCTGACAATGACGACCTTTACATCGTCTTTTCTCTTGATCTCATCCAGCATGCAGTGAAGCTCTTTCAACATCTCAAGAGAAAGGGCATTTCTTTTTTCCGGATTGTTTAATGTAAGGGTCCCAACTTCATTCGTCTTTTCAAATTCTACAAGTTTGTAATTCATTCTTCCTCTCCTGATTGTATTTTTTTATCCTCTGCCCCTCATACCGTTCTCATTCCATCAGAAATGATCCTCCCATATCTCCTTCAACGTTTTCTTTCTCTCGATGCCCGCGGTATCCCAGCGACTCGTCTGCCAGTCGTCCGGACGCTTGGTCCTCAAAACCCAGGGAGGAATAGTAATATGCAGGTATAGGGAGAGAGCGTGGATATACGGCTCATACATGGAGCGCAATTCCTTGAGCGCCTTTTCGAGGACGTCCATCTTCTCAAGCTTGAGCCCCTCCTCCGACAACATAGAGCAAAGATATTGAAGGTCGGTCCTGGGAAGCCGATCCTTTTCCGAATGGACGGGAGGACAGTTGAAGACCCCGGCGATATCGACTATCGCATGCCGGGTCATGGCAAAAGTGAATTTTGCCTGATCCTTGCATATGCCTTCGGTACCTGCCACCACAAACGCGCAGGTGTCCATTATCGCGGTCAGCGATCCGAGCCACGACTGGTTGTCATGATGGGAACGAAATTGAGCCAGCACCGGATAGGACAAATGGCTCTCCAGCAATTCCGCTGACCAGCGCTCCCATCCGTGAAGATGTTGGCGAAGCTCATCAACATCGTTGTCATGGACATGGCGCCGTATCAATTCCGCAGCGGTGGGAGGCGAGCCCGCATGAGAGTCGAGGAGTGAGATGGTTATCTCACGGCGAGCGAATGACTGGTTCAAGAGCGGCAGGTAACTGATGACAAGGGCAAGAAACCCGAGGCCCAATCCGGACTCCACAGCAATCAATGCCCTGCCTATCGGAGTAGTCGTAATGACATCTCCCAGACCGAGGGTGAAGAGACTCGTGCCGCTAAGATAGAGGTATGTTCCGAAACTAACAATCCCTGCATGCATCGTAAGGGGCGAACCGGATGCCCAGAGCATGATGGCAAAGCCGAAGACTAGGCCGGTCGCCCAGAGGATGATCAGCATGAGCATCGTAAATGGACCGAAGAAGCCGAAAAAGGTTTCCCTCCCTCTCCGCGAAGGTATCAACCTGGCGATCACCAACCAGAACTTCCATGAATATCGGAAGAAGAGACGGGCGAGTCGGAGCCGGCGTGTCACGCGGCGTGGGAGCACCATCGTTTCAAAGGCATCCCCCAAAACGACGAGGATCAAAAGCAGTCCCGCAATAAACAAAGGGATGTCCATTTCAACACCGCTTCCTTGAAAATTGAAGATCTATCTCCGGTATATTCCGCTGATTATAATTGACAGTGTAAGGAGTGGGAAACGAAGTGTCAATGACAAAAAACGTCTATTACGGTGGAAATTTCAGGTTTTTGATGATTTTCCCGCCGGTCCTAGCCGGATTTCCGGGTGACCATTAACAGCTCCGGCGAGCCTCTCTGCACCGGCGGCTGTGTACAAGCCTCCGCAGAGGCCTGCAGCTGGCCCTAAATCCCTTCTATCTCATCTATTGAAGATGAGCCATATTTCTTAATCGAAAATGCATCTTAAACTTTCTGAAAAGAGCAACGTATAAGAAAAGTTCAATCGGTTTTGCACCCAACTTCTGCTTGAATTTCATGGCTGCAGTATTGGACCAGAGCGTGATACTAAAAAATCTTTCAACTCCTCTTTGCTTCAGCAATTTGCAAAGTTCGTTTCTCACATACGGCGCCAGATTTTTCCCTCGGAAGGCCTTGTACGTTCTTGCTTGAAATAGATAAGCCTCATTCCGTTTGAGTGCGACGATTCTGCCTTTATATCTTACATAATTCGGATCACACCATGAATAAGCCGCTATCTCATCTTTATACTTAACTGCTAAACACAAGCATCCACTATCAAGCAAGTGAATCAATTCTTTTGTCGTTGCTTCGCTTTCTTCATGATTTCCCAAAAGTTCCATATCGTCGCGGGTTAGAATACTGATCTTGGAATCTTCTTCTAACGAAACATTAAGCTTTTGTTGTTCGATGTAAAATTCTTCCGTGATGTAATATGGTATTAATTGTATCACTGAAGATAGAACTCGATAAATTCTTAGGAGGGTTAAGTTTTCTTGGATTTTTAGGACGACATTTATCATTTTGGCTCGAGGTTCAATTTTTTGCGTAAATCTGAAACCTCATAAGGCTCATAATCTAACATTTTCGCTACGTCAATTATTCTGTGCAGCAATTCTCTGTTGGTGGCCAACTTTTTCCTGTTTCTGTCATAGAAAATATTATCTTCCAGACCGACCCTAACTCCGCCACCTGCAATCAAGGCCATTACATTAGTCTGAAATTGATAGTCTCCAACTCCCCCAGCCGACCAATAGCTTTTGCCAGGGAGTTCCTTAATCAACAATCCTAAATGCAACATATCGGATTGAGCGCAAGCAATGTTTCCAAGTATGAAGTTAACATAGTAAGGCGGTTTTATGAGTTTTGTGCGTATAAGATATTTTGCGTAATTGATCATTCCCAAGTCGAAAACTTCGAGCTCAGGTTTTATTCCCTTTTCCATCATCTTTCTGGCTAGATCTTGAATCATCCTGGGCGTGTTTACACTTGCCTGTTTGTTAAAATTCAGCGAGCTTAACGTCAAGCTTCCAAAATCTGGCTTTAGCTCTCCCTCCAATTCAAGGCACCTCGACCTCTTTTCGAATTCTTCGTATGTCCGTCCACTCGTCGACACACCTAAAATTATTTTCTTATCGTGTTTCCGGATTCCTTCGATTATTTTTTGATATATTTCCTTCTTGTAGGTTGATTCCGCCGTTTTCAAATCCCTGGCATGAAGATGAATCATATTGGCGCCAAGGGAAATGGCCTCAAGAACTTGTGCGACTATTTCTTCCGGGGCGACAGGAACATGAGGTGTCATCGTTTTTGTTGGTATCAGACCCGTCGGTGAAAAATTCAAAATAAATTTTCTTCTTTTCATAAACCTTTACCAAAATAATTGATATGAAAACACTTTTTTTGAGTTGAAAGTATACAATTGGCAGCCTCTTGGGTCAATGAAATAATGCCTGATGTCAAGCCAAAGTAGAAATGTCCTGTTCTTGCCAAAATAGAAATGTCCTATTGGTTAATAGGCAGATGCTCCTTGATGGTGAGATGCATTCCAGGTTTTCCAGCTCCTTTTCCATGGATGATCTT
>JBKQQP010000007.1:0-4429 GCA_052144335.1 Syntrophales bacterium
CGAAAGCAGGATGGGCTGCCCTACAAAATGGCTGTACTGGCTACAGCTCACAAGCTCATCAGGATCATGTTTGCTATGTTGACTAATGAAACTCAATTTAATGAAAGCATGAATTGATGATAGTTGAGTGTACTCCACAGATTGCCATCCTTGATTTTCCTTGTAGATTTCAAATGGGAATCGTGATAACAACAACACATATAAAAGTCAGAGATTAATATGCATGAACCCCTTAACCTTTGTGTGAGGGTAGCATGGGCTGATTATTAAAACCCCGTTTTCCAAAAGAGAGCGGGGTTTTTGCGTTTTGAGGTGCAAGAGATAAGTCACGCCATCTAAAAGTAGAGATTCATGGTTATTATAAGAAGGGAATATACATGAAATCGGGCATCTGTATTTTGATTTGCCTCGTTTTTATAATAGCTTGTAGTGTTACAGGTTTACAACCCGTTGACAAGGGCCTTGAAGCGACATTGTTGCCCTTTATTAAAGATGGGAAAACCACGAAAGAAGAGATAATGCTAAAATATGGCTCTCCCACCAAGACTTTTACTAGCGAGAGTAGTCTAATCTATATCTATAATATAAGGTGTAGTAACAACATTCCCGAATGTCATCTTGTTCTTGTTTTCGATGAGCACAATATACTCAAAAGACACAGCTTTTTAAAAGTCAGATAAATGAATAATATGAAAAGAGTCATTTTAAGAAAACAAATGATAATTGTCAGTTCTATTTTTATGCTGTCCTTTTTTTGTTATTCATGCTGCTGCCTATTGCCTGCTCCTCCTTCAATAAATGTAAAGAGCAGGGGACCTATAGATGATGAGACGTTATCATTTATTCAGGTGGGCATGACAACGAAAGAAGATGTCCTTTTAAAGCTTGGTAATCCTACATTTTGTTCTAAAAATGACGACTCATTAGAGTATTGTTGGCCGAGATTCTATGGCGGATTAATGTATTCAATACATTTTCCCTATGGTGGTCATAGTGGAAACGTTAGTGGGGTGACAGGTATGGGCAAGACACATTGCATATCAGTTGAGTTTGATGATCACTGCATCCTCAAGAAATATGAAGTAAAGACAAATGTTGAACTACAGACTGAAATAGACGGAACGCTGATTCCTCAATGTCACTCTACAGATAAGCAACCTGATGTTGCAAAGTAACTCATAGACCTTTTAACATTGAGTGAGGGTACTATGGACTGATTACAGTAACCCCGTATCCCAAAAGAGTGCGGGGTTTTTTGTTTTGGGTGTCACTTCTGAGTCAATTAATCCGAAAGTGGCGATTCTAGTTAGTATCGAGGTGGATAAACATGAAATCAGGTTTATGTATTTTGCTCTGCCTCGTATTTATCACAGGCTGTGGTGCTCCAAGTTTGAGACCTGTTGACACGAATCTTGAAAAGACATGGTTATCATTTATCGAAGATGGGAAAACCACGAAGGCAGAGATACTCCTAAAATATGGGGCTCCTGTGAAGCTATTTGCTAAGGAGAGTATCCTAATCTACATTATGCAGCCTGATGAAACGAAGGGCTTCATAAATGTTTCTGGCTCAGCATCACGTGAATATCCAAGAGGAGATTATCATTTTGTCTTTGTTTTTGATGAACACAATGTACTCAAAAACCATAGCTTTCTAAAAGTCAAATAAAGGAATTACATGAAAATTGTAACCTTAAGAAAACCGATGATAATTGTCAGTTCTATACTCTTGCTATGCCTCTTTTGTCATTCTTGCTGTGCTTTTCCTACTATTCCGACGACCGAAAGCCATAGGGGACCTATAGATGACGAGTCGTTATCATTTCTTCAGGTGGGCAAAACAACGAAAGAAGATGTCCTATTAAGGCTTGGTAATCCCACATATTGTCTTAAAGACGAAGAGTCGTTCGACTATTGTTGGGAAATACTCTACGGCGGATGGTGGTTCGGGTCGCCTGCTGGAGGTAAACTAGAGGGACCTGTCAGCAGTAAACATTGCTTGTCACTTGAGTTTGATAAACAAGGCATCCTCACGAAACGTGAAGTTACGGGGAATACATATTTATTGCACAAATATGATTATCCGCCGCGGCCACCAAACTGCAGAGATGAGAATCTTCAAAGGTAAATGTTTCTATCTGTAATATTCAGATATTACTCCAAGCAAGTTCTACGGACTCGTAGGTGTAACCAATAAAACGAAATTTCGAAAATAACAGCAACATCAAATTCTTTAACCAACCTTTAACCTAAACCAAATCACCACATATAACATATTGATATTGCTAATTAATTACAATCACGGGATGGGTTCGATTCCCATGCACTTCCGCCATTTTATTCGTTAGATTCGAGATAGTATTCCTAAAGTATTTTTCCAGCATTGACTTCAGAACAAAGTTACAATAGCATACTCAGCATCTCTTCGACATAACAGCTACGGATTTATTGATGGCGGCTCATTTCTAACGGTGGGATTCATATTGCTACTGTCTTATGTTGGTGGTTGCATAAACAGATCCAGTAATAAAAAAACTCGGAAGAAAGAAGGTTAAACTATGGACAGAATCTACAGAATCTTTCCACTTGTGGTTGTCGTGCTCCTCTTTGCCGCTTCTGCTTTCGCGCAGATGCCCGGCGAATTGATGGCGGGGACAAAGCTAGTCGGGGTCTGGGAGGGGCTGGGCGGGTACCGTCGCCCATTTTCACTGGAGATTGTCTCAATCCAAGGTGACAAGGTTAAGGCAAACTATTGCCAGCAACTCCCCACAGCCCTGGGAGCAATCCCTCCCAGCCAAGTCAAAATGGAGGCCGGATGCATAGAACGTACAGGAGTCATTAAGGGATCTTCGATTATTTTCCAAAATTTATCCTCAACCAGAGGTTCAGGTAAGTCAGAGATGGTAATAGACATGGAAAAGAACACGGCATCTGCGCATGTGTGGACTAATTCGTTTTCCTCGCCGATCACAACGGTAAAAGCAAGCGCAAAGGAGAGAGCGACGGGCGTTGCCAAGGAACAGGCAACAGTAGTTCCCGATGATGCATCGATTACGGCGGAAGTAAAGCTCGAACTGTCAAGGGCACCTCGTCTGAAGGATGCGATAATAGAAGTGAGTACGACAGAAGGAGTGGTGACCTTGAAGGGAAGGGTAAAGTACACGGTGTCAAAACGGGATGCGACCAAGCTGGCCAAGGAGGTGAAAGGCGTCAAATCTGTTGACAATCAGCTTGAAATCGTGAGGTAGACTGTAGTCCTGTCCACGCAACTTGTCCTGATTTTTTAGTTGCTCGTCCGAGTCACGGGCTGCGGGTTTCGTGTCAAGCCGTTCACCGCAATAGCGACATTTGATGGCTTCGCTTTGAATAATCTCCGCACAAAATGGGCATTTTCTCGTGAGTTCATCCTTCGCAAAAAGAGTAGAGAGCTGGCGTAGTGGCTTGAAGCTCTATCTCCAGCTCCCCCTCGTCAAACCGGACGTTCGGTTTTCCCGAATACGGCTTTCCGATTATCTTCCTCCGGAGGCATTCGCCCAAAGAGCTTTCGTTGGAACCTCGTACAGGTCTAACGTATCGTAAAAGTACCTGTCCGGATATGGCCTATACCCAAAGCTGTGGTAATGGTGTTTCCGGCGCAGGTAGGTACGCATCCTGTAGACCAGGTACCGTCCCAAAGACGACATGGCTTTCGTGCAGTTGCCGTAATGATAGTACCCCACCCACCATCTGGCAACTTCATTGACTCTACGGATTACCACTTCCGTCGGGATTGTACTGTAACGCTTGGTCGTCAATTGCTTGATTTCCGCGCGTACATGTTTCTGTGCCCCCTTGGACGGCTATGAACGGACAGTGACTGCTGACAACTGTGTCAGCTTTGAGGGAAAAACACTGCAAATCCCTGCTGACAGGTATCGATGCCATTACGTCAAGGTCAGGGTGCGGGTCCATCGATACGTGGACGGTTCTCTTGCCATCTTCCATGGCCCGCGCAAGCTGGCTGATTATGACAAACAAGGACAACTGAAAGAAATAAAAAAGAAAAAGGCAGCGTAAGTCCGCCGCTCGTCTTCTGTCTCGTGTGAGATGCTTCGTGCTCTACCGACACCAACTCTCCCATAACAGAAAAGCGGACAAATCATTTGCTGCAAAACCGGACAAATCTATTTGTTGACAAGAATGACAAATTGTTATGAGCCAATCCAAATTTAGACTCCAGGTTCTGCCATTTTGGGGCTCGTGGTTTCTATGAGAGCCGTTTCAATATATTTGCAGTGTAAATACTATCTTTTCTATCTCGTTCTTCCTCCTATGTAAAAAAGCAAGTCTCTTTTTTACTCATAGGCGAAGGAAGTTTTTGTTCTCTTAACTTTTATGTGTAAGAGCTCAATCTTTAAAATCAATCTCCTATCAGCAGACAGATCAAGGA
>JBKQQP010000008.1:0-14238 GCA_052144335.1 Syntrophales bacterium
CTGATGCATAGCTTAATGCTTCAGAAATATTCTGACTACTTCTACACTCGTTTTTTCATTATCACGATTTCAAAAAGAAATCTATTATGAAAAAAGAAATCAAAGGATTACAGCTTTCAGGAAGCAAAGAGACTCATCTCGGTACAGTCCATTATATAAAGGTGAGCTTGAGAAAACAATCAGATGCCTTTTCATTTTTCCCTCCTGTTTTTGATTTTTCAAATCGATCTTTCCGGGCATGATTCTGAAAGAGCATTCTCATCAAAACCGTTTTAAAAACCTCGGCTTCCAGAATTACCTAAAGGGCGCTGCAATCCGTTCTTGACCTCCTTTCATAGAAATTCAGGGTGTAAAAAAGTAACACTGCTAATATTCGCTGTCACTTCATGATCAATAACTCACGCTTCTTTACATAGAGGAAGCGGACTATATCGTACTCGAAGGGATAACCGCTCTCATAGTAGCGGAATTTTTCCCTGTGCCGCATGTCGATGGCTTCCAAGGTTTCTATCCCGGTCTCGATAGCCCATGCTTCATCGACGTTCTTGAACGGGTCGATGGCGCTGACGATTGCATAGCGGACGCCGGCATCAACCACGAGACCGCTGGCACTGCGCGCGGTATTGGGGCCGAGCACCGGTAGGACCAGGTATGGACCGGCGCCGACACCCCAGACAGCCAGGGTTTGGCCGAAGTCCTCGTTCTGACTTACCATGCCGAAACTGGTGGCTGGGTCGAAGAGGCCGCCAATGCCGATGATGCTGTTGGTGACAAAGCGGCCGAGCGTCGTTACAGCCTTCTCCCCCTTCAGCTGCAAGAGACTGTTGTAAAAGGTGCGGACTTCCCTGATATTAGAAAAGAAGTTAGAGACCCCTGTCTGGGCAAACGTGGGAAGGATGAACTCATAGCCGCCAACCATGGGCAGAAGGAAATATTTATCAAAGTAATAGTTGAACTTGTACATGCTCCGGTTGAACCCCTCCCAGGGATCGTCGATATTGGCGATGCGCTCGTCATCGATTTCGCTCGCCGAGTGCATTGCAGGTATCTCGGGAGGTCGGTTGGCAGCAGTCGTGGCGCACCCAGCCAGTAAAAGGAACCAGCAGAACACAAGGATAACCTGGTAAGCCGGGCGAACGATAATCATCATGATGATTCCCCTCCTGATCATTTGAAAAAGCCGATGACGTCTTTCATGTAGCTCAAGTTCTCCCGATACTCAGCGTTGCCCATGTGGCCTCCCCGGGGATAGACCTTGACCCGCTCGCCGAAGAGCTGGCGGAGGTAATCCAGTTCACCTGGCACCAGAATGAAGTCGTCTTCGTTAGTAATTACGCCGAATTTAGGCGATGTCTTCAGGTACTCTTCGATGCTCTTGAGACTCTGGGAGTTGATGAGAGCCTCCCTGGTGAGACCAGGCCGTTTCTTCTGGAAGTAAGGATAGAAGTACTCGTTAAAGTAGTCGAGGAAACTGAGGTGGACCGAGACCCATAAATAATCGGAAAGAGAATCCGTGTTGGTCAGGACCCGGTTCTTCGGAACGACGTAGCCGCCGTTGGTCATGACATCAGAAGCGAAGATCATACCGGCGAAATAGATCCGGAAGGAAAGTCCGATGATCCCGCCAGCCTCTTCTCGGGACACGAGTTTGGCCCGATAGACCGCGAAGAGGAAATTGTCATTAATGTCGATGAAATCACCCTCGCGATAAAACTCGGTGAACTTGTCCAGCATCCTGTTGAAGAAGACACCGATTTTCTTCGGCCCGTTCGGGATCTCATTCAGAAGCCCTTCGATTTGCAACACCGAGTTATATAGGTTCACCGCCGGGTTTACCATGATGACCTTGCGGAAGTTGAATATCTTACGCTCCTCGTCCAGCTTCGACACAAAGGCTGCCTGGGTAGCTCCCAGGCTGAAGCCGCCGATGTAGAAGTCCGACACTTCGATGTCCTTCTTTACCTTGACCCAGATGATCTCCATCACCCGGTAGAGATCCGCCGAGTCCTCGGCCAAGTCGCCCGGGATGTGAGTCTGCGAAGCGGAGATGATAAAATTGGGGTGCGTGGGGGACGGCAGGACTACCACATGGTATCCTGCCTTGAAGAGATCCTTCATCATTGTCTGCATCCGCTCAGTATTGCTGCGGGAGCCGGTGCCCGCGATCAGAAAGACAAGCGGCGCCTTATGATCCTGGGGGACAAAGGAGCATCGCAGCCCTTCGTCGTAAAAGAAAATCTCCGGCTTTTCGAGACCCGGGATGATGTCGAGCACAAGCTCTTTGAGGGGCATACTCTCGGGGAGTTCAGGTTTGAGGCTGTTCGGCGTCCCCAATATTGTGGCTGCGTAAGAATCCTGAATTGGGTAGCCATAGTCGTCGCCCGCCGCCAGGCAGAGCACCGGCAGCAGGACTAACCACGTGACGATGACCCATTTCAGTCTTTTCATTAGTTCATTCCACCCCCTTCTGATTTCTTTCGCGACATCTCATTCATTAGTTCATTATAATTATAAGTTGTTATAGTAATATTCCACTTACGTAATTCTTTCCCTTTTGACTTCCAAAGGGATTGCATTTTATTTTGATTCTCCTAAATATTTTAGCAAATTTAGGATGGGGAAGATTATCTCTTCCAGGAGTCAGCAAGAATGTAAATCTTAAAAATCAATGAATAGCGTTTGTAACTGTGAAAATGTCGTAGCACATTGTACGCATCAACCTTATGAACCGAAAAAGTGGCGTGTTGAGGCATTAGGTAAGTCGGTTGACTATGAGCCCGAGGACAGTGTAATAAGGCATCAGTATGGTGTAGCCATGAGCAGATAGGTCAATATGAGTTAGCTATAACATCCAGTTGTGACAAACTGAGCACTGTCTCCGGGTCAATCCGCATGCCACAAATAGGATGAACGAAAGAATACAGATTACCCCAGCGTGACGGGACGCCCGCAGGGTTATTTACGACGGTCGATTTCGATGTTTTCCTTGTTGCCGCTGTGGGAAACTGCCATCATGATGCCGAACCCAATCAATATTACGACTCCGATCACTGTCCATGTCACGCCGATGTCGGCCAAAACTCCCATTTTCCAGAGCGCGGCCAGAATACCACTCATGAGCACGATATAACCGATAAGATACATGCCGGTCCATTTCATGATGAGTCTCCTGTGGATCACATGCTGCAGTTTGATAAGGTAATGCGTTAGATGGATAGAAGTATAGGGTGGCTGTTTTTACGTGTCAAGGGCTATCTTGCATCGAAAAGCAGGAGCTGGCGATGCGATTGGGAAAGCGAGGTGGAGCAACATCCGTCCTTATAAGAAATCTGCTGACTCCTTAGTCTGTTCATTCACCACAAAGGCTTTTTTTGCAGAATTTAGACAGACCCATCCGTCGCGCCTCTTTTCACGATGCATTTTGACTGGATGTATTCATCCCATGTGTCATAGGTGTCGTGACATAGATGATTATTACCCTTTGAAGCCTTGTATATCTTCAGTAAAATCAGCGCTAACTATTTCAGGAAGAAGTAAAGAAAAAATCCGCTTGCCGATTTTTTAAGATCCCGCATTCGACAGAATCGCACACTACAAAGTGAGAGTGCCAAGATACCATTGATAATATCGATTACCAATTATAAACTTCTACGGTTTTTTCAGGAAACCAAACAATGCTCAAGTCATCTCGCCCTTCTCATATTAATTTTATACTCATATTATTCTTATATAATTCAGCAATCTTTTTTTCAGGCACCATCCAGACCACCTTCTTCTTTTTCTCTAAACCAAGTCGCAGGATCCATCATATATAGCTCTGTGTCTTTGAGAGATACGTAGTGTTCGTGTTCAATATTGGCAAGAAGACCAAAAAATGCCTTTTCTTTCGGGTCGGTAACCTCATTACGAAGATTTGCATAATACTCCGTGCCCTTAGCCTCAAATTCGATGGCCGTTTGAATAGCCTTCAGGTCATCCGCATCCCCCTTAGATTTCTTAGGATCATTTTTTGCCGCCTCCTTCAGAAGGTTTTTCACGACTGTATTTTTCACTTTGAGGGGGACGGTTTCAGGCCACTTCTTTGCCTTTTCCCAATTCTCGTGAAGCTGCCTCAATCTTTCGTAGTGCTCCAGTTCTTCAGCGGCTATTTGCTTAAACATAGCTTTACCAACTGGATTATTGGTTCTCTCCGCATTCCTGAGATAAAATTCGTGTTCCCTCATTTCGTTGTTTAGTGCCACCTTCAGTGCATTCAGTCGGTCTTTCATTAATAGCCTCCTTATTGATCTTTAAAGCTCCTCTGCTAAATCGCCACCACAATTAATACGAAAAGCGATTACATAAATATAAGATTATCCACAATCGGGCATAACCTTATTTATGGCTTCGAAAAGACTTACACAGAATTTGAAAATGCTGATTCATAATGTTAGATAGGACGGATGTTGCTAAAGAGATGTTTATTTCTGGGGTAAGTTATTTTGTTTATTTACGTTTGAAACCCCCATGACGGCTAGCCGTCACAAAAAAGAATGAAAATAGCCTTGTCGACACATTTACGGTGAGTGCAATAATATCAAGTTATTAGCTTCTATTTACAGGGGAAATATTGAATGAGTGAACAGAACTGAAAAAACAAGAAGAGGAAGTTGTCAATGAAAAGTCCCATCAAAGATTTTCAAGATCACCCGACCGGTAAAAACGTAGACTTCACCTTGTATAATCAAAATCGTTTAGTAGATGCATAAAAACTTAATAGCATATGTTAAATAAGAATAATATAAATACGTGTTGCGTTGGTTGCAGTAGACCGTTTTCACCGTGGGGCAGAGCCTGTTTGGTAGCTACCAACAAAAGGCCGAGAACAATGCGAGCTACCAAAGATTATCGTTAGAAATGTTGCATTGCGCTTCATCTAACCAGCGCCGCATCTTTGAACTCATTTAAATGGTGTTTGATAACATTATTGTATTTCGAAGCTCAAAATACGGGAAGGCCTTATATTCATCCGCCTCGTCTGTGATAAACTAATTTGAAATGGTTAAAGGAGGTGACACCGATGCAAAGCTATTGTGTTGACCCTGTTTGTAAGTGTAAATTGGAGGCATAAAAGGCGACGCACAGCAGCGAACACAGGGGAAAAGTTTATTTCTGCTCCGTTCCGTATTTTAAAGTAGTCGTTTCAATCCTTATTAGGCAAGGCAAAGGACATTGTCCGTAGGCTTGCCGCATTTTCAAGGCCACCGACAAGGTCGGTGGCGGTTTACTATCTCTCTGTTTGAGAGGCATGTCATACCCATTGGAGTAACGTTTACAGGCTTGTCAAGGATATCTTGTGATAACATAGAAAAGTGATTTTTCCTCGGAAATAAGTGATTAAAATGATTCAAGAGCTTCCCGGGCAGACACTCAAGATTCTTATCTACGGCCACCTCCGCCACTATGGGATCCACCGCCGCCGCCACTAGAACGCGACCCCGACGGAATAGAAGGCATCGAGTGGGAAGCAGGCGCGGATCTGTAGGCATGTGCAGATGCGTGGCCACCTCCACCGATTGGACGATGGTCGCCGCCGCGAAACGGCGCCACTTGGTAGCCAGGTCCCCAGCCACCGTATTCGACACCGGAGGGTTCATAGTAACCCGGCCCAATATCCCCGCCGCCGTAGTATCCGCCACCAGGCCACAAGCAGCCGGACAATAGAACCGTCAACATCAAGACCACGAAGACGAGCGCCCCTAAGCAGCGTAAGAGTAACTTATTCACTTAGGCACCTCCTTACTCTCAGTGTCCGGCCATTCAAGCAATCCGAAGGGTGCCCCCGAAGGGTCGACGACCACCGCGACCTTGCCGCCATGGCGATCAATCCGCGGCTCGACCAGCACGCGGCCGCCTAGCGCCGTGACCTTTGCAGTCATCTTGACCGTATCTTCGACGCGTACGTAATTGAGCCAGTGGGGATGGGCATTGGGCCTATTCGCAGGCAGCGAATTCACGCTCGCACGAGCATAGTTGTCGGACGCGAGCAAGAGATGTTGGTAGCCCTCGCTAGCGGGCAACTCGAAGACTTCGTAGTCGAATAGCGTCTGGTAGAAAGCAGCATTGGTTTCCGGATCTCTCGTGATTAACGAGCTCCAAATCCATTCTCCGGGTGCGGCCAGAACATCGGGCGGATCACCGCTACTGGAAGCGAGGACCGCAAAAACGGCTCCCTGCGGATCCGCGAAGACCGCTTCCCGGCCGCGGTCAGGCATGCTATGCGGCTCGAACAGCACCTTCGCGCCATTTTGCAAAGCAACATTTTTTGCTGCGTCGACATCGCCCACGGCGAAGAAGCTCAGCCATGCCGGCTGTCGTTGCTCGTTCGCCGGTACACTCTTGTGAATCAGTCCCGCGACCGGACGACCATCGAGATATGCCTCGGCGTAGTCTATCCCACCGGCCTGAATGTCGCGAAATGTCCATCCAAACAGTCCCGCATAGAACTTTTTGGCGGCGGCGAGGTCCGGCGTCACCAATTCAACAAATATAACTTTGCCGACGTGATGCTCTTGGCTGGCCGGCTCAACAATTGCCGGCAGCTGGATCGGTGCGGCCATGACCGGCAAGGCACACGCAACGCAGAGAAATAAGGCGAGCGACACTTGCCTAAGAAAATGTATAGTCCGATCAGGCTGCATCCTTTGCGGACTGATTTGATTTGGTGTTATTAAGTGAATCAGGTTTGAGATGTGTTGAGGGTGCATTGTGGTCTCCACTTTCTGCTCTTTAACTAGGACGTCGCCGTCCAATTATCAGGGATAAAAGTCAATTCATACAGATATCTCTATCTAACATCTATAGTTTATCAAAAAAACTATAGACGGGTCAATCGAAATAAATTACAAATTCTCTGATTTAAAAACTGATGACATCTGTTGATTTCCAGAAGAAATGTTGCGTCTACCGGGAGACTTGAGAAATCTCTCTTTTAGGAAGCTCAACAAAAAATCCAATTGCTGATTTTTCAAGATCACTCAACCGGTGGAATTAATGGCTACAAAGTGTGAGAAACAACATCCCATATATAATAGCGATTACCAATTATAAACTTCGTAATTGTTTTTTGGGAAGCTAAACAATGCTCAACTCACCTACCTGATAGTAGGTTTATCCTCATATTATCCTCTTATTAATTCATCATCCTTTTCTCAGGTAACTCCGGTCTCTAAATAATTTTTTTTGCAAGAAAACCATAAAATTGTCGGGATTATTTACAATATGGCTCTCGATGGATTTTGTGAAGAGTTTCCATAGATTAAGTGAGAATTCCCAACTAATATGGCAGGGCGGTTGTCGAACATGTTTACACTTCCTTATCCTTATCACAAAATATAAGTCCATCGTAATTATAAAAAATGCTAAGAATTCGGCATGTTATGGCAAACCAAGCATGTGCGGCATATTTCATGCACGCAATATGCCTATACAGAAGTCGGGATCCGTCCAAGCAAAGGAGAAAGCTAATGAGGAATATTGCTAAGGAAATGATGCATACTCTGTATGCACTAATAACATTTAAAATGAGGTGCAAGTTCTTTATTTTATTAGTTGTAGCGACATTGGCGGCGTTTCTTTGTAGCCCTGCCGTTGGACAAACGGTCACGCCGGTGCTGGGGACGGCACAGGATTTCGCGGTCCTGGGTCACACGACGGTGACCAATACCGGACCGACCGTCATCTTCGGCTCGGCCACCACCCTCGCCAATGTGGGTGTCTATAATAACGGGAATGCTGGTGACGCGAGCACGGGTTTTCTCCAAACCAACTCGTATTTTGGGCCAGGCA
This sequence comes from Syntrophales bacterium, assembly GCA_052144335.1. Taxonomy (GTDB): domain Bacteria; phylum Desulfobacterota; class Syntrophia; order Syntrophales; family UBA2185; genus Fen-1135. The sequence continues at coordinate 7,828 of JBKQQP010000008.1, forward strand.
GTCAACTACCATATGGCCCCGGGCTGGTGAATGCCCCAGCAGCGATACACTTGGGTGATTCGGTCGCAAATCTGGCTCGGAATGATCTCATCACTGCGTACAGTGCGCTGGCAGGCTTGGGAGCCACGAGCGACCTCACTGGTGAGATTCTAGGTAACGGGGTTGGGGGTGTAGTCCCCACGCTGGGTCCAGGCGTTTATACCTTTACGTCGTCGGCTCAGTTGAATGGAACACTCAAACTTAACGCCGGAGGCGTTAACGGTGTGTCCTGGGTTTTCAAGATAGGGAGCACGCTCACGACGGCCAGCGCCTCGGCTGTGCAGCTGATCAACCCCGGTGGAAATCACGGCGCCGATGACGGCGTGTTCTGGCTCGTTGGCAGCGATGCGACTCTCGGTACCACCACGGCGTTTGAAGGCAATATCCTCGCGGTGAATAGCATCACCCTTAACACCGGAGCAACCATCCTTAACGGAAGGGCGTTGGCGGAAAATGCCGCAGTGACGCTGGATAGCAATGTCATCAGTGACATCTGCCCCACAGCCGCAGAGGAGCTCTCAAACGGAGTCACCGGCCCCGGGTCATCCTCCCCCAACAGCGGCCCCGGCTTCAGTGGCGTGGGAATTAACCAGCAGGGCGTACTCGTGCCCGTCGTTCCCACACAGGCCCCGGAACCCACCACCATGCTCCTTCTTGGACTTGGTCTGATTGGCTTGGCAGGAGTGAGGAGAAAGTTTAAGCAGTAACGAAACACATAATCAGTTTATTGCAGAAAGGCAGGGTCAGGTTGGCTCTGCCTTTTTTAAGAATAAGACATCTTCCATCCAGATAAATACTAATTCTGATAATTGAGGAATACCGTGCTGGGGAAAAAGCCTGAAGAACTTTTGCATCTTCGAGGAACAGAGATAACACCGATAGTCAGAAAGCTGAACGCCTTCACCGAAAAGGTACAGGAAGACATCGACAAGAGAAGAATAAGCGAAGCTGATGGGCGACAGAAGCTTATTTTAAAAGCCACCATGGTGGTTAGCATGTTGACGAAAACATAAACGTTTTTCATATTAGTTATTACTATCCGATCTCGGTATGATCGTTCTTATTTTCTGACATTTCCGTTTTAGTTGGATTTGTTCGTGGTAGCTACTGTTTTTCCTGTAAAGGTGAGATATGGACGTTAAACCCCCAGTTGCTCAGATCCCCATTAGAGATCTAACTCCATATCAACGATTGTTCCGGATAATGTAACGTCCCGCTCCGCCTTCGTTGCTTGTTTTTACTGATGATTACCAAACAGTAATTCAGCATCAAGAATATGAATAGGGAAATGAAGACTTCAGGAACCTACGAGTCAACAAACATGGTGAATAAATTATTTTGATGATTTGCGTTTGGAATAACTGATCAATGCTCCGGTTAAGAAATGGTACTTCATCATTCTCATTTGTCAGCCTTAAGCCAATTTAGTGCTGCGTCCTTGTCATCGTAGTCAAAGTGCCTTACGTCGGCCTGTATAAAATGATTGGCAACCTGCGGCATAATCGACAGAAAACTGCTGCTAGTTACGGCCGCAATCTTCTTAATTTTCTGATGATGGTTCTTGACAAATTTTATATGCGATAGGAAGGCTGCGAAATTATCCCATCCCGGGAAGGATTTGGTATAAATCATTAAGCCATTCAGTTTGCCATTTTCTCTGATATAGGGATCAACTTCTTGGACTAATTTTTTGAAATCCATTGATTCCAAGGGGCCACTAGGCATAATGATCAATATACTCTCCGCGCGATTTAATTCGTATTTAAGCATTGGCACTCTCCAGTCTTTAGTCGACCTGGGACCATCTACTAGCGGCCGCCATGGTCCATCCGGGAAAGGATAGCGGTCGCCTATTTCACGGTCAGGTTGTTCTTTACGGATTTGACCCCTTTGACGCTCTTAGCGATTTCACCCGCTTTATCGATGGCCTTTTGAGAATCAACGGTGCCGCTCAGTTGAACGTCGCCTTTCAAAGTTTTGACACTGATCTTGAATGACTTGAGAAAATCGTCCTCGGCAAGTAGAGATTTTACCTTGGTCGTGATGTACGAATCGCCAACGTATTCTCCCGCACCTTCGTGTTTGGCTTTCTTTGCTGGTGCCATTGCTACGCTTGTTGCCATATTCTTGCCGTCTTTTGTCTCATATTTAACAGCAATCTTGTCACCGGCTTTCAGGTCTTCAAACGCTACGTTCTTTGCAAACTTCGCTGCTGAAACGTCGAAGGTCATTTCGCCCTTTTTGTTCTTTGCAACGACTGTCTTTGCGGCTGTGTCTACGCTGACTACTGTACCGACCCAACTATTACCTTTTGGTTTGTCCTGTGCCATAACCGTTGTCACAAAGGCTACGCCGATAATTAATGCCATGACGATCATCAAAACTTTTTTCATACTTCTTACCTCCTTAGTTTTTTTATTAACTTCATGATGCATTGCTAACATTGATTGTTATGTAGGTAACCTGGAACCGTCTACCAGCGGCCGCTATGGTCCGTATGGGAAAGGATGGCAATCGCCTACTTCACGAGTGATACTTTATTGCATGAATTATGACCATGTCTCAATCAGGGAATCCCTGATTTTTTGCTTCTCAATCCCTGACGTTTTTAGTTTGAAATCTTATATGGGTGGGCAGAATCAGAAAAACAACATTTCAGGAAGCCAATCCCTCATTCGATGAGATCGGTTAGATCGATCTATGCGTGGGACATATCAGCGATTCAGATTTCTAAAGTGGGAGTGTAAAAAAAGATTTTTCCGAAGGAGAGACAATCAGACAAAGGCCCGCGAATATGCGTGCCCTTATCTGGCTGAGGACTAACCTTTTTTGCTGTCCTTGTCAGATATCCCCGTGCGCGCGGAGTCCAACACCTTCTCGGCATCACCCTTGACTTCACCCAATTTGGCCTTGTACTGCACCTGCCCAGCCAGCGTTTTCGCTTTCTCGGTCAGACCTTCCCGGGCGTCGGGAATGTTTTCATGGTCCTTGTCCGGAGTGTTAGTGGCCTCTTTGATCGTGGCCTCGGCCTTTTCCTTCAGGTCTTCGACTGCCTCCTCTACTTGATCCACGGTTTTTTTGAAGTCCATGGTGTCCATCCTCCTACTTGATGTGTAATTACTTTTTGTGTCAGGAAGTATAGGCAACGCGCAACGGGCACGTCCAAATTGGAAATCATTTATCCAGGTCTTCGCCCCTGAATGACCCCAATCACCACCACAATGATTGCGATGACCAGCAGGATATGAATAAAATAACCCATCGTATAGCCGGTTATCAACCCCAGCAGCCATAAAATTATCAGTATCACAGCAATTGTCCACAGCATATGATCTCCCTCCATGATTGTTGAGGTCCATCGCCGGCGGGCGCATTCCTACGACAGTCCTTTACAGGCCTGCAAACGTCACTCCGATGGGCATGAGGACTCTCAAGCAGATAGATAATAAATTAGAAAAGTAAAATGCCGATTACGCGCCGGTCCTCAGATTTGCAGCAAAGTAATCCGCCGGATTACTGTCAAATTCCTGTTTACATTCTACCGAGCAGAAATAAACTTTTTCCCCCTTGTATTCACTGCTCTGCGCTGCCTTTTCTTCCTCTACTTTGCATTTGCAGACAGGGTCTACACAATATCGTGGCATAGATATTACCTCCTTTTTTATTTGTCCTTAATTTATATCAACCTTGAACAGATAACCATAAGGTAATATCTGATTTTATCTATTAAAATGTATTAACTGACAGTTATGAGAGGGATGAAACAATGTGTCAGCACAAGAGGCGGTAGGGTCTATAACCGAATGATGGCGACTTAATCAATTGTCGAAGTTGCACGCACTGGATCAGGGGCAGACAGCACTTGGTTCCAAAAGTTAAGTTGCTCAATCAGGGAAAAAGAAGGTTTAATAGCGGAAATAAATGGGAACTGTAAGCTAATCTGGAAAGGCAGGGTCAACTCGACTCTGCCTTTTCTTATTGCACATTTCTGCCAGTAGTCGTTATCTTTTCAGCGATAATTTAGAGTCAGCATTAGTAGGCGTATGCCACATCCCGACGGCAAATTAAACACTACTTTCTCGGCCGACCGTCTCTCAAGTTAATCTAACTTCATTCCACTGACACAATATTGGCCGAATGGAGCGATGGGGCGTCGTTGATATCGTCACCGAGATACCCCACCACATAGCCGCACCGTTTGATGGCGAGGATGACCCTGTTTTTCTGGACGGGCGTCACGCGGCAGAAGAGGTTGGCATGTTCCACCCGCACCATCAGCGCGGAATCGTCCAGTTGCTGGATTTCCGCGCCGGTCAGCACGCCGGTCACGGGAAGGCCGAGTTTACCACAGACATGCTGGGTCACCAGTTCATTGTCGCCGGAAATGATCTTGACCATGACCCGGTCGGCGGCCAGTCCCGCCAGGGCCGCTTTGGCGCTCTCCTTGGGCGGATCGAGGAAAGCGGCGAAGCCCGCAAAGACCAGTTCCGCCTCATCACCCACCACGGCATGAGACTGGTCCTTCCCCACCTGCCGTGAGGTGATGCCCAGTACCCGGAAGCCCTCTTTACTTAAGCTTTCAAATTGCGCATTGACCTTTTCGCGTGCCGCCTGATCCAGGGGAAGCGGGCCAGCCTCTCCATCCGCCTCGTAGCGGACCTACAGGCGCAGGATGTCCTCGGGAGCCCCTTTGACGACCAGCAGCCTGGCCTTACCGTCGTCAAGGAGCACGGAAACCCGGCGGCGCTCGAAGTCGAAGGGCACTTCATCGATCTTTTGCCAGCGGCTTACATCAATTTCTTTGTGCTCTAGGATTGCGTCATCCAGCGGACTCTTCACTCCGGTTTCAAAAAAGCTGTTGAAGTAAGCCAGATCCAAAACGCGCTCGCTTTCTCGTCCCAGGGGGTCCAGGTGGCGCTCCAGATGGATGCGGGCCTCGGTCAAGGTGCCTGTTTTGTCGGTGCATAAGACGTCCATGCTCCCCAGGTTCTGGATAGCGGCCAGCCGCTTGACGATCACTTTATGGGCGCCATGCGCAGTGCGCCACGCGACAAGGTCACGGAGACCACCATGGGGAGGAGTTCCGGGGTGAGACCGACGGCTTCATACAGAAACCTGCAACGGGTCGGATCTCTGGTGGTTGGAAGCAGTCCGCTGCATCCGTTTGTAAGATGGCGCATAGAGCCAAATTCAAGACTTATATAAGTGTACCAAAGACGGCGCCAATGCCATACGTCAGTGCCATTGCAAGCGAACCCCAAAAGGTTACGCGCAGAGCACCGAGCGTGGGACTCGCGCCGCCGACGTGGGATGCCAGCGCCCCGAGAAGCGCCAAGAACACGAGCGACGTGCCCACAATAGACACCGCGAGCATTTTTGCGGGAGCAAGAAGTACAACGATAAGCGGCAGGGCAGCTCAGACAGCGAAAGTACCCGCCGACGCAAAGGCTGCAAGCACCGGGCGAGCATGCTGGATCTCAGAAATGCCAAGTTCGGCACGCGCATGGGCACCGGGGGCGTCGTGTGCCATCAGCTGGTCAGCGACCTGCCGCGCGACAGCGGGATCAAGGCCTCTGGAAACATAGATTCCCGCCAACTCCGCTCGCTCAAAATTATCGTCGGTGTCCAATTATTTTCCCTCGCGCACCATGTCCGCTTCTTGGGTATCTGCCTGGGAGCTCACGGAGACGTATTCTCCAGCAGCCATGGACATGGCGCCCGCAACGAGTCCAGCTATTCCTGTGATGAGCACCGTATGTCCTGTGGCACCGGCGGCAGCGATGCCCAGAATCAGGCTTGCGGTAGACAAAATGCCGTCGTTTGCACCCATAACAGCGGCACGCAGCCATCCGATTCGTCCGCAGCGATGACGCTCTTTATGGCGCATAAGTGTCGGCTAGCTCCTTTTGATAAGAACTTGCTTTCTGGGATAGGGATTATAGGTAAATTAAAATTGTAAGTCAATGAATGCTGACGTTAAAAAAACGGGGATGCGCGTTGATGAATGTGTGACGGATGTGACGAGTTTTTCGTCCTCTTGAGAAATTGATGCCCCTTTCGGTTGTCACTGCTTTGAAAAAGGTCTTTTCGATCGGAATTCGGGCAGACCTCTCCTGCACGTCTCTTACCTATGAAGCGTTACGACTGAATGTAGGAAGCTCCAGAGTAATTGGGTTCTCTATAGAATTGATCATTACCATTCGAAAGCTTGGACAATCTTTGCCACCCAAAATTATTGATAACAGTCAACTATCATCAATTCATGCTTTCATTAAATTGAGTTTCATTAGTCAACATAGCAAACATGATCCTGATGAGCTTGTGAGCTGTAGCCAGTACAGCCATTTTGTAGGGCAGCCCATCCTGCTTTCG
>JBKQQP010000009.1:0-17888 GCA_052144335.1 Syntrophales bacterium
TTATCCATGGCAAGCCTCCTTTGGGTATGTTTTTGTTGGGCATAACAAAATATACCATGCAAGGTTGAGACTTGCCTTTTACTTTTTTATCATAAGGTCTGTAATGTCTTTTTTTCAATTCCGCCATTCAATACGATATTTCAATCGGTAATGATCATTTTTGCGCCCATCTGATAATAGTGGCAAAAAAGATCCTTAACGCACCTCCTAAATGATCAGCAAGAAAATCTCCAAAGCGCGTATCTGCGAAAACCGGACAGGTATTCACAATATATTTTGTGGTCAAATTGACTTGACATAAAGAAATACCCTCACCTATACTTCACTGAATAAAAGGGAATTATTATTAAAACACAGGGGGATAGCTTGAAAGAACCAAGTCATCGCGACGAGGGCGAAAGCCATCTTGATTACCTGGAAATCCTCTATAAGCGGCATTTTCAAGGAGCGCTTGTACGTTCGGGCGGCAGTGTGATCATTTGGTCATTCGCATTAGTCTCTTTTCTAACAAGCGTCATCAACATTGCTGAATTTAAGGGTATTACCCTGTCAGCCCTGTACCTCATATTGATCAATCCTCCCACTTTGCTGCTATTGAAGCGTATTACTGACATGCACTTATACAGATACGCTTCACTTCTAATCAATTTCCTCGAGATCGTGGGTTATACGGCAATCATCTATTTTGTGGGTGGAATAGAGGCTGCACATCTCTCCCTTCTCTATGCTGCCCTCATAACGTATGTAGGTGCCATGGCACCATGGCGTTTTCCCTATGTCATAGCGATTATGTGTTCGGCTGCTCTAAGCTTTGTGGTGACAGGTGAATATTTCCGTTTCCTCCCGCGTTATAGTATCTACCAGTCTTTTGATCTTCCATGGGCAACTAAATGGGCTATCTTGTTAATGGTAATAGGATTACTTTTCTTTGTAGCATACATTTCTTCATTGACTGCCGCTACCCTGAGAAAGAACCGAAACAAATTGAGTGAGCAGAATCTTGAGCTAATAGAAAAAACAAGGATTCTGGAGGAGGCACAGAATGAGCTGCGCGCAGCGCATCAAGAATTAGAAGCGCGAGTCGAAATACGAACTTTGGAACTCGCAAGAGCGAATGATGCCCTGAGGGAGAGCGAAGGAAAGTACCGCAACATTCTGGAGAGTATTGACGAGGCCTATTTTGAACTTGACCTGAAGGGGAATATGACGTTCTGGAATGATTCTACCCTTCGAATTGGGGGTTATGCTCGAAGCGAATTAATGAATATGAATTACAGGCAATATGCGTCACCGGAAACAGCGAAAATGCTGCGCGATGTCTTTAGTAATATTTACAAGACAGGCAAAAAAGAGAGTCTCTATGACTTTGCGTTAATCACGAAAGACAAAAGCACTCGCAACATGGAACTATCTGTGAATCTCATGAGAAATTCGGCAGGGGAAGCAGTCGGTTTTCGGTGCATTGCCCGCGACATGACCGAGCGTAAGCGGGCGGAGGAGGCTTTGCATCAGAGTGAAGAGAAATACCGCGCCATCATAGAAAACATGGAAGAAGGATATATTGAGGTGGACCTTAATGGGAGGCTCACCTTCTTCAATGAAGCAGCCCTGAACTTCCTGGGGTACAGCAGGGAAGAGACTATGGGGATGCATTACAAAAAGTATGTTGATGAAGAAAACGTGCAGAAGATTTTTGAGGCTTACAGTGGTGTATATAAAACAGGCGTTCCTCTGCCATTTTTTGAATGGGAAATTATCAGAAAGGATGGGAGTAGAAGAACTGTGGAGGGGTCGGCCTCTTTGATTGCTGATGCCGGGGGGCAGCCTGTAGGATTCAGGGGACTATTTCGGGATACAACCGATCGCAAGCGCCTGCAGGATGAGCGCGAACATTTACAGGAGCGTCTGTATCGTGCTGAGAAGATGGAGGCGTTGGGAACTCTGGCCGGCGGTGTAGCCCATGATCTCAATAATGTCCTCGGGGCTGTCGTCGGATACTCAGAACTCCTTCTTATGGAGATCCCGGAAGGGAATCCGGGGAGAAGAAGGATTTCCACCATCTTGAACTCCAGCCTAAAAGCGAGTGCGATAATTCAGGATCTCCTGACACTGGCCAGGAGGGGTGTAGCAATATCCGAGGTCGTCAATCTTAACGAAGTGATTGCAGACTATTTGGAGACCCCAGAGTTTGAGAAGCTGAAGGCGCATCATCCGCACGTGAGCATCAAGGTCGATCTTGAGAAAGAACTATTGAATATCAAGGGTTCTCCTGTGCATCTGGGGAAAACGATCATGAATCTGGTATCCAACGCATCAGAAGCCATATCAGATGAGGGAGAGGTAATGATCCGGACAGAGAACCACTATATTCGCAACCCCGTGCATGGCTATGATGATGTACAGGGAGGGGATTATGTGGTTCTGACGGTATCGGATAACGGCAGGGGTATCTCCGCATCTGACATCAAGAAGATATTCGAGCCATTCTATACGAAGAAGGTCATGGGGAGAAGCGGGACGGGATTGGGCTTGGCGGTTGTCTGGGGGACAGTTAAGGATCATGATGGGTACATAGATGTGCAAAGCGAGGATGGGAAGGGGAGCACCTTCACCATCTACCTTCCGGCCACGCGGGAGGAACTGAGCGGGGATGAGCAGAAGACATCTCCCGAGCATTACATGGGCAGGGGTGAGACGGTTCTGGTGGTGGATGACGTGAAAGAGCAGCGGGAGGTGGCAACCAGCATACTGACCAGGCTTGGCTACAGGGTGGAGGCTGTTTCCGGCGGTGAGGAGGCAACGGGATACCTCAAGACCAGCAAAGCGGATCTCATTGTCCTGGACATGATCATGGATCCTGGCATAGATGGTTTGGAGACATACCAGCGGGTTCTCGCCATCAACCCGAAACAGAAGGCAATAATTGTTAGCGGTTTTTCGGAAACGGACAGGGTGCATACTGCACAGTCACTCGGTGCGGGCGCCTATATCAGAAAGCCTTATGTCATGGAGAGCCTGGGACTGGCCGTGAGGAACGAGCTGGATAGAAAATAGATGGCGGCATATTCAACAGTACAAACAGTATTCATTAATTTTTAAGATTTACATTTTTACGGACTTGTAGGTGATTTCTGCATCCCTCCAATAAAGACACAATTGCCAGTGTCCACTATTCTCCATATCTTTAGCCTGTAGAAGATTCTATGCCCTTCAGAACCCCGAAGACCTCACAGACAAAGAATATGGAGGTGCGCCATGACGACACAAGAAGCGATAACACTGTTCAAATATTATCTTCAAGCAAACCATAAGAAGAGGACCATCGAGAGCTACACCCTCCTGTTTGACAGATTCGGAGCAATTTATACGCAGAGATCCTTGGATGGTATCAGTCCCGACGAGATCTTTCATTTCCTTGAAAACATAACTCAGAAGCTGTCCAAATCCACACGCAGGCTCCGATATGCCCAGATAAAAGCCTTTTACAATTTCATCATCGACCGCTGCTCGCTGAACATCAGGAATCCCTGCAATACCACGCTGCTTACCAAAGCCTTCAGAGCACCGAAACAGTTGCCACGCAAGATCCTCGACAGGGAAACGGTGGAAGAAATGATCTATAACGCGAAAAGGCAGCGTGACCGGTTGACACTGAAACTTCAGGCACGATGTGGATTGAGAATCGGTGAATTGCTGAAGATCAAGGTATCGGATGTCTCGGACAGAACCATCACCCTTCGGGAACCTAAATCAGACAAGGAGACGGAAATTGCCTACATAGCCGAGAATGTTTCGAGGAAGCTGGCGGAATACATCAAGGAGAAAGCCCTTTACGGAGAGGATCGGATATTCCCCATCTGTTATTCGACAGCAAGGTCTCTTGTCAGAGGATTGGGAGCCAAGTTGAATGTCCATGTGTCACCCCATGATCTCCGGAGATACTCAGCCACGTATGCCAGTAGAAACGGTGTGCCCTTAGAAGTAGTATCGAAGGTAATCTTGAGGCACCAGGATTTAAAGGCCACGCAGGTCTACCTCGGAAAGATCACCCATTCCGAAGCGATCCGGTGGATGGACATCCTTCACGAAAAATAGGATCATTTAACATTACCCTTTGAAACAAAGAGGTCTTTGGGTTAATAATATATACAACCATCAAGAGCTCTACGCTTTTTCAAGTGCCTAGATTGCTATGTTTCTTCCTGAAATGTTGAAAATCTATTTCTGGCTGAATATACCTGATTTCAAGTCGCAATACTTAGTGCATAAGCCTGTTGCTTAAGCGTGCATCGCCAGATAGTTCACAGGTAAATTGCCTTTTGTCGGTACGGCGATCGGTACTTGTCACCGGTCGCCTGTTCTATTCGAGAAGAAAAATGAAGCATAAAAAAACTCTATTACTCATAATAGCTATACTGGTGTTTGCCTTGGGATGCACCGTTTTAGACAAATCGCAAGGTGAAGCGGAAAAGTCGTCTAAAAAGACGTCCGTGGTTAATTTATCACAGTATGCAGGTCGACATTCCGAGAAAGGCATTAAATGCGCCGATTGCCATGGTAAAGCCATACCCACACTCGACAGCGACAGTACAGTGGAAAACCAACAGTGCCTTATATGCCATGGGCCCATGGAAAAGCTTGCTAAGAAATCGGAACCCAAGGATTTCCCTGACGACAATCCGCACAAGTCCCATCTTGGCGATATCGCGTGCACGGTCTGTCATCATGAACATTCAGCTTCAAGAGTCTACTGTCTCGACTGTCACCCGAATTTCAAGATGAAGATCCCGGGAGGCGAGATCAAATAATTCGGCAGAGATGAATCGAGGAATAATGCAATTGTTCTGACTGGTAATACTCGATCAGGACATTTTGGGCATTTCTTATTTACGCTTATTATGTGCATCATTTTCGTTTGTGTGGGTGGAACGGCGCGGGCGACAGGGTCTGCCGGAGTTCTTGATGTAATGAGAGCGCCGCATCGAGCATCGACTGCCACGGAACTCACGATATGCCTATCTTTGCTTTGCATGAAAAAGGCAGGGCGGAAAAGAAGATATACCAAAAATCATTGACAGAATATTTTAACGAGCCTATATTTCTACGTCAGACTAAACTCTCTCAACACACATGTATGCAGCCAGGAAGGAGACCATCATGAGCAACAATGATAATGAAAAAAATCGCCTCGAAGAAGCGGGAAGAGAATTGAAGCATGCGCAGATATCGCGAAGGACATTCATCGCGGGTGCCGGTGTCACTGCCGTCGCCGGAACTCTGGGAAGTGGTCTCTTCTTTCCCCGTCCGCTGAGGGCGGTTGAGGTGCCCAAGAAGTGGGATCGAAAAGCTGATGTAGTAATCGTCGGTACCGGATACTCGGGACTGGCCGCTGCAATAGAGGCCCATGACGCCGGTGCAGAGGTGATCGTTATCGAAAAGAGCAAGGTAATCGGCGGCAACTCGGTCATTGCCAGCGGAGCCTACAATGCGGTTGACCCGGACCGTCAGAAAAAACAGAACATTGAGGACTCCCTCGACCTCCACTACAAACAGACCCTGGAGGGGGGAGATTTCCGGGCCGACCCGAAGAAGGTACGCTACATGGTGGAACATGCTCTGGAAGGCCTGCAGTGGCTCGAGAAGTTGGGTGTCGAATTCGAGCCCACTGTCTATACCAACATCGGCGCACTCTGGCCTCGCAGCCACGACCCCGCGAAGAAAGGCCGCGGTGCCGCCATCGTCAAAGTTCTGAAGGCGCAGGTGGACAAGCGTAACATACCGATCATTATGGAATGCCAGCTTTCGGGCATTGTACGGGAGAAATCCCTGCAGGGCGACGTCTTGGGCATTGAAACTGAATACCGGAAGAAGAAAATGTATATCAAGGCTGTAAAGGCGGTCATCCTGGCAACTGGTGGATTCGGAGCGGATGTGGCCATGCGCTCCAAATACGATCCCCGGTTAACCGCCGACGTCCCTACGACAAACGTTCCCACCGCTACCGGGGAGGCTATCATTTACTCTGAGGACACGGGCGCCGATGTGGTCGGCATGGACTATATCCAGCTATTGGTCGCCTGCAACTATTACACTAAGCGGTATGGCTCGGTGGTGAACTTGGGGGTTGATTCCGCCGTCTTCGTGAATATCAAAGGCGAGCGCTTTGTTGCGGAGAACGCTCGCCGCGACGTCATGGCCGAGGCGGTCCTCAAGCAGCCGAAGAAGTTACTTCTCTGGGTGGCCGATGACCGCTGCACAAAGCGCTTCAATCAGCAGGTGACGCAACAGATCATCAAGGACGGTCTGGCCTTCCGTGCAGATACGCTGGAAGGTATCGCGAAGACCCTGAAAGAGAAGTTCGACATCCCGGAGAAGACTCTCCTAGAGACGGTGTCGAAATATAACGAAATGGTGATGACGGGGAAGGACGAAACGTTTGGCAAAGAGACGGCAAATTTGAAGACAATCGAAAAACCGCCTTTCTGGGCAAGTCCCACACAGGTGGGTGTCCACCACACCATGGGTGGTCTCAGGACGGAGGAAACTACGGGACAGGTCCTCGACCGCTATGAAAAGATCATACCGCGCCTGTATGCTGCCGGAGAAGTGATGGGCAGCGTCCATGGCACGAACCGGCTGGGTGGCAATGCCACGACGGAGTGTATTGTCTTCGGCAGGACCGTCGGTATCAACGGAGCTAAAGAGAAGTTATGGGCATAAAGTATTAAGGGCCGACGTGAAGCGTGAGCCCTTACCAAAGCTTGCCTTACTGATGCATGTTATTACTGTGGCAAATAAATATTATTTTAATTTTTTTTCTATGTAACGAAAAGTCAAGAAACAGATTTAATTGATGACAACGGAAATCGTGCCATTATCTCTGTGCGCGTCTGCTCATGCCCAGGACGTTCGGCACAATGACAAACCAAACAACAGGAGGAACACACGATGATCCCGGAGAAACTGCAGGAAATAATGAAGAAGGACTGAGTTGTTGCTATCGCCACCCTGGGACCTGACGGCCCCCACATGGTCAATACTTGGAATAGCTACCTCAGAATATCGCAAGATGAACGGCTGTTTATCCCTGCAGGCTACATGCACAAGACGGAGGCCAACATTGCCCACAATCCGGATGTTTTGATTACATTGGGGAGCAGTAAGGTTCAAGGCTTACATGGAGCGGGTGCCGGTTTCTTGATCAAGGGAAAGGCGAGGTTCGTGACGTCCGGCCCTGATTTTGATTTCATGAAAGAGAAGTTCAGTTGGCTACGTGCCACTTTGGCCGTTACAATCGAATCTGTCACTCAAACTTGGTAAAGCATAATTACATGGTTTTTGCAATCCATACAACAAGTGTCGATCACAACAGGAATTGCCGAACCGAGCCTTCCACGGTGACTGAGTGTTCCGCGCGAGGAACACTCAACGCGTGAAGGCCGTCGTTACATAATTTCGAATGGTAATTATTAACATTTCACAGATGCCCGTATGCTTGACTCGTAGGTGTACTCCACATTCCCCCATTTACCGCTTCGCTTCCTAGAAGTCCATAAACTGCCATGTTTGATTTTTATTGTAGATTTCAAATGGCACTCGTGATAGTCAAAAAGCGTATATGTAACGTCAGAGGTTAAGATTCATAAACCCTTTAACATTGTGTGAGGGTGCTATGGGCTGATTATCTAAACCCCGTTTCTCAAAAGAGCGCGGGGTTTTCTGTTTTTTGATATTATAGCGGTGAGAGATATAGTTTCGCTATGAGTATACCTTGAAGCAATAAAATGACTGTAAAAAGGAGGGATTTTATGAAAGCGCAGAAAATTATTTACGTTAATACGTTTACCGACGGTCTGGTCGGACCGAGCTTGCCTATGATTGGACCGGTGGCCGATGGCGGAACTATCATAGCTGAAACCGCCCCCGGCTGCTGGGGGCCGATGATCACCCCATCTTTTCAGGGAGGACATGAAGTGACCAGACCTGTGGCAGTAGACGGTGCTGCACCCGGAGATGCCATCGCAATCCGCATTAAGAAAGTTCGTGTTACATCAACAGTCACAGCATCCGGTACCATGAGCTTCGTTGAGGGACGCTACACTGCTGATCCCTTTGTGGCCCGACATTGTCCCGGTTGCGGAATGAAAAGTCCTGAGACGCGAATTGAAGGCATCGGGGCAGAAGCTATTCGCTGTGCTGCATGTGGAGCTGAGGTCAGTCCCTTCCGTCTAACCAATGGATATACGATTGTCTTCGACGATGCCCGCAAAATGGCGCTTACCGTGGGCCCCGCAGCAGCCAGGAAACTTGCGAAGAATGCCTCCAAGTTGATGGCTTTACCCAGAGAATCTTGCCAGAATCCTGTCGTCTCTCTATGTCCAGCGGACATCTCCGGTGTGATGACGCGGTTGCGGCCATTCATCGGGAATATCGGTACAACCCCGTCTATTGATATGCCTGATTCTCACAATGCAGGCGATTTCGGACAGTTCTTGTTAGGTGCACCCCATAAGTATGGCATCACGAAGGAGCAACTAGAGAACCGCACAGATGGCCACATGGACATTGATTCGGTGCGGGCAGGGGCCATCCTTATTTGCCCGGTGAAGGTGCCGGGTGGCGGGGTTTATGTGGGGGATGCCCATGCAATGCAGGGTGATGGGGAGATAGCGGGGCACACCACGGATGTATCTGCAGAAGTCACTTTACAAGTAAACGTTCTCAAAGGCTTGAAAATTGGTGGCCCAATCCTGCTGCCTCCTGCCAAGGATTTACCCCATCTGGCCCGTCCTTTCACTGCAGCTGAAAAAAAAGCAGCAAAGAATCTGGGAAAGAAGTTCGGTCAAACCTCAGTAGAGGAGTCGGCCGCCATCCAGATGGTAGGCTCCGGGGCAAACTTAAATGAAGCCACTGACAATGGTGTTGCACGTCTGGCAGAACTTTTTAAGATGTCGATAGAAGAAGTCCTGAATCGAGTAACTATTTCAGGCGCAGTGGAGATTGGGCGTCTACCAGGGGTTGTTACAGTGACTATGCAAGTTCCTATGACCTGGCTGAAGAAAATAAACTTGGCAAAATTGGTGAAGGAGCATTACGCTTTATAGGCAAATAGGTTAGCGGTGCCATAGCTCTTGCATGATTGAGCAGCTACAGACGGTACCAGCCATTCGTTATGATACTATTAGAGCCGCTTCATGTTGGATAGGGCGGCTCTTTCTTTCAGTCCGTAAGTGCGCCACGAGGCTGCACAGGAGATGAGGGGAGGCCCCTCAAAGTCGGCTTGCAGGAGCGGGCTTCAAACCACCTTAAGCTGCAATGGTAAAGAGCCGTTGTGGTGAGCATTAAGAAAAAAGCGGGGCATGACCCTGTCAGGTGAGGTTCAGGGAGGCGAGCGCAAGCGAACTACTTCTGAGATGTCGAAATGAAATGGACGATGTCAAAACTGGGGGACTTACGGATCTTCAGGATAAGTTCAAGGGGAACCTGTTTACTGCTTGAGCGGCATCCGGCATAAAGGTAGCGCGAACCTGATTCAGGCTCTTGTGTGGAACGTGGGAACCTGTCGTCCCGATGCGAAGGGAGAAATTCAAGTGGAGGACCCACGAGAATGAGGGTACCGATGCGGGGCACGGGGGCGGACCAACTCGTACTAGTGAGGAAGTTCCTGTAATGGGAATGGAGCGAAGGGGTTGGATCATCTGGTCTTGTTGTTTGGTCAACCACAGATAGGAGGAACCAGGTGATAAGATAAAACCGCTAAGTTAGTCTGGCGGTTGGATGATAAGAGCCGAGATGACGGGAGACTGTCACGTCCGGATCCGTGGGAGCGTGGGGGTGAAATTCCCCCGCGCCACCCGACTCTTCAGTTCTGATATTCGTCCACCACTGAACAGTAGTAGGTGAACTCAACATTCCTTTATTTACCGCTTCCTTCCTCAAAGTCAACAATCCCGGCGACAATATAATTATCCACGATTTCTTCAGGTAATGTTCAATCGTTATGTTCGGCTCATAATATATAGGGAAGTTCAGTTAAATGAAGGAAGAAATACTGAAGGGATTTATGTGGCACATAAAAATTGTAGATGGGTGAATTATAATTTCTCCTGTGGTAGTCTTATGTAATTTGATTTATAAACTCTTAACGCTCTAAAGATTAAACTTATAAGGAGACAGATCATGAAACAAAAGGCTTATAAAGTTGCTTTTACAGTCACACTAGTTGTTGTAATGGTCGCGTTTCTATCTACTATTTTTTTCGCCAATGCAAATCTTTCTTTTGCAATCTTAGGCAAAAATAAATCGCCGAAATTTGTGAGAATCTCTGCTGTCGACTATACTGAGGTTCGCATCAGACAGCTTCAAAATGCGCTAAATATCACCAAGGCCCAGAAAGAATTATGGGATAACCTTATTCAGGTGATGCGCGAAAATGCTAAAGACATGGAAGCTCTTATCAAGGACAGGATTGAAAACACTAAAACCATGAACGCTGTCGAGCATATGAAATTCCACAGTGAAATTGCCGAATCCCAGTCAAATCAGCTGAAGAAGTTCATCCCGCCTTTCGAGGCGCTCTATAACAGTATGTCGGATGAACAGAAGAAGATTACCGATACAACATTCCGGACAGGGATGACAGTTATCATGAAAATTGACCCACTTTTATCATGAAAACTGATCCACCATTATGTCTAACACATGTTCACATTTCAGATCTATGTTGTCAAGGATGTGGAAGATGGGAAGTTTAAAGAATTCTGCTTTGGCAATGGAGGTCAAAAAATTTCTAATGCATATATTTGCGGATATTTTGAAAGCAAGGAAGTGAAACAGCAGGAAGGTGTATTACAGATATAATTCAGGGAAGAATGGAGGATTTTACCGGGATCGGAGTTGATATGAAAGCAAATTATTTCATTATGGACTATTTATTCAGTACGCCTACTTATCTTCAATCTTGATAAGGGCAAGGGATTACTGATTATGGATAGAAATCATCAGTCACTTTTTGTCCTGAAGGCCTTTCGTGGCTGAAAAGACGATGGAGAAGTTTCTTGCACGTGCAGTCCGGCTTTATGAGCAAGAGCAAGGGGAGTTTTTAGGCTCCCCCTTGCTTGGACACTACCTTCTGAGTATCATCTCCATATTACTTCCTTTCTGCAGGTTCCTTAGTCTATTGAGTAGGAGCTTGAGGGACGACTTCAATCTGATTGTCAACAGATTTTACGCCTTTCACTGACTTGGCAGTCTTGGCCGCCCACTGATGTTGTTGCTGATGATTTACCTTCCCCTTCAGAGTCACCACTCCGTCTGTCGTACTCACTTCTATAATCTTATTCCTCAGAGCAGCTATCCGATACAGTTGGGCCTTTACTTCCGCCGTTATTGCTGCATCATCGGCAACTACTATTGCCTGTTCCTTGGCGACTCCTGTCGCCCCCTCCTTTGCCGCAGATGTGATGTCTTTGACATCCTGTCCGTAGGCAAGCGAAACCATGGCTGCGCACACAATAACTGCTATAATGACTTTTTTCATTTCTCCCCTCTCTTTCTTTGTTTAATTCCAACAAAAGATTCCTTTTGAGGTTTGAGGTAACTAAAATTGCATCTCCTATTAGTTCAAATCGCTGAGCCTCCTGAGAGAACATTCTCCCCGGAGGCCTCATATCGGTACTTTCCGGCAATTCTTTCTCATACGATACTCCATGATTTAAGCACGTTGTCTTTCCTTCTTTCTTTGATCCGGATCGATTCCTGCATTGATCTTATTTGTTGCATATGTTACGGTCACTGGCAGTTACTTAACGGTTCGAACCGTTAAGTTTTTTCAGATATTTATTTCCTTCTCAAATGGCCTATTTTTCTAGCGGGTTTAACTGGCGAAAAAATGGTCAAAAATACCCACCCATCCATAAGAATCGACCTGAATGAGTTCAAGCTCCACATCGACCTCAAAAAAGGAACGGAACTGACGCTCCATTTCAACTCGCCTTCCCGGATGTTTTACCTTTCTGTGATCGCCCTTGTCGTTAGCGAGATGAAACAATTAGGAAAAATAACTTCTATCCCCCTGGAAAAACATCTTGACCTGCTTGCCTTGTTAAACGAATCGGTTGGGGGCTCGGCCGGTTCGTCAGATAAGAAGAATCTGTCGCAAAGGATCTATAGGAAATGGAAAGACGCCCTGCCTAACCTGGAAGAGGCCCCTCTTTACAAAGTGCTCGGACGGAAAGAAGAATATGACGAGGGCATTGGCAAAACCTATTTATTTACGGAAGCCGAGAAAGATAGTTGGGCAAATCTTTTTGAGTACAAAGGGAGTGAAGAGAATGTCAGGCTGAAATTTTCCATAGATAAGATAGGGGCAAGTTTAGACGATGTTGTCATCGCTTACGGAGGCGCTTTAGATGGAGACGCGTGGGAGAGGTTTCTCTCGAGTCTCAAAGGGCAGGTTGAAAGCGTACCCGAGATGGAGGCTGTCCAATCCCGAGCGGCAGAGCCTGCAGCTCCCGCATCGCCAATAGGGAAACAGGGGACTGTTGGGCAGCGCCGACAGTTTTGGGTAGTCCTTGTTACGGTGATTGTCGTAATTGCAGGGGTTGCCGCAATGGCAATTTGGAAACTCCATTTTGGCCCCGCATCGGTCAAGGTTGCCTCCACGGAGAAGATGGCATTTCCGCTCCCAGACAAACCATCGATTGCGGTTTTGCCATTTGTCAACATAAGCAAAGACCCTAAACAGGATCCTATAACCGATGGCATGACCGAGGAGATTATTAACGCACTGTCCAAAGTTCCTGAAGTCTTTGTCATCGCCCGCAACTCCACTTTCGTTTACAAAGGCAAAGCCGCGGCTATTCGGCAAGTGGCAGAGGCCCTGGGTGTGCAATATATCCTGGAGGGTAGTGTTCGCATGTCTGGAGGCACGGTGCGTGTAACTGCCCAATTGATAGATGCTATCAACGGCCATCACCTCTGGTCAGAACGCTATGACCGGAGTGTGAAGGATGTCTTTGCATTGCAGGATGAGATTACCATGAGGATTCTCACAGAGCTTCGAGTGAAACTCACGCATTCCGAGGAAGCCCGTATATTAGAGAAAGGAACAAACAACCTTCAGGCTTATTTGAAAGTGGTGGAAGGGGATGGGTACTTCGATCAGCAAAACAAAGAGGCGAATGCTGTGGCCATGCGGCTTTACCGCGAAGCCCTGGAACTGGACCCAAGGTATGCAATGGCTTATAGCCGTCTATCCCGGGCACTTTCGCGGGATGTGTCTCTTGGTGCCAGTGAATCGCCCCAAGAGACTCTCGCCAATGCTCTTAAATTGGCACAAAAGGCTGACGAACTGGACGGGTCATCGGCTGAGGCCCTCGCTACTGTCAGCTGGGTCTTTATGAATATGCGTCAGCATGATAAGGCGATTGAGTACGGGGAGCGGGCTGTGAGACTTAACCCCAACAGCTCTTTTGCTCTCCATACTCTTGCCATATCTCTGAGTGGTTCCTGGAGAGGTGAGGAGGCCCTTCCTTTGCATCGACAGGCCATTCGACTCAATCCTTTTGTTGCCAATTACCATATGATGCTGGGCGCTGCTTGTCGTCAAACCGGAAGGTATGAGGAGGGCATCGCTGCGGAAAAGAAAGCCCTTAAGTTGGCTCCCAACAATCTGTGGGCAAATATTCAGCTGGTCTCTTTGTATATGTACGCTGGATGCGAAGATGAAGCCCGGGCTGCTGTCGCGGAGATCCATCGAATAGACCCCAATTACTCTCTTGAGAAGTTCTCCAAATTCTACCCAGTGAAAGAGGGATCGCAGAGGGATAGACTCATAGACGCCCTACGCAAAGCAGGCTTGAAGTGAGGGTGATGGACTTGCGACAAAGTATCTCCCCAGTTAATTATGTACATTTCTCCCAGTAATCGTTGCCTTTGAGATCTGTCCCAGAGTGAACAGTAGTAGGTGTACTAAACAAACGAACGCTGTGGCTACCTTCCTGTAAGTGAGTATCCAGCAATTTTGGCGTGCATACATCCTTTCAAGTGGTAATGATTGGTCAATCTTTCATTGACACACAAAGCCGTTCTTCTTATACTTCCTCCTCACAGAATCAATGTATTATCAAACTTACCCTATTATTAGTGTGCCGAGTCGCGAGGATGTTCATGGAATCCTGAAGATGGCGAGCGGGCTAAAGGATGCTTCATGCTGACGAAAAATATTATAATCGAGGAAGCGATAAAGCTTGGCTTCGAGGATGTGGGGTTTACGACTGCGGAGCCCTTCGCCGCTCAAAGGGAATACCTTCAGAATCACCAGGACGAATATGGCTGGACGGAGAAAGTGGGGCTTGACCTGGTAAAGGGGACGGATCCAAAGGTCGTAATGCCCACGGCAAAATCCATCATCGTGCTCCTAGAGGGCTACTTCCGGAAGTCATTCCCTCTGGCCCTGGAAAGCCATTTCGGGCGCTGTTATCTCGACGATGACCGGGTGACAAGGGATGGCCTGGCGCTGCGCATCAAGGCATTCCGAAGCTTTCTACGCAATGATGGGATCGACTCCAAGGTGCCCTTCGATCTACCCCACCGTCCGGCTGCGGCCCGTGCGGGCATGGGGACTATGGGTAAAAATGCATTATTCTATTCGCGCCACGCAGCACGAATGAGTTCCTGGGTGGTTCCGCTCACGGTCGTCGTGGATCGCGAATTCGCACCCGATGCTCCCGCGGGAGGTATAGCCTGCCCGGACTGGTGCAGGAACGTCTGTGTTGCCGCCTGTCCCACAAAGGCCATCAAAGGAAATGGCGCGATTGATCCGCGCCTGTGCGTTTCCTTTATGACCTATTACGGAAAGGAGATCACGCCGAAAGAGTTACGGGAACCTATGGGACTCTACGTGTACGGGTGCGATCGCTGCCAGAATGTGTGCCCGCGCAATATTCCCTGGACATCCCGCCCGCGTCCGGCAAACGCTCGCGTGGAGGCGAAGGAGAAGGACTTCGACCTCCGGGCCCTCTTGCATATGGATGCTGACTATTTCAAAAACAGGATCTGGCCGCACATGTTCTACATGTCCGCCAGCAATCTCTGGAAATGGAAGATGAACGTCGCACGCGCCATGGGAAACAGCCGTGACGATTCTTACCTGCCCGAGCTGATTCGTGCCTGGGATGAGAATGAAGACACGCGAACCAGGGGCATGATTGCCTGGGCGATAGGCAAGATCGGGGGAAGCGGGGCGAGAGAGGCCTTGGAGTCTTTTCTTGTAGGTAGTGAAGGGGCCGTCCGAGAAGAGATCAGAGCGGCCCTGGATCTTCACTCGGCAGCTTGAAATACTGCTGAAGAGTTACAGGTGCGGGCAGCGATTTCCCCAGTTGTTGATCTTGAAAAATCAATAATCGGTTTTCTTAATTCCTTCCTTGTTTATTCCAGTAAAGATATTTTTATATATTTGTTTTTATATTTGAAGGTATTTCTTATAGGCGGTTATCCACGTCTTTTGTGTGACACCCTGCCCAACCCTTGTGATTAGAAAGTCGTGTGAAACGCTTTTACCTTGTTTAATTGAGGTTAGGATGTGGACGGGGAGTTATGCATTCTGTAATGCTGTTTTTCTAATTCAGCCCGCCAATACAACGTTACAATCCATCGTCATCACTCAAATGAAAAAGGCAGCGTCATTCTGACCCTGCCTTTCTGTAATAAACCTATTATGTGTGTCTTTACTTCTGAAACTTTCTCCTTAGTCCTACCAAACCGACAAGACCCGTGCCAAGAAGCCACACCGCAGCGGGTATGGGGGTGGGGACAACGTTTGGAGCGTTTAAGGTGAGCGTAGCAGAGTCTATATAAAGTGTAGGGCAATTATTATCTAGAACAATGGTGAAGTATGAGTTGCCCCCACTTGTGTGCAAATTAGAATTGGCTGAAGCTAGGTCTCCAGTTAAATTAATTGTGACACTCCAATCGTATATCCCATTGCCATCAGATGCGCCCTTGGTCCACACTTTTGAGCCATAGTGGTCAGTAGGAGTTGTTCCAAAATCGGCGTTAAGAGGATAAGGATCGCTGAAACTGGCATTTGCATCTATGTATACTGTTAAAGATGCTGATGTCCATGAAGGAGTACCCGGAATCAAGATACCCGTGGGAGTGATAGTTACATGGCTTTCACCGGTAAGGGCATAATCAGTAGAGAAAGTATAATTGCCAGTCCATGTGTATGCAGCAACAGCAGGGGTACTTCCGATACCAGCCATCCCAAACACCAACGCCATTGCAAGACTAAATTTTATCCATTTATTCATCGCATATACTCATATTTTGAAATATTGATCTTATCCGATTTTTAAACTTCCTTATCTTCGTTTCTAGCACAAGGGAAGAATAAGAAAATCACATTGTTCTAAGCCAGCAAGCTTCGTGCCAAATTTATAACTCTTTGATTATGCTAAGATAATATATTTATCAGAGATTGTGAACAGACGATTATGTAAACAAATCCGACACTTTTACCGGGCAGAATTGAGGCTTTTTAGCGATTACATGACAATTATGAGGTACTTACAACATGTTTCTAAATCCGTAAGATATTCCGACACTTTTCCGGTCTTTTACAAAATTCACATTCAGAGGCAGGAGTTGCCTTAAAATATTTTTACTGGATTATTACTGTATATTGTTAGTAAAAAATTAATATTATGCGAGGGACATCAGCTGTGATTTGAGATTGATTTTTGTGATTTGGGTTAACGATTACAAATGATAATTGAGATGATTTCTTCATTATTGAATGTGTGGATAAGTAGGTCAACTAAACAGACGAACTCCGCGGCTAACTTCCTGAAAGAGTGATTTTCGAGTTTTGCCCTTCTATACGCTCTTTCAAATGGTAATCAATAATCCTTGTTGATATCTCGATTCAAAATTAGTAAACTCTCACATAACTACAGGGTTTAATTCTAACTTCCCAGCCAACCTGCCAACTAACCTTTGGGGGGATTCCATGACCACCCAAGAAGTTAAACGCAAACTCACTACAATCCTCAGTGCCGATGTGAAGGGATACAGCCGTCTCATGGGAGAGGATGAGGAATGGACTGTCCGGACACTGAAGTCATATAAGGACCTCATGGGAAACCTCATCCAGCAGCACCGGGGCCGGGTGGTGGATTCCATAGGGGATAACCTAATGGCTGAGTTTGCCAGCGTGGTCGATGCGGTGCAGTGCGGGGTGGAGATCCAGCAGGCGCTCAGAGCAAAGAACGCCCTGTTGCCTCAGGCCCGTAGGGTGGAGTTCCGGATAGGGATTAACCTCGGGGATGTGATTGAAGAAGGAGAAAGAATCTACGGGGATGGGGTGAACATTGCGGCCAGATTGGAAGGCTTGGCTGAACCGGGAGGGATCTGTATATCCGAGAGCGCCTACCAGCAGGTCGAGAACAAGCTGCCTTTGAAGTATGAGGATTTGGGGGAGCATCAATTCAAGAACATTGCCAAACCGGTGCGGGTTTACCGGGCGCAGATTGAACCGGAATCGGTCAGTGAGAAAAAAGTCAAACCCGGGCAATGGCAGAGGTCAGCTATAGGTTTAGCGGTCATTCTTATTGCAGTAGTTGCTGCTCTTGTAATCTGGCAGTTACATAATCCTCATGCTCCCAAGGTGGAGGTTGCATCCAAGGAGAAGATGGCATTTCCGCTCCCCGACAAGCCATCGATTGCGGTTTTACCATTTGTCAACATGAGCGAAGACCCTAAACAGGATCCCATCAGCGATGGCATGACCGAGGAGATCATCAACGCGCTGTCCAAAGTTCCGGAAATCTTTGTCATCGCCCGCAACTCCACATTCGTTTACAAAGGCAAAGCCACGGATGTCCGGC
>JBKQQP010000010.1:0-137962 GCA_052144335.1 Syntrophales bacterium
CCCCCAGGACTACGCAACCGGAAATAAAAAAAATACCCATGACTAATAATAACAAATATATTCTTTTAAAAATAAGCTCTCCTTTATTAATTGGTGCTCTTATATAAATTATGTTTTTTCAATTGTCCATAAAAAACTGAATAGTACACCTGCGTCTATGTATCCGCAGGGTTTTTCATCAATTAATTCTATCCGTAATCCCCAATTCTGATAATTACCCAACCTTGAACAGTTGTAGACGAAGTTAATAATCACGACTCGATATGACAATGTCTGTAAACTCGAGTATGGTTCAGGACACATTATCTGCGATGTTGAGACCGAAGGTGCGTTCTGCCAAATAGGCTATTTGACCATTTCTTTTCATAGATAGGTTGCGGCCATCCTGCTTTCTTTTGCTAATCCGCAACTCCATTAGTCAACGCTGCATCTATGAAGTAACAGTAAGGCATACCGTATGAAACAGGGGTAACACCCTGGAAGATGTTACCATTTGTCTACTGATTCTTTCTAACCGTTTTCTAACGGAACATAATAAAAAGGCATAAAACAGCTTAAAACGCGATTCATTCCAAGCTGTCTTATGCCCTTGATATGTTACATTTGCTTGACTCTATTTTATTCAATTAGTATCCTTTTTTGAGGTTCAGGGTCTAGTGGGGGGTTCTCCGTCCCGGTTCAAATACGGGCTTCGGCACCAAAGATATATGGATAACATTAATTGGCGTATATCAATTGTTATCTACATCTTGCTCGCCGGCGTTTGGGGCACGCTAGTTAAAGTTGCCTCAGACCGCCTGAATCCTCTTATAACATCATTTGTCGCCACCACTACACAGAGAAGAAATATTTTACTCTTTGCATTTTGAAAGATTGACAGAATGAAAACATTTGTCCTGATCGGAATTATGGGAGTAATCCTGTCTGTCGAGACTTTCGTCCAACACGCTGCCGGCTCCGAAGAAGTTGAAATTGCAAACCCGGCATCAGTATACTGTGTGCAATCCGGTTATACACTGGAGATCAGAACCTCTACCGGCGGAAGCCAATATGGTGTGTGTATCTTCCCCGACGGCACTGAATGTGAAGAATGGGCTTTCTTCAGGCATGAGTGCGGCGCTGCATACAGGGACCTCCCCGATATAAACAGCGAAGAAAACAATACTCCTGGGGAAAAACAATAAAGAGATGATAAGAGGTTAAGCAGGTTTATTTTTTACGATGAGGCCATAATGGCGAAGGAGCATTTCCCGGCAACGCCGGCTATTCGCGTCCTCAGGGATGAAAAGGTGGACTTCACTCTTCGTCCATACAAATATGAGGAAAGAGGCGGTACGGAAGTGGCCGCAAGAGAACTCGGTGTGGATGAGCACATGGCAATCAAGACACTGGTGATGGAGGATGATCGGAAGAGGCCCTTCATCATCCTCATGCATGGAGACAGGGAAGTTTCCACGAAAGAAATGGCCAGGATTCGGGGAGTCAAGTCCGTCCATCCATGTGAGCCGGGAATAGCTGAAAAACACACTGGATACATGGTTGGCGGCACTTCCCCCTTCGGCATAAAAAAGAAGCTCCCCATATATATCGAAGAAACGCTCCTCGACTTTCAGAGGATACTCATCAATGCCGGAAGGAAGGGGCTACTCGCGGAGAT
Organism: Syntrophales bacterium; assembly: GCA_052144335.1. Classification (GTDB taxonomy): domain Bacteria; phylum Desulfobacterota; class Syntrophia; order Syntrophales; family UBA2185; genus Fen-1135. Next base: position 1,658 of record JBKQQP010000010.1, read on the forward strand.
GGCGACCGCTGACCTTCTCCATATACTATCCCCCCAACCGGTCAAGGTGGCGAGATAAAAGAGATAAAACGCACCGCCGACTGCAAAGTAGCAAGGAAGCCTGTCAATCGTGGTTATCCTGGAGAAAGGGTTGCATGTGATGGACGTAGATAATGCCTTTTATGTTTGCAGAAAATGCGGCGCGAAAAATAGAGCGTCGCAGGGGCATCTTCACTGCAGCCGCTGTCATGCCCCCCTTCTTATCAGTGCAAGTAAATTCGGGGCTGTCAACGTCTCTGATATCGACTTCGCCCGCGAGGTTCTCGCCTCTCCAAGCCCTGTCCTTCTCATGATGTGGGCCGCGTGGTGCGCATATTGCCGCGTGCTTAATCCCGTTATCGACCACATTGCCGCAGAGTATAAAGATCGGCTGAAGGTGGCAAGACTTAACGTCGACGACAATCCGGCAGTGTCTTTACAATACGCAGTACAAGGGGTGCCGACAATACTCATTTTTAGGGATGGAAAACTCATGAACAAGATGGTGGGTGTGCTCTCAACGGAGGAAATCCAAAGACGGATAAAGGTGGTCTTGAGGATCAATGCCGGAGACGGCACACACGCTTCTTGATATATCCATTTTCCTGGTTCAGGCATGTCAAGGAATTTGAAATGGGATACTACAGGACAACCTAGTGATCTAAACAAAATGAAGTTACCAACTATTTACTTAACAGCTTTTCTCTGGTATAGGGTTTACCAACATTAAATCATTATCAGACCTTTGAAGCTCTCCGCAGCAAGCTATGGAGAATCGATTCTTAGGGAGGGAGAAGGTATGAGTGAACGAATAGCAGAAGACGCTAAGAGCTGGGTGGAGAATGCCGTAACTTTTTATAAAGCTTCCGGCAAGAGAATCGCTTTAGCAGAATATTCGGACCCCGAGGGACAGTTCGTCCAGGACGAAAAGTATATTTATGTATTGAGCCTCACGGGGACCATGCTCGCGCATGGTGTCAATGAAAAATTTGTGGGAGAGGATTTCATCAACGTCAAGGATTACGATGGCAGGAGCTTTGTCAAAAAAATCATCAGAAGTGCCAAGACTGAAGGCGGTGGCTGGGTAGACTATAAATGGTACCACCCGGTAACCGGACAGGTGCTGCCCAAGACCGTATATTTTGAAAAGGTCGATGATCTGATCATTTGCAGCGGCGACTATACAGAATTCTCCAAGGGCGTAACGCTGCTCCACGATCCGATGCTGAACAAAGGCACCGCTTTTACAGAGGCGGAGCGCGATGCATTGAAGCTGCGTGGTCTTCTGCCGCCGCACGTGCAAACACAGGAAGAACAGGCAGGGCGGGTTATGGACAATTTCCGGAAAAAACCCAACGACCTGGAGCGCTATATCCAGTTGGTCGGCCTGCAGGATCGCAACGAAACGCTTTTCTACCACGTCGTAATGAATAACATCGAGGAAATGATGCCCATCATCTATACGCCGACGGTGGGCAAGGCCTGCCAGGAATATGGCCATCTATTCCGCCGTCCCCGCGGCCTCTACATCTCGATAAATGACAAAGGCAAAATCATCGACATTCTGCAGAACTGGCCGTACAAAGACGTGCGCGTCATCGTTGTCACCGACGGCGAGCGTATCCTAGGTCTCGGCGACCTCGGTGCGTTCGGTATAGGCATCCCGATCGGCAAACTTTCTCTCTACACTGCCGCTGCCGGCATTCATCCGTCATATACACTGCCGGTGCTGCTGGATGTCGGCACGGAAAACGGGACATTACTGCACGATCCGCTTTACACAGGAATTTTCCAAAAACGCGTTCGCGGCAAGGCCTATGATAAATTCTTTGCAGAATTCGTCAAAGCCGTACATAAAGTGTTCCCAAAGGCGCTGATCCAGCTTGAGGATTTCGCGAACATCAATGCCTTCCGTCTCCTCCACGAATACAAGAACCGCACGTGCATCTTCGATGATGACATCCAGGGAACAGCCGCTGTTACGCTTGCCGGAGTATATTCCGCCTTGCGCATAACCAAGGGTCAACTCAGGGATCAGACATTCCTCTTCCTCGGTGCCGGCGAGGCCGGCATCGGCATTGGCGACCTCATCGTTTCCGCACTCATCGACGCAGGCATGACGGCTGAAGACGCCCGCAAGCGATGTTGGTTCATGGATTCAAAGGGTCTGGTCGTAAAGAGCCGCAGAGGACTGGCCGAGCACAAACTCCCTTACGCGCACGACTATCCATCCTGCCAGGACCTGCTCGCGGCAATCCACTCTCTAAAACCCACCGCACTCATAGGTGTATCTGGCACTTTTAAGGGCTTCACGCAGCCAATCGTGGAAGCTATGTCGAAGCTCAACGAGCGCCCGATAATATTTGCGCTCTCGAATCCGACATCTAAGGCCGAATGCACGGCCGAAGAGGCTTACACGTGGTCCAATGGTCGCGCCGTCTTCGCCAGCGGGAGCCCGTTCCCACCATTCACCTACCATGGACAGACCTTCGTGCCGGGCCAGGGAAACAATGTCTATGTCTTCCCCGGCTTGGGCCTGGGCATCGTCGCCTGCGAGGCAGAACATGTAACCGACCAGATGTTCTTAACAGTGGCCAAGTCCCTGGCCAGCCAGGTTCTCCCGAGCGACCTTGAAAAAGGCCGCGTCTATCCGTCGTTGAAAAGGATTCAGGAGGTCTCTGTAGTCATAGCGATGGCCGTGGCTGAAGTCGCCTACAAAGACGGCCTCGCTCATAAGAAGAGACCGGCAGATCTTCTGGACAACATCAGATCGCAGATGTACAAGCCGGTTTACCAAAGTTACATATAAGATGCAGGGGGTGAAGCAGGAACTGGAGGGATGTCACTAAACTGCCGCGTTATCCGGAGTAGAGCGGTATGACATATGGCCCTTCTGGGACAACGGCTATGTGAGAATCGGCATGGGTTCGGACGCTCTCGGCAATGGCCTTAGCAGGTGATGCGATGCTCTGTACTGCAGTCAATGAGTGCTGCTCTTCCGTGAGACCTTCACTGTATAGGTAGATATTCGCCTTCTTCATCGCCTTGACGAGCATCTCTGACTGCCACTCGTCGATCGAAGCAGAGCGTTTCCGCAGAAGTTCTTCCAGGAAGCGGTCAGGACCCAGGCGAATCAGGTTTCTTTGCGCCTCTACAAATTCAGGAGACCCCAGACCCCCCCCGCACTCGGAAACGATGATCAGATTTCCTCCGGGTTCTATGATATCAATCACTCCGACCATCCCTTTCACTGTCTGGTAATAGGTGCCATCGAGAGGATGGCCCGCAGAGCTCGTCACAACCGTCTTAAACCTCCTCGGCACGGGGATTTCCGCATAGGGGCGCACGAAGGCAACCGCATCGTTATGGCTCACTTCGATATCGCCGAAATTGACAAAGGATATCCGCCGGTCTTCATCGATGACGGTGTTCACGGCGAAGGCCCTTCCCACCAGCTTCAAAATATCCATCTGCGCACTGTGAATGGGATTGCCTTCCAGAACGCAGTTAGCGGCCCGGCAATGCTCTAATATTCGCGCGGAATGGAATATCCTTATGGTGTCTTCATGAGCAACACCCGGGGCGATTATCTTCCTTCCGCCCGAATAGCCGGCCATGAAATGGGGCTCCACCAGTCCCACGACAATGCGCAAATCGGCGCGCAAAAACCGGTGGTCGAGCTTTACAGGTATGTCACCCGGCAGGGTTCCCAGGGACAGATGGTCTTCGGGATTGCGGGCAAAATGATTGTTAACCCGGACCGTCTTCAGCACCCAGTCGCTGCCTACTACCTCGCGGAGCTCCTCCCCTTCGTTCGGCCTGTGCAGGCCTGTGGCGACAAGCACCGTAATAACCTCCGCCTTGATGCCGGCGCGTATCAGTTCTTTAACGAGAGGCGGTAATACAGTTCCGTTCGGCACGGGACGGGTGATATCACAGATCAGGATGCAGGCGCTCCGGCACTCTCTTGCCTCTTCGAAGAGCGATTTACATCCCACAGGATTGAAAAGGGCAGACGCCACGGCGCTCTCCGGATCCGGTAGGACGGGCATGGCTTTTTTGCGAATGACTGCTACATCCAGCCCATCGGGAATATCCAGAGCAAGCGATTTTATCCCATACCGCATGACGACGCGCATAATCTTTTCACCCTAACAGGTTATTTCTACATGCCCAGGTAGGCCTGCCTGACGAGATCGGATTTCAAGAGGTCTTCGCCCTTCCCTTCCAGGACGATGCGGCCGGTCTGCAGGACATAGGCGCGGTGGGATATCTGAAGGGCTTCGTGAACATTCTGCTCCACCAAGAGAACAGTGACGCCTTTGCGATTGATGTCTTGCACAACCTTGAAGATTTCCGAAACCAGTTTTGGCCCCAGTCCGAGCGACGGCTCATCCAGCATCAACAGCGACGGATGAGACATGAGACCGCGCGCGATGGCCAGCTGCTGCTGTTCCCCGCCGCTGAAGGTATCTGAGCGCTGCCCTTTTCTCTCCCTCAAGATGGGAAAGATATTGAAGACGCGCGCCGTCATGTTCTCTGTCTCTGCCTGCGAGTCCAGTGCATAGGCCCCAAGAATGAGATTGTCCATAACGGAGAGGCGACCGAAGAGCCGCCGTCCTTCGGGAATCATCGAAATCCTTCTCTTCACGATATCGTAAGGCGGCATCTTATGGATCGGCGTGTCTTCGTAAATAATCTCCCCCTTTTCAGGATGTATCAGGCCGGCAATGGTCTTCACGATGGTGGACTTCCCCGCACCGTTGGAACCTACGAGGCTGACGATTTCCCCTTTGTCGATATGAAGAGAGACATCCTGCACGGCCAGGAGGCCTTTATACCCGACGGAAATATTATTAACAGACAACACGATACTTATCCCCTAAATAGGCCTGAATGACTTCCGGGCTGGAGCACACCTCTTTCGGCGCTCCCTCCATGATCTTTTTCCCCGTGTTCAAGACGATAACGCGATCTGATATCTCCATAACGGCTTCCATCACGTGTTCTACGATGACGAGGGTCATGCCCTGGCTGCGAATCTTCTTAATGAGATCGATAATCTGCCTGAGTTCAACCGGGGTGAGCCCGGCCATTGATTCATCCAGCATCAGCAGCCTGGGTTGCGTGGCGAGCGCCATGGAAACCTCAAGACGCTTCTTATCGGCGATGGTCAATTCCGTGCCCAGGAATGATTTCTTATCGATTAGACTGGTGAAGGCCAATATCTCAAGGGCTTTATCCGTTGCCGGTCCGACTGTGCTGAAGCGGAGGAGCGCCCCGGTAACCACGTTTTCCAGGACGGTCATGTCGCTGATGACTTGGACTACCTGGAAAGTCCGGGCGATGCCAAGTTTACAGATCTTATCGGCGCGCATACGGTAGATGTCTTTCCCGAAGAAGGAAACCTTGCCGCTGTTCGGCTTATAAAAGCCTGTGATGCAGTTGAAGAGGGTCGACTTCCCTGCGCCGTTCGGTCCAATGATGCTGACGATTTCACCTTCTTCAATGAAGAAGTCGATGTCCTGATTCGCCGCCAGACCGCCAAACCATTTCGTCATTCCTTTTACATCCAAGCAGATAGCCTTGCTCATTTAATTCTATTCCCTATCCTGGAAAGGAGTCCCCATACGCCCTGAGGCTGATAGACGGAAATGATGGTTATCAAAAACCCATAGATCAGCATGTCCACTCCCGTCCCTCTGTGACCCAGCCATACGCGGGTAACCTCGGCGATGGGAATAAGCACGGCGGCCCCGATGACGGGACCCATCACAGAACCGGCACCCCCGAGCATGGACAGAAGCACGATCTGAACGGATATCGCGAGCAACATGACACTTTCCGGATCGATGTAAAGCACATACTGCGCATAAAAGGTGCCAGCCATGGCGCTCAAGAAGGCGCTGATCATGATTGCGATGAGACGGTAGCGGACAACATTCACGCCTAAGACTTCAGCCACATCATGACTTTCTTTGATGGCGCGAAAATAGTAGCCCATCTTCGATGTGGCAACAAAATAGCAGACGACCATGGCGAGAAGCAGAAAGACCAGCATGATGTAGTAGTAGGGTACCTTCGAGTTATGGAACATGAAATTGAGGAAGGATTCGTCGAGCATCGGGAGTGACATTCCTTCGGCGGCATTTACCAGCGTCCAGTTATTAAAATGGACCCGGACAATTTCGGCAAAGGCGATACTTGCAATGGCGAAATAGTGGCCGCGCAGATTGGAGCAGGGATAGCCAATGGCGGCGGCAACTAGAGCGGCTACGACACCTCCGGCAATCAGCCCAATCCAAGGATTCACATGGAACGTCATCAGCAGAAAGGAAGAGGTATAGGCGCCAATTCCGAAAAAGGCCGCCTGCCCGAAGGAGAACATACCAGCATAACCGCCCATGATGTTCCAGGCCACGCCCAGCATGGCATACATGAACACGAGGATCATGATCTGCAAGGGAAATATCTGTGTCACCACCATCGGGAAGATGACGAGCAGGACCAGAACTGTCAGCCCGACCGTTATTGTTTTAGGGGATAAGTTCTTCATACATCACCACCCCAAGAGCCCCTGAGGCCTAATCCAGATCGTGATCAAGTAGATCATAAAAACAATGGCGTATTTATATGCCGGATCAAAGAAGAAACCGCCCAACGTCTGCGCCAGCCCGACCAGAACGCCCGCGATGAAGGCACCTTCTATGCTTCCGAAACCTCCCAGGGCAACGATAGAAAAAGCTATCAGTCCGAAAAGACCGCCCACCTGGGGATAGATATAGTAGTAGGTGGATAAAAATGCGCCCGCCACTCCCACGAGAGCGGCCCCTATCCCGAAGGACAGGGAGTTGATGCGTTCCGTATTGATGCCCATGAGTAATGCTGCTTCCCGGTCCATTTCCGTCGCCAGAATCGCCTTGCCGGTCTTCGACATTTTCAGGAACAGGAAAAGGCACACCGAAGTGATTATGCTTCCGATGGATGCGACTGTTTTGGGAATGCTCAGATTGATCTCACCGAAGTCCCAGGTTCCCTGAAGGATAGTCGGGGGAATGAGACGGAAGTCTGGCGTCCACAGGTAAACGGCGAGGTTAGACAGAAAGATGCTGATGCCGAAGGTGACCACCAGTTGCGCGAGCATCGGTCCTTTCATCACTTTGCTCACAATAAAACGGTAGATAAACATACCCATTAGAAAAAGGAGAAGAAAACAGATCGGTATGGAAAAGAGAGGGTCCAGCCCATACATAGTGAATAGCCAGAAGGAGGTAAACATCCCGATCATCAGGAATTCACCGTGGGCAAAATTGACGATATTCATGACTCCCCAGATCATGGTGAGACCGATGGCGATTAAGGAATACATGAAACCGATCAATAAACCGTTGACAATCTGTTGGAGTAATTGCTCAGGCATGCTGTCGTTCCTTGCAAGCACAGAGACAGGCGGGCTTGGAAAGAAAACCCGCCTGTCTCTGTCTCGTCACAACGTTATTTATTTCTTTCCTTTCCATCCCGGGAAGGGCCAGATCACATTCTTGGCCGCCGATGCGAAAGGCCAGACAGTTACATACTGCTGGTCCTGAACCTGCACCAACCCACCTTGGGCATAGATATTCTGATGCGACTGTGGATCGAACTTGATCCCCTTCCAAGGATAGATTACCTGGCTACCGGGGATGTTCGTTTCCAAAAGCGCCTTTACGACAGCCTCGCTGTTTGTGGACCTCGCCCTGTTAAAGGCATCCGCCAGAACAAAGGGGGCCATGAAACTACGGGCTGCGTTTTCGCTCATATCTATGCCGTATTTCTTCTTGAAAAGCTGACTCACTTTTGTCACGAGGGGTTTTTTCTTGCCAAGGTCCAAGGCAAAGGTGGAGCGGACGATGATATTATTGCCGTCCGCTTTAACCGCCGGCAAATAGCCGGGTTCGATATAACCGGCCATGGTCAGAATGCCTTTCGGGGCGAAGCCCATTTCCTTAAAAGTCTTGGTGAAGAGGATGGCATCAGTTATATAGGAGGCGTGCATCAATACATCGGGTTTGCTCTTAATCAGATTACCCACCTCGCTTGTCACATCGGTGGCGTTCGCTGCATAGGAGATATCCGCCACGACCTTATAGCCAAATTCCTCTGCGTATTTCCTCGCATACTTGCCCACATTGGAACCAAACTCCGTATTTTCATAGAGGATGGCCACAGTCGCAACCTTCTTGCCCGCTTTTTTCTCAACATCTTTCAGAAACTGGAACCAGTCCCTGGCAAAGATCGCATCGTGGGGACTGACTCTGAAGAAGTATTTGAACCCTCTTTCCGTCAGCGTGGGCGAGGAAGAATCGGAACAGACGTAAGGCACTTTCAGTCTTTCCGTTGCCTGGCTCGCGGTCTTGGTAACCGAGCTCTGATAGGCGCCGATAATGGCGACGACCTTCTCCTGAGTGATCAATCTTTCGGTTTCGGACATGCCGTTTTTAGGCTCGCCTCTAGTGTCGGCGTAGACGACTTCCAGCTTGGCTCCTCCCAGATTAGGAAGGCCGCCCGTTTTCGCCATCGGCAAGTCAAGGTCTTTGCCATATTTGCCGTTGATGATATCCACAGCCAGATCAACGCCTCTCTTGCAATCCAGTCCTGTCGAGGCGATATTTCCAGTCAGGGGATACACAGCCCCGATCTTGATGACACTCTGCGCCAGCACCGATCCTGAAAAGACCAGTAGCAGAGACACGGATAAGCAGATTGTAATCCAACTCTTCGCCTTCATCGTGATACCTCCTTTTTTAATATGATTGTTCATGATTCTATCGATGCCGTCGCATATTCCAGTTCGTGACACATTGAAGATAAGGCGCACAAATATTAGTATGTAGGGCATAGAAAAACATACACCATCTGCAATTCAAGCCTCGCCCCTCTAACATAAAAGATTCAGTCGAGCAAGATGATTTGCAGGTCCATCACATTGGTGCCCGTGGGACCGGTGATGAAGAGGCCGCCTGCGGCTTTGAAGAAATTATAGGAGTCGTTATTCTTCAAGTAATCCCCGGGACTGATGCCGGCAGCCTCTGCTTTCTCGATGGTAAAGCCATCGACAATGGCACCCGCAGCATCAGTAGGACCGTCCGTGCCGTCTGTGCCTGCGGAGAGAAGGGTTATTCCCTTTATACCTTTGATCTCCTCTGCAAAGGCGAGGGCCAGTTCTGTATTTCGTCCGCCGAGGCCGTTTCCGCGAACCGTCACGGTTGTCTCTCCTCCCGAGATGAGACAGATCTTTTGCTGAGACCCTCCGGCCAATCCCTGGCGCGCTTCGATTGCCATGTGGGCAAGCCAGGCGGCGGCATCTCTTGCCTCACCCTGCAGGTCCGCAGAGATTACTTTCGACTGATACCCTTGGCCTTTGGCTTCGCTTTTCGCCATTTCAATTGCTTTTTTGTTGCTTCCTATGATGACGTTTTGCACCCGCGCAAACACATGATTCCCGTCTTTCGGCGTTTCAGCAATTTCGCCTGCCGCGCCGCGGACCAAGATGAGGCATGCCTTTTCAGGAATTTTATCTTTCAGATCATAGCGCTTTATGACCTTTAGGGCATCCTGGAAGGTCGTCTGATCCGGTGATGTCGGACCGGAGGCGATTACATCGAGGGGGTCGCCTATGACATCCGAAAGAATCAAAGAAAGAACTCTCGCCGGATAGGCGATTTCGGCGAGCCTCCCGCCCTTGATCCGCGAGAGATGTTTCCTCACCGTATTCAGTTCGTGGATATTGGCGCCTACCTTAAGCAGCAACTGAGTGATCTCCTGCTTTTCGGCTAAGGATATATCCTTGTGCGGAGCAACCAGCAAGGCAGAGCCGCCGCCGGAGATCAGACAAACGACGAGTGTCGCACTGTCCGCTTTTTCGAGAAGACCGATGGCCCTTTCCGTCGCCAGTACGCCCTGAAGATCCGGTACGGGATGTGCCGCCTCGTATACCTCGATCTTACCGGAAACTCCTCCCTCCGGCACATGGCCATACTTGGTAATCAAAATGCCTTTCGTCAGAAGATCATCCGCAAAATCGGATACGGCCTTTGTCATCGGGTAGGCCGCCTTGCCGAAACTGATGAGGTAAAGTTTTCGGTAGTTCCCTTCACGATAGATGGAACGGATCTTTTCAATACGCTCTTTGATGAGCCCATAGGGATCTATCGCCGTTAGTACCGCATGAAAGATTTCCGCGGCTGTCCTTTGACTGAGATCATTTTTCATAGACTGAAACCCTTAGGGGAACTTTGAGAAAAATTGATTGAAGGATAACATTCGCTTACCTTTACGATAACTGGTAAACTTCGTCAATTTGTTTTTATCTGATGAAATTTTTGCCAAATTGATTATAATGGCTTCATCCCCTATGTGTCCTGTAGAGCAGTCTCAGGCAGAAAAATGTCACAAGAAAAGAAGGGCAGACGATGAAATTCATGGGCTACCGCCGCACGAACGGAACTGTCGGCATCAGGAATCATGTGATCATCATTCCATCCGTGGTCTGCGCAAACCGCGTGGCCAGGGGAATATCCCATCTCGTAACAGGCACCACCTGGGTCGAGCACCAGCATGGATGTACGCAACTGGGGGCAGATGCGGCCTTAACAAGACGGGTTCTCGTTGCCCACGGGACACATCCCAACGTTTACGGCGTCGTGGTAGTCGGTCTTGGTTGTGAAACTTTACGAGCCCAGGACATGGCCGCCGAAATAGAAGAGACGTGCCCGGATAAACCGGTCCATCTGGTGATCATCCAAGACGAGGGCGGGTCCGTTAAGGCGATAGCAGCAGGTGCTAGCGCCGCAAGGGAAATGGTCGGCGGCGCCTCTACCCTGGAACGCACGCCAAGCGACGTCTCCGAGCTCATCTTGGGAACCGAATGCGGCGGATCAGACGCCTGCTCCGGCATATCAGCCAACCCGGCACTGGGTGTCGCCTGCGATCTTCTAATCGACGCCGGTGGAAGTGTCATCCTCGCGGAAACGACGGAACTTATCGGCGCAGAGCATCTCATCGCCGCCCGGGCCGTGAGCGAGCAAGTTGCAGCCCGCTGTTATGATGTAATAAAGAGATGTGAAGATTCGGCAAAGGCCATGGGGGTAGACATGCGGGGCGGACAGCCCACGCCGGGAAATATTGAAGGCGGCCTGTCATCAATAGAGGAAAAATCCCTCGGCTGTATCTACAAGGCGGGCACGAAACCACTCCAGGATGTTATAGACTATGCCATGCCCGTGAAGAAAAAAGGGCTTATCTGGATGGACACGCCGGGACATGATATCGAGCAGCTCACGGGAATGGTCGCAGGCGGTTGCCACATCGTTGTCTTTACGACAGGGCGCGGCACCTGCTGCGGCTCACCGATTGCGCCGGCTATTAAGGTGGCGACAAACACGGCGATTTTTGAAAAGATGAAAGATAATATGGATGTGAACGCCGGCACCATCATCACCGGCCACGAATCGATTCGAGAGGTAGGCAAACGGATTTTTGCAGAAGTTGTGCAGGTCGCCTCTGGTAAGCTGGTCAAGGCGGAGAGTCTGGGCTTCAATGATTTTGCCATCAAGCGTATCGGACCGTCGATGTGAAGAGGACGAGAGCAAATATATCCGGGAGGGCTTAGCAACACAATATTGAAGAAAACTGATCAAGGTGCTAAATCATGATGACAAAAAAAGCGATTGTCATGCAAGGAGTCGATAATGTAGCGATCGTCCTGGAACCCATCGAGGCCCCGGGAGAGATAGTGGTGGAAGCGGCAGGCGAAAGGATCGTTGTACATATTGCAGACAACATCCCCTTCGGTCACAAATTCGCCATTCGAGACATTCCGAAGGGCAGCCTCATTCTTAAATACGGTGAACCTATCGGCATCGCCCGCATAGGCATTAAAGCCGGAGAACATGTACATGTTCACAACCTGGAGAGCAAGCGGGGACGTGGTGATCAGTAGACTTACGCGTACAAAAATACAAAGGAGCGATCGATGAAGAGAATCGGCTGGATCGGCACAGGCGTCATGGGGAAATCCATATGCAAACACATTCTGAAAAAAGGTTATGCGCTTTCCGTGTATAACAGGACAAGAGAAAAAGCTGGAGAACTGTGCAAGGAGGGCGCCAATTGGCTCGCCACCCCCGGAGATGTGGCGGCAGCAAGCGATGTAACATTTACCATGGTCGGCGAACCGGCGGATGTGGAGCAGGTGATCCTGGGAAAGGGAAGCGTACTAGAGCGAAGCCGTCCGGGAGCGTTGATCGTGGATATGACCACGTCCGAGCCGTCTCTGGCCCGCCGGATTTATGAAGAGGCGAAGAGCAAATCTGTCGCGTCTCTCGATGCCCCTGTCTCCGGTGGTGACGTCGGAGCACGGGAGGGCACGCTGGCAATTATGGTGGGCGGTGATGAAGAAGCCTTCAAGCGGGTCCTCCCGGTCTTTGAACTGATGGGAAAAAATATCGCTTACATGGGCGGACCAGGCATGGGACAGCACACCAAGATGAGCAACCAGATTGTCATCGCCGCGGCCATGGTCGGTGTCGTGGAGTCCCTCCTCTATGCCAGCAGGGCTGGATTGGACCTTGACGCTGTCATCGACATCATCGGCAAGGGTGCGGCGTCCTCCTGGTCTCTCAACCAGCTCGGACGCAGGATCGTGAAAGGCGATTTTGCTCCCGGATTTTACATCCGTCATTTTGTGAAGGATATGGGCATCGCGCTCTTGGAGGCGCGAAGGATGAAGCTCTCTCTTCCCGGTCTGGCCCTCGCAAACCAATTCTATACAGCCGCTATGGCGGAGGGGCTGGAGACGGACGGCACTCAGGCCCTTTACAAGGTGCTTGATAGATTGAACCGTCCCTGATTAAGCTTAAGAACAGTTGTCGGCGCGCACGGTGTTGATGTTTCATGCTGTACTTCGGCCACTTGCATATCGGAATTTCTAATTCTTAAAGGTTTGCGTTTTTCACAAACTGAACCTTGCTTTTTTTCATTGACATAACGACTGCTGTATGTTCCTTTTGCTCCACTTATGCACAAAAACGAAGAAGGATAAACAGCGGGCTGAAGGCAACTGTTGCCCCTATTGCTATTGCAGACTTGGACCCAATTTCCATCGCTCAGTGATCTACAAAGAGTAACCCGAAAAAAAAAGAATGGTCGTGGACAGAAACAATTTTGTTCATGGCTTTTTTAGAATGCCAGACTAAAAGAACCAGGAGGACCTGATGCTTTTATCCGTCGCCCTGACACTGCTTCCAATTCTTGTCATTGTTTTCCTGATGGTAAGAAAACGTTTTGCCGCCGATTCAAGCGGCACCGTCGGGTTGCTTCTAACGGCCGCCATCGCATATTTTTTCTTTAACACCTCGCTGGAAGTGGGTCTGCGTTCATCCGTCGCCGGCATGATCGCCTCGTTTCCCGTGTCTTTAATGGTTGCAACGTCGATCCTGCAGATAAGCTACATGGAAGCAACGGGGGCCCTGCAACGCGTAGCCGTCTTCGTAAAGACATTCGGGTCGGGAGACAGGGTCGTACAGATTATGCTCATCAATGTGGGGGCCGGTACACTGCTTGTGGCCGTCGGCGCGACTCCCGTATCAATCCTGCCCCCCATCCTGGTGGCCCTCGGATACTCGACCTTCGTCGCCGTAGCGCTCCCGGCAATCGGTTTTGACGCCCTCTGCACGTTTGCGCTGCTTGGCGCTCCTCTGGTCGTCTATTCGGACATGACCGGAACGCCCCTCGTCCAGTCGGCCCGGGTCTTTGCCAAATTCCTTCCGGTTATTTCCACGCTGATCGCTATCGGGATGCTCTGGATCGTCGGGCGCTGGGCACTCATTCGGAAGGGTTTCATACCCTGTCTCATCGCGGGTCTTACGAACGGCGGCGTCGCCGTTGCGGTGAGCTACATCCCCTTCCTCGAAGGCGGCGTCGTGCTTACCGGTGTCATGGCCGGTTTCTCAACGATGGTCGTCATGCTTCTTTATCTCAAGCTCTTAGGGAAACCGATAATCGACCGAACGCATCTCACCGAGGAAGACCTGAAAGTTGAAAGAGGAATGTCCCTTATAAGGGCGCTTTCACCTTGGATAATCCTGATTGCAGCTTCGTTCGCCATCAACTTCTATACTCCCTGGTTCGATCTTCTGTACAAGAAGATAAGCATGGCCATCTCCCTCATTCCTGGCCAATCGATCCGGACGCGGATGCTCTGGAATGCATACACGTGGGTTCTCATAAGCACGATCCTCTCGGCTATTTTCATCAGGCCGAGCGCGAAGGCGATAAAAGAGACGCTCTCAAAATGGGCGAAACGCGCGCCGAGACCAACCTATTCGGCGGCCATATTTTTTGCTATTGCTTTCGTGATGAACAATTCGGGCACGCAGGATCTGGGGTCCGTCTGGAAGATTGTGGAACCTGCCTCCAATATGATATGGGTGCTTTCCCAGGGTTCGGCCATGGCCTTCGGAACCATGTATCCCTTCATCAGCGGCTATCTCGGGCTCTTCGGAGGTTTCTTGAGCGGTAGCGAGGCTTCGACGATTGCCATGTTCACAAAATATCATCTCCTGACTTCGAAGCTTCTTAATGTGGACGCGCTGATCGTCACAGCAGTGACAGCCATAGGAGGGGGACTGGCCAGTGTCATTTCTCCGGCAAAGCTGCAGAATGCGGCAGCCACCATAGACGCTCTGGGAATTGAAAGCCAGGTCATCAAAACGGCTTTCATCATATCCATAGTTATCACGCTGGCTGCGTCTATTATAGCGATGCTGTTCGCCTGAGAATCAGCCTGATACCTGCGCGAGCATACGGCAATATGCAGGGTGCTGGCGTCGATGCCGTCTCATGCGCATTACTTCCTTGTAGTTCACAAATTGCTATTTTTGATTTTCGTTGTAGATTTCAAATCGAAATCGTGATAATCAAAACGCATATATAGAGTCAGAGATTAAAATTCATAAACCCTTTTACATCCCTTGAGGGTGCCATGGACTAATTATCGAACCCTCGTACTCGAAATAGTGCGGGAGTTTTTGTTTGTTCACATATAATTAGAATGTCTCACTTTAGTCAGTCAGTTCCTTGTGGAATAGGTGTTAATTTTAGGGACGGCACCGTTTAACGCTGAACAACCCGAAGCGTGTTGTCCTATTCTATTTACCAGAGTAATGACGGGGGGGGAAATGAGGATAATTCAAAAGATAGTAGTTGTTGGTTTGGCGATGGCATTAATTACATCATGTTATTCCTGTGCACATAAAGATTCTTCTGGCACGAGTGGTACCCCGACGGAAGTTTGGGACATGGTACTTACAGGAGGGACAGTTGCACAATATAAAATGCTGGTGTATAGAAACGAAATTGGGAAAGATGTCTATTCCATTGAAGGAGAATTCTCAGGACATGCAGTGGAGCATAAGATGTATAGTGGCATGGTGAAATGCCATTTCCATGGGAAGATCACGGGTAATGATCTGAAAGGTGACTTTAGTGGAACCGGACATTTCGCAATGGATGTTCATATCGTCGGAAGTTTCTGGGGAACCATTTCCGATACGGAAGGGAAAGGGAAAGGGAAATATACTCTAACTCATGATGACGGTGGATCAGAAGGGGAGTTCACTCTGAAGAGGGTCAAAAACACAAATGCGGGGGTTCCATCTTCCGGCGTCATTCACCTCCTTGACGGCCATTAAAACATCGGGCAACACAACGGCGGGGGATGGTCGTTTTATCGCCTATGACGATGGGATAGTGTTGGACACACGGACCAACTTGATGTGGGCGGCAAAGGATAATGGGAGCAACCTAGACTGGGTGAATGCCCAGAGATATTGCGAGAAATACCGTGACCGCGGATACACAGACTGGCGGATGCCGACGCCGGATGAACTGGCGACGTTGTATACCGCGACTAAAACTCATAAGTCTGACTGTGGATATAGTGTTGAATTAACAGAATTGATTCGTCTTACGTGTGCTTGGGTATGGGCTTCAGAAAAACGCGGTCCCGACGCTGCCAACTTTGATTTCTACGCTGGTAAACCGAACTGGAGTTACCCGTCTGTCGAATACTACGACCGGGCGCTCCCGGTGCGTTCCGCCAAATAGGTTATTGGTTCTTTGCTCATTTATGGAGCACAGCCATGCACCTTTCTTTTGTTAATCTGCAATTTAGTTAGCAAGTGTCCACTGTTTGTTAGTAGGTGAAGTGAACTTTTGTGCGAAGATTTTATTTGAACAGCATCAATAGCCCCAGAAGCCCCATAAGGACAAGCAGCAAAGCCCTGTAGGTTTCTTCTCTGATTCGTCCATAGAGAAATGATCCTGCCCAGGTTCCTAAGAGCAGGAGGGGAAGGGCTACAAGGAAATACAACAAGACCATGCCCGTAACGAGCCCGCCCATGGCCTGGAAGATGACTACCACAATGCCCGAGATGAAGAAAAAACCTTGCAGGGCAACCTTGATCTGATCCTTGTTCCAGGGCTGTAGAGACGTATAGATGATAACGGGTGGACCG
The DNA here is from genome assembly GCA_052144335.1 of Syntrophales bacterium. Classification (GTDB taxonomy): domain Bacteria; phylum Desulfobacterota; class Syntrophia; order Syntrophales; family UBA2185; genus Fen-1135. Next base: position 18,232 of record JBKQQP010000010.1, read on the forward strand.
GAGGCGCTGATGGCGCCGCCAAGGCATCCCGCCGCGAAGCCAAAGAGGTATGCCCATAACGGAGCAGTTAAACGGATAGCGGGTTTCAGAATGAAGCTATACAAAGCGTACGCGATAAGCACAGCGCCGACCGTCCACTGAAGCAATTGTGTCTCTGCATGATTCAGAAACCACACCCCCACTGGAGCACCCGGGATAGAGCCTAAGCAGAGGCGGTAAATCTTCCGCCAATCCCAATGTTCGCGCAATTGCACAAGGAGAAATATGGTCAGCGCCACTGCAAGAAGAGCAACTACCGGGATAGCAGTCTTAACATCAAGGAAGAGTGCGAGAAGAGGCAGGGACAGGAGAACCGAACCGAACCCTGAAAGTCCCTGAATAAATCCAGCGCAGAAGGCGACAATACCAAGGAAGAGATAAATTTCCATAATTGTAAAATCAGAATTTCCTGTTCATATCACTTCGGCAATTAAACATATCAAATGTCATGCCGGACCTGATCCGGCATCCAGTCCAATTCTGGATTCCCGCTGGAGCCTGCCCCCGAATTTTCTTATCGGAGGCAGGAATGACGGCTTTGACATATATTGCTGCCGGAGTAATAATATAAGAAACATCCTATTTGATGGCTTTCACCGAGAAGTGTGGTAAATATATCCGCTGATTCTTCTGAATGCAAGTTTTCTCCTGCCCGTCTTATCTTTCATCATCAGCAATAATCAAAACCATAGAACTCTGATTTGGAATGTGGTAAAAACCTTGCAACAGGTGACTTTGTTCCTTGATCTTCACAGAAGCCTGAAGATCTCTCGAAAGCGAAGCTGATAAATTTTGCACGAGTTCTGTTTCGGCGGAGAAGAAATCTCTTTATTCAGATAAAATCAGGGAGAAAAAAATGAACGCCTCTGGAGACCATGGCCGAAAGGCTGTCCTCATTGACGGATGCCGAATCCCATTCCTCCGGGCCGGGACAGGCTACATAGACCTCATGTCCTACGACCTGGGGAGACTCGCCATCGCGGCCCTTGTTAAAAGAACGCAGGTCGAACCCGAAAAAATCGACCGCGTCATCATGGGATGCGTTATTGCCAACCTGGCCACTACCAACGTAGCCCGGGAAGCCGCACTAGGCGCCGGCCTCCCCGTCAACATTCCCGCCTTCACCGTAACCATGGCATGCATCTCCGCCAATCTGGCGATAACAACCGGCGTAGACCTGATTCAAACGGGCCAGGCAGATATGGTCATCGCCGGGGGAACGGAAAGCCTGTCGGATATTCCCATCTGTTACCGGAAGCCCATGAGAAAAAAGCTCATGGAGGCCAAGAAATACAAGGGCCTCACAGACTATCTGGAATTTCCGAAGGGCATAGGCATCAAAGACCTGCTCCCGGAAATCCCCGCCATCGCCGAATTCTCCACGGGACGAACCATGGGTGAAGACTGCGACCGCCTCGCCGCACGCCTCCATGTCAGCAGGGAAGAACAGGATCGTTACGCCGTCCGTTCCCATCTGTCAGCTGCGCGGGCGACGGCCGAAGGCAACTTGGATGGCGAAATAGAAACCGTCCTGGTGCCCCCTGACTTCAAACCTTTAGATAAAGACAACGGCTTCCGGGGTGACACCTCTTTGGAAAAGATGGGCAGCCTGAAGCCGGCCTTCGTAAAAAAATACGGGACGGTGACGGCGGGAAATGCCTCTTTTCTTACGGATGGGGCTGCCGCCTGCCTCCTTATGGCAGAGGAAGTCGCCACATCGCTCGGCTATGTGCCGAAGGCTAGAGTACGCGCCTATGCCTATACGGCCCAGGATCCCTTTGAGGAGCTTCTCTTAGGACCCGCCTATGCAACACCTAAATGTCTCGACATGGCCGGGCTTAAACTTCAGGATATGGACGTCTTTGAATTTCATGAGGCCTTCGCCGGACAGATCCTGGCAAATTTAAAATGTCTTGCATCCGACGAATTTGCGCGGGACAAACTCGGCCGATCCAAAAGAGTCGGCGAAGTCCCTCTGGAGAAATTCAACACTCTCGGCGGCTCACTCTCCCTGGGGCATCCTTTCGGGGCTACGGGAGCCAGGCTCTTCACAACGGCAGCCAATCGACTTATTCGAGAAGACGGGACATTCGCACTTATCGCTTCCTGCGCTGCAGGAGCCACGGGTAACGCCATTATCCTGGAACGAAAGAAATAAAATATGGCGGAGACCGCAATGTCCTACGCAGAGATCGAGAAAGAAAACGGCGTGGCAGTTGTCTGGATGGATCAGCCCGGTGAGAAGGTCAACAAGATCTCCATCGACCTCGTTGATAAATTCAAGACAATGCTTGATGGCCTCGAAGCCGACAAAGCTGTCAGAGCAATTGTGCTGATCAGCAGAAAACCGGATAACTTTATCGCCGGTGCGGATATCGAGAAATTCAAGGACATAACAAGTACTGCGGAAGCGGAGATGCTGAGCCGCCAGGGACATGAGCTTCTCAACCGTATGGAGGCTTTTCCCAAACCCATTGTGGCAGCTATCCACGGGGCAACCCTGGGAGGTGGTCTTGAGGTGGCCCTCGCCTGCCATTACCGCATTGCCAGTGACGATCCCAACACGGTTCTCGCGCTGCCGGAAGTAAAATTGGGGCTCCTCCCGGGAGGCGGCGGTACCCAACGGCTTCCCCGTCTCGTCGGATTGCAAGCCGCTCTGGACATCATGCTCACGGGAAAAAATATCTATCCCCAGCAAGCAAAGAAAATCGGGCTCGTGGATGATCTCATCCATCCTTACGGACTTCTCGAAGTGGCGAAAAAGGCCGCCCTTGCTCTGGCCGATCAACCTTTCAAGCGTAAAAAAAGGCAGCCGATTCTCTCGGAACTATTGGAGAGCACCTCACTCACCCGCAACGTTGTCTACAAGAAGGCAACATTTCTGGTGCAGAAACAGACCTGGGGAAATTATCCGGCGCCCTTCAAGATCATTGAGTGTGTAAAAACGGGAATGGAAAAAGGTCCGGCAGCGGGCATGGAGACGGAAAGAAAAAGATTCGGAGATCTGGTTGTAAGCCCCCAGTCCCGTGAACTGACACAGATATTTCTGAGTATGACCGCCATGAAAAAAAATCCTCTCAAAGAAAAGGTGCGTGCGGTTAGGAAGATAGGCGTTCTGGGAGCCGGACTCATGGGAGCAGGGATCGCGAACGTAAGCGCCACAAACAAGATGGAGGTGCTTCTCAAGGACGTCAGCTATGATGTCATTGGACAGGGAGAAAAAGCGATCTGGCAAGACCTAGACGGACGGGTGAAAAAGAAGGCACTGTTGCCATTTCAGCGGGACGTGACCTTTAGCCTGATTACGGGGACCAGGGACTACCGGGGTTTTGAAAAGGCGGATTTGATCATTGAGGCCGTGTTCGAGGATTTAGACCTCAAGAGAAAAATCCTCACGGAAACAGAGGCCTGTATTAAAGAGGATGCCATCTTTGCCAGCAACACTTCATCCCTGCCCATCGGGGACATCGCTGCGAAAGCAAATCGGCCGGATCGGGTCATAGGGATGCATTATTTTTCGCCCGTTCCCAAAATGCCGCTTCTCGAAATCATCGTGACGGAAAAGACGGCGGACTGGGTCAGGGCAACGGCGCTCGATGTGGGAATCAGACAGGGCAAAACCGTCATCATCGTCAAGGACGGTCCCGGCTTTTACACGACCCGTATCCTCGCGCCTTTATTGAACGAGGCCTTAGAAATTCTTGCCGAAGGCGCGGACATCAAAGAAATAGATATAGCCATGCGCAAATTCGGCTACCCCGTGGGACCCATTGCCCTCCTCGACGAGGTGGGGATTGATGTGGGAGCCCACGTCTCCAAGGTCCTCGGTCCACTATTTGCTGCGAGAGGCGCTCAGCCGAATACGACCATGGAGAGGCTCTTCCTGGCCGGTTATAAGGGCCGGAAAAACAATCGGGGCTTCTATCTGTACGGCGGTCGATCTGGTGAAAGAAAGAAGAATGTGGTTAATGAAGAAATTTATACATTCTTCGGCGGAACTAAGCGAAGAAAGTTTGATAATCAGGAGATACAGAACCGTCTGTCACTCGCCATGATAAATGAGGCAGCCCTCTGCCTCCAGGAAGGCGTCCTGCTATCACCGCGGGACGGGGATATCGGCGCCGTCTTCGGCCTGGGCTTCCCTCCCTTTCTCGGCGGACCTTTCCGCTACATAGACAGCCGGGGACTCCCGAAAATCATTTCCCTTATGGAGGAATTGGAAAGGCGCTACGGTGAGCGATTCACACCGGCCCCGATCCTCCGTGACCGCAACGCGAAGAATCAGAGGTTCTATCCGTAGTGAGTATCTTCAAGTGTGCTATTAAAACAGGACTAAAGTCCTGCACTACATAAGAAATATCAAAGGTCTTATGGCAGTCAAAAATTTTAATCAAGCTCTCCTGAACAGTTTTTCGCAGTATGAAAAGAACCCGGCGTTAATGTTCAAATCCGCCGGGCGTTATAAGACAATTTCCTACGGTGAACTGAAGGATATTTGTTTCCGCATAGCTTCCGCTTTGATGAAGCGGGGTCTTTTGGCGGGCGACCGAATAGCCATCTTTTCACAGAACCGCATGGAATGGGCCAAGGCCGATGCAGCCGCGCTCCTGGCAGGAGCCATCAACTCTGCTATTTACTCCTCCTCCCTTCCCGAGGAAGCTGCCTTTATTATCCAAGATCTGGAAGCTTCCTTCCTTTTTGTAGAGGATGAGGCGCAGCTCCAAAAAATCCTTGCCATCAGAAAAGACATTCCCAGCGTCAAAGGTGTCTTCGTCTTTTCCGAACCATTTGCCCCGAGCGACCCTTCCTGGGTCTTTCCCTTTTCGGTTCTGCTGCAGGAGGAACCTTCGCTTGAGGCAGTTCTCAGAATCCCTGAACTTTCCGAAAATATCAACGGTGAGGACGCCATGTGCATCATCTATACGAGTGGTACGACGGGTACCCCGAAGGGTGTTGTCCTCACACACAATAATTACATCAGGACGCTGGAAATACTGATTGAGCATGTAGGGGATGTAAGTAAACTTAAACGGAACATCAGTTTCCTCCCCCTGGCGCACGCCATGGAGCGTTTCGGCGGATATTACCTGCTTCTCCATGCGGGAGGATGCATTTGCTACGCAGAAAGCCTCGACACCATCGTCGAAAATTTCCGGGAAGTTAAACCACATTTCTTCATCGCTGTCCCCCGCGTCTTTGAAAAAATTCATGCCAGAATCATGCAAGGTGTGCGCTCAGCCTCTCCCATAAGAAAAGCCATCTTCTCCTGGGCCCTCAGTGTGGGAAAGAAAGCGAGACATCTCAAAATGTTCGGAGAGCCTCTTCCCTGGCACATAAATATTTTTTATCGCCTCGCCGACACACTCCTCTTCAAAAAAGTAAAAGGCATCTTTGGCGGCGAGTTGGTATTCTCTGTCTCCGGCGGAGCGCCTCTCAGCAAAGAGGTGGCGGAGTTCTTCGCTGCCATGGATATCCTGATCCTCGAAGGATGGGGCGCTACAGAAGCGACGACCCCTTCCACTCTTAACAGTCCTCATGACTACCGCTTTAGATCTGTGGGAAAGCCTCTGCCGCGTGTCGAGGTGCGTGTTGCCGAGGACGGCGAGCTGGAAGTGAAGGGTCCCAATATCTTCAAGGAATACTGGCGAAACCCGGGGGAAACAAACGCCACCTTCACACCCGATGGATTTTACCGGTCAGGCGATATTGGAGAAATCAATGAAGAGGGACGCGTGACCATTACGGATCGGAAGAAGGAGCTTATCATCACGTCAGGAGGAAAGAACATCGCATCGGCTCCCATCGTGAATCTGCTCTCAAGCGGCAGATATATTGAAATGGCCTATGTCCACGGCGACCGCCGGAACTACCTGACGGCGCATTGTACTCGACCAAAATGCCGTGCAGGCGATGGCCAAACATAAAGGGTTCAGAGACGGCCTTTCCTGGCCGGAATTGCTTGAGCATCCCATGGTCGTAGAAAGGATTCAAAAAGAGGTGGATGCAGCGAACAAACAACTCCCGTGCTATATGCAGATCAAGTATTACCGCATACTCCCCACGCCTTTCTCCATCGAAGGTGGTGAAATGACGCCAACCATGAAACTGAAAAAAATGGTCATAGAAGAAAAATATAAAGACGTCCTTGATAGTATGTATAAAGAAGGAGAGATTTGAAAAATATCCGCCGCGATTATAAACGTACTGCAGGACTTTAATTCTGCGGATATGGCCCCTGCTTTGTTTCCCCTTTTACAAAGGGGCGTTGAAAACCGTTGCTGAGACATTAGGAAGAAAAGGATTGTTTATGAAGTCACTCTATTTTACCGCGGATCACGAAATATTCAGGCGCATGGTGCGGCAATTTGTTGAAAAGGAAGTCACCCCCAACGCAGAGGAATGGGAGAAGAATAAACGTATTCCCCGGGAGGTCTGGAATAGGATGGGGGATCTGGGATTCTTCGGCATCAATTACCCTGAAAAGTACGGTGGCACGGCGGCAGACTTCTTTTACTCAGTCATCCTGCTCGAGGAACTGCCACGCTCCACTATGGGAGGATTCGCTGCCGCTGTCAGCGTTCATGTCTATATGGCGGCGGAATATATACACCGCTTCGGAAGCGAAGAGTTGAAGGAAAATTATCTGATCCCCGCCATCAAAGGGAAAAAGATCGGCGCCCTCGCTATCACGGAACCGAACACAGGCTCCGATGTCGCGGCGATCAGAACCAAGGCCGTGAGACAAGGCGACTATTACATTATCAACGGGTCAAAGACGTTTATCACAAACGGTGTCTTCGGAGATTTCGTCTTGGTGGCAACCAAGACGGATACTGAAGCCGGGGCTGGGGGAATCAGCCTGATACTGGTGGATCGCGACATACCGGGATTTTCCGCACGGCAACTCCACAAGATCGGCTGGCATTGTTCCGATACGGGGGAGCTCACCTTCGAAGATGTCCGCGTACCCGTTACAAACCGGATAGGCGAAGAAGACAGGGGATTCTATTACATCATGGAATGTTTCCAACTGGAGCGCTTGGTTGGCGCCATTGGCTCCATCAGCGGCGCCTTTCTCGGGCTGGAATCGACCCTGTCATATATCAAGGAGAGACAGGCTTTCAACCGGCCCCTGGCGAAGTTCCAGGCAATACGGCATACGCTGGCGGATTTGCAGACGGAGCTGGAAGCCGCACGACAGCTCACATACTACACGGCCTGGTTACACAGTCAGGGAGAGCCCGCCGTCCATTTCTCCTCCATGGCCAAGCTGTTGACAAGCGAGCTTGCCAAAAAGACTGCTGATGTATGTCTCCAGTTCTATGGCGGCTATGGCTATATGGATGAATACCCGATCTCCAGGATGTACCGCGATGCGCGGGTCGGAACGATCGTAGGCGGCACCTCCGAGATCATGAGGGAGATCATAGCGCGTGTCATGATCGACCAAATTGGTTATCAGCCCATTTCCGTAAGAATGGAAAAGCAACAGGAAACAAATGCGAAGGAAGATATACCCGCATTAGTAAGAAGAGAAAGGGTAATTCCCTTACTGAAGACGGCGGCTGAAATCCTCCAAGCACTACCCGAACGCTTTCTTCCCGAAAATGCCGGCGACTGGGAGACGATATTTCATTTTGACATCTCCGGACCCGAAGGTGGGCAGTTTACGGTAAATATCAAGAGCGGCAAATGCAGCGTTGAGCCAGGATTTAAGGGAGAGGCGAAATGTATCGTGAATGTCTCGGACAACACCTACCATGACATCGAATTGGGCAAGATGAAACCGGAATGGGCTTTCATGACGGGAAAGATCCGGATGTCTGACCTCGCGGAGATGATGCGATTCACCAAAATGTTTCGGAGACTCCCGAAGGCATGAGGAGACAAATCCTCAAGTCCAGCGATGAAAACCGTCATTGCGAGGCGTACGGCTCCGTGACAATCTCTGTTTAATTTAACGTAGTGGCGTACCTTCAGATGCGCCGTATTAGCAGGACTGAAGTTCTGCACCGCATTCTCACAATTGCGGCGTTAACGATTTGCTACGGGGTGACAGTATGAAGGCAGGAATAGCATTCCAGCAAAACAGGTTCTGGGGAGAGACGACCGCCTTTCTCGCCCTTTTTCTCGACAACCTGGGCGTCCTTATCTTCATGAGCTCTATCCTCATATTCACGTTCAACTATCCCGCAGATATCATCCTCACGCACATGATCCCGGGCACAGCCATAGGGGTCTTCTTCGGCGACATCGTCTATTCTTATTTAGCCATACGACTGGGAAAGAAAACGGGCCGTAGGGATGTTACGGCCATGCCGCTGGGTCTTGATACGCCTTCTTCAATCGGTTTAGTTTATGCCGTGCTCGGCCCCGCCTATATCGTCACACGCGACGCAGTTCTCACCTGGCAGATCGGCATGGCTACGCTATTCATGATCGGCGTAGTCAAGGTCATAACTTCATTTTGCGGCGCCTGGGTGCAGCGCGTCATACCAACGGCCGGGCTTCTGGGGTCTATCGCCGGGGTCGGTCTTTTGCTCCTCGGATTTCTTCCTCTCATCGAAATCTTCAACGAGGTAGTCGTCGGTGTCGTGGCTATGGGAATTATATTTGCCGTCCTTCTGGGAGAGATGAAGTTTCCCGGCCGCATCCCCGGTGTATTGATCGCCGTACTTCTGGGCACTGCCATCCATTTCATTCTCGGATACACCGGCTATATTCCGGAATTCAAGGAACCATCGTTTGAGTTGTCCCTGTGTCTCCCAGTTTTTTCCGTCGATTTCTTCACGACTTTGCCGCAGAGCATACGGTATCTACCCATTGCCATACCGTTCGGCATCATGACAATAATCGGCGGCATCAACAATACAGAGAGCGCCCGACTCGCCGGCGATGACTACCGTATGCGCGATATCCTGCTTACCGAGGCGGTTACCTCTCTGATCGCCTCCTTCTTCGGTGGTGTGGCTCAGACCACTCCATATATCGGACATCCAGCATACAAGAAGATGGGCGCTACCCATTTGTACACGCTCTTGACCGCTGTTGCGATAGGCATCGGTTCGGTAATCGGTCTCTTATCTCTGATCGTGGGCATTATCCCCCGTGCCGTACTGGCTCCGATCTTCATCTTCATCGGTTTCGAGATCGTCCATCAAGCCTACAAAGAGGCGCCCGAAGCGCATTCCCCGGCGGTCAGCCTGAGCTTCATGCCGGTCATTGCCAACCTCGTGATTATTATTCTCGGCCAGTTTTTGGGCGCCATGGCCATCACACCCGACAAGCTCCCTATACGTCTGCAAATAATGTATCAAAGCCTCACGGTGCTCAGCAACGGCTTTATCCTCACGGCGCTCCTTTGGGGAAGCATGCTGGCCTTTCTGATCGACCGCAAGCCGCGGCTTGCCGCCCTCTGCACCTTTGCCTGCGCCCTCTTCACGCTCTTCGGCGTCATCCATTCGGTATCGCCCGTAGGCGAGGTGTACCTGCCTTGGACGGTTGCATCAAGCTCACATTACATAATCGCTTTTGCCTACATCCTCCTCTCCGGCATCCTCTTGACCTTCACCAGAAGGACAAATCGATAAAGACTTTTTTCGATTTCTTTGACGAGTTTACCTGTGCGGTGTTCCTCCTGTTGTGCGCATAATAGATAGAAGAATGGTGGCTCTACAAACAAGAGATGCAGCTATTCCCCTTCTTTTCATCCGGCAAATTGACAAAGACAAATCTCATTTAGTCTTTTCTGCCGAGTTCTGACATTCATCAGCAAAACATTACAACTCTATCTCAAAGTGTGGTACAATTTTTCGAAGGATGTTTTTCAATCCAGACAGGAGTGCTATGACCATTTTGAAGCCTGTCTGGAAAACTATGCGGCACGATGTAATGGGGTAACGCTGTGATTATCGCGGAATTGGCGGGTCTTATTTTTGCAGGAGCCGCCGTTGCGGGATTTATCGGATCCATCACCGGATTGGGCGGTGGCGTGGTTCTTGTGCCTCTCCTTGCTCTGGGACTGGGTATTGATATGCACTATGCAATCGGTGCGTCACTGGTCTCCGTGATTGCCACTTCGTCGGGAGCAGCCGTTGCCTATATCCGTGAAGGCTATGCGAACATCCGTGCAGGGATATTTCTAGAAGTGGCAACCGTGTTGGGGGCAACGTTCGGGGCTTTTCTGACTACCCGTGTGACAACAGGGGCGATCGCCGTTGTCTTTGGGGTCGCATTGTTGTTTTCTCTTATACCATTCCGATCCAGTGATGAAAAAAAGGATGACTCGATTGATCCTTTAGCAGCACGATTGAGGTTTGACGCAAGTTATCCCACGTCAACCGGTCTGCGACGGTATCACGTACATCGCGTGCCCCTTGGCTTCCTCATCATGGCCGTTGCCGGGTCGCTTTCCGGCCTACTGGGGATCGGCTCGGGCGCGACGAAGGTGCTCGCTATGGACCGCGCCATGGGGTTCCCCTTTAAGGTGTCGACTACGACCAGCAACTTTATGATCGGTGTCACCGCCGCCGCCAGCGCCGGTATCTACTTAAGCCGGGGCTATATTGATCCGGGTTTGACCATGCCCACGATGTTAGGAACTCTGGTCGGTGCGCTGCTCGGGACGCGCGTTTTGATTGGGGCGGAAACACGGATATTGCGATGGGTCTTCAGCCTCGCGATCCTGGCCCTCGCGGTGGAGATGATCTTTAACGGATTAACGGGAAGGCTATAACATGCAACCGGAAGAAAGGTACTGGACGGATGAGCGCATTGAGCGGATAATCAGCGTGCTGCTTCGCATCGGGGTCGTCGGCGCCGCGGCGCTTGTCCTGACAGGTGGCGTGCTGTACCTGTTCCAGTATGGCATGACCGTTTCTCATTACCAGGTCTTTCAGGGCGAGCCTCTCCGTTTGTGCACATTGGGGGGCATTATTGCGACCGCTCTCACCTTTGAAAGTTCGGGCATCATTCAATTGGGGCTGCTGCTCCTCATCCTGACGCCGATTGCCCGGGTTGTTTTCTGTGTGGTGGCCTTCGGCATTCAACGTGACCGTCTCTATGTGAGCGTAACCCTAATCGTCCTCGTCGTGCTCCTTTATGACCTGCTTCTGGGATGAACATTTCACAACCCAATAAATCCTCGTACAAATTAGTATGCAGGGACTGCTTGCTTAAGGAAGCGGGCCGAAGAAATGACTCTATTAATGCACCGATTAGGCCCGACAATCCTCAATGTAAAAGCTGCAACTGAAGGGATTATTCAATGGTGACATTCTCGAACCATGGGGCGAAAATAAGAAAGGGGGCCGGCTCGGCCCCCTTTCAAAAGATAGAATTAAATATGTTGATTCAGCTTTTTTTCAGCAGTGACAATTTCCTTTATTTATCGAATTTATCGACCGGAATCCTCATCGCGTAGAAGGATCTCCAGACAAAGACCACGGCAATGAGGAAGAATACGACGCCTACGATGCTGGCGCTTTCTCTCATCCCCGGGGCGATGGCAATTTCCATTGCCAGAAGGCCGAACAGTGTTGTGAATTTTATGATCGGGTTCAAAGCAACCGAAGATGTATCCTTGAAGGGATCGCCGACCGTGTCACCAATAACCGCTGCCGCATGTAAAGGCGTTCCCTTTTCTTTCAGATCCACTTCCACGACCTTTTTAGCATTGTCCCAGCATCCACCGGCATTGGCCATGAAAAGCGCCTGGAAGAGACCGAATACCGCAATCGAGATCAGGTAGCTGATAAAGAAGGATGCGGGCTCGGGTCCGGAAACCGGAGCGGAGAAAAACGCGAAGGCCAGGGCGAAAGAGAAAATCGCGATGAAGATATTGAACATACCCTTCTGTGCATACTGTGTGCAGATCTTCACGACCTCCTTTGAGTTGTCGATGGAGGCGCTCAGGCTGGCTTCATCGTCTAGATTAATGTTCTTCTTGATATACTGGACGGCTCTGTAAGCGCCGGTGGTGACGGCCTGGGTGGATGCACCCGTAAACCAGTAAATAACGGATCCACCGCAGAGGAACCCAAGCAGCGTGTAAGGGTTCAGCAGGTTCAGGATCATCTCCGGCTGGATTCCGAGGGCCTTACGGAGCAGAAGGATCAGGGAGAAAATCATGGTCGTGGCCCCCACGACAGCCGTACCGATGAGAACCGGTTTGGCGGTCGCCTTGAAGGTGTTTCCGCAACTGTCATTCTCTTCTAGGTAGTGCTTGGCAACATCCATCCGGGGTTTGAATCCGAACTTCGTTTCAATTTCCTTTTCAACGTTCGGGATGGTCTCTATCAGGGACAGCTCATAAATGGACTGGGCATTATCCGTAACCGGACCGTAGCTGTCGACTGCGATCGTGACAGGCCCCATGCCGAGGAAACCGAAGGCCACGAGACCGAAGGCGAAGACTGACGAATATTCCATAAAGTGGTTAAGGCCGAATGTGCTCGTATAGTAAGCGCCGAACATCAGGGCGGCTATGGAAATGCCGATCCAGAAGGCGCTGAAGTTACCGGCGACAAAGCCGGAGAGGATATCGAGAGAAGGTCCGCCCTCTCTCGCTGCCGTGACCACTTCGGCACAGTGAGAGGATTTCGAGCTCGTGAATACTTTAACAAGCTCAGGGATCAGCGCCGCCGCGAGGGTCCCGCAGCTTATGATTATCGAAAGTTTAAACCATAGGTGATTCGGGTAATGACCGAGCTGCCATTTACTGACGAGGAAGGTCACAATGATCGAAATAATCGATGTAATCCAGACGAGCGACGTCAGAGAAGCTTCGAAGTTAACCTTTTCTTTGTCCCCCATGACTGCAGTCGAGACGACCCCGTTGATAAAGTAGGCGACGATGGAGGTGATAATCATCAAGATACGCATAACGAAGATCCAGACAAGCAGTTCTGCCTGATACTGGGGAAGGGCGGCGAGAACGATGAAGCTGATCAAGGCGACGCCGGTAACTCCGTATGTTTCAAAACCGTCGGCAGTAGGTCCGACGCTGTCACCCGCATTGTCTCCGGTACAGTCAGCGATGACACCGGGGTTTCTCGGGTCGTCCTCTTTGATGGTGAAGACGATTTTCATGAGGTCGGAACCGATGTCGGCGATCTTTGTAAAGATACCACCGCAGATACGGAGCGCGCTCGCGCCCAGCGACTCGCCAATCGCGAATCCGATGAAGGATGCGCCGGCCACATCACGGGGCATAAAGACCAGAATCACGAGCATCATGATGAGTTCTACGCAAACCAGAAGGACACCGATACTCATGCCTGCGGTAAGTGGGATATTGAGGAGTTTGATCGGCTTGCCTTCCAGGGAGGCGAAGGCCATCCGGCTATTGGCAAGAGTGTTCATCCGTATACCGAACCAGGCGACTCCGTATGAACCCAGTATTCCAACGACGGACCATGCCAGAATAATAAGGACGCCATTCAGGCCCGCGTGCTGAAGGACGCCGAAATAGTAAACTATACAGGCGCCGATGAACACTTCCAGAACGATAAGGAGCTTTCCCTGCTGAAGAAGATAGGTCTTGCAGGTCTGGAAAATGATCTCCGAGATATCCAGCATGGATTTGTGGGCGGGAAGAGCTTTGACCTTGGTATATTGATAAAGGCCGAAACCCATCCCGGCAAAGCAGATCAGAAATCCAATCATCAAGAGATGGTTTTGGGACGCACTTAATTCAGGAATGTTTAGCTCCGCTTCGCTTGCAAGTATAGGGGTTGCAAAAAGAATCAAAAGGACGGCTAAGATACTTGCTTGAAAAAACTTTTTTTTCGTAAACATCACTTCTTGTCTCCTTCTTTCTTTAGATTATGTTATTTTCATTGCGCAATGATGTACCAGAAAATAATCCCAGGACAAAACCTTGGGCGAGTTAACACAGCCCCTATCGTTTGTCAATACTTTTATGACTTTCTTCCAAGGTCACGATAACATGGGAGAAATGCAATCTCCCCTGTTATGTCAACTATTTACACTTAGACCTCTTGTCTGTGTCCGTAAGCTGCTTCACGAATCGATTGAAATCAATGCCGAAGGATTTTGCCAAAGATTTCTTGTACTCTATGGTCATACGACCATCTCTGTGTTCGCCGTTTAATATGCGTTCCACGTAGAGCACCTGTTTGAGAAAACTGAGTTCTTTATTCATGATTTTCAGATGTTCTATTATTCCCTCAAAGGACTTATCAATTTTTTGATTATTTTTTCCCATCGCCTCGACCATGCTCAATATTAATCGGGTGACGGCGGATTTGAATTCTTCGTAATCCAGGCTGCACATGTCATTCATCTTTTTCTTATCCATTAGTCCCCTAAAATCTATGACATTTTCCCGCTTGCCCGTGGCTTTTTTTTGTTTCATGATCTATCCTCAATTAAATCAAAAATGGCAGAATTAGCAGAAGAGATGAAAAACAAATTACCTTGGCAATTTATGAGAAACTCTTTCTCAGCAAGAGAGCTTCTTATGAAATCATCTTGGAAGAATCTGACATATCAGGAGGAGCTTTCTGTCTTACGAAAGCATGGAGCTTGATGCAGGTCTGCTAGTACAGTTTACACATGTGAAGAACCTATGATAAGCCACTAGGTATCTATTTCAATCTTGATGAGGGGAGCCACTCGTCAACAACTTTTTCGACAACGTTATATGGATTTAGCTTGTGGTCCATGATCTCCTCCACCATCTTTTCTATCCTCCGATTATCAGTGAGGCGCTCACGGATGATACGGAAAAGTTCATGATGAATCATCTGAAGGGTCTCCTCGTGAACACGGTTGCGGCGCTTCTCCAGAAGCTTGCCGCTCTGCTCCAGATATACGCGGTGTGCCGTAATAGCTTCCAGAAGTTCCTCCTCGCCTTTCCCTTCCACGGCTACAGTCGGGATCACCGGCGGCACCCAGGCACGGTCCTTAATACTTGCATCCTGGTCGACACGAAACCGCACCTCGGAAAAGAGCTGATCGGCACCCGGCTGATCGTATTTGTTGATCACATAAATGTCTGCAATTTCCATGATGCCGGCCTTCATACTCTGGATTACGTCGCCAAGACCGGGAACCAGGACGACGCATGTAGTATCTGCCACACGCATGACATCCACCTCGTCCTGCCCTACGCCCACTGTCTCGATTATGACAAAATCCTTTCCCCCTGCATCCAGAACTTTGACGGCGCCACGGGTAAATTGGGCCAGCCCACCCAGATAGCCCCGGGTTGCCATACTGCGCATGAAAACCCCCTGATCCGCACTATGACGGGTCATCCGTATCCGGTCCCCAAGCAGAGCTCCTCCCGTGAATGGGCTCGAAGGATCGACTGCCACAATTCCTACAGTAAGTTCTTTGCTGCGCAGATGCCAGGTAACCCCGTCAGTAAGAGTGCTCTTTCCCGTACCGGGGGAACCTGTGATTCCCAGTACGTAGGCATTTCCTGTGTGAGGATAGATTTTCTCCATACAGGAACGAGCCCGATCATCTTCGTTTTCGAGCCAGGTGATCACGCGGGCCATTGCCAGCGGTGACCCCTCGAGGATTTCTGCTACATAATCAATATCCATATTCTATCTATTCTATCCTGCAGACTGAGGCATCTGTGAACCACCAGCATCCCAACTAGTAGTCTAATTGTATGTTAATAGCACAGGGGAGACAACATGAAGTCTCCCCTGTACCATGTGGGTCTATTCGGCAACAAACTGACTTGGCCAGCTTGTTGTTATTTCGCCTTGACGTTCGCCTTTATGAAACCGACAATCGTATCCGTTGAGGTTCCCGGTCCAAAGATTTCAGCTATTCCTGCCTTCTTCAGAGTTGGGATATCCTCTAAGGGAATGATGCCGCCCCCGACAACCAAAACGTTGCCAAGTTTCTTTTCCTTCAGCAGTTGGACCACTTTGGGAAAGAAATAGTTATGGACTCCCGAAAGACTGCTCAGACCGACAACATCGGCATCCTCCTGCAGCGCTGCCTCGACAATCATTTCCGGTGTCTGCCTTAATCCGGTGTAGACGACTTCCATACCGGCCTCAGCAAAGATACGGGACAGGAGCTTGGCCCCACGATCATGGCCATCCAACCCGGGTTTTGCAACGATGATTTTTATCTTCTTTTCTGCCATTGTAAGTCACCTCCACGCATCATGAAATAAATTCCTTGGGTCGATACTGCCCGAAAATGTCGCGCCACACGTCACAAACTTCGCCGACGGTAGCCCCGGCCTTTACTGCCTCAATAACGGTTGGCATTACGTTCGTATCCGTTTTCGAAACATCACGAAGCTTGTCCAGCGACTTCTGCCAGGCCGCTTTGTCGCGCTTGGCCCGCCATTGCTTCAGTTCCGCAGCTTTTTCTTCGCCAACCTTCATGTCTACTCTGAGGAGGTCAGTTACAGGGGGCTCCTCCATGGTATACTTGTTGACCCCTACGTAAGCCCGTTCACCGGAGTCAATCGACTTCTGGAACAGGTAAGCGCTGTTCTGAATTTCCTTCTGAATGAATCCCTGCTCGATGGCACTCAGGGTTCCACCCATGGCGTCAATCTTCTTAATGTAATCTTCGACTTCTGCTTCGATCTTATCGGTCAGGTTCTCGACATAATAAGACCCGGCAAGCGGATCAACGGTCACGCAAGCGCCGCTTTCTTCAGCCACAATTTGCTGGGTTCTGAGGGCGACGGTTACCGCACCCTGGGTGGGGAGACACAGGGCTTCATCATACGAATTCGTATGGAGGGACTGGTTCCCGCCCAACACGGTAGCGAGCGTCTGAAGGGCAACTCTGACGATGTTGTTCAGCGGCTGCTGCGCCGTCAGGGTAACGCCACCGGTCTGCACATGGTAACGAAGCATCATGGAGCGGGGATCTTTGGCCTTGAATCTATCCTTCATGATCTTAGCCCAGACACGTCTTGCTGCCCTGAATTTTGCTACTTCTTCCAGAACGTCGGTGAAGGCGTTGAAGAAGAAAGAGAGCCTTGGGGCGAAGGAATCTACGGGGATTCCTCGTGCCGCGCAGGCTTCAGCGTATGCGATACCGTCGGCGATAGTAAAGGCTATTTCCTGAGCGGCAGTAGATCCGGATTCACGGATGTGGTAACCGCTGATGCTGATGGTGTTCCAAGTGGGAACGTTTTTCTGGCAGAACTCAATCAGGTCAACGGTGAGGCGCATGGTTGGCTTGGGTGGGTAGATATACTGGCCGCGGCAGATGATTTCCTTCAACACGTCGTTCTGGATTGTCCCGCCCACTTTGTCCCAGGATGCCCCCTGTTCTGAGGCAACGGACAGATACATCGCAAGCAACACGGTGGCTGCAGCATTAACGGTCATAGACGTTGTTACCTTGTCCAGAGGAATCTGGTCAAACAGGATACGCATGTCACCGATATGGTCGATTGCAGCTCCGACCTTTCCTACCTCGCCCATGGACAGGGGATGATCGCTGTCATAACCCGCCTGGGTGGGAAGATGGAAGGCCACGCTCAATCCCGTCTGCCCCTGACCCAAGAGGTAGCGGTAGCGGGCATTAGTTTCCTTTGCGCTGCCGAATCCTGCATACTGACGCATGGTCCAGAACCTGCCCCGAAACATGTTCGGCTGAACACCGCGGGTATACGGATATTCGCCGGGATACCCGAGTTTGCTCTCATAATCCAGACCGGCAATTTCCGCCGGGGTGTAGAGAGTCTCGACAGGGATACCGGACCATGTGGTTTTAGCCTTCTTTTCCGGAGCTTTGCTCAAGGTCTTCGCCAGGGTCCCTTCCGACCACTTCTTTTTCCCAGCTTTGATCTTTTCCAAATCCTTCTCGTTAAACATAGTCTACCTCCTGAAGATGATATCAATAGGAAATCCTTGAATAAAAACCCATCCGCTAGATGTTAATACACAAAGTGTTTATAAATTGCTGTCATTTTGGCACTTTCTGCCGCTATTCAAGGGTTTCAATATTGGTGGGCAAATAGGTTTTTCGCGTGCTTTCCTATCATTGAAAACGGTTTCTGTCAACCATTTTCTGATAGAAAGTTACAGATTTATCCTTGGTAGATGGAGTGAAAAGGCAACATCGTAAAAAGTCCCTTCAGTAAAGCTGGCAACTTTTTACGATGTCCTAATTGCGGGGCAGATGAAGACTGATCAGTCCTCATAATCCTCGGTGAAAACACGCACCTTTCTCTCGGTGGTGATGATGGGCTCGATCATTTCCTCAACCGACAAACGCTGTCTTGCCGTTTGCCATAGCTTCCAGGCATCCATAGTGGTCCATGTACTGATGACCAGAAAGAGTGAGGGATCATCCGCTGCCCGGAGCGTCTCGCCGGTGATGTAGCCAAGCTGCCGCAACGCTGCCATCCTCAATTCACGCAACAGCTCGCGAAGTTGCTTTTCTTTACCGGGCTGGCATTTTCTTTCAATCATTACTCTTATCATGTTGCACCTCCTGTTTGATGTAATCCCATTCTTTTGAGGGTTAATTCAACCGTAAATGCCTCCTCAGACTTCCCCATATCTTATATAAAATGATCAGATAATTTGACTGATTAGTCAAGACAAATATAGAAGGACCTTCTTAAGAAAGATGTATAAACATTATGTTGGACGATCAGTTTTCGCCTGCGTAACTAATTTGTGTCTAATCCAGAGTTTCCCGACAACTACAACCGCTATGGTGAAGAATGCCTCCACACAGTACTTCAGGATATTCGAGGGATTCAGTAATCCAATTACAAAGGGATCGGTCACCATCATCTCGCCTCCCACCTGCCCGAGAACTGCAGCCCCAATATATATGATCAGCGGAAATTTATCTATGAGCAGGACAAGCAGGGTGCTGGCAAACATTACGATCGGGATACTGAGACCCAGACCGAATATAAGGAGAAAGAAACTTCCCTTCGAAGCGGCGGCAACAGCCAGAACATTATCAAGGGACATAGTGATATCGGAGACGATGATTATCCGTATGGCATGCCGCAAGCTCTTTGCATCTTCCTGAAGCTGAAGCTTATCTTCCGGAGCTCCCTCGATGAGAACCTTTACGGCGATCCAGATGATGACGGCGCCGCCTATAAGCTTGACATATTGAATCTGCAGAAGCATGGCCGCAAAGAAGGTCAGAACAACTCGGAGAACGACCGCCGCCCCGACCCCGAAGGCGATTCCGTTCATCCGTTGCTTTCGGGGAAGGGACCTTACGGCCATGGCGATGACAAAGGCATTATCGCCAGAAAGAACGAGATTCACAATAATGATACTGAGAAACCCGATGATAAAATCCCAGGTAAGATGAACCTGCCCCAATATTCCTAAATCCACACTATGCCCTTCAAGATGTCATCTGTTTCAAGTTGTCATGGTTTAGCGCAGGCGATGAGCGGAATGCCAGAAGTGAAATTTTCCGTTTGCTTGTGCAGGGATATAAAAAGGCGCCCCGGACAACCCGGGGCGCCTTAATTATTATACTTCCCGAAATCCAAACAAGGACACTAACAGACCCTCTTCTGGGGCGCCTTCGTCATGGCGATAATCAAACATGCAATGGCACAAACAACGGCCCCGCAGATAAAGGGAATAAAGTAAGTGCCAGTCGAATCCTTCAACCAGATGCCGACCTTAAGGCATTTATCTTGCCCCGTCAACCGACTTATGTCTTCTTCTTGACCAAGGGGCTGCCCACGGGCCACACATTTTTTCCGTACAACTGCAGAAAGATTACATGGCCCATCATGTACAATGCTAGCAGGGCGCAAATAACCAGATCGACAGCGGTGATGAACAACACTTCCTTCATGTTGGCCAAAAATACCAGATCAAGGCCGATAAATCCCAGTAAAAGCGTCAGAAAAGTTAAGAACATCGCCATGTGGATTGCGAACGAACCGATAAAAAAGATCGCTGTTATAACGGTAAAAACAAACAGAAAACATCCGACATCCGTCCCTGTGATCTTAAGAGGAGCTCCGATCGACGTGCCGGGTACGCCCTGCAAATCCATGATCAGAAGGATACATGAAAAGGCGATCCAGAATGCGCCATATGTTGCAAAGGCACTATACCCGAAGTTATTTCCTGTCTTGAACTCCTGGAGCCCTGCGATCAACTGGGTAGTGCCGCCAAAAAATAAAGCGCAGCAAAAAATAACCCCGCTTCCACAAAAACCAAGGTTATGTAGCTGGAGCAATAACGTGGTTACACCGAAACCTGCCAAACCAACGACGGCCGGATTTGCCATAATAACCTCCTTCTTAGTTTTAGTATAAATAAAGTTAAATAATAATGACTCCCGATCAATAGCCATTGCCAACGTTGTGATATTTTTCCCATTCATTACACTATTGCGCAATGACTTCTACCACCTTTGATAAAAATCCGTTACTGAATGACTTCTTCTTCCCTCCTTTCTTTATTGGATTAGAGCTAAAAATTATTTCTTGACAACCCTCTTTAAGAAGTAGCCTTCCGCGTCAATTACATCCCGGAGCAGACGCAAGTCCTTTTCCGTCGGTTCAGCCATTTCCGGCACTTTCGGAGGAATGATCAATTCAAATTCAATCATATCCTGAATCTGCTGCGGCGTGAATCCCGGTTTGACCTCTAGAAGCTTCATTCTTCTGGTCTTCTCGTCGAAGCCGAACAGTGCCTGCTGCGTGATGACCCTGTATGGACCGCAACCCATGACACCCGCTTTTTCCCTATAGTCGGGAGAGCCATCACCAAACCCGATGCTCGTGATAAAATCGACCTTTTTGGCGAATCTTCTCTTTTCCAGGGCCATGATGGCAATAGTCTTTCCGCAGTTGGCCGCCATAGCGCCAGCGCCACCACTCCCTGGGAACCGGATGTCGGGCTTGTTGTAGTAACTTCCTTCGATGGTGGAGCTGATATTACCGTACATGTCGATCTGAGCGCCTCCGATGAAGGCGTAGTCGGCAAAGCCTCTCTGCGTCAGTTCAAAAACTGCACAGAGACCCTTCAAGAAACATGCCTTATGTCCCGCCCTGGTATCTCCCACCGAGAGGGGCATGCCGATCTCTAGGATGGGCGCCAGGGAACCGGCTTCATACATCATGTAAAGATTGGGAGCATGGGTAAGCTGCGCATGCATGGCGGCAATGATGGGGAGCCCCGTACCCACGAAGACGATCTTCCTATCTTCCAGCTGTCTTGATCCCGTAAAAGCAATCATTTCAAAGGCACTGTATTCTGGCATATAAATTCCCTCGGCTTACCATATTGCCGTTTCATTACAGTGTATAGATAGGCTGACCGCCGTCCATTTCCTTCAAATATCGAAGCCTCTTGTAACCAGCCGCCTTCTCCAGAAAATCGTCAAATGTCTCACAGCCAAAAATATAGTCATTGAAATATCTCATGAGGCCGTCTTTATTTCCGGTTCTCCTGAAATCATCACATATACCTCTGTACATCCTGATATGATCCATATCAAACCAGTAGTACCCGTAGCAGGCGCCTGGGTAGCATCCGAAGGGCTGTTCGACAACTGCATCCACGCATACGTAAGGGATTTCCGTCAGGTTCGGATACTTTCTGATTGTTTCAGTAGGAATGATCTTGTCGGTCGTCATAATCGTATACGCTGACGCCGTTGCAATTTCCGGACATGTACACAGGGCCCCGAAGATTCTCGCGTTCCCGTACATATCTGCCGCAGTAGCATGTACGATGCCTACATCGGGGTTACAGGCCGGGAGGAGATAAATATTCTTTCCTGTAAAGGGACACACGATCATTTTCCCCCTGTTTACCAGTTCCATGTCCGATCCGCCGTGATCCCGCACGGGGATGAAGGGGATGCCCATGGCCCCCGCCTTGAATCTCACTGACATGCCATAATTGGTATAGTCATCTGTTTCCACGAGTTTATTAGTGACCAGATATCTCCACAGGGGAGCTATGCCAATGAGTTCATAACCCCACCATGCTAATTCTACACGCTTTATAGATACTTTCTCGGGAGCGACAATCATGGCGCCAGCAAGCCATTCCAGACAGATAGAGTTTGACTGAAAAGAAAGAGTAAGGTTTTTTACTCCCTTTCTGATAATTTCATGAATGATTGCTGCGGGCACCCTCGTATTTACAAAACCGCCGACTCCGAGGTTTATTCCGTCTTTGACAAATTTTGCCACCGCTTCCTTTAACGTCATTCTCTTGTCGTAGAGGCCATGGTCTTTCTTTTCCGTTATCTTCCTTACCTCGTTGGAGGTCAGGCCCCAGTGCTCAAAAGGCTTCTCATCGTATTTCACTTTGGATACGGATTTGATTTTTGAACTTACCGGACCTAACATTACGTCTGCCCCTCTTGAGATCCCCCGGCTTCCATTATACTGTTCCGCAGGCCGTGATTTCTGTTGCTCTTTGGGAACTTGATAACTTGACTACTGCGTTTCGCGTCGGACGCGCCGACGACAATTACTTGACTGGCGCCTGTCGCAGAGGCCAGCTATTCTTAACAAATAAACTACAGACATTTATGGGGATTTTTTTCTTCTTGAGTTGTGATTGCAGCATCATCATAAAAAAGTTCGGAACTTGATTAGATCGTGCGTTAGAGATATTGGCAACTGATATTGTCAATAATGGTAGACTACGCTTAAAGCGTGGCGGTTTTACCATTTCAAAAGGTCGATGTCAACTATTTTCTGACTATTTTCTGACATAGGCTTAAATTTCTCTACTATGCCCGATGATCATGCAGAGCGCAGGTTGCATGGCACGCAGCAACCGTGCAGAGAAAGGATAGGGCACGATACAAATATGTCTCGACTATGCTTATGGGCTAACCTTTTATAAAACCGTCAATTTTACTATTGTAATATGCACAAAAACCGTCTAAGTAAAAAAAGAGAACGCTTGCGAGAGGTTTTTATTCAGCGGATGGAGGATGAAAATAAAATTCTAGAAAATATGACAGCAAT
This sequence comes from Syntrophales bacterium, assembly GCA_052144335.1. Taxonomy (GTDB): domain Bacteria; phylum Desulfobacterota; class Syntrophia; order Syntrophales; family UBA2185; genus Fen-1135. The sequence continues at coordinate 41,225 of JBKQQP010000010.1, forward strand.
CCTGCGCGAGAAGGCCAGGAAACTTTATCCGGAAAAAGTATTTGATTACGGAACGAATCCGGAAAATTACGGCGCCATAGAGAGTCCTGACGGTTATGCGGAAAAGTCTGACGAATGCGGTAGGGATATCAAGATGTTTCTTCGCATGCGACACGGGAAAGTCGAGGAGACAAGATTCACTGCCGAAGGTTGCATATTTACCGTTGCTGCCTGCAATGCAGCGGCTGAGATGTCCAAGGGAAGGACAATCCCCGAATGTCTCAAGATCAACAGGAGTTCGATTTCGGAGCATCTGGGAGGTCTGCCTCATGACCACAGCCACTGTGCCCTTCTCGCGGCGCTTCTTTTCCAAAAGGCATTGAGAAACTATATGGAAAAAAACAAAAAATGAATGGAGTGATAATCTTTGGATAAAGCGACTATTCCGAATAATGTGTATGATATTGTGATCATTGGCGGAGGGCCAGCCGGTTTGACGGCCGGCATTTATGCATCGAGGGCCAGTCTCGGGACTCTGCTGATAGAAGGCGCTTCTTTCGTGAGCCAGATTACCGTTACGGATATAATAGAAAACTATCCAGGTATGCCAGAAGGCATCGGTGGCTTTGAACTTATTGAACGATTCAAGAAACAAGCCGTCCAATTCGGACTGGAGATAGCATCAGAAGACGTCATTGGCATTGCTAAGACCCACTGGGGCGATACGGAAGGATGGAAGGTAACATCAGCAGGGAGAGACTATGAAGCGCTTGCCGTTATCGTAGCGACGGGCGCGTACTGGCGAAAATTGGGAGTCCGGGGGGAGGATTTTTTTTTAGGCAAAGGGGTTTCGTACTGTGCAACCTGCGATGGTCCCATTTACAAGAACAGGGATGTTGTGGTCGTGGGGGGCGGAGATGCTGCCGTTAAGGAAGCAATCTTTCTCACAAAATTTGCCAGTAAGGTCACCATCATTCATCGCCGCGACCGACTGCGGGCGGTGAAGGTCCTTGAGAAGAGGGCCCTTGCTAACAGCAAAATTGCATTCGCCTGGAATTCCGTGGTTGAGGAAATATCAGGAGGAAATGTTGTCGAAAAAGTGAAGATCAGGGATGTTAAGTCACGTGATATGGGCAGGGAGATACCCGCCCAGGGAGTCTTTATATTTATCGGCCTGACCCCAAAGACAGATATGGTTCGCGGCATCGTGGATCTCGACGATGGCGGATATATTATTGTGGATGCAGATATGCAGACTTCGACAAAGGGTATATTTGCCGCAGGTGACTGTATAAGAAAAAGTCTTCGCCAGATAATTACAGCATGTGGAGATGGAGCAACGGCGGCAGCTTCCGCGCAACACTATGTAGAGGAGTTGAAGGGTGAATCTTATTAGCTGGCAGCATCTTCCCGAGCGCATGAGTCCGATCATCTTTGAGATCGGTTCCTTTCAAATTCGCTATTACAGCGTCATGTATCTTATCGCATTTCTCTTTACCTATATCCTCGTCTCTTACCGGATAAAACGTGAGGATTATACGTATTCGTCAGAACAAATTCAGGACTTTTTTGTCTGGGCTATCACGGGGCTCATAGTCGGCGCAAGATTCGGATATGTCCTTTTTTACAATTTTGCCCACTACGCAAAGCATCCCCTTGAGATCATCCTCCCTTTCGATTTTGCTCACGGCATGCAGTATGTCGGCATCAGCGGCATGTCTTACCACGGGGGCGCCATCGGCGTCCTTATCGCGTCGCTCATTTTCTGCCGTAAAAATAAGATAGATTTCTGGCGGTTTGCAGACCTTTTTTGCCCTGTCATCCCTCTTGGATATACCTTTGGAAGGATCGGCAATTTTATCAATGGCGAGCTTTACGGCAGGATTACGACTATGCCGTGGGGTATGTATTTCCCGCTGGATTTGACCCACCAGCTGCGTCACCCTTCCCAGCTCTACGAGGCGCTTTTCGAGGGAATCTTCCTCTTCATCGTCCTCTGGAGTATCAGAAAGAAAAGGCCCTTTGATGGCTTTATCCTTGCCCTGTATATTTTCGGTTATGGATTGGTCCGCTTCATCATCGAGTTTTTCCGCGAGCCGGATTCGCAACTGGGGCTCTTCGGGGGAATCTTGAGTATGGGACAGATTCTCTGTATCCTGATGATGATTGCCGGCATCTGTGTCTATTTTTTCGGATCGAAGCGAAAGACAGGGCAACGTTCAAGACCGGCGTAACAGGATAACTCTTAACGGAGCGCACGCTCATGGCACGCGAAATTACTTTACGCAGTCCCCTGAGATCACAACTAACGTTATGGAAGAAATTAAGTCAGGCCAAGTATCGCCACGAGGAAGGACTTTTTCTTGCCGAAGGATATAAAGTAGTCCAAGGATTACTCGACAGTGAATGGAAAACAAGGGCAATTCTGGTGTTGGAGAAAAAAAGTCCACATTGGCATGCCTTTCTTTCCGCCATTCCGCAGACAATTGATGTTTACGGACTATCGGAAAGAGAATGGGATGCATTAAGTCAGGATAAGGAACCGGAGGGTGTCATGGCGGTTGTCGCCATGCCTGCGCCCACTGACATCAACACGATGCTCGCAGACGGTTCGGGTCATATTCTCCTGCTGTATCAGATAGGTAATCCCAATAATCTGGGCGCCGTGTTACGAGCCGCACAATGGTTCGGTATTGAAACAATAATACTCAGCACCGATTCAGCAGACTTCACAAACCCTAAAGTCGTACGATCCTCAATGGGAACTCTTTTCCATATGAGAGTGATACAGGATGTGAATTTTGCTGAAACCCTGTCGATAATCAAAGAACATTTTTTTCTCGTGGCCTCTCACGTAAGAAGGGGTATTGTGCCGCACGCGTGTAAACAAAAGACCGCCATCCTCTTGGGCAGTGAAAGTCACGGATTGCCGGAAGACTTGATCCGTTTGTCTGATGAGCTATGGCACATTCCCGGTGCGGGAAGAGGGAATTCCCTGAGTCTGCCTCAGGCGGCGGCAATCATGATGTATGAATGCGCTGCACCGAATAAATGATATAAAGATCAGAGGTGGGTCAAATGAAACCCTACATTCAAGTAATGACAACAACGGACAATAAAGAAGACGCAGAGAAAATTGCCATGTCCCTCGTTGAGAAAAGGCTCGCAGCCTGTGTGCAGATAGCGGGACCCATTACCAGTCTCTACCGATGGAAGGGGAATATAGAAAAAACACAAGAATGGCAATGCTGGATAAAAAGCAAAGAGATTCTTTACAAAGAAATTGAAAAAGCGATCAAATCTGTTCATCCTTACGAAGTGCCGGAAATCATCGCCATACCAATTGTCGCAGGAAGTCGTGGCTATCTGCAGTGGCTGGAAAGCGAAGTCACCTGAACAGCAACTTTGGAATGACGGTTATGTGAAAGAGCAAAAAATTTGTGTGATAAAGGAAATGGCCATATTACTTGCAGGAGACATTGGCGGAACAAATACCCGCCTCGGAATCTTCTCAAAAGAAAAAGGTGTGCGTTCACCTCTGGCAGCAGCGGACTTTCGGAGCGGACAGTTTCCTGATTTCACAACCATCGTGCAAGACTTTCTGAAAGGCGCCGATATCAGACCGGATGCCGCCTGCTTCGGTGTCGCCGGCCCGGTTATGAAAGGCGCTGCCAAGATCACCAACCTGCCATGGGTCATCGATGAAAAGAAACTCGGCAAGGCATTGAACCTGCCATTTGTGAGGCTGCTGAATGATCTCGAGGCCATCGCTTACGCGGTGCCTCTTCTGGAGTCATCGGATCTCCACACTTTGAACAAAGGCAATCCTATCTCCGAAGGAAGCGCGGCTGTCATTGCCCCAGGCACCGGTCTTGGCGAGGCATTTCTGACGTGGGACGGAACGCGATACCGCGGGCACCCGTCAGAAGGAGGCCATGTAGACTTTGCACCGAGCGACGAGCTGGAGAGAGAACTGTTGATTTACCTGCAGGAGAAACTTGGCCATGTGAGTTATGAAATTGTTTGTTCCGGACCGGGAATATTAAATATATATTGTTTTCTCCGTGAGAAGTGCTATGCTGAGGAACCACCTTGGTTATCTTCGAGGGTAGCGGGGCAAAATGACCCTGTGCCGGTTATCATAGAGTGCGCTTTAGATAACGTTCATCGCTGCGATCTCTGTGTGATGACTCTTAACCTTTTTGTTTCCATCCTGGGCGCGGAAGCAGGGAATTTGGCCCTCAAGGTGATGGCAACAAACGGTGTCTATTTAGGGGGAGGCATCCCTCGCCGCATACTGCCATTTCTCGAAAATGGACGGTTTATGAAATCTTTCCGCTATAAAGGACGCATGTCTGACCTGGTTTTGCAAATACCGGTCTTCGTTATTCTCAATCCCCGAATGGCCCTTCTGGGCGCAGCAGGTTACGGTCTTGAACATAATCAAGGTACCAATATGAAATACGGGAGGTGAATAATGTATATTAGAATAATATGTATCATCACCCTGGCATTTTGTTTGGCGACTTCAGGTTGTGCGGGGCTAGATATTTCCGGTAAGAATACAAATGAGGAATTGCAAAGGTCCAAGGCATCCATCGCCCAGCTCAACGAACAGGTCGCGTCTGTGAACAAGGAACTGACTTTGTTGAAGGCAGAGGTGCAAAAGATGAAAGAGGAGGAAGCTGCCGGGAAGGAGACTTCCATAAAAGAGAAAGAGGCCGCTGTTGCCGAGACGGGCAAGAAAGCACAGGTCAAGGAAGTCGATATCTCCAAGAGGGATGAGATAAAAAAATCTGCCGATGAAAAACAGTCTATGGAAGGAAAAGACGCAAGTCTCAAAGCTCTTAGGGTTAAGGTATTAAGCGGCAACGGCAAATTACCTACCGCGAGACAAATGTCAAAGAAACTTATCACGATGGGCTATAAGGTTGAAGACATAGGAATAGCAGCCAGGACAGACTATACCGTAAATACTATCTATTTTGCTTCAAACTATAAGACGGAAGCGCAGCGTTTGGCGGCCCAGTTGGGAGGCAAGACCATCGCCAAGCCTCTGACCTGGTCCTCGGTTTTTCATATCATTGTTGTTGCGGTACCATGAGATTCACAGTTAGAACTTATTGCACCAATCTTACAGGATGGATTCTCAAATTGTATCGCTTACGGTAATGAGAGGGGGTAAATAGAGGTGAAGTACAGCCAGATCCAAAAAATGGCCAAGAACATGGGAATCAATACATATCAGATGAAGAAAAATGACATGATCCTGGCAATTCAGAGGGCCGAAAATAATATCGAATGCTTCGGCACGGTGAGGGTGGAACATTGTCAGGAACTTTCATGCCTGTGGCGGGAAGACTGCGTATCTCTAAACGAAAGCAGTAAGAGCAGTTGGTCCTAATGCTAATCTTCGTATTGCCTGCGAGAGCATAACGTCTAGATCAAGTCGATCTACGTCCTAAGAAATGACCTCATAGTTTGAATAGGGGAAGCATTACTAAGGCTGCCCTGTCGCCTTCCTTATACAGGTCCTATAGAGACCTGGGCTCTCCCACCTCCAAGCGCATAGCCGATATGTGTCCCGGGCAATTGCATTCATATTGCGGCTCTTACTTAGCTTTATGGGCAGATTTCGGCTGCGCCTTTTCCTTTGCTCTGAGCTTCAGACTTTTCTTTCGTCTTTGCCGTTTCCGATCAAGTTCCTTTTTACGTTCAATCTTCTTGTGTCCGCCCATAATACCTCCTTGTCTTTACGGTGATGAAGCTGCAATCAGCGGTGAGGATAGGGGAAGAAAGACTATGTGTCAAGCACTAAGGATATTCTCTTGACTGGTGACTAACTACTTTGGGGTTTTTCTGATTCTTTCTACTGCCCTTGATTATCTGCGAGTTTCTCGGGTGTTTCTGGCATTCCATGTTTGCTTTTCAGTGAATTCAGCCATCTATCCCGGTAGAAATAGGCAATCACGCAAAGAAGGCAGCTGGCACCGGCAATAAACAGAAGCTCTATGTATTGATTGTTACGGGCGCAACTGCCGCTCACGGAGAGCAATATGGTCCCGAGCAAACGTCCCGCTGTAGAAATGCCCAGGAAATGCCGTGTCTTCATGTGGCTCATGCCCATTATGTAGCATAGGTAGTCTTTCGGAAAACCGGGGATAAGAAACAAAAGAAAAGAGACGAAGAGACCGCGGTGTTCCAGGAAGTAATCATACTTTTCAATAACATCGGGCTTCACCGCCTTTTCCACTAGGGGGAGACCAAAGAACCTGGCAAGTGCAAAGGCGATCCAAGAACCGATAGTAAGGCCAATGGTGGAATAAACCGTACCCATGAAGGCGCCGTAAATATACCCGCCGATAAGACCAGTTACTTCGCCGGGTATCGGAGCTGCCACCACCTGCAGGATCTGAAGGCCAATAAAGACGAGTTCATCATATGGATGAAATGAGTCAATGAGCGCGACAGCCTTCTGCTGACTGGTGAAGTAGACATACAGATCATAGTGGATGAAGAGGTAGGTCGATAGAATGATAAATGCGAGAAGGATTAGGATTCTGAAGGCAAGACGTCCATCCATCGAAGGGAGCCAGTTATTTTGTTTCTTCTTTCTTGTCTTCGATCTTCTTGCCTTCGGAAGCATTGCCCGGCTTCTCGTCCGGCTCCGCCATAGCCTTCTTAAAGCCCTTTATGGCCTTGCCGATTGAGTTTCCCAGTTCAGGAAGTTTTCCCGGCCCGAAGATAATCAGAACAATAACCAATATCACCAGAAGATGCATTGGCTGAAAAAGACCTTCAAACATGGTCTCGGCCTCCTAAATAGATTCAGATGATCCTATCTATAGTCTTTGCTGCAGTAACTAAAAAACGTTCTACGACTACTTATTCTCATACTTTTCGATGGATGTCCAGAGTTTTCCCCAGGTGTAGACAAATGGCGGGATATGTGCAACGAGCCTCAACGTAATTGCGCGGGATTTCTGGGCTTAACCTTTGAAGTTCTTCGTCTATTGCCTCTATCTCTTTGCGGTCCTGCGAATGAACTCGTAAGATTGTCAAATAAGCAAGGCCGAATTTGTTATTTCCTGTTTTTCCCCATTATACTATCTGAGCCGTTTTCTTATTGAAAAAAGACGGCCTTGTCAAGTTTTTGCAATTCTAATCTTCTTGTCTTACCGTTTGTGTTAGTATATAAACTTCGAAGCCGAAAAAATTTGCTTCCGTACTTGTTGCTTCAAGTAGTCTTGATGACCGACAAAACGTTTTGAATTTTTTTTATTTCGGAAACAATTCCCCAGGAGAGATGTAAAATGACTGATGATAGACCATTTGAAGAAAAATGCATGAACACTATACGATTTCTCGCCGCCGATGCTGTAGAGAAGGCCAAATCAGGGCATCCCGGAATGCCCATGGGTGCGGCTGCAATGGCCTACACACTCTGGATGCGACACCTAAAACACAATCCTACAAATCCCATGTGGAACGACCGGGACCGCTTTGTTCTCTCCGCAGGACATGCCTCCATGCTCCTCTATGCCATGCTTCATCTTACCGGCTATGACTTGTCTCTTTCGGATTTGGAATCATTTCGTCAATGGCAAAGCAAAACACCAGGCCATCCGGAACTACACTGTGCGCCTGGCGTGGAAGTAACCACGGGACCTCTTGGACAGGGCCTCAGCAACGCGGTCGGTATGGCTGTTGCGGAAGCGCACCTTGAAGCGAGATACAATCGACCCGGTCATAAAATCGTCGACCACTTCACATACGTTTTTGCAAGCGATGGTGACTTGATGGAAGGCGTCACTTCCGAAGCATGTTCGCTGGCCGGGCACCTCGGTCTCGGTAAGCTTATCGTGCTGTATGACGACAACCGCATTTCTCTTGCCGGAACGACGTCTCTGACCTTTACCGAAGATGCGGGAAATCGGTTCAAGGCATATGGTTGGCACGTGATACATGTGGAAAACGGAAATGACGTTCCCTCGATTGACCGTGCCCTGAAAAAAGCAAAGGCGCAAAAGTCGCGTCCTTCGATTATTTTCGTTCGGACCACCATAGGTTATGGGGCGCCTCACAAGCAGGGGACATTTGAAGCCCATGGTTCACCCCTCGGGGCAGAGGAGTTGATCGCAGCGAAGAAGGCCTTAGGCTGGCCTACGGAAGGCGCATTTCTCATCCCCGATGATGTACTCGCCTTCTATCGCAAATCCATGGGCCGCGGCCGTTCGCGGGAGAATAAATGGAAACGATCCTTCAAAAAGTATGACGTAGAATTTCCCGACCTTTCCGCTGAATTTCTACGCATCATGAAAGGAGACCTTCCCGAAGGATGGGAATCACAGCTGCCCGTATATCCTGAGGGCTCCAAGGATATGGCAACCCGCAAGGCATCTGAGACTGTCATGCAGAGCCTCGCTCCCATATTGCCGGAACTTATGGGCGGCTCGGCAGACCTCAATCCATCCACGTTCACGTGGCTGAAAGGCTTGGGTGATTTTGAAATACCCGATGCACCGCGAGGAGACACACAGGGAGCTGTAGGCGGTGAATGGGGTTTCACAGGCCGAAATATCCATTTCGGCGTGCGTGAGCACGCAATGGGCGCCATCGCTTCCGGCATGGCCCTCCATGGAGGGTTTATCCCGTATACGGCCACGTTCCTGACGTTCTCCGATTACATGCGTCCTCCCATGCGCCTGGCGGCCCTCATGGGTCTCAGGGTCATCTATGTTTTCACGCATGACAGCATCGGGCTCGGTGAAGACGGGCCGACACATCAGCCTATCGAGCAGATCATGAATTTACGGGCTGTGCCTAATCTAACCGTAATTCGTCCCGCAGACGCGGGCGAGGCTGTGGAAGCCTGGAAGGCTGCGCTCCTTAAAGATGATGGCCCTACAGCACTGATCTTTACCCGTCAGAATCTGCCTGTTCTGAGCCGGGTTGAACTCGCACCTGCCGCCGGTCTCCAGAGCGGCGGGTATATCCTCTGGGAATCCGTTCCGGGTAAGCCCAATATGATCCTGATCGGAACCGGTTCGGAAGTACAGATCGCTCTGGAAGCGGGAAGAAAACTATCGTCCGAGGGTTTTCGCGTAAGGGTTGTGTCTCTTCCGAGCTGGAGAATTTTTGATCATCAGTCTTCCGAATACCGCCATCATGTGCTGCCTCCGGACGTCAGGATCAGGGTTGCTGTAGAGGCCGGCATAAAACTTGGCTGGGAGCACTATGTGGGACTCGATGGCGCAGTCGTGGGAATGAACAGCTTTGGCGCCAGCGCCCCCTATAAAGTTCTCTATGAAAAATTCGGCATCACCGCAGAAAATGTAGTTCAGGCTGCAAGGGCATTAATGAAGTGAAGCCTTCCACATTATCCTTTATCCGTGAGTCCCGCCGCACATCGGGACACTCTTTCCTGGACTGGATGCACGGATATATCTATGGGCGCTGGCCCTATCTTTACATAGGTATCGGAAAGGGACTCCATCCCCTGAACCGTATCCTCGGCCCTCCCTTGCGATGGCTGGCGTGCCTGCTGCTGCCCGATCTCCGCCATAAGAAAAAGTTTGCAGAAGGCTATCACGGAAAGGTAATGTTACCGGAAGAGGCAGTGCAGATGATCACTGTCAATGAAGACATTCGGATTACCAACTTGGAAAAAGTCATACCGTATTCCCGTGCCAGATGGATTACGCCCGCGGAGGGCATCGGTATTCTCAAGGTCGAGCATGAACGCGGCCACGTGCATCACGCCTTCTTCAAGGACGCCATGCTGAATCGTTTTTATGCCATCTGCAATTGCTGCCGCTGTTGCTGCGGCGCCATCCAAGCCCACGAGAACGGAACTCCCATGATTGCATCTTCTGGCTATGTCTGCCGTGTCGATGCCGACCTCTGTTCCGGCTGCGAATGCTGTATTGAGTCCTGCCAGTTTGGCTCCCTCTCTATGGCAGACAGTATCGCTGTTGTGGATGTCGAAAAATGCATGGGTTGCAGTGTCTGTACATCGAAATGCCCTGCAGGCGCTCTCACTCTCATCCGTGAACCATCGAAAGGCGAACCGCTGGAGATCCAGAAACTCATTGCCAGTTCGGGCAGAATGACATAATAGAAGAGCAATCGTGAGAGATGTACGAAAGAATCTTGTCCGAATCTGAAATCTTCATACTTTAAGAGTTTAGACAGAAATGTTTTGAGAGGTCACCAATATGATAGCGCCGCGCCGCTGCCGCTTGATTTTCCTGTTAGCATTACCGATTATTGTTCTCGGCATAGCTTGGCCCTTGGCGGGCTATTCATCGACCCTCTACGAACGGTCGCTGCAGAAACTTGAAGGCAATCTACAGACGGCGACACCTGATGAATTTATGTTCATCGTTATGGGCGACAGCAGGGACAACGATGAAATATTTAAGAAAATACTTACTGCGGCAGGCAAACTGAAGCCTCTTTTCATCCTGCACGGAGGAGATACAGTCTTTACGGGCAGGGAGAAGAAATTTAACCACTTTCTCGACATCGTGGAGAGCACGTTGCCCGACACGCCAATTTTCGTGGTCATCGGCAATCATGAACTGACAAACAATGTCACGAATCCGCACGGCAAGCAAATATTTCAAGAAAAGATAGGCCCGCTGAATTATACTTTGGATTTGAAGAAGTTGGGCACGCGAATCGTCGCCCTCGACAACTCCCTTTATGAGTTGACTCCGACACAATTGCAATACCTGGAGGAACAACTGACGGCAAAAAGGAAATATAAATTTGTAATTATGCATATACCGCCGGAAACCCAGAAATGGCAGCACAGCCACTGTTTCACAAAAGGAGCAGACAGGCTCAAACAGATCTTGGCAGAGAAGAAGGTCTCTCTTGCTTTTTTCAGCCACCTTCACCTCTATGCTCAAGATGAAGTGAAGGGCGTGAAATATATAATAACCGGGGGCGCCGCCGCACCTCTCGGTATAAACGTTCCTTTCGGTGAGCACTCTTATCATTTCATTGTCGTCAGAGTGAAGGACGGCAAGGTCTCAACAGAAGTCATTCGCATTAACTCTGACCTGCAGAAAAGTTATTCACCCATGGAATAAAGGGAATATCATTTATGGCCAGCTCGGAAGATGCGACCGGAAATATTCCAAACCGTCTGATTAATGAGAAGAGCCCCTATCTTCTCCAGCACGCATATAATCCTGTTGGCTGGTACCCATGGTCCGGGGAGGCATTTGATAAAGCGCGTACAGAGAATAAGCCCGTTTTTCTCTCCATAGGGTATTCCACATGCCATTGGTGCCACGTTATGGCCCATGAATCCTTTGAAGATCCGGAAATCGGCAGACTACTCAATGAGGCTTTCGTCTGCATCAAGGTTGATCGTGAAGAGCGGCCCGATATCGATAAGGTTTACATGAACGCTTGTCAGATGATGACGGGGGCCGGAGGTTGGCCACTCACTATTGTGATGACGCCTGACAGGCGACCCTTCTTCGCCGCCACCTATATTCCTAAGGAAAGCCGCTTTGGCAGGATCGGACTGCTTGATATAATCCCCAAAATCAAGGAGATATGGAAAGAGCGTTATGATGATATTTTGAAATCAGCCGGTGAGATAGTATCGTCCATGCAGCAGCGATCACCAGAGATTAAGAAGGGCCAGACCCTGTCGGAAGATAGTATCCAGGAGGCATATGAAGGGCTCGCAGGACTTTATGATGAAAAATATGGGGGATTCGGCCAGGCGCCTAAATTTCCCACTCCCCACCAGTTGCTCTTTCTTTTGCGTTACTGGAAATGGAACGGTGAGAAAAAGGCATTAGAGATGGCTGTAAAGACGCTTCAGGCCATGCGCTCCGGCGGCATTTATGATCACATCGGCTTCGGCTTCCATCGATACAGCACTGACCAGCGGTGGCTCGTGCCTCATTTTGAAAAGATGCTCTATGACCAGGCATTGCTGGCCATGGCCTATACAGAGGCGTATCAGGCAACGCGAGACGAATTCTTTAAGAGAACGGCCTGTGAAATATTTACCTATGTACTAAGAGATATGAAGGCGCGCTCGGGCGCCTTCTACTCGGCAGAGGATGCAGACAGCGAGGGTGAAGAGGGAAAATTCTACTTCTGGACTCAAGAAGAGATCAGAGGGTTGTTGGGACCATCCGAAGCGGAACTGGTAATGAAGGTTTTTCAGGTGGATAGGGCGGGAAATTTTGTCGATCAGTTAACGGGAGTAAGAATCGGCCAAAATATCCTTCACATGAAGAAACCAGCCCACGAAATTGCTTCATCTCTGGGTATTTCCGAAGATGCGCTACGCCACAGGCTCTCTGCGGCACGGCTGTCGCTATTTTCCGCCCGCGATAAGCGCGTCCGCCCCTATAAAGATGATAAGATCCTGACCGACTGGAATGGCCTGATGATCGCTGCCTTGGCGAAAGGGGCGCAGGTCTTTATGGACAAGGCTTACCTCAAGGCAGCACAAAACGCCGTCAAATTCATTCTCAATAATATGCGGGAGATCGACGGCAGACTTTATCACAGGCACCGCGAGGGAGAGTCTGCTATCATGGCTAATCTCGATGACTATGCCTTTTTGATCTGGGGGCTGATAGAGTGTTACGAAGCGTCATTTGATGCTTCATTTCTTAAGACGGCATTGAGGCTTCAAGAAGATTTAACGAAACACTTCTGGGACAAGGAACACGGCGGCTACTATTTCACACCCGATGATGGTGAAGACCTGATCATTCGCGAGAAGGAGAGCTATGACGGCGCCATTCCCTCGGGAAACTCCGTGGCCATGTTAAATCTCGTCCGTCTTTCCAGACTGACAGGGAACGGCCAACTTGAAGCACAGGCCGTGGACATCAGCCGCGCCCTTGCGGGTCACGTCGGACGCGTGCCCATGGGCCACACCCAGTTTATGGTTGCCCTGGGCTTCCTGCTCTATTCCTCTTATGAAATCGTGATTGCCGGCAGGCCCAAAGCCGATGATACGGAACGAATGCTACGTGCGCTGAGAGAGCATTTTCTTCCCAATGCCGTTATCCTTCTCTGTTCCCCGGAGGATGAATCTTCCGATATAGTCGACATGGTTCCTTTTATGAAAGACTTTAAACCCATGAAGGATATGGCCACTGCTCATGTCTGCACCAATTTCTCATGTCACGGCCCGACAACGGATGTGACCGAAATGCTCAGGTTGCTAAATATTCAGAAAGAATGATGTCGTAATATTATAATCATCTTTGCATGGACGGAGGCTGGATATGAACGCCGCATCAGAGAAGAAAATAATAAGCACTCCCAATGCCCCAAAGGCAATCGGTCCGTACGCACAGGCAGTGAGGTACGGCGATCTGCTGTTTGTTTCGGGTATGATTCCCATTGATCCCAAGACGGGTGAATTATTGACGGGGAACTTCGAGGCCGAAGTGACACTCGTTCTGGAAAATCTCAAGGCAGTGGTGGAAGCAGGGGGCATGACCCTGAAGAATGTCCTGAAGGTTTCCGTCTTCCTCACAGACCTCGGTCTCTTCGGAAAATTCAACGAGATATACGGCAGGTACTTGGGGGATGTCCTCCCCGCGCGGGAGACTATTCAAGTCACCAAATTGCCGAGGGATGCGTCGATTGAGATTTCCGTAATCTGCGGAAGGTGACAGAGGCGAAATACAGTGCGTAAGATCTTACCAATGGCAAAGAGATTAAAATATTTGATTAGGGCGTTGCCACAGTTCGTCGCTTTCCTGTTCAGGGTAGTGCGCAGTTTCAGACAGAACCAGGGCGTGCTGCTCTCCGGTGCCATCGCCTATTACACGCTGCTTTCGATCGCTCCTCTTTCGATACTCACTCTGATTGTCCTTTCGCACTTTGTGGAAGAAGAGCAGTTGTTCCTCACCCTATCGACATACCTGGAAATGGCGATGCCCGGATACGCTGCGACCTTGATCGACCAGGTGCGGGTATTCATTGCGCACCGCAATGTAATCGGTGTTATCGGCATTCTGATCATGCTGTTTTTCAGCTCCATAGCCTTTACGGTGCTGGAGAATGCGATCTCGGTAATATTTCACCACCGCATCAGAATCCAGCGCCGCCACTTTCTAGTCTCGGCTATTATTCCCTACGTGTATATCCTTTTGATCGGCCTCGGTATATTCTTTGTATCATTTTTTGCGGGAGCATTGGAGGCCGTCGAAAACAGACAGTTCATGCTCTTAGGCTGGAATTGGAGCTTCGAAGGCACCTCCAGAATTGCATTTTACTGCTCGGGGTTGATCGGCGAAGTGCTTATGTTCACTTCTCTGTATCTCGTCATGCCCGTAGGGAGAATAACGTTCCATCATGCATTGATCGGAGGATTGGCCGCTACAGTTCTCTGGGAGATAACCCGTCGCCTCGTCGTCTGGTATTACACATCCATATCCTTCGTAAATATAATTTACGGTTCCCTGACATCAACGGTGGTATTTCTTCTCAGTGTAGAAGCGGCAGCGATAATCCTCCTCCTCGGCGCCCAGGTTATTGCAGAACTTGAAAGCAAGACCGATGATATAAAGGAAAATCATTTCCGGTTTTGAGGAGACTCTTATCGCAAAGGTCTACGACAATTGCTTCTTAGCTTCTTGAAAAATTCTAATTTTGATTGATTGCTGTAACAATAAAGCATCCGGTCATTTTGACGGATATCCACCCTCCAAACGATAATTATTATTTGACTGTAATCCTCAATTTGGGGATGATCAAAATTATACAAGCTTTCAATTGGTAGTCTCCATTGTGAGTTATTGAGTATAAGCTATATTTCGAGTTTATACACGCTATCAAATTGATCAGTGAGGTGGCAAGTCACGACGGGCGCTAGTAATTGGGTTTCTGTGGACCAAGATAGTGAAATGCTGTAAATGTAATATATGAGGTGTTCTCAGTTAGCAGCACAATATGGATTTGAATTGATCAAACTTTTGCATTACCGACTGAGAGGGACCATATAAACGAATTGGGCGTGAATGTCGCCTTCAATCTTATTAAATGTCGGGAACCTGACAATAAAATTATTAACATATCAAGATGGAAATGTCGCATGAACTGGCTTCATCAGCAGTCACTATTCCTATTTACCAGCGACCTCCTTATAACTTTTTACGAGCCGGGTAGCTATCACACCTGCCAGTCGCTTCATGATAATAAGGCTCTCGGCAGGATGTCTCTGGAATACCCGCATCAGTCGCTCCGCATCAATTTTTAGCACCTTGCTATCCTTCACACATTCCGCTGTGGCCGTGTAGTCATTAGGTTCTACAAGCGACGACCAGCCGAACACCGACCCCGTCTTGACCATGGGGAAGGAGAAGTCCTTTTGCCCTCGAATGATCAGATTGATATTTCCTTCTTCAAGGATATACAGAAAATCCGCGACATCTCCTTCCCGAAACAAGACATATCCCGCCGGATGACTTTCCTGAGTAACGAGCTCGGATATTTCACCAATCATGTGTGACGGGATCCCCTGGAAGAGTTCAACCTCCTGGATAAACATGTCAGGCACCTCCTCTATGAATTTTCTTCTTGCTCAATACTCGCTCAAAACTGAGAGTCCACGCTCGCCAATCAGAATAATCTCGGTATGGGTCAAGCGGATCGCGATTACTCTTGCCGTGGCTTGCATGAATTTATATCCTAATGCGGCATCTTCATTTAGCAGCTCCCTGAGTTTGGCTCCATCGAAAACGATGGCTTTCGAATCATCGATGCATCGAGCTCCCAGTGTGTACACGTAAGGTTCAATGACAGCTGACCATCCCATGGCATCTCCCTTTGTAACGATATCCACGGTGACCTGCATGGGTGGTCTGGCAGTACCCATGTACGTATCCATGACCAGAATAATCTTTCCCCCTTCCAGCAGGTAGAGGTTTTGTGCCGGGTCTCCCTTTTTCCACAACTGAGAACCTGCCCTGTATGATTCTTCAGTAGCTATATCCGCCAGTTTCTTGATTTGCTCGTCACTGAAGCTATGAAAAAATTTGAATCCTTTCAAGATATCTACCGAAACCATGGATTGTCACCTCCTTTCTGGAAAGAAGAACCCTGGGATTCCGGATCAATCCTTTGTTTCGAATCCCACAGCAGTGAAATAAATCGCACGATCAAAAAATAGGACAGACCGATTAATGAGATCTATTGCCTGGTGAAGATCCAGGGCCGTATCGAGGAGGCCTGCGGAACGCACAAGAAGCCAGATGTGGCGTCTCGTGATGATGAGCGCCTGAATGACTTCCGACAAAGCGAATCCCTCCCGGCGCCGCTGCTTGCCAAGGGCCGTGTATATATTTTCAATATCCTTTTTTGTAGTTTCGTTCGACATCCATTTGTCAAACTGGCTGTAGACAGTGAACGCTCTCCGATAGAGTGTTTTTTCATCATAGGTGTGATAGGTCTTGGTTCCGGGATGTTTCTTTACATCCTTCAGCCATCGTTTTGTCAACTCGTCGGCGTTGTGTTCCACAAGCTCCACCAATTTTCTGGATAGCACTTTCATAGTTTCCCTCCTTCAACAGTTAGCATGGCGTCTTCTGAGGTTAAGTGCCTTAACACGAAAAAACTAAGACCCTGATCTAACTAATGAAAATGTTAACTTAGAAAATAGCAATACTGATGCCATATATTTTTATTAAATGATTCTAATAAGATATGATCTTTGAGGGACGTTTTTTCACGTAGCTAAGGGTAACATTACCCCCATATGGGGGTCTTATTCCCCGTCAGAAACAGCGTCTTAATGCTTACTTGCCGATGACGCATGTCGAAGCCAGTAGCTAAGTATGGCTAAACGAAGGGCCGCAACTTATGTCAGGAGACCCAATATCCTGGAGAAGATCAGTCTGGCGTTTAGGAAGAAACTTGACAGAAAGTAAGGTAACAGAAATTTCAACAGTACAAATGCAAAGCATTAGGTCTCAATGAAGTAGTCGTTTGCACCTTTGTATGTGAACGAAGCTTTTTTGATGATGAGGGCGGACGGGCTGCTATTAAATTGTAGTTGGATGAATCAAACTGGATAGCTCGAAAGAAGTAGTTGTATGGCCTATTCGGATAAGAAGGGGTGCAAGGCAGGAGACAGGGAGATCATACGGCGAGTTCGCCCCCCTCGTTGACAGATGTGTCATCTGTAACAACGGTACATTAGAAGAAAACTACGATAATGTCTTTGGCGGCATTGCGGGAGGCGGAACCGGCGGCGTCTGGAAAGAAGACACTTTCTTCTGAATCGGCCCGTCGATACACACCATACGCAATCCGCACGAGTGATTTGTTAGCCCGCTATTGCAACGTATTCTGCAACGGCCTGTGCTTTTGGAATAGGCGGGTGATCTTCTTTTAAGCCTTGGATATGCAATTCAATTGCTTCATGCATATTTTTGACAGCTTTATTTTTGTTTTTCCAGTTGCTATACAACCAGGAAGATCGGGGGATATAGAGAATAATATCCATTGGCTTTTTCAATCACTATTAAATACCTTAGCATACTGTACCCTCTCTATTTTCTCGCAGATTTCTTTATCCCCGCCTGTTTCAATACACTATTTAAAGTTCCTGGGGCTAAATCATCACCAGGATGTCCCGTAATTGTTACACGACCCTCCTTTCTATCGTTCTTATACTGCCGATGGCTTCCTTCTGATACGCTTGAAACCAACCATCCTCTTCAATTATCTTTATCACATCTCTAATCTTCATATCATTGCATTTTGACTATCCCATACTTCTATCCAGGTCAAGTGATTACAGGCATCCCCTACGCCTCTTGTTCCCATAACAATGAAACATGCTTACCATTTAAATCATCTTCTTTTCTATTGACACGCCACGTATCTATCTCCATATTACACATGCAAAGTTGGTGTGTCATACAGAAGAAATTGGTGACACAGTCTCCGAGCTTGGGATGATAATTCGCAGAAAGGACTTTTAGAAAAATATGAAGCGGGAAACCTCGAAGTCTACTGCCCGGGAGATCATGATGGAATTCGCCCATCTCACGGGACTGTTATCATCCAAGGAAAAGCCTCGACGGTACCTGTGGACAGACGCCTTTGCCGTCTGCAATTTCCTCACCCTGTACAAACAGACGAGTGACAAGCGCTACAAGGAGCTCGCCCTGCGCCTCATAGATCAGGTTCACAAGATCCTCGGACGGCGCCGTGAAGAAGACCCGTGGGTAGGCTGGATCAGCGGACTTTCCGAGGAAGAGGGAAAATTTCACCCCACGAGCGGCGGGTTGAGAATCGGCAAGGGAATGAACGAGCGCGGACGCGACGAACCTTACAACGAACAGTTGGAGTGGGACCGCGACGGACAATACTACCATTACCTGACGAAGTGGATGCATGCCCTCGCTCGTGTAAGCCGGGTTACGGGAGATTCAATTTACGCGAGATGGGCGATTGAGCTTGCGAAGGCCGTGCATGCCAAGTTTACCTATCTTCCACTGGCGGGTGAACAGAAACGCATGTACTGGAAAATGAGCATCGACCTCTCCTATCCTCTTGTGACTTCGATGGGGCATCACGATCCACTCGACGGACTGATCATCTATCTGGAAATCCAGGCAGCAGTGGAAGGTTCCAAGAAATCGAAGGAGCTCGACCTCAGCAGGGAAATCAAAGATATGGCCAATATCTGTGAGGGAAAGAACTGGGCGACGGATGATCCCCTCGGCATCGGCGAACTCTTAAGCACAGCGTACAAACTGGCCCAGTTGATGACTGACACGGATTCTGAGCAGGAAGAACTTCTGAATGACCTCCTCGATTCATCCATCACGGGCTTGCGATTGTTTGAAAGAAGGAATCAATTAAAACTCCCCGCAGAGCACCGCCTCGCATTTCGGGAGCTGGGTTTGTCCATCGGGTTGCATGCAATTGAAAAACTGCCGGGACTGATCAAGCAGTCGCCGCGCAATATCAGTGCGAACCCCCGTCTGCACTCACAGATTAAAGACCTGATGCGCTACACACCGCTCAGTAACATGATCGAGGCATATTGGCTTGACGACAAGAATAGACAGGCCGCAGGGTGGACGGGGCATCTTGATATAAACATGGTCATGCTGGCAACGAGTCTCGCCCCTGATGGTTACATCTCGATCTGACGCTCCCCGTTCTTCAAAACTGGCCCAATATCTTTGCGGCCTCGGCCATGGCCGCCGGTTCCTTGAGTCTTGTCAGCTCCTCTGGCGATTCCTGGAAATTTTCCAGGGCGTTGAAGAAACGGTCGAGGACGTCACCGCTGTAAGTCGGAATCAAAAAAAGATGGGTATGCGGAATTCTCCTGCCCCGCGCATAGAGAAAGATGAAGTCAGGATGGAATTTGTCCATCATCCGGTTGGCGACGACCTTCGCCACCTTGAAAAGACTTGCATTCTCTTCATCGGTAAGCTCGTGCCACCACTGGACATGTCGCTTTGCAATCACGAGGCAGTGGCCCTTTGTGTAAGGATGGATATCCAGTATGCAAAAGGAAAGCGCATCTTCATGAATCTTATATGCTTCGGCCTTGCCCGCTACGATGTCGCAAAATATGCAACCTTTCTCCTTTTCCATACATATTCCCCTTTTCCATTAATTCTCAGAAATTCCAGCACGAGATGGTTCCGACTTAGCCTGCAAAAGACTATTGCGTGAAGTTAAACCATTATGTCCTGCAATCCTTCTTTTAGTTTCTTGATGTTCTCGTTGATCTCATCTGTTTGACCACGGGTCTTCGACAGCAAGGCGTCTATGGTGGAGAGTTCTTCTTTTACATAATTAATCGCCTGTTTCTGCATTTCTTCGATTGCCCTGTTGATGCGGTCCTCCCACTGGGCAGCAAGACGAGAAAGATTGGCCTCCACTTCACGGGGAATCCCGCTAATAAAATGCTTCTCAAAGAGACCCCTGAAGATAAACATGGGAATCAGAAACCAGATGAGATCGAAATGGATGTCGAAGGACCTGACCGTCTTGATGTCGGGGTGATCGGGTTCTGACACCTCAATCTTCCAGTCCGACTCGGCAAGCCGCACACCAAGAACCTTTTCGATATTTTTATCCAGAAGATTCCTGAAGGCTTCAATTGATCTGGATAAACTTGCGTGGGCCTTATTGACAGTGCCGTAGAAATGTCTATGCTCGGTTTTGGAGATGTGCCTCATCTCCTCCGTCATGCGCTCTGCGAGCCATTCTTCGTGTCTCCGTGTGAGTTTCCACAGATTCACTTTCCACGTGGAAAGCTCCTTTTCCAAATCCAGCGAGAGTTTCTTCCTAAGAGGTCTCTGGAAATTGTCGAGGTAGTTCATAATCAGAGTGCGAGTTTGTCTCTTATTCTCGCGGGCAATGATCATAAGTTCCTCTCGGATAAGATCAAAATTGATTTTTTCATCAAAGATTTGTTTATGAAGATTCTCACGGTCGCGGTCAGCCTGCAAAGATGTTTTAAGGGCAATATCGAGATAACCTAAACAACCTTTCAGCAAGGACTGCATCTTGTACTGGAGGATTTTCCTGAACTCGAAATCACGGTTTAAGGACAGCGTGGAGAGAAGTCCGGCTTCCAAGCGATCCTTGTATGCTTCTGTCTTCACATGGGTCGAGTATATGTAGATCGGCAACTGCCTATTTAATTCACGCTGAATCATTCGTTCAAAAAATTCTATGACTTCGTGCTGCTGTTCCGGTGAGAGAAGGTCAGCCTTAGTCAGGAGTATGACTATATTCGGCGTGTGCTGCATCAGTTCCCGAATCAACTGCACATCATTAACTGAAAGGGGGCGGTCGGCGCTGATGGCAAGTATAGCAGTTCCTACTTGGGGAAGCCAATTTTCAGAGGTTTCCACATGATATTTGAATATGCTTCCCAAGCCGGGGGTATCAACCAAACGAAGACCGGCATAGGACCTGAGAGACGGGAGTTCAATATCCACAACCTCTACGTTTTTTTTATTGGATGGATTGTCGGCCTCCGAGGTGAAATTTTTGATATCGTTAATGCCGATCTCAACGGCGCTACCGTCGAAATAACTGACAACAGCCTGTTCTCTTTCTCCATATTGAAGACGGGTAATAACCGTTGTAACCGGTGTGACGCCGACGGGAAGAATGGATTTGCCAATGAGACTATTGATGAAGGAACTCTTGCCCGCCTTAAACTGGCCGAGGATTGCCACATCAATAGGCGGGTTCTGCACAAGTAGTTTTTGGCAGGCTTCTATTTGTCGGTTCAGAGAAACAATGGAGAATCTCGTGCAGAGCTCAAGAACGTTATTCAGCAATTGCTGTGAAACATCCTGTACTCGGCTCACTGAATCATTATTGATTGCATATGACATGAAAAAACTCCTCCAGAAATCCACTGGTAGGAGTTATCAGCCTTACGGGCGGTTTGTTGGGAGGTGAACTCCATCACCTGTTTTGCAGTCAAACAAAATCGGTCTTTTTTGTCAAGGAGTTCATTCATTATCTTGACGATGACCTCTCGACCTTATGCATCAAGATTTGCGATGCTTTCAGTGCCCCATTTGTCAGCAGCAAAAAACAATGACAAGTGGGCATCATGACACAGTTTCTGGCGGGGAATAAGACCCCCAAGTGGGGGCAATATTACCCCTGAACAGGGGCAAAAACATCACTCAAATGCCATATCCCATTAAAATCATTTAACAAAAACATGTGGCATCAGTATTGCTAATTGGTAAGTTTACATTATGATTGGCAGATCGCATCCTCCATACCGTATCGTCCTAATTGTAAGGATGTCATTTCACCTAGCCCGAAATGACAGGATGGCAGATAACTCAAGGAAGCGATCTATCGGTGCGGAAAAAAATATGAGGAGGGATCACCATGTGGAAGACCACCATCCAGGGAGAGGCGTCTGTGGAGCCTGCCATCAAGCAGTGTCTCGCACCGTGCCAGGAGCGATGTCCAATCAATGAAGACATCCAGCGCACAAACGTACTGATTTCCCTGCTGCCGGAAGATATCAATCAGGCCAAAGAAGGCTTGATCCAGATTGGAGACTATCTTTTTGAGAATAATCCTTTTTTCCCTGTGTGCGGCTATGTCTGCGGTATATGCGAACTGGGCTGTAATTACCAGAGCAAGGGAGGTTCCATCAGAAGAAGGCTCTTGAAGCGGTTTGTATCTGATTATTTTTTAAACCACCTCGATGAGAAAAAAGAATACGACGTCGTTAAGGACAAGGGAAACGTAGCAGTCGTAGGCGGCGGCCCGGGTGGGTTGATGTGTGCCTTTCACCTCGGCAGAAAAGGCTACAGAGTGACTATCTTAGAGGCTTCAGGCAGGCTGGGAGGGGCGCTGTGGCTGATCCCCCATTATCGCCTTCCCAAGATTGTGCTGCAGAGAGTCATCGAAAATATGCTGAGGATCGCCGGTGTAGAAGTAAAATATAATTCCAGAATCGGCGAAGGCAATCTCACCCTCGATAAACTGAAAAAAGACGGGTACAAGGCAGTGTTCATTGCCAAAGGGACGCCCAGTCCGAGGGTGCTAACCTTTGGTCGGGAACTGGTAGAGAACCAGGACCTGGACGGTGTCATGTATGGGCAGACTTTCCTGTATGAGGTGAGTCGCGGCATCCTGGTGAAAGATTACCTGGGCGGAAAGAAGGTGACCGTCATAGGCGGCGGCAACGTGGCCTTTGATGCGGCGCGATCAGCAAAGAGACTGGGTGGAGATGTGACCCTAGTGGCCCTCGAAAGCGAGGACAAGTCCTCGAAGGATGGTATTCCCGCGGACCATGAGGAAATCCGCGGTGCCTGGGAAGAAGGCATAAGGATCATATACTCGCGCGGTGTAAGTAAGATACTGGGTGAGGGGGGAAGATTCACAGGCATTGTCTCTCCTAAATGCACGAGCGTCTTCGATAAAGATGGCAGGTTCAATCCGGAATTCGATACCGGAGACACTGTCACGATAAACGGCGATGCCCTTATCATCACCGTCGGTCAGGGACCGGATCGGGCGTTTCTGCAGGGAGAGGGCCTATTGGATGAAAATGGGCGGCTGGCTGTGGACCCCCTCACTCTCCAGAGCAGCAACAAAGACTGGGTCTTTGTAGGGGGTGACGTGCGCAGGGTCGGCTTCATGGTGGATGCCATGCGGGAAGGTCAAGAGGCTGCAGAATCGATTGAACGTTACCTCAAGGGAATCGATATCAGGGCAGGAAGGAAGAAGGAATTCGAGGTATTCGCTATACCCGAGCTAAAGGATGAAGATTACAGGGCTGAGCCCGAGGTAGTATGGATACCGGCAGAGAAGCGCGTGCACTTCCAGATGTTCGAGAAGGGGTTTTCCCTCAAAGAAGCTATCGAGGAGGCAAGGCGCTGTCTGTGCTGCGGCCCCTGCGTGTCGTGCAAGGCATGTGTATCCATAGGCATGCAGGACGAACTGCCATCCGTTGCTGTTCACGAACACCTGTGCAGCGGATGCGGGATATGTGTATCGTCCTGCCATTATGGCGCCGCTTATCTCAAGGAACAGGGCGGCCACCTGGTATCTGCAACAGACATATTCAGATGTAAGGCCTGCGGCATGTGTGTATCAGCCTGCCCGGCGGGGGCAAGGGAACTGATAGGCTCCGACATGGAAGAGCGTATTGCAGAAGTGTATGCTTCTCTTTAAGGATCATTATCAGAATTAAAATAAGACGGAGTTGAAAATATGGCAACATCTAAACTTATGATTACGCATCCTGAGATTTCGCATGCTTCTTTGGATGAATATTTATCGCGCCAACGCCCTAGGCGTGTAGGATTGCGGATAGCTATCTTGCAGGGGGTCATTGACAAAGTGCCCATAGACCATCTGAGTCGCCGGCGCAAGATGTCCCGGCAGGGTATCTACAATCTTGTAAAACGGATAAATGCAGAAGGCATAAAAGGGCTGGAGGATCGGCATCTCGGCCGCCCTTGCAGGCTGACGCCTGATATCGCAACGGATCTGAAGAGAACATTAATTCAGTCACCGATGGACCAAGGGTACATGCAGTCACGCTGGGACAATATCCTGGTGAGAAGGTATCTGAGAGAAAGACATGGGATCGCCATAGGGCGCGCTCAGCTGATTAACTGGCTTCATGTGATGGGCAGCCCTGTGAAATTGACCCGTAAGAAGTATGAGAAGACAGCTTCCTTAAGAAGCAGATCATTCGTGGATTATCTGAATCAGCAGCGAGATAGGATTACCTTCTTTGGGGATGAAGCAGGCGTTCAGTTAGACGCAGAGCTTATTGCCCAGTGGGCGCCGGAAGGATGCCCACCGCATTTGTTCACGGGTAGCATACGGTGAAATGATAACCTCAAGGTAAATACGAGTATTCTGATAAATGGGTATCATGAAAATAGTGCACGAGGAGGATAATATGAAGGAGTTCACCCCCAAACTTGTGTGCTTCTCCTGTAAGTTCGGGTGGGGCTATTTGAACGGCAACGGTTATGCCAAGAAGCTGAAGAACCTTATCCCGGTGGCCTGCAGCGGCAAGGTGGACGCCACGCATATCATCGATGCCTTCAAGGAAGGGGCAGACGGAGTGCTTATATTGGGCTGCCCCGACAAGGAATGCCACTTTCAGACGGGCAACTACCAGGCGAGAAAGAGGGTGCTTCTGTTGCGCAAGACCCTCAAGGAATTCGGCATCGAGCCCGGACGTCTCAAGATTGCGCTGAGCCTTGACCCGGAGGGTACAAAGATCCCCGCCTTCATTGAAGAGATGAAAAAAGAGATCAGGAGTTTGGGGCCTCTTTCGGTTGCGGTGTGATTTGGGTCTTGATCTGTGACACTTGTGAATATTTACATTGTGATTTCAAGGCGCGAAGAATGTAGAGAAGAAAATTGGAGGATAATATGGCAGAGAAACCCAAGGTAGCAATTTACTGGCTCGCATCCTGCGCAGGCTGCGATGAGGCCATAGTGGATCTGAACGAAGTGATTCTAACCGTCGCCGACGCCGTGGATATTGTGCTATGGCCGGTCGCCTTGGACTTCAAGTACGAAAGCATTCGCAAGATGAAGAAGGGTGAGATAGCTCTCTCCATTCTTCATGGGTCCGTGCGGAATTCAGACCAGGAAGAGATGGCCAAGCTGCTGCGGGAAAAATCCCAGCTCGTTTTGGCCTTCGGCGCCTGCGCCTGCTTTGGAGGAACCGCAGGGTTGGCGAATTTCATTTCAAAAGAGGAAATTTTCAACTGGGTCTACCGTGATGCGCCGACAGTGGTTAATCCGAACAATAACAGGCCTCAGACGGAAACGAAAGTCAACGGGAACAAGCTAACGCTGCCGGAATTCTTTGACCGGGTATATCCGCTCCACGATATCATCCGCGTGGACTACTACCTGCCGGGATGTCCGCCGCCGCCGGAACTCATAGCAAACGCGGTCTTTGCCGTCCTGGAAGACAAGCTGCCTCCCAGAGGCGCGACGCTCGCACCGACCAAGCCCTTGTGCGACGCCTGTCCCCGGAATAAATCCAAGCCGCTGCGGATGGAAATTTCAGAGTTTAAAAGGATACACGAGATTGAGGCGAAAGACGATCTGTGTTTCCTGGCGCAGGGCGTTCTCTGCGCTGGGCCCGCGATCCGCTCGGGTTGCGGCGAAACATGCATCAGAACTAATATCCCCTGCAGGGGTTGCTTCGGTCCCGTTGACGGTGTGGATGACGCGGGCGCGAAGTTAATCTCCGGACTGGCCTCGCTCATCAGCGCAGAAGGCGAGGCGGAGGCCGAAAAAGTCATCGACGGGATTGCCGACCTGGCGGGCTACTGTTACCGCTTCAGTCTCCCTTCAGCGTCGCTGAAACGAAAGAGCAAGAATAAGGAGAAATAATCATGGCACGAAAAATAACCATAGACCCGATCACGAGGCTGGAAGGACATGGGAAGATAGAATTGCTTCTCGATGAGAAAGGCGACGTAAAGGATGCCTACTGGCAGGTGGCCGAGTTGCGTGGGTTTGAGCGCTTCTGCCTGGGGAGGCCCGCGGAGGAGATGCCAAGAATCGTACCCAATATATGCGGCGTGTGCCCTTCAGCGCACCACATGGCCGCCACCAAGGCCCTCGACGACCTTTACAGTGTTGAGCCTACCCCAGCGGCAAAACTGATCAGGGAACTCGAATTCAATGCCTTCTATATTGAAGACCATTATATACATTTCTTCTTCCTCGCGGCGCCCGATTTTGTTGTCGGCCCGGACGCCGATCCTAAAGAGCGAAACATCCTGGGCGTTATCGGCAAGGTGGGCAAGGAAATAGGCCTTAAGGTGATTGAAGTGAGAAAGAGAAACCGGGACATCATCCGGCACATCTTCACCAAGGCGCCGCATCCGGAAGGCGGGCTGCCCGGGGGCGTACCGAGAGGATTTACAGAACAGGACCGCAAATGGGTCAAGGATACCGCCGTATTTTCTCTCGATTTCGCCAAGTTCGCTATTCAGCTCTTTAAGGACGTAGTGCTTACAAACAAGTCCTACGTGGATCTCATCCTGAACGATGCCTATAAGCTCAAGACTTATTACATGGCCCTGGTGGATGAGAACGACAAGTCCGTATTTTATGACGGGACGGTCAAGGTCATTGACCCCGAAGGCAAAGAATATGTGAGATTCCATCCCCGCGACTATGACCAGTATATAGGTGAATGGGTGGAGCCGTGGACATACATCAGACTCAACCACTTAAGACAGCTCGGCTGGAAGGGGCTCACGGAGGGCAATGGCACGTCGTTATACCGTGTCGCGCCGCTCGCCAGGCTCAACGTCGCCAGCGCCATGCAGACCCCGCTCGCACAAAAAGAAGCTGAGATCATGTTCGATACGCTGGGAGGCAAGCCTGCCCATCACACGCTAGCCACGCACTGGGCGCGGCTCATCTGCGCGCTTCAGGCCGCGGAAAATAACGTGATCATCGCGGATGAACCTCAGCTTGCCAGCAAGGATATCAGAAACATGAACCTCAAGCTCAAGAACAAGGGCGTGGGCTGTGTGGAGGCGCCCCGGGGGACACTCTTCCACCACTACGAAACCGATGACGAAGGCATACTGACGAAGGTCAACCTCATCGTGGCTACGCAGAATAATGCCGCCCCCATCTGCCTGTCCGTGAAGAAGGCCGCCCAGGAATTCGTCCATGGCCCGGATGTGAAGGAGGGTTTTCTGAATATGGTGGAAATGGCGTTTCGGGCCTACGATCCCTGTCTCTCCTGCGCTACCCACTCTCTGCCTGGCACAATGCCGCTCCAGGTAAAAATCAGAGATCATGAAGGGAGAGTAATCAGGGAAATAAGCCGATGATAGATCGGAGACTTTGAAAGATGCACACTTAACCTCTTATACAAAAGAGAATGTGGGAGGATGGTATTGACAATGAAGACTCTTATCCTTGGCATGGGGAACCCGATACTTTCGGATGACGCTGTGGGGTTGGCGCTGGCGGCAATGCTCCGGAATAAAGTCCGAGAGGCAGACGTCGCAGCAAGCGCCATGATCGGCCTTTCTCTCTTCGATCTAATCATGGGCTATGATACGCTCTTCATCATCGATGCCATGACCACGAAAGAAGGAAGGATGGGAGAACTCAAAAAGATCGGCGAGGATGACCGCTGCGGCACGCTGCATCTCTTTACCTCGCACGGCTTGAATATTTTTGAGCTTATGGAACTCGGCGTGCAATGCGGTTTTGAAATGCCTCGTCTTGCCGCGGTTTACGGTGTCGAGATAGGAAACGAGGTAGCCTTCGATGAGAGTCTTTCGCCGGAGCTCTATGAAAAACTCCCCGCCATAGCCGAAGAGATTATCGATGATATGGATGCAGTCCTGCAATCACTATCCGCCTCTCTGCCGGCATAAGGAAGGATAGGTGTCTATCTCAGGTATGGATTATACATCTTTTCGTGCCCTATTGTGGACGATGGCATCCTCCCGTAGTTGTGGCCCGGCATCACCTTTGTATCGTCCGGCAGCGTGAAGAGTCTCTCCATTATCGAATGTCGCAGAGTCGCCCACGACCCTCCCGGAAAATCGGTCCTTCCCACAGCCTCTACAAACAGGGTATCACCGGTGAAGACATATCCTTCCGTGTAAAGGGATATGCCGCCCTGCGTATGTCCCGGGGTATGGATGACCTCGAAAGAAATGTTCCCGACCCTAATTTCATCGCCGTCATTTACAATAATGTCCGGATAGGGAGACTTTTCAGCCCCGTGCATCCTGAAGAGAGGAAGCGGTGTGAACATGACGAGTTCCGCATCATCCCTGTGGACAATAATCTGCGCACCCGTCTTGGTTTTCATCTCCGCATTCCCTGTCATATGGTCCACATGCCCGTGTGTATTAACGATGTATCTGATCCTGATGTTGTTCTTTTTCGCTGTTGCAATAATGCAGTCCACGGCTGCTGCCGGATCTATTACCAGACCTTCGCCTGTTTCCGGGTCGCCCACAATATAGGCGAATACGGCCATATGACCGACCTCAGCTTGGTGTAAATACATACCTCGCCCTCCCGCCGTAGATTTAACATTTTTCCTTTTTTATCGTCAAGGAACCTGTTGGGAAGGTTGCCGTTTATAATTTGTTTTCTTGACAGAAGGTGAGAGATTTTATGATAGGAAGATGAGGACGCGTCTCTATTTCCTATCCTGCCCCTTAGAGCACGCTGATGACTGGCTGCGGTTTTGGCGTTAACGTTTCCTCATTGGCAAAATCACGAAATGATAGATCCGTCACCAGATTCCCGAAATGCGAAAATTCTTGCTTTACCGTGTCGATGAACATTCTCACGGTA
Organism: Syntrophales bacterium; assembly: GCA_052144335.1. Lineage (GTDB taxonomy): Bacteria > Desulfobacterota > Syntrophia > Syntrophales > UBA2185 > Fen-1135. Next base: position 70,052 of record JBKQQP010000010.1, read on the forward strand.
ATCGAAAAACACAGGCACTCGGAATAATTATATGATTTCGTACGCGTGGAAATATCAGAAATTATGCACTGCAGGAGCTTCCGCGAGATCCCATCCTTGTTGTGGTTTACAATAAGCCCGATCATGCTGAGGGCCATTACTTTTATATGAAAGCTGATCGCATCTCCCCTTTCCTTTCTGTAATCCGGATGATCGACAAGATATGTCCTGTCTTCCAGAAAGATGATATTGGGGGAAACATCATGGAGAGATTTTCTTTTATGACAGCGATCAAACACTGGCAAAAGAAAGGAATACACGTCATTTCCATATCCGCCGTAGCCGGAAATGTCAATCCCTGCATAATAGTGCCGATACTTGAGGTATCTTTCCTCCATTTTATTGCGGCTGTTTTTTTGCAAGTTTGCCGCTATGATTCCTGGTTGCATCATACCACCTGCAGGCTATCGGACGGTATGTGGCCGGCACATCAGTCACGAGTCCAGAGACCGGCTGTTGCAGTCCAATCCATTCTTTTTGTGTTTTGCGCACGCATTTCCTGCAACTGCGCGCAAGTCGCTGGAGCGCTTTTTAATGAGAGGGAATAATTGCCGATGCTGAAATGGCCTCTTTGTGAGGACCTCAATCAGACGCGTATCAGGTAAATATCCCTAAAAGAGAGCGGTGCAGAGAAAAACACCGCTCTCTTACGTTATTTGTATGGTTTCTCTTTCCTAACAACTATCCAAGATAGAAACCGGTCGGGTCAAGACCTCTGAGGATCTTAATATCTTTCTCGATCGGCGCAGCGGTCTCGACCACCTTAGGCGATACCTTGAGATCCCATGCGCAGGCGGCCTTGATCTTCTCCACGGACTGGCCGGGGAAGAACTCCGCCAGGTACATCTCCTTGGTGCCTTTATCGAACCTGTAGACGCCCATGGTGCTGATCACACAGTCCGGCCCTCCACCGATCATGCCGAGTTTCTCACGCTCTCCCGGACCACCCAGGAAGCCGGGAGTGGTAATGTATTCACATTTTTCGACGAACTTCTTTTTATCCTGGGGCATAATGGCAACGCTCCTCTTGCCTGAAGTCGCCATGTCGTTCGCGCCGCCGCTTCCGGCAAAGTAGGTGAAGCTTTCCTTCTTGGACCAGTCCCCTGCTCCCGTCGAGTTGATGTTCCCGTACTTGTCGATCTGGGCACCGCCGAGGAAGGAAAGGTCGACCTCGCCGCGCTGCAGCGCGGCCATGGTGGCCAGCATGCCGAACGTTGCATCGCCGCCGAGGAAAGCAGCAGGGTCATCCACGGTGATCGCAAGGGCCTGAGGAGGTGTCGCCCGTATGGCGCCGCCCTCGGTGAACATAATCATGTTGGGGGCGTGGGTGGCAAAGGCATACGCGGCCACCATAATTGGCAGTCCCACTCCTATGAAGACAACCTCTCCGTCTATAATTTCTTTGGCAGCGCGGATTGTCATAAGTTCTGTCAGTTTATAATCAGCCATAATTACTTACCCCCTTTCTTTGCGGCGAGTTTTTCTTCGTAAGCCTTCAGCCGGTCATCCGTGTACATGGGCACACCCTTCCAGCATGTCGGATCATGGTAACCGTAATCGACACCCAGTTTTGGGCTAGGCGTAAAGCCGAGCTTGGGTTTCAGCCGGTCCAGACCGGCCTGGCCGAATTTCGACTTGTATTTCTCGATGTATGCAGCCTGGTCTTTGCAGCCGTAGACCCATTCATCGAGGAAGGCAGGCAGGAGGTCTGCGTACCTCTCGTATCTGCCCTGATACTGGCTGAAGCGGATATCCAGGCCGTAGTAGCCGCGGCAGGCTGAGGGATGAGCGCCATACGGGCAGTGGACAACAGCCAGGGTCTTGAAGTAGGGAACAATGACACGGTCCGGATCGGTTCTGGTTACCTCCGGCTCCACAATCTCCTCAGCCGTAACGATTACGCCCCGCTTTGTTCCGTTGGCGCCGAACTCGTCGGTGACGCCGCGTGTTCCATAGGATATCACATTGCCGAGACGGTCGGCCTTCTGAGCGTGGATGATGCCCACATCGGCACGCCAGGCGCGCACAACATTTACCTTCTTGCCGGTGAAAGGATCATCTATTATCTTGAGATCGGCCGTGTTGTATTTTTGCATATCCGTGCCGATATTTCCCAGGATGGGCATAAAGGGAATGCCCATGAAACCTGCCATCATGGCGGTGGTGGCGCCGAAGTTAGAGATGTCATACCTCTTGAGCTTACCTTCATTGAAAGCCCGGCGAACGGCATAGGGAGCTTTCACATACCAGTTCATGATCCATGCAGAGTGGATTTCCTTAACACAGCCTGCACCCACCATAATATCCAGACCCCCCACGTCCGTCGAGGATTCAATTGTGGTGAGGTTCCTCTTCTTCTGTCTGATGATTTCGTGAGTCAGGGCCATGGGGACCATGATCTGGAATCCCCCATAGTATACTACATCGCCATCATGGATGAATTTTGCTACCGCATCCTTAAGCGTCATCCTTTTGTCGAGATCCATGTAATCCTCCTTTTGTTATTAATGAAGATAAAGTTAAAGGAATGCCAATAAGTTCTGGAAAGTAGCTCACACCTCCTTCCTAGGGCTCAATAAACCCCCGCGCAATACGTCTTTCATAACATTGACTGCATAGATAATAGACGCGGATATTTCCGCAACCAGTGCCATAGAGCTGTAAAAGAAAACTGCATTCAGGGCAACTCTGCAGCATGCATCTGCTCTCGCAAAACCTGAAGCTCTCCTCAGGCTGGCCGCATTCATCGCAATCACGGGGGAAAATGGACATGGTTATTCGTCCCGTGAGCTTTTTGTTTTTTTCTTAAAGCAAGCAATGGTATCGCAACAAGGTAAAGCCGGCAGTCGAATAACCAGATTAAGGTCGAGAAATAGAGCATCTCGCATGCCAGATTTATTAGGTCTTTGGAAGACCCCTATCAACAGAGGAGTTCTCTCTACAAAAATTGATTCGTTATGTCAACTATTTTCTGAGCCTCTAAGGAGATTTTTTTTCATCGAACATTCCTTGGGGTTCGGGGATGTATATGATGGATATGATGCAGCTTTTACATTAAAATCTCACTGAGTAGCATGCAAACAAACAGATGATAACATTTCGACCATTTTATCGAATACGATGGACATTCGCAGGCATAGAGATAAGACAGCCAAATATATTTCAGAAATTAGGGAATGTACTACCCTGCACAGGGTAAAGGATAGGATTTAGGGGGACTGAGTCTTTTACTGGTGCAATCAAGCATCACTCTTAAGTCATAAGACCATAGCCGTCGCTTTGCTAAATAGTGTTTTTCTCGCTGAGCCAGGGTCTCGTATTGTCGAGGAGATAATCTGCGATGTTTTCATATATGCAGTCGCGGCAGAGATGGACAAGCAACATGGTCTTGATTTGTCGGAAGATCAGGAGCACGTCCGTGTCTTTATGACAGACAAAGCACTTGTCCGGCATGTCTTTCTCATGAAACTGATAATCCTTTGCGTCGTCGTATTTTTTGGGCATATCGTTTGTCCGGTATGATCCATTGAAATAGGAAAGCTTCTCAAGACGCCCTATGCAGGGGTCTCGAGACGTTTCTCCGCCCCGGGATGAGGGACGGGAAATTTCAATGTACAGGTTGTGCCTTCACCTTCTTTCGACGTGGCGCCTATGTCCCCGCCGTGAGAATCCATGATCTTCTTGCAAAAGGTCAGTCCGAGACCGGACCCTCTGTGGCGTTCTTCCTTGCCCCCCGCTCTGAAAAACGGCTCGAAGATAAAGGGGAGCTTGTCCTGGGGAATGCCAACCCCTGTATCAGAAATGTTCACAGTAACATAGTACTCGTCGTTCTGGGCAGAGATAGATATTTTACCGTCAGCCGGCGTATATTTTGCTGCATTGCCTATGATGTTGATGAATACCCTCACCAGGCTTTCCTCATCACCGACAATTTGGCATAGATTCTTCGGCACATTTACCTCCAAAAAAATACCTCTCTCCTTGCAGATAGGCATCATTTCCTCCGCGCTACGGGAAATGATGCCTGATAACCTCAAAGGCTCCTTCTTTTGTGCAAAGGTGCCATTTTCTATCCGGCTGAGATCCAGCCAGTGTTCAATCAATCCTTCAAGATTCCGGACACGCGTGCTGCATCTCTCAATAAGGTCCGTGACGTCTTTATTGAATTGATCGCCTGCCACTGCTTTGAGAGATTCCATGCATTGCCTTATGACAACGAGAGGGGAACGCATTTCGTGGCTCACAAACGTGATGAAGTACCTCTCCATGCGCTCCTTTTCCTCCCTCAATATTCTCGTCTCTATCTTTAGGCTGCGATGCTCAAGACCTCGCTTGGCGACGGCCCGCAACTGCTCAGGGCTGAACGGTTTCGGGAGGTAGTCATAGGCCCCTTTCTGTATGGCTTCTACGGCAGACACTATCGTCGCATAGCCGGTGATCATGATAAGGATGATGTCAGGTATATCTCTGGAGAGTATCTCGATAATCTCCATGCCCGATATACCCGGCATTTTAAGATCGACAAAGGCGACTGCCGGCTTATGCTCCCTTGCGATCTTGATGCCCTCGCCCCCCTCCGCAGCAGTCAAGACGCTGTACCCCGACCTTACCAGCGTCTGCTCGCATCCATCCCGCAGGGATTCCTCATCATCGATGATCAAAATGAGGGGTTTCTTAACATTCATCATGCCGATTACTTACCCAGCGCCTGGGCAATATATCCAAGGAGATCATCAGCCTTCACTGGTTTGTGCAATACCCTGTTCACTTTAGGAAACTCAGCCGGCGGTTCGAACGATTGGTACGGACCCTGCAAGTCCACTGCACTCAGCATGAATAAAGGTGTATCCTTACCCGTATCTGTGGCGCGGATTTTTTTCAATACTGAGAAGCCTTCACCCCACGTTTCCATCATCATGTCGATGATGGCAAGGTCAGGTGTCACGGATTTCCACATCTCGACGCCGCTCTTGCCGTCTTCTGCTAGGAATACCTCGTACCCGCCCTTTTCGAGAATCAATTTGGTTGCGAATAGAAAATCTTTGTCATCGTCTATCAAGAGAATTTTTTTCTTTGTCATCGTTCATTACCTCCAATCTTGAATTTTGTATGATTAGTATGAGCAAGGATGATGCCAGATTGTAACTTATTGATTTATATAAGAGAAATGTAGATGGCTGTAGAAGAAAGGGACCTTTTAGGGGTAAAACTCCCCCTCGCTGAGGCGGATAACCCCTTATGGCCATGTTTTTTCTAATGATGCTCCGTCGTTATACCGTAATTACGCATTTTTATCCGGAGGGTCTTTCTGTCGATACCGAGAAACTTTGCCGTCTTATTGATCTGGAAGTGAAAATGGTTGAGTGCCTTTTCTATATGTTCCTTTTCCACGTCTATCAGAGTCATCCGGCCGGTAGAAGAATCGACGACAGGCGTCTTTGCCTGATCTACTTGGCCATAGTAAAATATATCAGACAGATTGACGACCGCATGGTCGCTCAGAACACACAGGCGCTCGACGATGTTCTTAAGCTCCCTGATATTGCCAGGCCACATGTATGATACGAGCGATTTCTTTGCCTCTTCCGAAAATGAGCGCACCTTGCTGTCGTATTTCGCTATGAATATATCGAGGTAATGCTGGGCAATAGGAAGGATGTCGGCTTTATGCTCCCTCAATGGCTTTATGGGGAGAGGCACAACGGAAAGCCTGTAAAATAGATCCTCCCTAAACCTTCCTGCTTCAATTTCCGCGCGGATGTCTCTATTCGTTGCAGCAATGAGCCTGACATCTATCCGCTCCGGTGACGATCTGCCAACCTTGGGCACCTCCTGTTCCTGAATTACCCTCAGCAGTTTCGCCTGGATGTTGAGATTGATGTTGGAGATCTCGTCAAGAAACAATGTTCCCTTATCTGCCATCTGGAAACGGCCTTCACGCGACTCCGTCGCGCCGCTGAATGCCCCTTTGACATGTCCGAATAGTTCGCTTTCCATGAGGGTCTCAACCAGCGAGGAACAGTCAACGGGAATAAATGGTTGACTGGCCCTTCTGCTGAGGTTGTGGATGGTACGCGCCACGAGTTCTTTTCCCGTTCCACTCTCCCCTGTGACGAGAACGGTGCTGTCAGTCTGCGCTATACGGCCAATGGATTCCTTCAGCTCTTTCATGTAGTCGCTCGTGCCGTAGAGCAGAGATAGTCCCTTTTCTGCGTTACCCTCGTCCTGCTTGAGGGCATCCTCAACAGCTCGTTTCAGATCGGCTGCAGAATAAGGCTTCGTTAGGAAATTAAAAGCACCCTGTCTCATTGCCTCTACGGCGATAGCAATGCTGCCATAGCCGGTGATAACGATGATTTTTGCAGAGACATTTCTTTCGACTTTTAGCTTTGCGAGAATCTCCAATCCATCCATCTTGGGCATCCTGACATCCAACAGGATCACATTATATATATCTTTGAGAGCCATCTCCAGCCCCCGGAGCGCATCTCCCGTACATTCCACCTGGTATCCTTTGCGTGACAGCACCTGTGTGCAGGCATCCCGCATGGACTCTTCGTCATCGATAATCAGAATCTTTTTATCTTTCGAAGTCACTGTTCCTGCCACCCTTCTAATTTTACAAGATTAGCTGTAAAAAATGTCTTCGTCCATGCCGCTGTATTTGCCTAAATATGCCGGAAGGGAAATAATGAAAGTCGTCCCCTTTCCGGGATCGCTTTCCGCATCAATAAACCCATTATGCTTCCTGATGATACCGTAAGCTATCGGAAGACCGAGTCCGGTCCCTTGGCCGGGCTCTTTTGTTGTGAAGAAAGGTTCGAATATATGAGGCAAATCCTTTTCTTCTATTCCTGTGCCGGTATCTGTAATCAAAATCTTTATTGAGTTGTCGGCACCCTGCATGGTGGTAATGGTTAACGTGCCGCCTCCTTTCATGGCATCGGCGGCATTGATAAAGAGATTCAGAAAGACATCTTCCAGCCTTGACTTGTCACCGACCACCTCGGGGATATCTTCCGCGAGACGGGTGTTTATTTCTATGCCGTGAAACATGGCCTGGTCTCTCACCAGACTGAGGGAACGCTCTATGACGCCGTTTATATTAAGAGGCAACATCTCCCCCGTTGGCGTCCGGGCAAAGTCAAGTAAGCTCTGGACGATCCTCTTTGACCTGTTCGTCTGGTAGATTATCTTCTGCATATTTTCCCTTGCAGGAGAATCTTCCGGAATATCCTCGAGAACAAGGTTGCTGTAAAGGAGTATGCCCCCCAGTGGGTTATTTATCTCGTGAGCCACACCTGCCGCCATTTCACCTAAGGCCGTCAGTTTCTCCGTTCTTGCCAGTTGCTGATGAGCCCTGTGCAGCATTTCATTGTTGTTTTTCAAGGATTTCGACATATAATTGAACGCTTCATCCAGCATATCAAATCCGGAAATTTTATCGGGCGATAATTTGTAGTCGAGATTGCCTGCTGCTATAGCCTCCGCGGCCTCCTTTAACATGCGGATGCGCTTTATTATGGTGTCCCCCAGCCGAAATGATACGATAAAGGCGATGATCATGCCAAGAGATGTGATCCCCAAGTTGATCCAGATGGTATTCCACTTTATGTCCCTGTACTTTGCCTCCAGGATACCCACATAAAGCGCCCCTATAAGCTTCTTCTCTATGTCGTAGATGGGTGTATAGGTGGTTATATACCAGTCGTTCACCACGAAGGCCCTGCCGACCCAGTCTTTACCTTCCACTATAACCCTGTCATATACTTCCTTTGACAACATAGTGCCGACGGCCCTCTCGTTGTCTTTCGTCATAACATTAGTGGATATTCTCACGCCGCCCTGAAATATGGTTGCGACACCCATTTCACGGCCCTTGTACTTTTCGCCCTGGTATACGGTTTCCTTTATTTTATCCACGATGGTATAGTCCTTGTTAAGAAGAACCCCTCCGATTACAGCGCCGATTAATCTCTTGTTTCCATCGAGGATCGGATAAGCCGCCATCATTACCATGCCTTGGGGAAGTTGTTTCTCATTCGATTGAAAGGAGAGAGGAGTTTTTATGATTTCTATGTTGACCCGCCCGGCAAGATCAGGATTCTCCCTGAGAATGTCATTAATGGGCATGAGTTCAGTAGATGCCTGTGTAGCCTTCTCCTCTATGCAGTTCTTCACGACCGGTGTCCAGAGCATACTGTCTCCCCTGATTTTCTGGTTCGCCGCCCTGTAGAGGACACGCCCTTTGGCATCGACAACCGAGAGCATATCAAGGAACACATCGCTGTCCTGTGCCTGAGTCTGGCGCCCATGTCGGATTAAACCTCTCAAGTTCTCCATCTTAGAGGTGTCATGGTTGGCTATCGTTATGTGCAGGTCTACCGCCTCTGCCGCAAATTGAATCTGGGAAGTTATCCTTTCTAGGGTCTCACTATAGATTAGCTTTGCCGTATTGATGTCTTGTCTGACCCGGTTTTGCACTTCGTCTATTGTACTTTTGTTGATCGTCCATATGCCGATGACGGTGGCTATGAACCCGGTGAGACATGTGGCAATCAGGAATCCCACAATCAGGCGGCGGCGCAGATCCAGTTTGAAGAGTTGACTCACTAACCTGTCGACAAATTTCATCGTGTATTCCTCAGCATCTTATTGCTGCAACATTGCTGATTGAATAAAATTATATCACGACATGAATATTATGACAATCAGTCTTCGTGATACCGCGCGCTTCATGCAGGTCAATCCCGAATCTCAGCAATACCAGCGCCTGCTCCTCCGCAAGCAACTATGTTCCTTATACTAGATGCATAAGGTCTCATGGAAGTAGATATATATTTTTTTCTGTTTTATTATTATTTTTTTTCAACTAAGATATCTGAAGTGGCCTCTAATACAATTATATTTGATGGAGTCGGCACTTGCTACCAACAGAGCCTTTATCCATAGACGCAATCACCTGCGAAATTCCCATAAGGGTCGGATCATTTGTAACCATATTCATCTGCATGTTCGTCTTTGAGCTTCTCTCGCCGCGCCGCAACCTGACTGCGTCGAAGATGCCCCGGTGGTTCAGTAATCTCTCCATCCATATACTAAATACAGCCATTATCAGGGGGCTTTCCCCGGTTATTCCGATAACAGCGGCAATTCTTGCCGCCGAGAGGGGTTGGGGGCTCTTCAATATCTATCACCTGCCTCCATGGTGTGCGATCATTGTCGGCGCTATCTCCCTCGATTTCGTCATATATCTTCAACACGTCGCCTTTCACACTGTGCCTGTGTGCTGGCGCCTGCACATGGTACACCATACGGACATGGACATTGACATGACGACGGGGGTGCGTTTCCATCCCTTAGAAATCTTTCTCTCCATATTCATCAAGATGGCCACCATCGTCATACTGGGCTCGCCTCCTCTCGCTGTCCTGATATTCGAAGTTGCCTTGAACGGTGGCTCTATATTCACCCACAGCAATGTCTACATCCCGTGTTCCGTAGATAAGGCGCTCAGGGTATTTTTTGTGACCCCAGATATGCACCGCGTGCATCATTCTGTCATCATGCGTGAGACGAACACCAACTTCGGCTTCAACCTGTCCTGGTGGGACCACATCATGGGCACCTATCAGGACCAGCCATCGGCAGGGCATGAAGGGATGACGATCGGTCTCGGTTATTTCAGGGACGAAAAAAAGCTCTCGCTTCTGTGGCTCCTCGTTTTGCCGCTTACGAGGAAGAAGATAAGGAATCTTATCAACCCTGTGAGACAAGAGAAAAATTCATGAGTGTGGGAACAGAAGACAGATGCCTGATTATGTTCGTGAGGTTTCCCGGTCAGGGTAAGGTGAAATCGCGACTCGCGAAAGATCTAGGTACGGGGGCGGCGACAAATCTCTACCGCTGCTTCGTGGAAGATTTATTGGAGAGGTTCTCCAAAGAACCTTGCAAGCTCTGCTTAGCATTCCATCCCGCGGAGAAGGAACACGAGATGAGAGAAATGCTAGGCGATGAATTCTCTTACATCCCGCAGACGGGAGATGACCTTGGTGAGAGAATGAAACTCGCCTTCTTAAGATGTTTCTCGGAAGGGGCCCACTCCGTTGTTCTAATCGGGAGCGATGTTCCCGATCTGCCGACACGGATCGTTGCCGAGGCCTTTTTCGCCCTCGACAAATACGGGTCCGTAATCGGCCCATCTCTCGACGGGGGCTATTATCTCATCGGATTCAGGCGGGATACTCTCGACGAAGGTGTATTCGCGAGGCTTCCCTGGGGTGCAGAGACGGTTTTTCAGGAGACGATGAATATTTTACACGTGGCCGGTGCTCCGGTGCATGTGCTACCGGTATGGCGGGACATCGACAAATATGAAGACATAGCGGTCCTGATCAAAAACAGTAAGGATACAGGATTTACGGATTCTAAAACTATGCTGTATCTCAAGGCCATAGGCCTTGCATGATATCCCATGACGCCGAAATTTTCTTTCATCATCCCGGTTTTGAACGAAGAGGCAATCATCTGCCGGACGATCGAGCATGTCCGCAGCCTACATGCGGCGGGCGACGCAGAAATAATTATCGTGGATGGAGACCCGGCGGGGAGAACGATCAAGGCCGCCCGTCATATGGACGTGAACACTGCAATCTCGGAAAAGGGGCGCGGGAAGCAGATGAATCTCGGGGCGTCTCTTGCAGAAGGTGAGATCCTCATCTTTCTCCACGCCGACACCCTCCTTCCACCTGATGCCCTGGAACTTATAGAAAGGGCAATGGAGGATAGTTACTGCATGGCCGGAGCATTTGATTTAGCAGTTGACTCAGAGAGGCCTGCATTCAGATTGATTGAGAAGGCGGCATCCATCCGGTCACGCCTGACGAGGATACCGTACGGTGATCAGGCGATCTTCGCGAGGAAGAGGGATTTCCAGGACCTGGGCGGCTTCAGGGATATCCCGATCATGGAAGATGTGGAGATCATGCAGAGGATCAAGAAACGGAAAGGAAAGGTATGCATCCTGAAAAAGGCTGTCAGAACTTCCCCACGGCGGTGGGAGAAAGAGGGCATCTTTTATACGACTCTCAGAAACTGGCTGATCCTCTTCCTGTACCTCTGCGGGGTTAGGCCGGAAAAAATCAGCCGGTTCTACCGTTAAGCCGAAGTCTTGAACTGTTCTGCCTTCTGCCTCTATCCCCTATACTATGAACTTCCTTTGCCGAAATTCTTTCCCACACTCCACGCCTTGCCCGCGTTTTCGCCAATCTTCCAGTAGTTGTTATCAGGCATTGTTAATGTGAAGGAACCTATCTTTTTGATGTCGGGCTTGCCTTCTGTGAGATAACGTTTCTCAGAGTATGCGCCCACGATTTCACCGATGAAGAGGCTGTTTGTAGGCAGATCTACAGCATTGACGAGCCGGCATTCGAGGGACAGTGGGCACTCCCTGATCATGGGGGCGCCGGGAAGTTCACCATAAAAAACATCGAATATTGTCGATTTGTCGGTCTTCTCACCGGATACGATTCCACAATAATCAACTTTCTCCATCAAGGCGATCCCCGGAACATTCACACTGAAGGCCTTGTTCTTGTGAATGCCTGTGTTTGTGTAATGAAATTTTCCCAAGGCCACTGCCATCATGGGGGGATTGAAATTTACTCGCGACACCCAGCCCACAGCCATGAAATTTGCTCGTCCGGCGACAATCGCGCCGACGAGAACCATCGGCATCGGATAAAGGAAAGTATTCTTATCCAGCTTAATTTTCTCCATGCAGATTTACCTCCTGATTGATTGAATCCCCGCTCTTCTTGATCTTGCACTCGCAGGAAGACGGGAAGTACAAATGCCGGGACACGCCGGACGGCTGTCAGACTCGGCAGGCACATGATCTATTTTAAGGTAATAGCCTTCTCAGGGCAAAGCTCCTGGCAGCAGAAACAGCTGATACATGTGTCGGCATCGACTATGGGAAGGTTGTCGTCGCTCAAGGATAAAGCCGATACGGCGCACTGATCGATACAGGTGCCGCAGCCCGTGCATAATTCTCCATCGGCTTGCGGCCGCATACGGGTTCGATCGCTGATCAGCGTCTGCATCACCTCATTTTGAAGAATTATCTGGCCGCCGAACGGAGGAAGCTTGAAATCGGGCACTCGTTTCAGCTCCCCGATGACTTCAATTGCACTCGGGTCGTAATCTCCCAGACCGACCTCCTTCGCCTTCTCCAGGAATCGCAGCCTGCCCGGTTCGCATCCCATCATCATTGCTACAACGGAGTCCAGTGCTACGGCATTGTCGGAGGCGATGATCACGCCTATGTCCCGCAAGTCAGGCGAGGCAGGGCCGTTCCCCTCCATGCCCACCACGGCGTCCATTATAAAGAAGTCAGGTATGCGGAGGCGGAATACATCCACCAGTATTTCCTGGAAGCGTTCGGCGTTACCCGCCACCTTGTGAAGCTGTGCCTTCTGTGCGCCGGGGAGGATGCCGTAACTGTTTTTGATCGCCCCCGTGATAACCGTGAGGCCGTGGGTCTTGAATTTCGGCAGGCTGATAATGATATCAGCATCGAGGACAGCCCTAGAGACGTTGACGGCGGGCATAAGCGCATGATTGAAACCGACCTTCTGCGAATCTCCACCGATGTTCTGATAGTAGCCCCTGGCCGCCTCCATAAGGCCCGTCTTCCTGAAGCTTGCCTCGTTTGCTCCGTAGTCGAAGAGGCCGGGATTATCGCCCACGACGATTGCGGCCGGCTTCATGACTTCCACCTTGTCCACGACCGTACGAAGCACCGCAGGATTCGTAACAATGCCCTCTCTTGCCTCCGATGCCCGCAGCACATTGGGCTTTATCAAGACCTTCTTCCCCTGAATCTTGAGGGGAAAAAGTTCAAACGCCCGGTCTACCGCGTTCCGGACGTCGTCATAGCTCGCAGGATGGATCATAACCCTTTGCATAGTCGCTGCCTCCTTCTCTCTATTGTTGCGTGGATTGGTAAGCCCGCCCAGATTGCTCATGGACCCTTGTGCTTGATGAACGTCCCTCTCCGATACTCTTCGAAAGCGATCTCTAATTCTTCCTGCGTGTTCATGACGATGGGACCGTACCACGCGACAGGTTCCCTCAATGGTTTACCGGAAATCAAAAGAAAACGGACAGGCTCATCCTCCGTGGAGACTACTATTCGTTCCCCGTCTTCGAAGAGCACAACGCTCTCATTGTATACAAAGGCATCCCTCCGGAAGTCGAAATAGTTTTCTCCTTCCACTTCATAGGTGAACGGCTTCCTTCCCCTACAGAAATAGGCCTTCCCTCCGATAACATAGGCCAAGACCTTGTATCCAGGTTTGGTCGGATGAATGAACTCTACCCTGGGAGGGATGGTGCAGTCGAGGTATTCGGGATCGACTACGATGTCCCGGACGGGGCCTCTTGTCCCTTTTACCTCTCCGCAGATGATCTTTATTTTGATGCCTTCGCCCGCAACGACTTCGGGTATCTGATTGTCCTTCACGTCGCGGTACCGCGGTTCCATCATTTTCTGCGAGGCGGGAAGATTGGCCCATAACTGGAAGCCCCACATCACGCCCTTCTCATCTCCCTTGGGCATCTCCTGATGGATGATGCCGTTTCCCGCCGTCATCCACTGAACATCCCCCGATGCGATGACGCCTTTGTTTCCCATGCTGTCGCCGTGTTCCACATCTCCCCGGAGTACGTAGGTGATAGTCTCTATCCCCCGATGCGGGTGCCAGGGAAATCCCTTTATGTAGTGCTTGGGATCGTCCGATCGAAAGTCATCGAGAAGGAGAAAGGGATCGAACTGAGGCGTCTCGCTGAAGCCGAATGCCCGCCTCAGGTGGACGCCAGCCCCCTCGATGGTCGGTTTGCTTTTGACGACCTTGCGGATATTTCTTTCTCTTGCCATCTCAATCCTTCATTCTACACTCCATGCAGCACCTTGATAGAGAGGTCCTCAACTATGTCCTTGACCTTTTCTCTATAGGCCAGCATGTGGGGTGTCTTCAGATGCGCTCTCAAGGCCTCCACGCTTTCCCACTTTTCAATGATAGTGACGACGTTCTTATCAAGCTTCTGTACAGGCAGACCCGAATCGATATCGGTTGCAGGAAAGTACTCAATGCATCCCTTCTCTCTTCTGACCTCTGGTACATTGGACTGGATTATTTCAATGAACTGAGAAAGCCTGTCCACTCTGATCCTTACTGATGCTATTACACTGATCATCTCATCTCCTCCTTCTGTGATGCACTGCGCTACAGGAATCAGTTTTTCTTTCCCTCATCAATATTGAATTTATGCAGCAGCCGGTGCACAACCGGCGTAAGAACTATTCCCATCACGCCTATAAACATCAGTCCACTGAACAATGCATATGTTGAAGCGAATATCTTCGCTCCCGTCGTGGGAAGCTGATTGACTGGCCCCGTACCACCGAGGATCATGAACGCCTCGAGCGGAGAATCAATCCAACTGAATCCGGCTATCCAGTGGTACCCTGATACCCCGAGAAATAAAGCACCTACCGCCAGGAGACCCGCTATAGCGATGGATTTGGCCATCCTTCTTACAAAAACCGATATAGGCGCCAGCTTTTCGTGCTTCCGCTCAAACATAATTAATCTCACAATTGCGAAAGCCCGCAAGTTCTAAAATACAAAATAATTATGATATTCACGATATTTATGATGACTTTTTTAAATTATGCTGTGAAAGAAAAATGATGTCAAGAATTTTTGGGGTGAAATGCTTTCACTTGATAAAGAACGACAAATAAACTATATGAGCAAGAATGGCGCAATCATTAAACGGGCAATGATCATTGATTAAAGAGGGATGAGAAATGAAAATCAGCAAGACTAGCGAAATGCGGTTCATGGACAGATATGCTGTGGAAAAACTCGATATTCCCGAAGAGATTCTCATGGAAAACGCCGGGCAGGCCGCAACATATGTCTTGTCTCAGGAGATTGGCATAAAGGATAAGAAGTTTATCGTTCTCTGTGGCATCGGCAACAATGGCGGCGACGGCCTTGTCGTAGCGAGAAAAATTCACAGCAACGGCGGTTTGGTCAAGGTATTCGTTGCCGGAGATATGAAGAAATTCAAAGGGGCGGCTAAGGCCAATTGGAATATAATTTCGAAACTTCCGATCGAAGCCCGGAGGATTGAGTCTATCATAGAGATTAAGAGCGATGTCCTCCACTGTCACGGGATTGTGGACGCTCTTTTCGGTACGGGCCTGGATAGGGAAGCTGCAGGGCTCTATAAGGAAGTTATTCAGTTGATTAACGCAAGCGGCAAGAAGGTCCTCAGCCTGGATATCCCTTCCGGTGTCCATGGCGACACAGGAGAGGTCCTGGGCGTGGCGGTTAAGGCGGATTGTACAGTTGCATTTGGTCTCCCCAAGATCGGGAACATGTTCTATCCAGGATTCGCCCTGGGTGGAAAACTTTATGTTGCGCACATTTCTTTTCCGCCTTCCCTCTATGACAGCGACGCCATCAAGGTCCAGATAAACGATTATGTGAAGCTTCCGCCCCGCGCGAGGGATGTCTACAAAGGACGTTTGGGAGAGGTTCTCTTTATTGCCGGAGCTGCATCTTATTTTGGCGCCCCCTATTTTTCAGCGTTATCGTTTCTTAAGGCAGGAGGAGGGTACGCCCGTCTTGCTGCGCCTGTAACGATGACGCCGTTTATCGCAACTAGAGGAAGTGAGATTGTCTTTGTTCCTCAGAAGGAGACACGGGCGGGAAGCATCGCGTTGGAAAATCGAGACAGTCTGATCGAGCTCTCGGAAAAGATGGATATGGTGGTCATCGGACCCGGCCTTTCTCTCGACGATGAGACGCAACAGCTCGTCAGGGAGCTCGTGCCAATCATCAAGAAGCCGATTCTCATCGACGGGGACGGAATTACGGCCATCGCAGATCAACTCGAGATGATCAGACAAAGGAAGGGGGAGACCATCCTCACCCCGCATCTTGGAGAAATGGCACGCATTGCGAAGAAGAGCGCCGGCGAAATCAGCAAGCAGAAGATAGACATATTGCAGCTCACGGCCGTGTCGCTGCATGCGATCGTCGTCCTGAAGGGAGCTCACACATTGATCGGCTACCCGGACGAAAGGGTATTTGTCAATCTCAGCGGCAATCCGGGAATGGCCACGGCGGGCTCAGGTGATGTCCTGACAGGGACCATCGCAGCCATGTTCGGGCTGGGCCTGTCATTAGAGGATGCAGTGAAGAAGGGCGTATTTATCCATGGCTTCTCCGGAGACCTGGCGGCGGCGGACAAAGGCGAGGACGGCATCACGGCCCACGATATTCTCGATTATCTTCCTCTCGCAATGAGATACGATAGAGAAGGCCCTCTCGACGATTTCCGAGACATATACGAAGGGCCTTCTGTTGTGTGAGACCACGGACGTCTATATATTTCTTTCAATGATGTAGTCGGATATGGCAAGGAGCGATGCCTTTGGCTTAGAGTCTTCGAATGATTCAAGATAGCCTTTCGCCTCGCCGATATATGTCTTTGCTTTATTGAGGGAGTAATTGATGCCGTCGTGACGGTGCATCAGAGAGACGATATCCGAGATAACCTTTTCATCCCATTCTTTTTCCTCAACTGCCCTCCTGATCAGTTTCTTCTCTTCCGATGTGCATTTTTTCAGGGCCTGGATAAGAGGCAAGGTTATTTTCCCCTCTTCGAGATCTTTTCCGATAGCCTTCCCAAATACCTCTTCCTCTGCCACATAGTCGAGCGTATCGTCGGTAATCTGAAATGCCGAGCCGAGGCGCATTCCGAACCGGGTAAGGGCCTCGACCTGATCGTCTGACGCCTTTCCCAAAATCCCTCCTACGGCGCATGCAGCGGAGATGAGGGTTGCCGTCTTTTTCTCGATGATTGTCAGGTAGTCTTTTTCAGTTATATTGATGTCACCACATTTGACAAGTTGAAGAACTTCTCCTTCCGACATGGTGTTTGTAGTCGTGGAGAGGAGCTTGATAATGGATAAATTGCCATACTCAGTCATAAGTTTAAAGGATTTGGAATAGAGGAAGTCGCCTACGAGCACGCTGGCTGCATTCCCCCATATATTGTTTGCAGAAATTTTTCCCCTTCGGGTCGTTGCTTCATCAATTACGTCATCGTGGAGAAGTGTGGCTGTGTGAATGAATTCAATCACTGCGGACAGGGCATACTTCTTTTCGCCTTTGTAACCGCAAAGCGAGGAGGTGGACAAAAGCAAAAGGGGTCTGAATCTTTTTCCACCACTGCCTATGAGATGATGTATGATTTCGGGTATCAGGTGCACACCGGAACGGAGATGCGTTTCCATCTGTTCTTCAACGCGTTTTAAGTCATCCCCATAAGTGTGGAAGACATCCTGTATCTGCATCATCCAATCCTCGTATGTTTATAATCCCAAATCTTCATTTATCAAGATGACTTTCACCCTGCCTTTCGGGAAGGATTTTTCCGTGATCGTCCAACTATTGCAAAGTCGCCCGCTGCTCTTGCATTCTTCGCAATACGACGTTTTGGCGCAGGGGGTCTTCATGCCCAGCCGTAGCACATTTGCCGGCGCCACATAATTTTTTATGCGCATCATCGCATCTTCCAGATCCGCGACGATTTTATTTCTCCCGACGAGAATAATCACATTTTTCGGCCCGAAGGCAATAGCCGCAACACGATTGCCCAGCATATCAATGTTTACTAACATCCCCGATTCAGTCACGGCATTCGTTCCGGTGATGAAAAGGTCAACCAGAAGAGCCTGTCGGCGCCGTTCCCAGCCGTCCTCGCGCGAGATGGTCTTGTCGAAGGTGTCAATTGCCTTTATCTTCTTGTTGTTCGCGAGTTCATCATAGAGACCAGTAGCAACGAATGTCATGGAGCCGCCCCACGAGATGCTCTTGGGGGCAATCGCGGGAATAATTTCATTAAGCACAATATTTTTTGCCTCAGCAGCATTTTGAGCGACAAACGCGCCGAAGTTATTTACCTCAAGGGATTGTTTAATATCTGCAAGCCTGATCTGCCAGAACTTGTCGACAGGATTTTCCATGTCATACCTCCTGCTTTGGTTGGTTCTCAGATTTTTGGCATTATGTAGAAATGGGGGTTTCTTGTCAAGTCTGTATATTGTCACTGTATATTGTCACGACTCCGCCTGCATCGTGACGATCCTACCTGATTGCGCTATGCCATTCATCATGGTAAGAGTACATAAATCACTTCTTTACTTGATAGCATTGTTTTATGGATGATGATTCCTTCAGGCAGCTCCTTGATCGGCTCGGTCTCTCCTGGCAGGGTTATGCTAAGGTGAGAAAGAGCGTCAAGAAACGCATTCGTCGTCATATGCAGGAGCTTGGCATCCTGACTATGGATGAATATCTTCAAGTCCTGACCTACCCCAATATTTTGAAAGATGTCGAAATGCTGATGAGCGTTTCCATAAGCCGTTTCTTCCGTGATCAAAATTTGTGGCACTCTCTCAAAGAGGAAATTATCCCTGGAATCACATCCGGACGAAGTGAAGAAATTCATGCATGGTCGGCAGGTTGTGCGCTGGGACAGGAGCCCTACAGCCTTGCCATAAAGTGGGACATGCTGAAAAGAAGGTACTCCCATATGCCTGAATTTCAGATCCGTGCTACAGACATTAATCCCGATTACCTACATAAAGCCAGGGGAGGAGTCTATCGCAGAAGCAGTCTGAGAGGATTATCGGACGAAATTAAATCAGTTTATTTCCGTGCATGTGACGATAGGAAAGACTACTGCGTGGCGGATCATCTAAAAAAGTATATCGTGTGGGAAGTACATGATCTGATGAGAGAGCCGCCTCCGGCAGGGGCGTTTCAAATCATATTCTTAAGAAACAGCATATTCACGTACTACCGCAAAGAAAGCACCCCTTCCGTTTTTATGAATGTTTTGGATAGACTTGATGGCGGCGGATTTTTCATTATCGGAAGTCATGAGAAGCTGCCTTTCCAAACAGACGCACTTTCACCATTTAAAGGCTCTTCGTATATCTTTCAAAAAACTTAGGACCGCACGCGGATTTTGCCTATGTTTATAGGCAGTTTTGTTGCAGTTGAAACAGAAAGGATAATTGGCAGAGTTTATATTCAGTCTTCGGGGCAGATCCACAGAATCTGACTCTTGCTTACGAAAATTACCTTCCCATCCAGGCTGCCGGGGATTGTGGCATTGAATAGCACGACAAAGGGGTCTTCGCCAAAATTGAGCAGGTCGGAAAGCCTGTCATGGTCTTTGATATTGATTTGACCCTTCACGTGGGACCCGTCCGTCAAACGGATATTTGCTTTTTTAATTTTTGGATCTTCAGATTCAGACATGCCACTTTATCCATGCTATATTTTGAATATGCACTTCTCCATATCAAGAGAAGGCAGGATGCCGCAGTTCGGCATCTACAAGTTCTGCATTGCCCAAGTTGTACTGTACTAACTTCTTTAGGTGCACGAAGCTTTCATCATCCATGGAGATGAATTTAATAGCAGTTTCCTTTTCTTCTACTCTTGCAATCCTGGCATCAATGGATATATGTGCGTCGCGGCCCAGAACGATGATTACTGTACAAGGATCATCCTTCCGAAAAAAGGGATGGGACGAGCAGAGAAACCCTAAGAGGCTGATGTTGATGGTCGAGAGCTTTATAACTTCGCCCTTCAGTAAAATGTCAACATCAATCTGTACGGGAACACGCGTACGTCTTCTCCTCTCTTTTACCATAACACTCCCTCGATGATACTTCCACGACCGGCATCTGAGTGCTTAAGGCCATTCAAATACAGCGTTTTCAGCGCGAATATTTATTACTGAAGCTGAATATCTATCTTGCTGGCCGTTATCCGTTTGGCGCTTTCATAAGCCATGGAATCTTTGTTTTCTAACGTCACGGTTTCCCCCGGAGCTATGCTCTTTGACTGTTCCCGGCTCGATGCGAGCAAAAAAGAATCATCATCCTGAAGTTTGTACTCAAGGGAAAAAGTAACTTCACGCGCCGTCCTGTTTCGCAATGTCACCAACCAGGCCCATTCCACCAGTTCGTGTTCCATCAAATCCTGATAGACACGAACCATCTTATAGCCGTCGTTTATAACCTCCAGGGGAAAGTCAGGATTTTTCACATAAGCACGGGGCGGAGACGGCACGAATTGCCCCTTACCCGGAAGACTATAAAGAAGGTAGCGCTGCTTAATACTGTCCCACATGTCCGCATAGAGAGGGCGGACGGTAAGGGCTGACAGGGCTATGAAGGACAAGACTGCAATCACAAGAACAAAAAGAAACTCTTTCGGCAACTGTTTTATTTTCATATCGGCACCTAAATGACTTTTTTCATCGCGGCAATGGCCGTTTCGATTTGATCATCCGTTGGCTCCTTAGTGGTAATCTTCTGTAACAGTAACCCCGGCCAACTCAATATCTGCACCCATTTTAAGTTTCTTTTTTTCCCGGTAAAGCGGATAATCTCATATGAGATACCGGCAATAACAGGGAGCAGTAGTAGTTTGTAGAAAACTCTATGCACAAAGTCGGGTCTCCCCAGTAGCGAAAATACTAGGATTGCCGTGATCATAACGACAAGGACGAAACTCGTCCCGCAGCGCGGATGGCGGGTGGAGAACTTCCTGATATTTTCCACGGTCAATTCCTGGCCATTTTCCCAGGCGAATACCGTCTTGTGCTCCGCCCCATGATACATGAATACCCGCCTCATGTCTTCCATTAAAAGGGTAGTGCCGAGGAAACACAGAAAAATCCCGAGGCGTATAAAACCCTCTACTATATTCAAGAGGATTGTGCTTGATATGAAACTTTTCAATACTGAGAAGCAGTAAGCGGGAACGACGACGAAAAAAAATATGGCCGTGCCCAAACCAATTATGACGGAAATCGTCATTTCCCATTTCTTCGGCTTCACATCGTTTTCCGTCAAGGCCAGCTCGGCAGAATACATGAGGCACTTCATGCCGATCACCATCATTTCCAGCAGGGTGACGGTACCGCGTATAAATGCCAGCCCCAGACACTTATATCTCTTGGTGAGCGGCACATAATACTGTTCCCTGATGGCTATTTCGCGGTCAGGCTTTCTTACTGCGGCTGCGATCTTGTTTCCATGCCGCATCATCACGCCTTCTATAATAGCCTGGCCGCCGGCTATATCTTCCGGATGAGGTTTTTCATTCATTGCTGTTAAGATAAAGATGCCTCTGATTCGTTCTGGCTATGAGGAAGTACCCATTTACCGGATTCTTCCCCCTGTGACAGGTTCTCTATCGAAACACAAAAGCGTCAGGCCATCTTCCGTATCGGCAGCAAGGAGCATCGCCTGAGATTCTATACCCATCATCTTTGTCGGTTTCAGGTTTGCCACAACAACGATTCTTTTCCCGATGAGTTCCTCTGGCTTGTAATCCTTTGCTATCCCCGCCACAAGAGTCCTGTTTTCTCCCATATCGATCCTGAGCTTCAGGAGCTTGTTGGATTTGGGTATGGCCTCCGCCCCGATGACCTTGGCAACACGCAGGTCCACCTTCTCGAAATCCGCATAATCTATCAGCGACTTTACAGGTTGCATCTCTTTATCTGTCACTTCCTCTTTCTCCCTTTCTTTTTCATATTTGACCCGCGGAAAGAGTGCATCGGATCTCTTGAGGCTGTTTCCGTCAGTAAGCCCTCCCCAACTTCGGATACTGTCAAAATCATGCGCGGCGGCGTTCGTGATGCCCAGTTGATCCATAATTTTCGCAGCCGAGCCGGGCATGAAAGGAGAGACCAGGATGGCAGTTATCCGGAGCGATTCGAGGAGATTGTAGATAACAGTCGCAAGCCGGCTCTTCTTATTCGCCGCGTCCTGACTGAGTCTCCACGGTTCCTGCTCGACAATATATTTATTCGTCACGTTGATAAAATCCCAGATGGCAATCAAGGCCCTGTGAAGCGTAAGTTCATGGAAACAATTCTCAACCTCGGCCACGGCCTTTGCTGCTGCGGCCGCAAGAAGCCTGTCTTCTTCGGCTTGAGCATGCGCTTCAGGTACCTTTCCAGCACAGTATTTCATAGCCATCGTCATGGTCCTGCTCACCAGATTGCCAAGATCATTGGCCAGATCCGAGTTGATTCTCTGAACGAAGCTCTCTTCGCTGAAACTGGAATCAAGGCCAAAAACCATTTCCCGAAGGAGAAAATAGCGGAAGGGGTCGAGGCCATATGTATCTTTCAAATCCAGGGGCTTGATCACATTGCCGAGGCTTTTCGACATCTTGCTCTGGTCGACGATCCAGTAGCCATGGACGTTGAGATGCCGGTAAGGCTCAATCCCTGCGGCTTTCAGCATAGTGGGCCAGTAAATGCCGTGCGGCTTAAGGATATCCTTCGCGATAAGATGCTGGGC
Organism: Syntrophales bacterium; assembly: GCA_052144335.1. GTDB lineage: Bacteria > Desulfobacterota > Syntrophia > Syntrophales > UBA2185 > Fen-1135. Next base: position 92,571 of record JBKQQP010000010.1, read on the forward strand.
CTTAGGCCAGAATACCCTGAACTTTTCGCCGTCCGGATAGCCCGTTCCCGTAATATAATTGATGAGGGCATCAAACCAGACATACGTCACGTAGTCCTCGTCAAAGGGCAGGGTTATCCCCCAGTCCAACCTGCTCTTCGGTCTCGATATGCACAAATCTTCGAGCGGCTCCCTCAGGAAGGCGAGTACCTCATTCTTGTAACGTTCCGGCCTGATGAAATCGGGGTGATCTTTGATATACTCTATCAGCCAGTCCTTATACTTGCTCATCTTGAAAAAGTAATTGCTCTCTGCCCTATACTCCGGGGCCGTTTTATGGTCGGGACAGAGCCCGTTCACCAGCTCTTTCTCAGTGTAGAATCTTTCACAGCCTACGCAGTAGTATCCCTCGTATTTTCCAAAATAGATGTCTCCGGCGTCATAGACTTTCTTGAGAATCAGTCTTACTGTGTCGACGTGGTTTTTATCTGTAGTCCTGATAAAATAGTCATTGGTGACGGCAAGCTGCGGCCAAAGGCTCTTGAACTGGGCGCTGATGCGGTCTGTATATTCCTTGGGGGTGGTGCTGGCTGCCCGTGCGGCTTCGGCGATCTTGTCGCCATGTTCATCCGTGCCGGTCAGAAAGAACACCCTGTATCCGCAAAGGCGATGATACCTGGCCAGGACGTCGGCAACAATAGTCGTATAGGCATGGCCTATATGCGGCGATGCATTGACATAATATATCGGCGTTGTAATGTAATAAGCCTTCTCCACGAACAATCCCTCTCTCTTTAACAAGCCACCGGCATTAACGAGAGCTTTTAAATTCTACGATTATAGATCCTTTATGTTAACAGTAATTTCCTTGCCACTTTCCAGTTGTACGACGACCTCGCCTTTCAGGATATTCTGCCTTATGATCTTGCCCCGCCCTTCAGGAGCATTTATGACCTTGCCGCACTTTGGTACGTGTTTTTTCATATCCTGATACCCCTCAAATTCAAAGGCCAGACAACACATCAACCTTCCGCAGAGTCCGGAAATTTTTTCCGGATTCAGAGAAACACTCTGTTCTTTGGCCATCTTGACGGAAACCCGGTCCAGATTGGGGATCGAATTCGCGCAACATACCTCTCTGCCGCAAATCCCCAGACCCTTTAGCATCCGGGCTTCATAACGAGCGCCAATCTGCCTTAACTCAATCCTCATCTTGAACTGTTGGACCAGATCCTTTACGAGTTCCCGAAAATCTACCCGGCTTTCCGCCGTGAAATAGAAGACTATCTGGCTCTTATCAAAGAGACATTCCACGTCAATCAGCTTCATAGGAAGATCTCGTGCCTTGATTTTCTCCAGGCAGAATTGGCGGGACTCCTGTTCCAGGGTCTCATTCTCTTTCTTGATTCTGAAATCTTCCTCTGTGACCTTGCGGGCAACGGTCTTGAGACCATTCGGCAGTTTATTGATCGGCACAGACGTTACTGAAGTGATAACTGTACCCCAAGACATGCCGTTTTCCGTATTGACAATAACCTGATCGTTTTTCGCAAGCTGGAGATCACCCGCTTCAAAGTTATATATCTTTCCATCTTTGCGGAACTTTATGCCGACAATATTTTTCAGATTTACGTGCTCCTTTTCCGTTACTCGAACTAGTCTTAATCAGCCATTACCATTTTGTTTCCCAGTCAGCTGCCGCTTGCGTAACGGCAGAAAACCAATTATTCACGATACCTGCCAAGTGTAAACATCATGACCTCTAAAGTCAATTGTTTATTGGCATTTTGATTTAGCGTGCGCATTGCTCGATCCACAGCCATTATGCAGCCCACAATATCGCGGCCCGATTCGCTTTCGGCAACAGACTTTATGATATCAATATAATCCTGATTGATGAGACTGTCTCGATCACCGGTTTCCTTATAGACCAATGCATCCCTGTAACCAGTCATCAAGATCCCGAGCCTTTCCATAATATCCTTTCTTTCCTTTCCAAAATCGTTGAGAGCGGATAACAATTTGAGTGGATCTTTTATTTTTATACTTGCGATTACATCAAAGACTGCAGCCCTCGTTGTCAGATACGACTCCTCATTCATTGCCCAGGCCTTCCCGATGCTGCCGCCCGACGATAGGGCGATCAGATGGGCCGATTTATGGTCCAGTGATGACTTCTCCTCTAAGAAAGAAGCGACAGTCTCCCGCCCAAGTGGACTGAATCTCAAGTGCTGGCACCTTGAGAGAACGGTGGCAGGAAGTTGATGGGGGCGTGAAGTGAGCAATACCAGTACATTTGATACCGATGGCTCTTCCAGTGTTTTTAGGATGGCATTGGCGGAAGCGATATTCATCCTGTCAGCATCTATAAGGATAAAGATCCGCTTTCCTCCTTCAAAGGGGCTGAATTTCATCTGCTCCTGGAGTTCTCTGATCTCCTGAATTCTAATAAATTGTCCTTGAGCCTTTATCGTAATAACGTCAGGATGATTCCCGTGATCTGTCTTCAGGCAGGAAGGACATACATCGCACGCATCGAGGCGGTCTCTCCCGGAAGCGCAATTCAGCGCCTTGGCAAATACCTCCGCCACGGTCCTCTTTCCGATTCCTTCCGCGCCGTAAAAAAGATACGCATGGGGAATACGATCCCGTGACATGGCAGTTTGAAGGACCCTTATCTGTTTTTCATGACCATAAACGTCTTTGAAAGACATGCAGTCGACCTTTCCTTGAACTGGAGCGATGCAGAAATTCTCATATCAAAAATCCTATAGGTTTGGCTATGATAATTTTGACGCTGTCTTAAGGATTGTGATCTTGTACTTAGAGTTTCTCGCTTATGAATTGCAAAAGGTGGACGCAGACTTCGCGATGGACAGACTCTATATCTTTTGACGCATCGATGATTCGGAACCGGTCGGGTTCGTTTCGCGCAAGGGACAGATAACCCTTCCTCACTCTACTGTGAAACTCCAGCGCCTCTCTTTCAAAGCGATCTTCGGCCGGTCTCCCTTTTTTGCTGGATATTCTTTCCATGGCCCTTCTTAGACCCATCTCCACCGGCAGATCAAAAAGAAGCGTGAAGTGCGGATTCAGACCAGCCGAGGAAAAGTCATTGATGCCTCTGATAAAGTCTATATCTAAACCCCTGCCGAAACCCTGGTAGGCAATCGTTGCATCAGAGAACCTGTCACACAAGACCACTTTCCCCGCCTTCATGGCGGGCCCAATTACTTCCCTGATATGTTGCGCCCTGGCCGCGGAGAAGAGAAGAAGCTCCGTCTCGGAGGACATGCTCGCTGTATCACGCGGAACATTATTCAGGAGCATCTCTCTGATCTTTCTCCCGATGGGTGTTCCTCCCGGCTCTTCCGTAATGATAAGCGGTATGCCGAGCTCACTAAGATGTCCACCGGCAAGCTTAATCTGGGTTGACTTCCCGCAGCCTTCGATCCCTTCAAAGGTAATAAATCGTTCCATAGTGATACTCTTCAGTGCAGAGATATGTTATGTATTTACATCTATCCGAAGAGAAAAGCGACGGGAATACTGCCCACTGTACATGGGTTGCAGGATTTCCTCTCGGTCCAAATGACAAGTGGAAGTCGTGGAGTGGAAGGACATCGGCAAAAACAGGCAATGGGAAAACACCCGCCCTTGACCAAGGCGGACGGATTCCCCTTTTTATCTCGATGCTGGTCTTGACTCTATTTCTCGTCTCCAGGCACGATGGCTTCCACAGGACATTGATCAGCACAGGTCCCGCAGTCAGTACAAAGCTTCGGGTCAATCGTGTATTTTTCTTCTCCCTCGCTGATCGCCTCAGCGGGACATTCACTTTCGCAAGAGCCGCAGGCGATGCACTCATCTGTAATTACATATGCCATTTTTCTTCTCCTTATCTTTTTATTCTATGGGCCTTTAAATAAAAACCATTTCTTAAAATTTACGTCACAGAAACAACGTCTTTTACTCCCGGGACTTCCTTTTGTAAATATTTCTGTATCCCCATTTTTAGGGTCATTTGCGACATGGGACAGCCGCGGCAGGCTCCCAGAAGTTTCACTTTGACAATGCCTTCATCATCCACGTCCACAAGCTCAACGTCGCCTCCGTCCGCCTGCAGATTAGGCCGGATACGCTCTATGGCACTGCGTACTTCTTCTTTCATTGCATAACCTCCATTCCTTAACAGCATCAAGGGCAAACTGTAGACGATCAAAAAAATTTGCCCCTGGTCTCATTATAGGCGCCCGATTAATGGGGCATCTCCTTTACCATCCTTTTGACGAGACTCCTTGCCACATCAGGTAGAGCGGGTCTCATAAGTATATATGGCTCCACTTCATGATGCCCGGCAGTCCACATTATTTTGCCTGATGCTGTATCGATCATCCTGACGCCCATCGCTATTTTGGCTACCTTGTCGCCATTTTCTATTGTGTAATTCCAGTAGTCGACGTTGGCCAAGAGGAAGGCATCGACTTTCATCATTTCACCGAGCTTTCGGCTGAGGTCAGGATCGGAATAGCTGACAGCATTCAGTTTGGCCATATAATCGAGGACCACCTTCTTAAGCTCCTCACTCGATTGCATCTGCCTGCTTATTGCATCTGCACCGACAACATCAGTAAACCACTTCGTATCAATGAGCACACCGGCGATGATCTGGTCAATTACGCCCCTTGCCTCTGCGTATGTCCCTACATCGATAGGAAGGACTCCGATTCTCTTGGGATGGAAGTTCTTTGCTTCCGGGGCGACCTCGGAATAGCGGATTCCTGAGCAGCCGGCAAGAGCGAGCAACAGAAGCATTGTTATAGGCAAAAGAAATGTCTTTCTCGTCACAATATCCGCCCCTGCGTTATCATTCAGCCCAGATACCTCGTCAGGCAAAGCCAGGCTAGGGAACTTGCGCCAGCTATGATATAGCTGGTTTCGAGAATACCCTCCTGAACAACGCCGGAAAATGCCGCCCTTCTAACATAAAGCCTGAAATAAATCCACATAAAAAATATGCACACCAGGAGGGCAAAACTCAATGAGGGAGTCCACCCTAGGGCATGGGATACGCTGAGCAAAATGACCAGCAAAACGAGTATTCCCTGCAGCAGAATCTGGGTGGATTTCTTGCCTATCAGAACTGGTATGGTCTCGCGGCCGATGAGTCTGTCGCTCTGGATATCCAGGATGTCAGATATGGCAGAGCGGACGAAGATAATGCCGAAGGTGAAGAAAAAGACCACAAGCATTCCGGTGGTGACGGAGAGACTAATTTCGAACTGCGGCAGAACTGCCACAACTGCTGCCCAGGCCATGGCCATGAAAATGTTCTTGGAACCCGGAAGGTCTTTAAGACTCTTGAAACGCAGATTCCCCGGCAGTATTTTCGTATTATAAAGGACACCAAAAATGGAAATCAAGAAAAGCAATATGAAGGCATTCACGCCCGCAACGAAGGAAATTGTCAAGGCCAGTACCAGAGACACAATTGCCGCCGATACATAAGCATTTTCATGTTTGAGATAAGATTCTTCCCGAAATGATCCGATGATCGTGCTCGTTTTTCTGTTGATGAGCCGGTTGAGCGTATGCATGGCATATACATAAAGGGACGTTGTCAGAACATTCAAGATGTTCACAGGCAGTCTCTGCAGGAGCATGCTTGTAAAAGAAAGACATCCTGCTCCGATAGCAGAATAGATCTCCGTCTTGACTGCGAATACCCAGAAGTTGAACAGCCTCTTTGCCCGCTTCTGTCTCTCATCCTGATGGCTTGTAACGGCGTCAAAAACTCGGTTAATGATCCAGTTGGGCGTCGATGCGCCTGCGGAAATACCGATCTTCTCATACTGGCTTGAAGGAATGGCGTCCAATTCATCGGCGGTCTCGATGTGAAACGTCGGCTTGCACTCAAGCTGTGAAATTCTGACCAGCCTTTTTGTATTTGCACTATTCCTGCCGCCGACGATAAATACGGCATCCATTTCTGCGGCCAGAGCCTTGACCTCCGACTGCCTCTTTTCCGTGGAATCACAAATGGTATCGAAAATCACAGCGTCGCGAAACCTTGCTTTTATTCTCTCAACGATCTCAACAAAGTCGTCCGTACTCTGCGTGGTTTGGGCAACTATACAAACCTTATCCAGGGTAGGGAGATTATCAACCTCTGCCACGCTGCCGATAACGAAGCCATTGCCGCAGGCATACCCGAGAAGGCTATTGACCTCCGGATGTTCCCTGTCGCCGATAATTAGAACCGCATAGTTCGATGATGCGTGCTTCTTGATAATAGCCTGGACATGAGTGACTTTGGGACAGGTGGCATCAACGATCTTGATTCCTCTCTTTTCGATCTTATTTCTCTCCGCCGGGGATATGCCGTGGGCCCTGATTATGATCGTGGCTCCTTTAGTAGCGGGCGCAGCAATATCGTCGATACTACTTACCGGGATGATTCCTCTTGTCCTCAGGAGCTCAACAGTCTGGGGATTGTGAATCAGAGGACCATAAGTATATATATCTTCTTTTCCTTTGCGCTGGGCAATGTCGAGGACGAGATCGACGGCCCGTCTCACACCCATACAAAATCCCGCTGTCTTGGCAAGTTTGACACCCATATGTATTGCAAGATATTTACTTCACTGACACCACGGTCAAAAGGAGATCATGAGCGCTTCTGATATTTTTAGAAGTCTCTTAATAATGATTTTCCTACGTCTTCAGATAAATAAAGAACTCCCTGTTGCCTTTGGGCCCTGTGAGTGGCGATTCGCAGACACCTACAACCGAGAGCCCTAATTCTCCGCAGAATTTCTTGATTCCCTCAATTACCTTTTCATGCACCTCAGGATTTCTTATAACGCCGTGCTTTTCAACCTCGTTGCGCCCTGCCTCAAACTGAGGCTTAATAAGGGCGAGCATGATTGCATCACCCTTCTTCACCAGTCTCTGCACGGCAGGGATGACAAGCCTGAGCGATATAAAGGACGCATCTATCGTGGCCAAATCAATCGTGTCCTTTATTTCCGCACCTGGGAAATATCTTACGTTTGTCCTTTCGAGGTTGACTACCCGCTCATCCGTTCTCAACTTCCACGCCAACTGCCCATAACCGACATCTATGGCATAGACCTTTCGCGCCCCTTCCTGAAGAAGGCAGTCGGTAAATCCGCCGGTAGAAGCACCTACATCAAGGGCGACCAGGTCTCTCACATTGATATCAAACGCCGTGAGAGCGCCCTTCAATTTCAATCCTCCCCTGCTGACGTAAGGGTTATCTTCTCCTTCCATTCTGATTTCTGTATCCGGGAAAACGAGGGCGCCTGCCTTGTCCATCTTGGTCTCTCCCACAAGCACGGCGCCTGACATAATCAGCGCCTTGGCCCTCTCTCGGGTCTGGCAGATACCTCTATCCACCAGCAGCAGGTCTAATCTGATTTTTTTGATTTTGTCGCTCATACTGTGAAAAGTTTACTGCTCCATCACAGACCGCGCCGCCTCAATGATGCCCTCTTCGTCAATCCCGTACATCCTTCTTAATTCCTTTTGCGTGGCATGTTCGACGAATTTATCCTTGATGCCGAGCCTCTTTATGATGATATCATGAATGCCTTTTTCTTCAAACAATTCCAGCACGGCGCTTCCGAATCCGCCCATGAGGACATTTTCTTCGACAGTGATTATCCTATTTATGGAACCAGCGGTATCGCAAAGCAGCCTTTCATCGAGGGGTTTGACGAAACGGGCATTGATGACTATCGCGTTGATCCCTTCCGCCTTCAGTTTCGCCGCGGCAGCAACGGCTGGATAAACAGTAGAGCCAATGGCTACGATGGCCAGATTCGCATTTTCGGCGTCGTAGACAGTTTCGCCTTTTCCGATCGCAAGAGACACCGGAACATCGTCGATGGGCACACCAGCTCCCCTGCCGCGGGGATATCTTATGGAGACAGGCCCCCCGCATTCAACTGCTGTCTTAAGCATATGTTGGAGTTCATTTTCGTCCTTGGGCGCCATCACAATAATATTAGGAATGGAGCGGAGATAGGAAAAATCAAAGAGTCCGTGGTGAGTCGGTCCATCGGCTCCCACGAAGCCGCCACGATCAAGAGCGAGTACGACTGGCAGTTTCTGGAGACAGACGTCGTGGAGAATCTGATCATAGGCTCTTTGCAGGAATGTCGAATATATCGCCACCACCGGAATCAGGGCCTCCGTGGCCAGTCCGGCGGCAAAGGTCACGCCGTGCTGTTCGGCCATGCCCACATCATAGAAACGCTCGGGATATTCCCTGGCAAACTCATCGAGGCCAGTGCCCTCGCTCATGGCCGCTGTCACGGCAACAATCCGGGGATTGTCGCGAGCCAGTTTTGTAATCGTCCCCCCAAACATTTTTGTGTAAGACAGAGGCGCAGTGCCTTCATCAACAGGCTCGCCTGTATCAATCTTGAATGGGGCAATGCCGTGGAACTTTGCCGGGTCATCTTCGGCGAATTTATAGCCCCGGCCTTTTCTCGTAATAACGTGCACGAGGACGGGACCCGGGAGCTCCCTCACGTTCTTCAGGTTCTTGATGAGATTATCGAGGCGATGCCCTTCCAGTGGCCCTACATAGGTGAACCCCAATTCCTCGAACAAAACGCCAGGAAGGACGAGGCCTTTCAATGATTCCTCCACCTGTTTAGAAAACTTCACCATGTGCTCCCCTATGGAGGGGATAGACTTCAGGAAGTTCTTAAGCTCCGCCCTAAATCTTGTGACAGTGTGGCCCGTCATGATGCGGTTAAGATAGGAGGACATGGCCCCCACATTGGGTGAGATGCAGAGCTCATTATCATTTAATATGATGATGAGATTCTTTCTACGGTCTCCCGCCCAATTCAGGGCCTCAAAGGCCATCCCTGCTGATATGGAACCGTCGCCGATCACGGCGAGGATTTTAAAGTCTCCTCCGTTGAGGCACTTTGCTTCGGCCATGCCTATCGCGGCAGATATGGACGTGCTGCTGTGCCCTGTATTGAAGACGTCGTACAGACTCTCCTCTCTCCTAGGAAAACCGCTTATCCCGCCCTTCATCCGCAAGGTGTGGAAAAGGTTCTTGCGGCCCGTAACGATCTTGTGGGCATAGGCCTGATGCCCCACATCCCAGACAACTTTATCCCTCGGCGTATTGAACACGTAGTGAATGGCGAGCGTCAATTCGACTGTCCCCAAGGATGAAGCAAGATGACCGCCATTTCTGGAGACGACGTCGATAATCATTTTTCTTAACTCGCCGGCAAGTCTGTTCAACTGGGCAAGATCGAGCTTCCTGATATCTTCAGGAAAGTTTACTGCAGAAAGGATGCTGCCCTTGTTTTCTCCGCTCATTATTTTTCCTTTACGCCTTTCTCTCCACGATATACGCGGCAATCATCCTTAATGGTTCCGCCCTGTGATCAAAGTCCTTTATTGCAGAGAGGGCATCTTCAATAAGCTCTCCCGCCTTCTTTCGGGAGGCAGCCATACCCACGAGGGCAGGGTAAGTTACCTTTCCCCGCTTGGTGTCGCTCCCCGTGCCTTTTCCCATTAATTTCCGATCCCCTTCGACGTTGAGGATATCGTCGGCTATCTGAAAGGCGAGACCTACGTGCCGCCCGTATGATGCCAGTGCATGGAGTTCCACCTCGCCGGCATTTGCCAATACAGCTCCTGCCTTCACGGCCGCGGTAATCATTGCGCCCGTTTTGCGCGTGTGGATAAAGTTCAAGATTTCAGTTTCAACCCTTTCTCCCTCCGACTGGACGTCAACTACCTGACCTCCTACCATACCGAAGCATCCTGCTGCCCCGGCTATATCGTGAATCACAGAAATCAATTTTTCCGCCGCGATCTTTTCCATGAGGCCCCTGTCCGACATCAGATGAAAAGCCTCCGTCAACAGCGCATCACCGGCGAGAATGGCTATATCTTCACCGAAGACCTTGTGGCTTGTATGCATTCCCCTCCTGTAGTCGTCATCGTCCATGGCGGGAAGGTCATCATGGATAAGAGAATATGTATGGATAAGCTCTAAGGCACAGGCCACAGGAAGAATCGATTCAATGTTGCCGCCCACTGCCTCCGCCGAGGCCAGGCATAAGATGGGCCTGATTCTTTTCCCACCGGCAAAGAGGCTGTACCGGAGGGCTTTGAAGATTACAGGCGGATAGTTGTCCTCTCCGGGCATGTATCGCTCCAGAGCCTCATCGACTGCCTTCTTTCTGGCATCCAAATATGTGGCAAGCGGCACATTAGGATTCGGATTCATTCTCTTGCACCTTAAACGGTTTGACAACAAGCTCCTCTTCCTGCTTGAGCAATATTTCCACCCGCCGTTCCGCCTCGTCCAGCTTCCGCGAACACAGGCGGACAAGTTTTATCCCTTCTTCGAATGCCTTGAGGGATTCTTCGAGGCTCATCTCCCCTGCCTCCATTCTCTTGACTATGTCTTCCAAACGCCCCAGCGCTTCTTCAAATTTTTCCTTTGCCATTTTCTTACTCCTCTTTGACATCCGTCACTTTCGCCTGAAAGCTGCCCGATGAAACCTTGATGTCCACGCTGCTCCCCACTGCAATCGACGCTGCTTCCTTCACGATGAGACCCTCAGGAAGCTTCTTCACAATGCTGTAGCCTCTTCCCAGGATGGCGAGAGGGCTTAGCGTGTCCAGCACGGCGAGGTTTGTTCCCACCTGCGCCTTGAGGCGACCCGCCATGCCATGCCACCCGGCTATCACATTCTTTCTAAAATTTTCAAGGATAAACCTATGATCACGGATCTTCAAAAGGGGATTGGCGTGGTCCAAGCGCAGTTCAAGATTAAGCAGTTTGGGCCTCTCCCCGGCCCGCTTGTGGTAAAGGCCCCTTTTAAGCCTCTCCAGGCGGTCGTCGACGAACATGCGCAAATCATCGATCCTTCTCTTAGGATCTTTCATCCGTCCCCGCAGCGCACGCGCCTGTTCTCCCATCTTGGCGAGCAGGCGGCGCTCGCAATTGGTCAGTCTTGCATACAGGGCATCTATGGAATTTATGAGCTCCCTTCTTACTGGAACAACCAGTTCCGCCGCTGCCGAAGGGGTTGGTGCTCTGAGATCAGCCACAAAGTCGGCGATAGTAAAATCAATCTCATGCCCGACAGCGGAGATTATGGGAATCCGGGAGCGATAAATCTCTCTCGCCACCGCCTCATCGTTGAAAGGCGCCAGGTCTTCGAGTGATCCCCCTCCCCTCGCGATGATAATGACATCGATGTTCCCCACGGCTTGCATGTCGATGATGGCCCTTATGATTTCCGGTGGCGCTTCTACGCCCTGCACCCTCACGGGAGCGACAAGAAGATCCACGGAAGGAAACCGCCGCCTCGTGATATGTAAAACATCCCTGATGACCGCCCCTGTGGGGGAGGTGATTACCCCGACCCTCCGGGGGAGAAAAGGGATGGGTTTCTTATGAGCAGGATCAAAAAGACCTTCTGCCAGCAGGCGGGCTTTGAGCTGTTCAAATGCCTTCTGAAGTGCGCCCAGGCCCTTCGGTTCCACCACGTCCACGATCAATTGATATTCGCCTCGGGGCTGATAGACGCTCACCCTTCCGCAACAAACGACGCACATCCCTTCTTCCAGATCGAACCTTGCCGATCTCGTCCGTAGAGACTGCCTTTGCATGGGAAGGGCCCGAAAGATGACGGCCCTGATCTGACTCTTTTCATCCTTGAGGGTGAAGTATATGTGACCCGATGCAGGCCGTCGCAAATTGGATACCTCTCCTTCCACCCAGAGCGTATCGAAGTTCGCCTCGAGGAGTTGCTTGATATTTTCATTCAGCTTTGTGACGCTCAATATTTCCTTCATGTTAGCTGCAAGTACCAGATATTGCAATCGCTGACAAGGCCGATTTTGTATGCCCTTTGTTCTTGACACACAGCCGTCTTCTTCTTATAAATTCCTATAACGTAAGGATGAGACCCTACAATATGGCCGAGCCATTGCTATGCGACCTTTCGAAAAGAGATAAGACTATTTTAGACGCCCTAAATGGGAAGGCTGCAAACCTATTTTTTATCGATGGTCACAAACATGATTTCCGGGTTGCCTCCGGAACACCTAATTGCGCCATCCTGCGTTTTTTACTCCGCCCGCATGTGAGCAAGGTAGTGGCTGTCCTCCTCTCAAACCTCGATCCCCTTACGGATAAGGATTTGGGCAACCGTGTGGCTAACTACTTGAGCCGTAGCAACCAGCCGAGCAAGAAGATCCTCGCCTACTGGAACTGGCTTTATCAGCCTTATTGCCAGCAGACGGGCAAAGAGGTGGCCGGTGCCTCCCTCGTCATCGATATGGAGACCCCTTTCCAGCACCTCGTTCATGCTGAGCGACAAAAAACCATCTACAGTTTCCGGGAACAACTCGAGGAAGTCCTCGATCTGGCACGTCAGCGGCGAAATCTTGGCAGAGTTCTGCCCTTTGTTGGTATTGACCCGCGCCGGGAGGATCTGCTTGATCTTTTGACCTTTGCCTTTTCCAACGGCTGCATCGGGGGGAAAGTCTACCCGAGTCTCGGATTCTTGCCCTCTCATCCCCGGCTGATGCCTGTCTGGAGGGCATTCGAACAGTCGGCAATTCCCGTCATAGTCCACTGCTCCAATATAGGAATTTTCAGTTTTGAAACAAGATTGCGAATTGAAGGCATACTTTACGATCCGAAAACGAATACGACTAGGGACGTGAACGAGGACTGGAGATTCTGGCCCTGGGGATGCAGGATCTTGCAGGTCAGACCCTGGATTTATCTCAATGATCCGATCCACTGGCGGCCGGTTCTGGAAGAGTTCCCAAATCTAAAATTATGTTTCGCCCATGTCGGTGGCAAGAAAGAGATCGAAAACCATATAAAGGGAAAGCCTTCATGGACTTCGACTATTCTAAGTTACATCGACAATGAAAGATATCCACAGGTGTATACTGATCTGTCTTTCGTCAGCAGGTATCGTTTTATCAATCAATACTTTCTGAATTTAACGAAATTTTCGGGACGTTTTCGGCAGCGTCTGATCCTCGGCACGGATTTTCCGCTCGATGAACTTTTAACTGAAGCACGGTCTGCTGTGGACGGTATGCTTAGAGACTTTGCGGAAGATCTTCCGATCTTGGGCATAAGGAACTTCTTGAGATTTCTTAATCCCTGATGACCTCCAAAAAGAATCCTTGCATGAGACCCTGAAGTTTGGCAAATCGCATTCCTACGAAGGCCGCCCGATCTCCCATTAATGACATGTTTTCCGGAAGATTATCGCCGTATTTTTGGGCAACTGTCCGTTTTTCTGCCAGACTTCTATGTTGACCAAACTGTCATTGACACATAGGAGAGCTTTTCATATACTCCTTAAAATGCAATATCATCCTCAAAGGATTTCTCGCCGAGTTTACCATAAGTGAACCGAAGGACTCGAAATGACAGAAGAGAGACTGGTATATTCTCAAAATCGGTGGTTTTTAGACACATCGTTGCGCACTTGCGGAGGAATGCATGAACAAGAAAAGTAAGAAGCGGCCTGCGGCAAAAAGAGGCGCCGCATCCATTGACAGCAGGAAAAGCGGCAATGATTCACCCGCCATCGTGGTTGGTGTCGGGGCTTCTGCAGGAGGAACGAAGTCGCTTAAACGATTTTTCGCAAAGATGCCCATCGGCCACGGCGCAGCCTTTATTATCGTCCAGTATTCCGAACGAAAACGAGGGAATCTGACTGTTAATCTCCTCAAAGATAAAACAGCACTTGCCGTGGCAGAAGCAAAGGATGGTATGCCAGTTCTGGCGGAGCATATCTATATCATCCCGCCGGAGAAATTCCTTAATATCAGCGGAGGTAAACTCACACTTCAGGAACCGGTCTTATGCAACGGCCTGCGGATGCCCATCGATCATTTCTTCTGTTCCCTGGCCCTTGATCAGCGTCATCGCGGCATCGGTGTTCTCCTGTCCGGCAAAGGAAGCGACGGCACCCTGGGGCTCTCGGAGATAAGGGCCGCGGGTGGCAGGACTCTTGTAGAAGACCCGGCTTCCGCCACGTATCCCGGCATGCCTCAAAGCGCAATTGAATCGGGCGTGGCCGACAAGGTTATGCCGGCTTCGGCCCTGGCCGAAGCGGTTGCAGAAATTGCCGCACGGTTAATGGCAGAAACGCAGGGCGGCCTCCCGGGACAACGGGAGATGGACGCGGACCTGCGCGCCGTCTTGGACATACTACGCACAAAAGTGGGACACGACTTCCGTTGCTATAAGCCGAGCACGATCATTCGCAGAATCAAGAGGAGGATGAGTCTCGTCAAAATTACTTCCCTGGATGCTTACGCCAGGTTTCTGCGGGAACACCGGGAGGAGGTCGGCCTTCTCCAAAAAGACCTGCTTATCGGCGTGACCGACTTCTTCCGCCAACCCCAGGCGTGGGAGACTCTGGAGGACAAGGTCATAGCGTCTATCGTGGAAGGCGCTCAACCCGGATCGGAAATCCGAGTTTGGGTTCCGGGCTGTTCGACAGGCAAAGAGGCCTACAGCCTCGCCATGGTGCTTGCTGAGCACGTGGAAAAGTCCGGCAAGAAGCTTACCGTACAGATATTCGCCACCGACTCCGATCTTGCAGCGCTGGCGACCGCCAGGAGCGGCATCTATGCGAAGGAGGATTTCGCGGAGAATGTATCGCCCGGACGGCTGAGGCGATTCTTCGTGCGCAAAGACGGACACTACCAGGTAGCCAAGAATATCCGGGAACGGATTGTTTTCGCTCCCCAGAATATTACCGCGGACCCGCCCTTTTCCCGGCTGGACCTGATCAGCTGCCGCAATCTTCTGATTTATCTCGACCAGGAGGTGCAGAGGAAGATCATCGCCCTCTTTCACTTCGCTCTGCGCGAAGGGGGATTTCTCTTTCTCGGAACCGCAGAGACGATCGGAGACCGGGAGGAACTCTTCGAGCCGGTCTCAAAGAAATGGCGCATCTACCGCCGCATCGGCGTCGGCCACCGCGTGGGCGTCGAGATCCCCGTGCGCCCTACTGTCGTTCCGTCTCCTGCGGACTACGTTGGGCCGGCAAGGGCTTTCGCCAAGGCGCCGCTCGTGACACCGCCCTCCCGGATGAGCCTCACCTCCGGCGCCCAGCACATGCTCCTCGACCGCTTTGCCCCCGCCTGCGTGATGATTGACCGCAAGCTCCAGGTGCTCTACGTGCACGGTGCTGTAGAGGACTACCTGACCTTTCCTCCGGGAGAGCTCACCACGCGCGTCGTGGACATGGCGCGGGAAGGCCTGAGGGCCCGCCTCCGCGGGGCAATTGCCAAGTGTCTGCAATCGAACAAATCGGTTTCCGTCACCGCCCGTGTCCGTCGCGGCGAGAAATCCATCGTTGTCAAAGCCATCGTCAGTCCCCTCCGCTACCCGCGGGAGATCGACGGACTGCTTTTGATTACCTTCGAGGACTACCGGATCCCCGTCGCAAGAACGAGTCGTGATGCGGTTGTAACCGGGGACGTCCGGCACCTCGAGGACGAGCTGAAGATTACCCGCGAGGAGCTTCAGAGCACCATTGAACAACTGGAGAACTCCAACGACGAGCTCAAAGCATCCAACGAGGAAGTTACGGCGGCGAATGAAGAGCTGCAATCCGCCAATGAGGAACTGGAGACATCGAAAGAAGAACTGCAATCCCTCAATGAGGAGCTTAACACCATCAATGTCCGCCTCCATGAAAAAGTGGATGAACTGGAAGGCGTCAACAATGATGTGGTGAACCTGCTTTCGAGCACGAGCATCGCCACCGTATTCCTCGACAGGGAGCTTAAAGTTAAGCGCTACACACCGGCAAGCACTCGGCTCATGAGCCTGATTCCTACTGATATAGGAAGACACATCGCGGATATCCTCCTCCGATTCAGTGATGAGACATTGATCAATGACGCACGCCTGGTCCTCGCCGACTTGACACCTATTTCCCAAGAAGTGCAGGCCGACGACGGCCGGTGGTACATCCGGCGCATCACGCCTTATCGCACGCAGGACGACCGCATCGAGGGCGTCGTCATCACTTTCGTGGACATTGCCGACCTAAAGGAGGCAGAAGAGGCCCTTCGCCAGCTCAATATCGAACTGGAGCAGCGGGTCAGTAATCGTACGGCTGAGCTGCAGGCCGCGTCTCTCTATGCACGAAGTCTGATCGAAGCGAGTCTCGACCCGTTGGTCACGATCAGCCCTGAGGGCAGAATTACGGACGTGAACGAGGCGACCGAGCAGGCAACAGGCCGAACCCGTGGAGAATTGATAGGAACGGACTTTTCAGACTACTTCACAGACCCTGACTCGGCAAAAGCAGGCTATCAGAAGGTTCTGGCCGAAGGCCAGGTACGGGATTACCTGTTAACGATCCGTCACGCGTCAGGAAATACGAGAGACGTACTGTATCACGCAACTGTTTACCGCAACCAGGCGGGTGAATTGCAGGGCGTATTCGCAGCTGCGCGTGACGTTACCGAACTCAAGCGAGCGGAGGCGGCGCTCAGAGAGGCCAATGAGACCCTTGAGCAGCGTGTGGTGGAACGCACGGCGGACTTGCAAGAATCCCAGCATAGGCTGGCGGTTATCGTAGACAGTATTGCCGACGGCTTCTATGCACTCGACAGGGAATGGCGCTTCACCCACGTCAATGATCCAGCTTTGCGTCACATGCACAAGACCCGTGAAGAGATTCTGGGCCGGACACTCTTTGGCGTCCATCCCGAAGCACGGTGCACTATAATTGCGAACGAATATGAGAGCGCCATGGAGAGCGGCAAGCCGCGCCACTTCGAGAGCCATTCGCTGATCACTGATCGGATATTGGAAATACACGCCTACCCCGGCCCGGAGAACTTGACTGTCCTTTTCCGTGACGTGACAGAGCAAAAGCGAATGGTAGCGGCGCTGAGCGAAGCCCATGAGCGGGCGGAATGGCTGGCGCGGTTCCCGGGGGAGAATCCCGACCCTGTCATGCGCGTGTCTACTGATGGGAGCGTTCTCTACTGCAATCCAGCGTCAATGGAGACACATGGATGGGTTTGCGAGGTCGGTAAACAACTGCCTGAACCTTTTCTGCCCCTATTTGCAGAGGCGATGGCCGGAGGACAGGAAGTACAGGAGGACGTAGAACTGGGCGGTAGATTTTATTCGGTTACCGTTGTGCCGATCCCCGGGGAAGGTTACGCCAACATCTATGGCCGTGACATCACCGAGCGCAAGAGGGCAGAAGACATATTGAAAGAGAGCGAGGAGAAATTCGCCAAGTCCTTCCACTCAAACTCGGCCGCCGTGACCATCACCCGCGTGAGCGACGGATTGATCATAGATGCTAATGAGAGCTTTGAACGTCTCTTCGGCTATACTCACGAGGAAACAGTGGGGCATAGTACGAATGAGCTTGGTATCTGGCTTACTCCACGGGAAAGAGACGCGGAAGTCAAGCAGTTGCTCAACCAGGGCAAGCTGCCGGAGCATGAGGTTACCTTTGGCACCAAATCCGGCGCCCATATCAATGTTCTGTTCTCGGTCGACCTTATCAGCATCGGCGGCCAGCGATTCATTCTTTCCACCGTCACGGACATCACCGAGCGCAAGAAGGCCGAGCAAGAACTGCAAACCGCGCTTCAACGCCTTCAAACACTCGTCGCCAGCATGCAAAGTTGCCTCCTGCTTGTGGGGGAGAGCAGGATCGAGATGGCAAATCAGGCGTTCTGCGACTATTTCGGATTGCAGGAGTCACCGGGAGAACTGGTCGGACTTACTCCGCGTCAACTGATTGACAAAATAAAGAATGCCTATCTCCATCCAGACGAGCAGGTAAAGCGCATCTGGGAAATCGCCCGCGGCAGACAACTTGTCATAGGCGAGGAAATCCCCATGCAAGGCGGCCGGACATCGCTCCGGGATTTCATCCCCATATACTTGGATGGAAAATCATACGGCCTCTTATGGCATCACATAGACATCACCAAACGCAAGAAGGCAGAAGAGGCGCTGCGCGACAGCGAGGCGCGCTTCCGCCTGCTCTCAGCGACAGCCGGGCGGCTGCTTCACGCCGAGGATCCCCAGGATATAGTTGAGGACCTGTGCCGCGATGTCATGACACACATGGACTGCCAGACCTTCTTCAACTTCCTGGTAGATGAAAAGGCAGGCAGGCTACATCTCAACGCATTTGCCGGCATCCCTGAGGAAGACGCCCGCACCATCGAATGGCTGGACTACGGCGTCGCCGTCTGCGGCTGCGTCGCCAAGGAGGGGCGCCGCATCATCGCAGAGGACATCCTGCATACTCCCGACGTCCGGACCGAACTCATCAAATCCTTCGGTATCCAGGCCTACTGCTGTCATCCGCTGATGTCCCAGGGCCGTCTCATCGGGACACTCTCTTTCGGTACCAAGACCCGGGCGTACTACACCCCCGATGAGGTGGAGACGATGCAGCTGGTGAGCGATCTCGTCGCCGTCGCCATGCAGCGTAAGCAATCACTCCATATGATCCTGCATGCCAAAGAAGAGTGGGAGCGAACCTTCGATGCCGTGCCGGACCTCATCGCCATCCTCGATGACCGCCACCACATTATCCGCGCCAACAAGGCCATGGCGGAGCGGCTGGGCGTGGCACCCCAGAAGTGCATCGGGGAAGTCTGTCACAAGGCCGTGCATGGGCTTGACTATCCGCCGGACTTTTGCCCGCACACCCTTGCCCTGGCAGATGGACAAGAACATGTGGCGGAAGTGCATGAAGACTGTCTGGGCGGTGATTTCCTCGTGAGTGCGACACCACTTACCGACGAGCGGGGGCAGCACGTCGGCTCCGTTCACGTCGCCCGCGACATCACCAAGCGCAAACAGGCAGAGCAGATCCTCCGGGAGCGCACGGCCGAACTGGAAGCGGCAAACAGGGAACTGGAGAGCTTCAGCTATTCCGTATCGCACGACCTGCGCGCGCCGCTGCGCGCGATCGATGGCTTTGCCCGGATGATCCTGAAAAAAGAGGGAGACAAATTCGACGAAGAGACGATGCGCAAGTTCAATGTGATCAGGTCAAGCTCGCAGATGATGGGCCAGCTTATCGACGATATATTAACCCTGTCGCGCGTCGTCAAAAAACATCTATCTGCGTCGCAACTGGAGATAGCCGCCATCGTGAGAGAAGTGTGGAAAGAGATTGAAACGATCAACCCGGAAAGGAACATAAAGCTGAATGTTCAGGATATGCCTGCGTCATATGGTGACAGGACGCTCATCAGACAGGTCTATGCCAACCTGCTTTCCAATGCCGTCAAATTCACTAAGTACCGTGATCCGGCGCTCATTGAAACGGGCGGCTATATCGAAGGAAACGAGACTGTCTATTACGTCAGGGACAACGGCGTGGGCTTTGAGATGGAATACTACGATAAGCTCTTCGGCATTTTCCAGCGCCTTCATAAGCCGGACGAGTTCGAGGGTACGGGCGTGGGATTGGCGACGGTCGAGCGTATCGTGCGGCGGCACGGCGGCCGCGTCTGGGCGGAAGGCAAGGTGAACGAAGGGGCGACCTTTTATTTTACGCTCCCGCGGAAAAGATAATATCCGCCATTGCAGTTAAGACAGAAAGAATGAAGAAACTGAAAAATACCGCCATTGATAAGAAGAAAATGATACGCGATTCTGAACAGCGCTTCCGCCATATCTTTGAACACTCACCCGTCATGGTGTATCTCACGGATGTCGATGGCGTCGTATTGGATATGAATGCTGCCGGCGCCAGGATGCTTGGCTACGACTTCCCGGCAGACCTCCTCGGTCTCAAATCATCCGTCCATGTTTATGCCGATCCCCAGGACCGTGAACGATTTCGGGAAATCATCGAGCAGACGGGCTCCGTCCAGGATTTTGAGACGCGGTTTCGCAGAAGGGACGGCACGGTTATAGACGTGAGGATTACAGCCACTATACGCAAGAATAAAAAAGGCGGTGTGGAAGGATACGAGGGATTCGTCACCGATATCACTGACCGGAAGCAGACCGAGCGGGCACTCCAGGATTCCGAAGAAAAATATCGCATCGTAGTGGAAAACTCCCTTTCCGCAATATTCATCCACCAGGGCGGGCTCTTTCGCTTCGTCAACCACCGGTTCGCGGAGATGCTTGGTTATGACAAGCCGGAAGATGTTATCGGAAGACCGTTCTGGGATGTCGTCCACCCTCTTGATCGGGCGATGGTCAAGGAAAGAGGACTCAAACGTGAAAAATCCGACTTCTCGCCATCACGTTATATATTCCGGGTGATGAAGAAAGACGGCACAACGATCTGGGTGGATTTGAGGGCAACCCACGCCACTTATACTGGAGATGCAGCAGTAGTGGGAAATCTCATTGACATCACCCAGAGCATCAGGGCCGAAGAGGAAATCCGTCAACTGTCGAGGCGGCTCATAGAGGTCAGCGAGGATGAGAAGAAAAGGCTTGCCGCCGACCTCCACGACGAATTAGGCCAGGCCCTCACGTCTCTGCATTTTGACCTGGAGGCCTTGCAGACATCGTTCGGCGTAAAACCCGTAGAACAGAAAAAGCGATGTGAGAGACTGATAAGCACAGTGGAACAGATGGCAGACAGTGTGAGGAAGACCACATCCTATCTTCGTCCAGACCTCCTGGATCATCTGGGGCTCGTGCCGGCCTTAGAGTGGTCCATTCATGACTTCACCGCCAGGCGGACAGAGATTGAAGTAGATTTTCAGACCCTCGGTCTGAAAAAGAGGCTGAACCCGAAAATTGAACTTGCGTTATACAGACTTTTTCAGGAATGCATGACGAATATCTCCAAGCACGCGAAAGCCACGCAGATTGAGATCATGCTGACTTACAGCCATCCTCGCGTCATCTTCATCGTCAGGGATAACGGCGTCGGCCATGAACCGTCGAAACGCAGGGCAGCAATAGGTAAAGCGGCTGGAGGCATCGGCCTCCTCAGTATGAGAGAGAGAGTCGCTTCTCTCGGAGGATCTATCGACGTCTCTTCCGCGCCGGGAAAGGGTACGACGATACGGGCTGAGATCCCCGTAGGGTAAAGGATAATAATGAAAAAACTCAGAATTCTGATTGCAGATGACCATGCTATTGTGCGGGACGGTCTCAGGCAGCTTCTGAACAGTCAGGCGGACATGGAGGTGACCGGCGAGGCGGAGGACGGTAGGGAGGCGTTGAAGAAAGTGAAGACGCTGCGTCCTGATGTCATCCTTCTCGACATTGCCATGCCGCGTCTCAGCGGCCTGGAAGTCATAGCCCTGATCCGTGAAGCATCGACGGAAACGCAGGTAGTGGTTCTCTCCATGCATGCGAAGGAAACCTACGTCCAGCAGGTCTTGGCATCCGGAGCACTTGGTTACGTACTCAAAGCCTCACCGAGTACAGATATCCTCGAAGCGATCCGGACGGCCCATCGTGGTGAGTATTTTCTCAGTTCCCGCCTGAAGGCGGAGGTCATCGGCCAGTATCTGAAGACACGGCCGGCGGCTGTCGCGGTTCGTGGCTATGAACTTCTCACCCAAAGGGAACAGCAGGTTTTCCGCCTGGTCGCCCAGGGCCACTCCACGGCACAGATCGCGGAAATTCTTTGTGTGAGTGCCAAGACTGTGGAAAAGCACCGTACCGGTCTCATGAACAAGCTGGGCGTGCACGACCGCATGGAACTCCTCAAGTACGCCATCAAGATCGGCGTCGTCGATCCCGAATTGTGGGAAGACTGACACTAATCTTTGAACCTCCGCGCCGAGTCATTTCAAACAGAAAAATTTGTTACAATCGAAATGATACACCAATACGAGAGCGCCCCACCTTCGAATTGCGCATTTCATAAATTCCTGATTTCTGCCCCACCCTGCAAGTCACAGACTTCATGCCATGAGCAGCCTCAAAAAGTAGGGTCATCCCCCTCGATAATGGGGTTCTCCCCCCATTGTCTTATTGCCCACAACAATATATGTCCCTACACAGGCAGAAAAGAATTTCCTGCCAAGAGAGCGAGAGTGGGGAGGGACTTTGCGGAACGCAAAGACTTTTACCCGAATCCGCCATCGCTAGTATTACCAGCGATAAGGCTTTTATTTTTTCCTACAGTTATTTTTTTGATGAAAGGAGGATGCTAAATGGACTGGAGTGTTATTGGAATTATTTTTTCGCTAGCGTTTATTGTCATCCTGGCGCTCAGGGGCTGGCACATTATCATTATCGCCCCTCTTGCCGTCGTTATCGTATCAATTTTCTCCGACATGAACATCATACAATCGCTGACGGGACCTTATATGAAAGGGTTCGTCAATTACGCGGGTAGATTCTATCTCATATTTCTTGCCGGTTCCGTGTTCGGCAAATTCATGGAGGACGGCCAGGCGGCTCGTTCCATTGCCGAAGGCATACTGAGAGTCACCGGTAAAGAGAACCCCCTGCGGATGATGCTGGCTGTTGCGCTCGTCGCCCTGTGCCTCACCTATGGCGGCGTGAGCCTGTTTGTCGTCGTCTTCGCGGTTATTCCGATTGCGCGTCCCCTCTTCAAAGAGTTAAATCTTCCCTGGCATCTCTTCATGGCACCATTCATCTTCGGGGCGGCCTCATTAACCATGACCATGCTTCCGGGCACCCCCCAGATACAGAATATCATGCCCACAAAATACATGGCATCTACACCCACTTCTGCTCCGTTAGTCGGCTTGTGCGGAGCGTTTGTTGTCACTACACTTAACGTTTTCTATTTCCGCTACATCTTGAAGAAGGCCAAGGCGAAGGGCGAAGTGTACGAAGAACCCGCGCCCGGCGTCTTCGGAGCTGGCATCTCCACCACCGGACCAAAGCCGAATGTATGGTTGAGCCTGATTCCACCGGTTATTGTCCTTGTACTGCTCAATGTGGATATGCCCTATATCAAGAGAGATGTAGTCGTCGCCTTGGCAGGCGGGGTGGTGGCCTCTATTGTCCTCTTCTGGAAGTACTATGCCGATATGCTGAGTACCCTGAATAAAGGCGCCCTGAACACGGTTGTTCCCATCGTGAACACCTGCGCGGACGTTGGCTACGGAATGGCCGTGGCCGCAACGGCTGGGTTCAAAGTGGTCTCGGCCTGGTTGCTAACGCTTCCCATGCACCCCATCATCTCCCTTTCGGTGGCCACGAATATCATGGCGGCCATTACAGGTTCCGCATCCGGAGGCCTGGGAATCATCCTGGAAACCATGGCGCCGAAGTATCTTGCCCTCGGCCTGAGCCCCGATCTGATTCACAGGATTGCCGCTATGTCTTCCGGAGCATTCGATGCGATGCCTCATAATGGGGCCGTCATTACGATGCTTGCGGTCGCCGGCCTCGTGCATGGCAACGCCTACAAGCATATTTTCTTTGGACATGTTGTCGCGACAACCATAGCCCTTTTCTTCGCTATCCCGCTGGGCATCTTGATTTACGGTTAACCGATACGCGGGGAGGAGGAATACATGAAGAAGCCTGAGATTAAGAAAGCCGCCGTCCTCGGAGGAGGGATGATTGGATCGAGCTGGGCGACCAACTTCCTCTGGAAGGGTATTCCCGTACACATCTACGACATCAGCGATGAGGCCTTGAAAACCGCCCGGGCCCGCATCGTGAGTAACATGAAATATCTCGTCGGGAAAGGCATCCTCACGGCAGACAAGATGAACGTCGCTCTCAGTCTTGCGAAATATACGCCGAACATCGAGGAGGCGTTAAAGGGCGTTCAGTTCATCCAGGAGTCTGTCCTCGAGCATTATGATGTCAAACAGGCCCTGCTTGCAGAGGTGGACAAACACGCAGCCACAGACACCATCTACGCGAGCAGCACCTCCGGTCTCCTGATAACGGAGATTGCGAAGGACTCAAAGCACCCTGAGAGATGTATCGGCGCGCACCCCTACAATCCCCCTCACCTTATTCCGCTTGTCGAAATCAACAAGGGACAAAAAACGGCGGAAGAAACTGTAGAGAGAACCTACGCATTCTATAAATCCATCGGCAAGGAACCCGTGGTCCTCCAGAAGGAGGCCCTCGGGTTCATCGCCAATAGGCTGGCCATGGGCCTCTACAGAGAAGCCGTCGATCTCGTGATGAGGGGTGTCTGCTCCGTGGAGGATGTGGACAAGGCCGTATGCTTCGGACCGGGGCTGCGTTACGCCCTCATGGGTCCGAATCTCATCTACCACCTAGGAGGCGGCCCGCATGGAATACAGGGACTGCTCAAACACGTCGGGCCATCGATAGAGTTGTGGTGGGGCGACATGGCTGTCTGGAAGAAGTGGCCGCCTGGCTGGGCTGAAACGGCCCAGGAAGGCGTCAACAAGGAAATGATGAACCGCGCGCCTGAACAAGGTCGTAACAGTGAAGAGATCACCAAGTGGCGCGACGACGGCCTCATTGAAATTCTGAAATTTTTGAAAAAGCTCTAACGGAAATATCTTTTCCTCCGAGGAGGGAAAGGAGGGAAATACGATGGACTGGAAACAAATATATAAGAGCAAGCTTCTCTCTGTCGAGGAGGCGGCCGCCGGCATTGGATCAGGAGACAGAATCTGGATGTCTCCCTGCTCTGGAGCGCCCATACAGATTGCGGAAGCCCTTGCAGATCGTGTAAACGAACTCAAGGATGTCCACATTATTACGGGTCTGGCGCTCCATCCCTTCAAGATACTGAAGTCGCCTGAATATATCGGCCGTATTAATTTCCACACTATATTTCTGGGACCTTATGAAAGGGCCTTCTTCAAGGTTGGGAACGTAAACGTTAACTCCGTCAACTTTTCCAAAACGTATATCGCCATGAGGGATTATTATAAAATCAATGTCCTTCTCGCCGATGTTTCGCCTCCGGATGACGAGGGTTATCTGCACTATGGTGCAATGGGGGTCGGTTGGAATGGGACCGCGGAAGATCTGGCGGAAAAAATTATCGTACAGGTAAATAAGCATCAGCCAAGAGTCCGCGGATTCGAACACAGAGTTCATGTAAGCAAGGTGAGCCACATCTGTGAATTTGACCACGCTTTGCCGCCGCTTCCGCAACCGGAACCTACTGAGATTGACAAAAAAATAGCGGAATTGCTTGCCGAACAGATCCCGGACGGGGCGGCGATTCAGATCGGAGTCGGCGGACTTTCCAATGCGATCGGTTACTATTTGACAGGCAAGAAAAATCTATCCGTCTACACTGAGATGTTTGTGGATTCGATGCTGGACCTGGTCAAGAAGGGAATTGTCACAGGTGAAATCGTGGCAGGATTCGGTCTCGGCAGCAATGAACTTTACAATTTCATGGGAGACGGCAGGGTGGAGCTGAGACCGATCAGAATCATCAATGACCCAAATGAAATTGCGAAAGTTGATAAACTTATTTCCATCAATGCGACACTGATGGTTGATTTGACGGGACAGTCCTGTTCCGAATCGCTCGGATTTGCGCAGTACAGCTGCACCGGCGGCCAATCAGATTTTACAAGAGGCGCAGCCATGTCTAAGGGAGGAAAGGGATTTCTCTGCCTGCCGTCAACCGTCCAGACGAAAGATGGAAAGATGAGTTCCACAATCATGGCGGCGTTTCCGCCCGGCGCTGTGATCACCACGCAGAGGTCAGATGTCATGTACGTTGTTACGGAACACGGGGTTGCGGATCTTTACTGCAAGCCCATCGTGGCGCGGGTCAATGAACTCATTGCTATTGCCCATCCTGATTTTCGTGAGGACTTGAGAAAGCAGGCGATAGAAGCAGGATTGATCAGAGCGTAAGGGATTTGTGCCGTGTCTGTCATGGCGGCCTGAAATGACGACGCGGGTAACTAATAAAGTTAATAGTCGAGGAGGATTTATGGACAGACCATTCGAACATGTGGCCATCGTGGGCACAGGTGTGTTGGGCACGCAGATCGCGATGTTGTCGGCATATGCCGGCTACAAGGTCAGCGTATACGATACCAGGGAAGGCGCCTTCGATGATACATATGAGAGACTGTTTGCGGATTTGAAGGCAAAGGTTGCGACTCCCTTCATCCCCTGGGACGATTGGGCAAAATGCAAAAGTAAAATCACCTTCACAACCAATATTGCCGATGCGCTCAAAGTTGCCGACATGGTGGTAGAAGCCGTAACGGAAGATGTTGAAACAAAACGCAAGGTGTTCAAAATCATGAATGAGAACGCGCCTGCCAAGGCGATATTCGCGACAAACAGTTCCTCTCTTCCCATATCGCGAATGGAAGAGAGCAGCGGCAGGCCGGAACGGTGCATAAACACCCACTTCTATCTCCCGCTCCAAGGAATGAACATGGCGGATCTCATGGCAGGAACAAAGACTATTCCCGAAGTCATGAAGAAGGGTGAGGAATGGATTCGTTCTCTGGGCGTCGTGCCGTTACGGGTAAAGAAGGAGATTCTCGGTTTCTGCTTCAACAGCGTCTGGCGCGCAATTAAAAAGCAAACCCTATATATGTGGGGGAATGATTTCGTTGATTTTCGTGATATCGACCGCGCCTGGCAGATCTTTACGAAAATGAAGGTGGGCCCTTTCGGTCTCATGGACACAGTTGGTCTGGATACTGTCTACAATATCGAAATGGTTTATTATAACGATTCAAAAGATCCGAAAGATAAGCCGCCCGACGCCCTCGTGGAGAAGATAAAGAAAGGCGAGCTGGGTGTTAAGAGCGGAAAAGGATTTTACACGTATCCGAACCCTGAATTTCTCCAGCCGGACTTTTTGAATCCAAAGAAATAAAACGTCACAAGGAGAAAGTATATGAAAGAGAAAGCCATCATAACGGCGGCCATAACAGGAAGCATTCACACGCCAACAATGTCCGATTATCTTCCCATCACGCCTGATCAGATTGCCGATGAGGCCGTGGGGGCCTACGAGGCAGGCGCGGCCGTCTGCCATATCCATGCCCGTGATCCTAAGACGGGAATGCCCGTCCCGGACGTGAACCTCATGAAGGAAATCATCACGAAAATCAAGAGCCGCTGCAACATAGTAATCTGTATTACCACAGGCGGGGGGCTGGGAATGACGACCGAACAGCGCGTCGCACCGGTTACCCTTTACAAGCCGGAACTTGCGTCTTTCAACGCCGGTTCCGTCAACTTCGCCCTCTTTCCGGTTATTCCCAGATACAAGAAGTGGAAATTCGAATGGGAGAAACAGTATCTCGGCATGACGGAGGATTTCATCTTCGCCAATACCTTCAAGTCCATGAAGGAATACTGCGCGAAGTTCAATGAAACAGAGACGAAGCCCGAATTTGAGATCTATGATTCCGGCATGGTAAACAATGTGGCCTTCATGATACAGGCGGGGTATGTTAAGAAGCCCGTTTATATACAGTTCGTCATGGGCGTTTTGGGCGGCATCACACCGAGTCCAGAGAATCTCATGTTTCTTGTCGATTATGCGAACAAGATGATCGGGGATTTCGAGTTCTCCGTGTGCGTTGCAGGACGCGCCCAGTTCCCCATCTGCACGCAGTCCCTGCTTATAGGCGGGAATGTCCGTGTGGGTCTTGAGGATAATGTTTATCTCGAAAAGGGCCGGATGGCGAAGAGTAATGCGGAGCAGGTCGCCAAGATCGCGCGCATAGCCCATGAGCTGGGCATAGAACCAGCCACACCCGACGAAGCAAGAAAGATTCTGCATCTCAAAGGATTCGACAGGGTAAATTTTTAAATAACTGAGGGCCCCCATTCTCAGGGTGGGGGCCTCTCTTTTTCAAATCACCACTCATCCGTAACGAAAAAAGGTCCCATGCGATCCCGTCGAAAGCGAGCGACGACGCATGCCGCACTTGTCATCGAATTGCCTTGACATCCAAAGCACTCATTTCTTATACTTGACCCCAGAAAAAGGCATCCTCTTGGCTCAAGTAGAGAGGCTTGAGCTAACCGATTAATCCCGGATTCATAAAACTCACCGAGGAGATCATGGAAAAAAAGGAATATCTGAAGACGCCAGTTGCGCACATTGACATAAAATCATTCAATGCAGTTGATATCATCGATGCCATGAGAGGGATGTCATTTTCGGCAAGAGACCTGGCCCAGGCCGCAGAAATCTATGACAGGATGCTGAAAGATGAAGACTGCACAATCATTCTCACCATAGCGGGAAGCACGAGCGCTGCGGGCTGCATGCAAGCTTATGCGGATCTTGTGAAATACAATATGGTAGATGTGATCGTTGCCACAGGCGCCACGATTGTCGATATGGATTTTTTTGAGGCCCTGGGATTCAGGCACTACCAGGGCAGTCCCCATGTTGATGACCGGACCCTGAGAAAACTTTACATCGACAGGATATACGACACCTATATCGAGGAGAAAGATCTTCAGGTCTGTGACAAAACAATTACGGAGATTGCCGACGCGCTGCCCCCCCGTTCATATTCATCGAGGGAATTCATTCGTGAGATGGGAAAATTTCTTGCAAGCAAGGCCGCCAAGCAGGATTCCTTGGTGCAGGTCGCCTACGCAAATGATGTCCCCATTTTTTGTCCCGCCTTCTCTGACAGCAGCGCCGGCTTCGGCCTTGTGCTGCATCAGCACCGGCGTCCGGATAGGCACGTTTCCATCGATGCGGTAAAAGATTTTCGCGAGCTGACCATGATAAAGGTAAAGGCCCAGACAACAGGATTAATTATTATTGGCGGCGGTGTCCCAAAAAACTTTGCCCAGGACACGGTGATATGCGCCGAGATTCTCGGATTTGACGCCCCTATGCACAAATATGCCGTGCAGATAACCGTGGCAGACGTGAGGGATGGAGCCTGTTCCAGCTCCACATTGAAGGAGGCAACATCCTGGGGGAAGGTGGACGGGACCTATGAGCAAATGGTCTTTGCCGAAGCGACCACGGCTTTGCCTCTCCTTGCAAGCTATGCCTACCACAAGGGGAACTGGAAGAAGAGAAAGAAACGGCAGTTTGCGAAGATGTTCTGAAAAAGGAAACAGGCTGCTTTTCGTGCGGTACAAAGAAAGCAGCCTGTCTTTTTATCCATGGTGGAGATGAGGGGGATCGAACCCCTGACCTCGGCATTGCGAACGCCGCGCTCTCCCAGTTGAGCTACATCCCCACTTTCTTTCAAAGCCGGTGCCGCGAAAAATATCGTCCGTGGAAGCGATGATATACGATGCCGGCGATACATGTCAAGCAATAGTTATGAAAGGGCTTTTCATCTTGACAAACATGCGGCCTTTTCTTATACTCCGACCGTGCTGGATTGAAATCTGAAAACTTTACTAAAGTAATATTCCATTCTCCCGATACATCTATAAGATACCTAACCTCGATAACGAGAAGATCGATGATATACCTGTTCTACACAAATTTATATTGCACGACGACCAAGGAGACTGTTTATGGCAAAGATTGATGCTTTCTTCCAATTGATGCACGACCAGGGTGCATCAGACCTGCATTTAGTATCAGGCCAACAGCCGGTCCTCAGGATAAGAGGTGAGATGGAACGGGTGAAGTTCAACGTGCTGAATAATGATGAACTCAAATCCATACTCTATGAAATTGCACCGGAGCATAAGGTCAAGCAATTTGAAGAAACAGGAGATGTGGATTTTGCTTACGAGATACCGAACCTTGCCAGGTACCGGGCTAATTTTTTCTCGCAAAAATTCGGAGTGGCGGCGGTTTTTAGAGAAATCCCGAGCAGGATTATGACATGTCAGGATCTGGGACTGCCGTCAGTGCTTACGAAACTTGCCACCCTGCCGAGGGGACTGGTCCTGGTTACAGGTCCGACAGGATGCGGAAAATCAACCACCCTCGCCGCCATCATTGACGAGGCAAACCGCATGCGAAAGGATCATATCATCACGATTGAAGATCCCATCGAGTTTGTCCATCAGAGCGAAGGCTGCATCATAAATCACAGGGAAGTAGGGCTTCATACAAAGAGTTTTTCAGCGGCTCTCCGCGGGGCCCTCCGCGAGGACCCTGACATAATTCTCGTCGGCGAGATGCGTGATATGGAAACCATATCCCTTGCCGTCGAAGCGGCCAACACGGGGCATCTCGTTTTTTCCACCCTGCATACCAGCAGCGCTGCCAGGACTGTTGATAGAATCATCGAGGTCTTCCCGGCCGAGGAACAGATGCAGATACGGTCCACGCTGGCCGACGGCATCCGTGCAGTTATTTCCCAGGTCCTCTTCAAGCGGATCGACAGGAAGGGGCGTTGTGTGGCGCTGGAGATTATGATCGCCAATTCGGCGGTTCGCAATCTCATACGGGAATCAAAGACCTTCCAGATTCCTTCAATGATCCAGACAGGCAGAAAGTACGGTATGCAGTTGCTCGACGACTCCATCTGGGAACTTTACAACAGGGGATGGATAGGCGCCGACGACGCATATATGAAAGCCAACGATAAAACAAGGTTCAGGCCTCTTTTAAAAGCGCCGCCGCTTGACTTTACGGAGGCATAAATTTCCAGTCTCGGTTAAAGGTCCCGCACTGTGTTTAACTATACATCCCGGGGAAAAGAACCATGAGAAAACAGGAAACAGATTATATACTGACGAAGATGCTGGATTCTCAGAAAAATGTCTCTGACCTGAACATCACCGTCGGCAAGCCATTCCAGGTAGAGACTGACGGAGTGTTAACCGCAGCGGAGTTTGACCCTCCTTTTGAAAAACTGACGCCGTTTCAGACGGAGATATTTGCCCTGAACCTGATTAATCAGGACCGCCGGCTGACGGAAATGCTTATTAACGAAGGTTCATGCGATTTGTCTTACGAACTGCCGGGAAAGGCACGCTTCCGGATCAATGTGTTTTCGCAGAAGGGCAATTATTCCGTCGCCCTTCGGAAGCTGGAATCCAAAATACCTACGTGTAAGGAATTGAATCTGCCGGACGCCTTCTATAAGATGGCCGAGGAACAGAACGGGATTATCATCGTAACCGGCGCTACGGGCACCGGCAAAACCACATCGCTTGCCACCGTATTGAATGAGATGAATGAGCAGAAATCAATTCATATCATCACTCTGGAAGACCCTGTCGAATATGCTCATCCTCACAAGATGGCTACCTTCAACCAGAGGGAATTGGGCACAGATTTTTACACCTTTGGAAGCGGACTGCGGGCAGCGCTCAGGCAGGCGCCCAAGGTTATTCTCGTAGGCGAAATGAGGGACAGAGAGACCGTAGAGATAGCCCTCAGCGCCGCAGAAACAGGACATCTGGTCTTAACTACTCTCCATACGGTTGACGCAGGACAGACCATTAATCGCATCCTGGGCATGTTTGATGCGGAAGAGGAAACTCAGGTTCGCATACGCCTTGCCGATACGGTTCGGTGGATCGTCTGTCAGCGGCTTCTTCCGAGAGAGGATGGAGGGCGCGTTGCGGCCTTTGAGATAATGGGCGCCAACATGCGCGTGAGAGACACTATTCTTCACGGCGAATCGGAAGGGAAAACCTTTCACGACATCATTTTGGCCGGCAAGGCCTTCGGCATGGTAACATTCGACGATTACATCGTCGATCTCTACAAACAAGGTTTTATCAACGAAGAGACTGCCAAGGCCTATGCTTCCAACAAAGGAGCGGTAGGCCGAGGTATTGATGCCGTAAAGAGTGAACGGGGACAGGCAACTACAGATATCTTGGGCAAGCTCGAGGTTGATAAGCAATACGGAAAATTCAGGAAACGCTAAGAAGGAGGCGAATAAATCTCCATGGGAGAAGAGAAAACCCTTTTCAATGACGAAGGATCATATGAATACGATGCCTCCGACAAACCATTCGATTTTGTGGAAGTGGGCACTGGAACGGCACTAGTCTGCGAATCAGACCCCGCTGTGAGAGAAAAAATCAGCAGCGCCCTGAAGGATATGGGTTACCAGACTACAGAACCGGCATCTATAAAAGATGCCATCAAGAATATGCGGTTCCACATTTATGATGTAGTTATATTGAACGAGAATTTTGATACAGAAAACCCCGATGCCAACATAGTACTTACTTCCATGGCAAATTTTAGCATAGGCACGAGGAGACAGATTTTTGTGGCCCTGTTGAGCAGCAGGTTTCGCACCATGGATAATATGACCGCCTTCAATAAAAGCGTAAATGTTATCATTAACATGAAAAACATCAATGATATAAGTGCCATTCTCAAGCGCAGCCTCAGTGATAATACAGCCTTTTACCACGTCTTCAAAGAAGCCCTGAAAAAGAAAGGGCGAGGCTGATCCCCTTTCTTGCGATCCCATAAAAACTTTCAAGACGGGCGGAGATGGACCGCTCCCCAAAAAGTCCTGAGGGAGGGGAGGTTCTCACGGCATCATCATCTCAGAGATTCGGCCTGACGGTAAGTTTCTTCTGCCGCATCGGAAAGGCCCAGCGCGGCATACGAGTCCGCAAGATGGACATAATAGAAGGGATTGCGAGGATCGGCGGCAATTGCTTTTTTGAAAGCCTCTATCGCCTGTCCGTGGTGCTTCCCCCGGGCGAGGGTATTTCCAAACCTGTTGTAGTAAGCGCCCGCTGAAGCACGATGAAGATCGACGACCTCTTCATAGACACGCTGGGCGTCGTCAATCTTTCCCCGTTTCACAAGAACATCGCCAAGACCGCAGTGGTACATGGGATTATCAAACCCGAATTCGATACACTTTCTGAAAGCACTCTCGGCCTTCTCGTCATGGCCCTCATTGCAATATACATTGGCGAGCCTGTTATAGAAATTGCCCGCCTCTGATGGATCAATCTCGACTGCTCTTCTGTATGCTGCCTCTGCATCATCAAGGTCCCCTGCCTGGACGAGGGCATCACCGAGACGGCAATAAGTTGCCGAAGCATCCGGCTCCATTTCAGCCATTTTTCTAAACACCCTCACAGACTCGCCGGCCTTGCCCACCTTGAGATAGGCATCACCAAGATCATTTAGAAGCGCTATATCATCCGGTTGCGCTGCCGCCGCCCTCTCGCAGATATCAAGAAGACGCTCATAATCTCCCCTCTCCTTAAAGATCCTTACAAGTTCATCGAAGGCGAATCCGGTAAAAACTTTGCGCTCAAGTTCAACACTGAGGAGACGTTCAAAGCAGACAATTGCATCATCGAGCCTGCCGCTGTCATGATAGGCCCAGGCCAATAAAAGAAGAAAGGAATCCTCACCCGGATGCATTTCAACCAATTTCTTATAAAGGAGGATCGCGTCGTCGTACCTCTTTGCTTTCATGAATTCATCAGCAAGAGAACGGATATAATCCGCCTTCCTTTCTTCAGTCATAAGCCCCTGCTATCCTAACAGCTGCATGACCTTCCACAGGAACTGCCGGCATCCAGGCTGGATGTCAGTCTGAAACCTGATCCTTGCGGTGTGCTCACAAAATCTACGGCAATCGGTTTAGCCAATTCAAGTACTTCTTTATTGATTATGAAAGTTAACCCATCTTTCTTAAACGTTTCATCGCCTTCTTTTGGCTCATCCAGAGCCATGCCCAGAGAGGGCCCGGATCACCCACCCTCATTCATCATGATCCTGATGATATGTTCTTCACTCCTGTTTTTAAGAAAGTCTTGAATCATCTCAACTGCTTTATCCGTAACTTCAAACATTATATACTCCTTTCAGATTTGCTGCCTTGCCGATAGTTTATTGTTAACTAACCTATACACTTAAACCATTTTGTCAAATGATATTTTGCATCTTGGTTTCTATGGTCATTAGGCGGAAGGTCGCTCAACTTTATGATTGACACGCGGCTTATGCTTGCCTATATACTACATTGTCCTTCTGCCGGTTGGGCGGCATCCTCTTGTTTTCGTACGACCTCTTCCGGGAATGCCATCAAATGTATGGCCGGCATGGAAATGACTGAAGCAACATGATGTGAGGAATCATCAGGAACAGAGCCATAACGACACCTTTTCAAGAAAGTATCTTTCTAAGGAGGTAAGCCGTCATGTCTGAATCTTCTCCTTACCGCGACATATCCTGCCGCTATTTCCATAAGCCGGGAGGAAAAAATACCAAAGGAGTCCTGGAAGCCGTCTCCAAGAGGGCCAAGGAGCTTTCCATCGGAAAGGTACTGATCGCCTCGTGTAGCGGAAGAACTGCCTTTGAAGCATTGAAGATTCTTGACAAAGATATCACTATCATTACCATCACCCATGTCACGGGCTATGCTAAACCAGACTTTCAGGAATTGGACGAAAAGAACAGGAGGGAACTGGAATCTCAGGGTGTTAAAGTTCTCACCTGCCAACATGCCTTCGGCGGAGTCGGCCGCGGTGTGAGGAACAAGCTCGACACTTATCAGGTAGATGAAATTATAGCTTACACGCTGCGCGTATTCGGTCAGGGTGTCAAGGTCGCAATTGAAGTGACCTTGATGGCTGCAGATGCCGGTCTTATCAGAACTGACGAAGATGTAATATCCTTAGGAGGTACTGCTCGTGGCGTCGATTCGGCACTGGTTCTCAAGCCCGCTAACAGCGCCCGTTTCTTTGATCTGAAAGTGAGGGAAGTAATCTGCAAACCGGCGGTGTTCTAATTTGAAAAGGAGGAACCGATGAAGAAGCTGGTCGCTGCAATTTTCGCCATAACATTATTGTGGCCCGTCCTGTCTCCGGCCGAAAATTATACAGTCAAAGGAGATATGGGGTCGAGTATCCGTTATGAGCTTCAGGAGCAGGTCACGGCAGGCGGAGGAATTCAGAAGATGGTTCTTAGCTTCGTCGTGCCGCAGAGCTTCCAATCGCCAACGTCGCGTCAGGAGATCAAGGAGTTCGGCCTCGCCTTTTCCCCTGAACCGCAAGACAAGAAAAACACCACTGACGGGCGCGGCAATCAGATTGTCGTAGCAACGTGGATAAGACCTCCGGACGTCATAGATGTGCGCCTTTTCTGCAACGCTCAAAGTGAGACAAAGCTTCCCACCCTTGCAACGCAGGATCCTTTTCCTCTGGCAGCGGTGAAGCCGGAATTAATTGATTATCTTAAACCCACTGAACAGGTGCAGTCCAATAACCCTCGCATTCGCGAACTCGCATCCCAGCTTACATTGAATGTCAAGACAGAGTTCGACGCGGTGCAACGCGTCATCGCCTGGGTAGTGGATCACGTCCATTACGTATCCCCCCCTGCCAGGTATGACGCCGTTTATTCATTGGAATCCGGCAAGGGTAATTGCCAGAATTTTTCCCATCTGACAGCTGCCCTGCTTCGCGCGGTCGGCATACCTGTCCGCATTGTAAATGGCGTCACTTTCAACCAGCCTTTTAATATTGCCTGGCAGAAGGGGACCCTGACCTTCAAGATGGGCCAGGGCCGGCATTCGTGGGTTGAGGTCTGGTTTCCGGAGCTCGGCTGGGTACCTTTCGACCCCCAGAACACCATGCTGTTCGTATCTACCCGCTACCTTCGTATAGAAGTCGGCGTTGACAATAATGAAACAAAAAATGACGGGCTTCTCAAGTGGGCCCAAGTAAAAGAAGCGGAGAGGCCAAAACTCCAGGAGAGTATCGCCGGTAATTTTAGCAGCGATAAGGTTAATGTAACGGGAGATCGACAAACTTACGGCCCTAAGAATCTCATTCTCTCACCTTTGGTGAAGGCAGAGTTCAAACAGATCGAAGTGCCCCCGCCTCCGCCGCCACCTGTAATTCCGGAAGAGGAGAGAAAAGGGCTTCGGTATGATGTGCCGTTCGTCTACGGTAATTTGGAGTTCCCTGAAAACGTGGATTTTGCATTCCCGCGTGTAACGAAGGCCTCTGGGGTAAATCAATTTGAGATGTCCCGTAACTTCCTCGTCGAGACGGCAGAATATGTTACCACCAACCTCACCCAGTACGCCCAGGTCGTTGTCCTGAGAAAACCTGTAAAACTCCAGAAGGTCGGTCTGGCACTG
Source organism: Syntrophales bacterium (assembly GCA_052144335.1). Taxonomy (GTDB): domain Bacteria; phylum Desulfobacterota; class Syntrophia; order Syntrophales; family UBA2185; genus Fen-1135. Next base: position 128,526 of record JBKQQP010000010.1, read on the forward strand.
CACAAGTTCGGCGGTGACGGCTTGCTCTGGATTGATATCTTCCAAGATGATCAGGGAAAGCCCGGTCAACCCATTTCCACAAGTGACTTCATCAATCTCGATCAGCTCTCTCTTAAACCCGGATATAGATGGGCAGACTTCGACTTCAGCCGGGATAATCCGATCCTTATGCCCGGTTCCTACTGGATTGCCCTGGGCTTTACGGGGAGTCCTATTGTCAATTGGTTCTATACCTACGGTAAGCCGGTCGGACCTGTCGATGGAACGCGTTATAAGAGCGTATTCCAGCAAAATTGGAGCGGCGCCCTGAACTATGAATTCAATTACCGGGTGAGTGGACTGACGGTAAAGTAAGGAATCATCTACACTGCCGGCTTTATGAATAAGTTATAGCGACTGCCTTTATTAAAACATGGAAATCAGGAGAAAGGGGGTGGCAAGTTAAATTAGTAAAAGAGTCAATCATGAGAATTATGAAGACGTGAAACAATAAAGGTGGGAGAATCTCAAGACGAAAAAAAGGAGAAGGGGAAAAATGAAAAAACTGATTACGATAATTTTGGTGATCGGCCTTTTGGCAGGTATGACGACTTTTGCGTTAGCCAGAGGAACGGCAAAAGAGGCTAAAGGCATGTTGGACAAAGCCGTTGCGTATTATAAGGCAAACGGAAAGGACAAAGCATTTGCAGCCTTTAACGATCAGAAAGGACAATTCGTAAAAGAAGACTTGTATATCTACGTGCTTGACCCTAACGGCGTCGTCGTGTCCCATGGCGCCAATGCCAAGCTGATTGGACAGAAGCTGAATGACCTCAAAGACTCCGACGGGAAAAAATTCATTCAAGCCATACTTGATGAGGCAAAGGCAAAGGGCAAGGGGACCATGGACTACAAGTGGACTAATCCAACGAGCAAAAAGGTGGAAAATAAGTCGACTTTTTTTGAAAAAGTCGGTGATATGATCATCCTATGCGGATACTATAAATAGGTGCACGATGTGGTCAGATTGGCCTTGGGCTAATCTGACCACAAAATTTAATTTATGCTGAAGATGTCTTATCAGGATCCTTGGAAGAGAATTAAGTGCACCGGTCTATACATAGTTATCATAACATGTATCCTCACTACCCTTGCATGTGTTACCAAAGCGCCGCCCCTCCTGCCTTCGCCTAGACCTGTCAAGGTAGCATTAGTCCTCGGCGCAGGGGCGTCAAGAGGATTTGCGCATATCGGCGTACTGAAGATCCTCGAATCCAACAGAATTCCTATTCACATGATCGTAGGCACAAGCGCTGGGAGTTTTGTAGGAAGCCTATACGCATACGGATTTGATGCCTATAGCCTTCAAACCATGGCTTTCTCTATCCAGAGGGACGACATTGTAGACCTGACGATCCCTGACAATGGATTCGTTAAAGGGGAAAAGCTGGAAAATTATGTAAACTGGGCATTAAAGGATACCCCTATGGAAAAACTGCAGATCCCTTTTTATGCAGTCGCCACGAATATACAGACCGGCGAAGAGGTTGTTTTCGGTACTGGCAACACGGGAACTGCAGTGCGGGCGAGCTGTTCGATTCCGGGCATATTCAGACCAGTTAAACTTTCAGATGGGACATATGTGGACGGAGGCGTCGTAAGCCCCCTGGCCATTGAAGCAGCCAGAAGATACGGCGCTGATATAGTCATAGCCGTGGATATATCCACTAGTCTTGCAAATTCGCCCCCCAGGAGCACGATAGAAACGATATTGCAATCAATCGACATCATGCATGCCAAGATTTCTCAGATGCAAGTGAGTAAGGCGGATGTCGTGATAAGACCCAATGTGGGGCACATAGGAGCGGCCGATTTTTCTAAGAGACATGAAGCCATCCTCGAGGGGGAGCGGGCCGCACTGAGCGCTCTGCCCAAGATTAATCTGCTCATTTCCGGAATGAGACGGGAAGGCAACATGCGACAGTAGACACCCTGAGGTTACTCGAATAAGGAAAGGATTTGATGAATGAAGAGGGCAGGCAGAGGCGACAACGTAAAAGTTCATTATAAAGGATCGTTTGATGATGGCTCCGTCTTCGATTCCTCCCTTGATTCTGATCCTCTGGAATTCAAAATCGGCGGAGGGCAAGTCATTCCCGGCTTTGAAGATGCCGTTATGGGAATGCAAGTGGGAGAAACGAAGACCTCCAAGATCACGCCCGATAAGGCCTACGGATCGCACCTTGAAGAAATGGTGGTCGTATTCGAGCGGGATCATCTTCCTAAAGACTTTCAGCCAAGTGTCGGTCAACTGCTGCAATTCCGCCGGGATGACGGACAAGTTATCGAAGTAGCTGTGACCGGCGTATCTGAGACGAACGTCACATTCGATGGTAACCATCCGTTGGCGGGGAAAGACTTGATTTTCGAAATTCAACTTATCGGAATTACCTGATCCATTCGAGAAAGCTCTTATCTTCTGATGAATAGATGAAGAAGCCGGATGGAAAGCGGTTAATTGACCCCAAAAAAAGTTTATAGAAAATACTTGACATTGGACAAAAAGTCATAATAGATAAGTAAATATTTGAGGAAAGAAGCTTTTTTACGGTTCAGAAAGTCATTAAAAGTTGGGTAATGGCATTTTGCAGTTTAAGGTAAACCATCGTGTTCGTAAGGGATATGGTGAATTGTTCTTTCTGTCAACGTGGAAATCCAACTTTTGAAAAATCTAAGAAAGGAGGATGAAAACAATGTCAGAAGGAGTCGTTAAGTGGTTCAATGAGAAGAAAGGATTCGGATTCATTGCTAACGATGAAGGCGGCGATGTATTTGTTCATTTCAGCGCCATACAAGACAGCGGTTTTAGGACACTATCTGAGGGCCAGCGCGTCAAATTTGACGTCCAACAGAGCCCAAAAGGTCCGTCTGCTGTTAATGTTAAGACTGTATAGAGGTTCTTTGCAGAAAGAGGCACCCCTGTGAATACCTGCACCGGGGTGCCTCTTTCTGTCTTCAGGTCTTTTGTGCGGTAACCGTAAAGGAGACGAAACATGAACAAGAAATTATACATCGGGAATCTGTCCAGCAAGGTTACTGAGGATGATCTGAGGTCAAACTTTGCCGGAGCGGGCAAAGTCATGTCGGTAAATATCATAAAAGACAGGTTGACGGGACTATCCAAGGGATTCGGATTTGTCGAGATGGCCTCCGAAGAGGAAGCAAAGGAGGCAATTGAGAAATTCAATGGCGGCCAGCTTGACGGAAATACAATTGTCGTCAGTGAAGCCAGGCCGAAGAAAGACAGAGATAGCGGGAGAGCGAGACCATACCAGTCGGATTCCGGTGGAGGATTTAGAGGTAATCGCGGCAAGAGGTATTAAGACCAACCCCTATCTTAGACAATCACATACAGCATCCGTAAACACATCATTACATATTGTGACCTCGCAAGAAGTCGCGTCCTTACACTATATCTTACTTCTCAAATGACAGAAAAAAATAGATGCGCGTGCCGATTCTATCATAGGCTATGCTTTCAATTTGTCATAAGAGTAACTCAAGATACTGCCAAAGCTTACCCTAACAGCCTAATGCCCTAGATATATTGCAAAGATTTTCAGATTCTTAAGAAATCGGAGCTTTTCCATATGGATCGATTTCTTGTGATTATTGTCACAGCTTTTTGTTGTAATGCGGATTAGCTTATAACCCAATAGATCTTGTCAAGAAAATAGGCTGCGAATCGAAAGTGAAAGAGTAAACATATCTGATAAGAGAGGGGGGTAACATGGAATCATTAATGTCAACACAAATATCAGTACCACTTTTCAATATCCTCGCCCTTCTGTCACTCACTACACTGGTTCTGATTTTCGGCTACACGAGGATCGCGTTGCTTCTCAACTACGGCTTTCTAATTTACTGGAGCTATATCTCGAACGTCATACTATTCACAGAAAAGGGAGAATTACAGCTCAATCGCATCACTTTACTCTATATGGCATTCGGTTTTGCCATTCTTCTGCTTGCGACGATGGGTCTTATCCATAACAGAGAGTGAAAAATTCCGCATCTCTCATGCATTCTGTTCCGGGCATGTTTTGTTATAGATGGCACCTGCCGCGCAGGAATTGCTGCCCGGCAGGTGTCGATCCGAGGGCGGCCGGCACATCCGGTCGGTTTCTTCTCAAGGTCAGGTGAAGGTCTGCACCTTAATGATATTTTCCCGGCCGCTCCACGAAAATTGACAGGATTATGCTCGGTCAAATATTAAGAGGGTACTTCCGGCAGAGGAATTTCACTTCCGCGGCGATTTTCCGAAGCTCAGGCATTTTTTTGATTTTCTCTTCAAACTCTGCAGGCTTGAGCTCACAGTCAGGTGTGACAACTTTAATGACATAATCAACCCACTCGGCAATCTTATCCATCTCCTTTTCCTTCATGCCGCGCGTAGTGATGGTTGGCGTGCCCATGCGCAGTCCTGATGGGTTCATCGGCGATCCGGTTTCATTGGGAACGGAATTGCGGTTCATGATAATACCAGCCTGGTCAAGGGCTCTGGCAGGATTGCGACCCGAGAGTTTCTTGTTTCTCATATCGATGAGCACCAGATGTTTATCAGTTCCGCCGGAAACAACGTCGTAGCCCTTCTCCATGAACTTCTGGGCCAGTCTCTGGGCATTCTTTACCACCTGAAAGGCATATTTCTTAAACGCCGGCTTGCACGCCTCTTTCAGACAAACCGCAAGGGAAGCGATTGTATGTTCGAAAGGGCCACCCTGTAAGCCAGGGAAAACGCCGAAGTCTATTCTGTCTGCCAAGTCGCCTCTGCATAAGATAACGGCGCCTCTTGGCCCGCGGATGGTCTTATGCGTGGTAAAAGTGATAACATCCGCTTTCCCGACCGGCGATTTATTTGCGCCCGCGGCAACGAGCCCGGCCTCATGGGCAATATCCGCAAGGTAATAAGCGCCCACTTCCTTCGCAATAGAGTGAAGAGCATCATAATCGATTTCGCGCGGATATGCAGTACCCCCTGAAATGATCATCTTCGGGCGGTACTCCTTCGCAATAGCCATGATCTTTTTATAATCAAAGAGCCGTGAATCGGGCTCCACTTTGTACTGCACCACTTTAAAAATTTTTGAAACGATGCTGATTTTTCTCTTGCCGCCCAGATATATGGCCTGCTCAACCTGCCCTTCCAATCCCTGCTCATCCTTTTCGGGAAATGACCAGCCATGCGACAAGTGCCCGCCATCCGGCAGATACATGCTCAAGATGGTATCGCCCGGCTCCAGGAGCCCGTTATAAACGGCCAGATTCGAATTACCTCCCGCAAGCGGCTGCACATTCACGTGCCAGTCGTCGGGGAGAGAAAAGGCCTGCCTCGCCCGCAGCTGGCAAAGTTCTTCAAGATTGTCGACGAACAGGTTCCCTTCATAATACCTCTTATGAGGATATCCCTCGGCATATTTATGTACAAATACTGATGATAACGCCTCCCGCACCGCTGGACTGGAAAAATTCTCCGATGGGATCATTGACAGCTTGTACTGCTGCTTCTCTTCCTCTTTCTTGATTAGCTTGTAGATCTGAGAATCCTGTTTCTTAAGATTCGGAAAATCCATGAAGTTGTCCTCCTGTATTTTATGACAAAGCGCATGCATATTACCCTATGTCTTCATTTATCTCAAGGGGACGTTTTGGAAAGTTTCATGCACAATACTGATACAATGATTTTTGATGGCCGTTCCCAAGCTTATGTGATAATAGAGCCGCCAGCAATTCCCAGGATTCAGGTTTATCAATGGAAAAAACCAACGCAACAAGGGGTGAGAGGAGCCAGAGGCTGACCATGGTGGCACTTACGAGTATGGTCTTCTCCGGCGCCATTCTTCTTTTTGGGATGGAGCCTCTCGTAGGTCGACTGCTGGCGCCCTATTTCGGGGGTGCAGCCCATGTCTGGCTTACGTGCCTGATGTTCTATCAGGCCATGCTCCTAATCGGATATTTGTATGCGCATCTCTGTGCAAATAAAATGGGCGGCTGGCATTTGCTCCTGCTTGCCCTTCCCCTGATAAATCTGCCGTTGCATATCGATACCCAACCCGACGCCCACGCGCCGCTCCTCAACATTCTCGGCATATTGTTTAGGAATGTAGCGCTGCCCTTTATTGTCCTCTCGACAACGGCGGTCGTCGCCCAGTTATGGCTCTATCGATCTTCGCTGGGGGAACACCATGAACCATATCCGCTGTATGCGGCTTCAAATGCAGGGTCTCTTATCGCATTGCTCGGTTACACATTCATAGCGGAGCCGCTGATTGGTCTGAGAATGCAGAGCCTTTCGTGGACAGGGACGTATATTGTTTATGCGATTATCTGCGTGGCCGCCTGGTTTCAACTCCGTCCGGACAAAGGGCGAAATATTCAGACTTCAGAAGCCGTGCGTGAAATTGAACGAGACAAGGTTACGGCTTTAACCTATGTTAGGTGGTTGCTCCTGAGCAGCCTCCCCTCTGCATTCCTTCTGGCCGTAACCAATTTCATCGCCTTAGAAGTTGGCTCTTTCCCATTAACCTGGGTTCTCCCTTTAGCCCTTTACCTGGGAAGCTTCATCGTAACCTTTTCGAACAGGGGCGGCGTTCCCCGGTTCCTGAAAATCCTCTGGCCGGAAATTCTTCTCGTTACGTTCATACTTTATCTGTGGGGACCTTCGTATTGGCTTGCCATCATAGGACATCTGTCTGTATTCTTTATGATCTGTCTGGTTGCACACGGCACGCTCTACGAGCGTCGACCGCGCCCCGGCCTTCTGACCAATTTCTATCTCACGATCGCCTTGGGGGGCTGGATAGGGGGCGCCCTCGTCAATCTCATCGCCCCTTATATGTTTAAAGGCATGTTTGAGTATCCATTTTTGCTCGTGTTATTAGGTTGTTCCTTCTCGTGGTGTACTGACAGGTCCTTTATCCCCTACAGGCCCGGAACTCCCATCCTGGCCGCCGTCAGCCGCATCCTGATCCTGGTCATTATGCTCACTGTCATCGGCATGGAGTCCTGGACATCGTGGCAGGAGCCGATTAAATTCCGCCATCGAAATTTTTATGGAACGTACCGCATCAAGGACGAGCCGCCCGTCGAAGGCATGCCGGGAGGGATGAGAAAACTGCTCCATGGCAGGACGCTGCACGGAGCCCAACTGCTCGATCCGAAAATGCGGCAGACACCGATTTCTTATTTCTATCTGGGAGGAGGAATTGCCGACGTCTATCAGACAACTCACACCCCGAGGAGAATCGCGGTACTGGGGCTTGGATCGGGGGCTGTCGCCGCATATGCAGAAAAGGATGACCGTATAATCTATTATGAAATAGACCCTGATAATGAAAAGATTGCCCGGCAGTGGTTCACGTATCTTGATGACTGCGAGGCTAAAGTTCGCGTCATTGTCGGTGACGGCCGCCTGTCAATGCAGAAACCAGAAAGCCCGGGGCATGATTATGACATAATCCACATGGATGCATTCACAGGTGATGGTATACCCACCCACCTGCTAACACGGGAAGCCATGGAAATATACCTCAGTAGACTGGCGCAAGATGGGGTGATACTCTTTCACGTCTCCAACCGGTACTATGAACTCAGACCGGTGATCAAATCTACATCTCAGGAGCTGAACCTGTATGGCGCCATAAATATACCGGCAACGAGAGACAAGCTGAAATACTACCAGAATGCCTCCTGGTGCGTCGCCCTTGCAAGGAACCCTGCACGACTCCAACCATTGGTGAACCGCGGTTGGGTGAGGCTGGGAAAGGACGACGGCCTGAATGGAAGCGCATCGTGGACAGACGATTATATAAATATACTGGCACCGTTAGTCGAAAATATCAGATACAACTTAGCCAAGTATAATATGGACCCGTTTAAGTTTCATATTCGATGATATTTTTTGTCCCGCGTCATACCTCTCTTTCAAGATACAATCTATCAGACTGTCCCTCAGCATGCCTGCTATCCACAGGTTTTCACACCCGGGACTTCTTCTCGATCCCTGATAAGCAAGACACTCTTTCCTCAAACTTGCAGCCATCTACATATCGCATGCTATTGTAATTATACAACAATTATCAAACAACAGTGGCTCATCAAATAAATCTAAAAGACTTCTTTTCAAGTACGCAGCAATGTGAAACAATATTACCGGATTCTATCTCCGCATTGGAGAATTCTTGTAGTAACCCTCCCAGGAGTGACCGATGAAACTTAAACCTTATGAACAGGGAGCTCTCGATTCGCTTTGCGGCATATACAGTATAGTAAATGCCATGCGCGTCATCAAGGGACTTAGTAATGAGGAATCGCAGGAACTGTTTACGCACATTGTCGGCTATCTTGAAGATACTAAGAGTCTTGCTGTAACGCTAGCCCAGGGAATCAGCATTACGGTGATGGGCAGCATATTCAAGGATATTATAGGAGAAAAAATAGACCGCGCAATTCCCTTCCAAAAGCAGACAGATGTTGCGATCAGTGAATTCTGGACCGAAATGACAAGGTTTCTTCACGAGAAACGCGCAAGAGGGGAAAAGAGGGCCATTCTTCTGAGCTTGGGCGGTCTGCATGACCACTGGACAATCGTTCGCAAGATCTCGAGCAAACGCATCTGGCTTTTCGATTCAATCGGCTTGCGGAATCTGGACCGCAGCAAATGCACAACCCGCAAGGCATCATCCAGTAGGCGTCATTTGATATATCCTACGCAAACATATTTTTTAAAGCAAAATCAGCATGTTTCATAACGGCTGCTTCGTAATCTCCGGATGCGTGGCTGCTCACTGCAAACCAGTTACTCGCAACTGATGCTGAAATGCGAGACTTCTTGGCTCTTCTGATCATAGAGAGTGACCCATACAATATATGTGCGCGGTTAATCTTCTGGCTGGGGAAAACCGCTTTGTGCCTATCGCTAAGTCAAAATAAACTTAAAATAAGATCATTTTAATGTTGCTTTTTTGATGCTCAGAATTTATAAAGATAGAGTGATGTAGGGGCGCTGATGTTTCCGCCTTTGGCGGATAGAGACCATTAGAACACAAAAAGGGAGGAGGATGCTATGAACAAAGAAGATCTGATCAATGAGGTTGCAAAGGCAACGTGCAGCAAGGTGGAGGCAGTGAGCGCCGTTAATTCCGTCCTTGATGCAATCAAGAAGGCCCTGAAAAAAGGAGACAAGGTGACCCTTGTCGGTTTTGGAACTTTCTCCGTTGCGAAGAGATCCGCAAGGACAGGAAGAAATCCTCAGACCGGCAAACCGATCAAGATTGCGGCCAAGAAAGTGCCCAAGTTTACTGCTGGCAAGGCACTAAAAGATGCCATTAAATAATTTTCAGACATTATAAGAAGTACGTTCAATTTTTTGGTTAGACTATTTTACAGATTTGGGCGGG
>JBKQQP010000011.1:0-3880 GCA_052144335.1 Syntrophales bacterium
GGCTTGGGAGGCAGGGGACAGACTGTTATGAGGGCTCTTTGACCCAGGAAGAACTGAGTCCTCCTGCCTTTCCATATTCAGTTGTTAATTATATACCCTATACCTGAATTGATGGTAGGAGGAAGTACACAACAGACTCCTTCCCAGCAGATTTCCAATATCTTTCATTGAATAAATCCTTTTAAAAACTTCGCTTGATCTTTCATTTTAACTGGTAGAGCCGCCCCCACTCTTGACTGAGGTGGGTGATGAACAGAGAACTTGACGGTATCAACAACCTCAAAATTTCTCCTCTACAGTATCAACAGAGAAAAAACTCATTCCTTCCGACCATAATGACACGTTTAAGTCCGTTCTTTCCTATAAACAAACATCAGATGAAAAATGACATAATCACTGAACCTATCGTTATTGAGAGTCCATGGGGTAAAATAATAATCAAAAACAGAAAGCTCTCTATCTATGATGAGACCGTCCTATTGGGGCTTCTAATGCTGTTGAAGAAATATGACAGCAATATTTTCGAGACAACACTAGACGAACTCTGCAAGCTCATGACTGTTAAACCAGCAAGGGATACTTATAATGCCATCATGAAAAGTCTTCATAGAATCTCTGAAGCTCATATCACTATCGAAAAAAGGGTATCGAGAAGTGATTATGCACAGAAAGCAATGGATGGTCCCATTATTACTGGCATTGCCGAAAACGAAGAATCTAGAAAAATGATTCTCGAACTGCATCCATACCTACTCTCTTCCTTCAGAGATAGGGCTATAACTCGCGTGGATATTAGATTACGATCAGAACTGCATGGGGATATTTCTAAAGCTTTATATCGGCTTTACGAGGGTCAGCATTTGAACATCTGTACCACGAGCGTTTTGAATCTGTCCAACGCTATAAACATAGGCTGTGATGAGAAGATGACCTATATAAGACGAAAAATAAGGAAAGCTATGCGTGAACTGCAGACGGGAGGATACTTGAGACGGTTTATGCTGCCACATAATGGTGAGGTAGTGGCAGTCTTCAAGTCAGAATATAGGAGATTAAATAATTACAGATGGGACTTAAAAGATGGTAAAATAGTAGACAAGTGGACAGCAGAGATATGAAAGTGTGCAAGAGATGCTTCAGAGAGTTTGACGAGAATGAGGACATAGATTACAGTATTGCAAGAGAGCTGGGAGAAATATTTGTCTCGAGTGTTGGGAATGTTGATATCCAAGATCTTTGTCCTCAGTGTAGAGAAGAACTTGGTGTAATGAACCTATTGGGGTTTGGGCAGTAGTATCTGCTATTGTTAAGGTTTAGAAGGTTTAAAAAGTGATTCAAAAAAAATACCAAATGAATTATTAAGCAAATATCAAACAGAAGAACTGGACCAAAATTGCACCGTCACAATTGCTTCCTTGTTATGTTGTTTTTCTAATTTTGCATGTCTGTACAACATTTCAAACCGTTAATCGTTGCAAAATAAAAGGCAGAGCCGTTTGACCCTGCCTCTCTGTAATAAGTAGATTATGTATTTCGTTACTGCTTAAACTTTCTCCGTAGTCCTGCTAACCCAACCAGACCAAGACCAAGAAGGAGCATGGTAGTGGGTTCCGGTATGGTAGGACTTCCATTGCCGGAATCATAGACGGCATATAGTCCGTGATCATCATATGTAATCAAAACCTGATCGCGTGGATCGGAAGGAGCAATGTCTAAAGTATCACTCCCATTATTTTGATAAAGAGATGATACACCAGCAAAGATTGGATGAGGGCTGCTAATGGCAATATCGCCCTCAATACCATTGTAAGGAGAACCATATGACAAACCGAATGCGCTGAGGAATGTATTCCATGCCGTTGGCTCATCTAAATCTCCAGTTCCCCCCTCCAGATAAACATTACCGCCACTGTTTACGTAAGCGATTAATGTAGAGTTGTTTACAGCATATCCAGACAAAAACACCGCATTAAATTGCTGCAAATATGCAAGAGAAGGAGTAGCATTTGTTGTGACAGTCCATCCATAACCAGCCCCTGTCATGACTGCACTCAACTCACTTCCCGTGAGACCAAAGTTGTTTGAATCTACGAGGAAATTGCCGGTGCTGCCGGAGAACCAGTTGGCAACATTTAATGCAAATTGGCCTGGCTGAGTGCCAGGTAGTGAAAAACCATAATTAGTAAGCATCCATTCATCATTTGTTAAAACGATTCGTCCCGCTTGGGCGGGAAGTATACTTACCGCCAGAAAAAGGAATACAATAAAAAGGGCTATCATAGTTTTTTTCATTACTTTGCCTCCTTTTCATAAAGATGTGAAAGTATCTATATACTATCAAATTTCATGCCATTTTTATAAGTAGCTGATATGATGACGAATTGTAAAGAATGGGTTTTCAAAGGAGCTTAAAATTGTAAAGATATCCGACAGTTTTACTCGGAGTTAGTAGAAAATTGGCAGGTAAATAATAGGTAAAAACGTTTATTTTACAATAGATTATATGCATTTATGCATATTGCCATGTTTTTGTAAAGATTCCCGACGGTTTCACGGGTTTTTTTACAAAATATGTGTGTGGAAGTAAATATTGAGACAATTTTTTTATTAAATTTTTTTACTAATGATTTCAAATGGTAAACATTATTTTTGTAGAATTTTGATTCTGATGCTTTGTAGGTGCATCATTGAAAGCCGCCGCTTTCAATAACGTGTCTGTTCGCTCTAAAATCTTTTCCCTTTTTCCAGACCCGTCCTTATAATCCTAAATTCCCCAAAGACCTCACAAGCCAAGAATATGGAGGTGCGCCATGACCACAAAAGAAGCGATAACCCTGTTCAAATATTATGTTCAATCAAATCATAAACGGAGAACCATCGAGAGCTACACTCTCCTGCTTGACAGGTTCAATGTGATTCACGCAGAGAAACCCCTAAAGGACATCAGCCCCGATGAGATTTTTTATTTTCTCGAAAGCGTGACTCAGCAGCTGTCCAAATCCACGAGAAGGCTCCGGTACGCCCAGATGAAAGCCTTTTACAACTTCATAATCGACCGCTGTTCCCTCAACATGAGAAATCCCTGTAACACGGCGCTTCTCAGCAAATCTTTCCGGGCACCGAAACAGCTTCCACACAAAACCCTCGAGCGGGAAACGGTGGATGAAATGATCTACAACACGACAAGGCACCGTGACCGGTTGATACTGGAACTTCAGGCCAGATGTGGATTGAGAATCGGTGAATTGCTCAAGATCAAGGTAGGGGATGTCTTGGACAGAATCATTACCCTTCGGGATCCCAAATCGGGCAAGGAGGCTGAAATGGCTTATATGCCGGAGAACGTGTCTAGAAAGCTGGCGGAATATATCAAGGAGAAAGCCCTCCAAAGAGAGGAACGGATATTCCCCATCTGCTATTCGACTGCGAGGTCGCTCGTCAAAAGGCTGGGAGCAACATTAAACGTCCATGTGTCACCCCATGACCTCCGGAGATATTCAGCCACGTATGCCAGCCGAAACGGTGTCCCCCTGGAAGTAGTATCGAAAGTAATCTTGAGGCATCAGGATTTGAAGACCACCCAAGTATATCTCGGTAAGATAACAGACTCAGAAGCAATCCGGTGGATGGACATCCTGCATGGTAAATAGGATCATCCAACATTACGCATTCAAACAAAGAGGTCTTTGGGGTAATAAAATATATAGATGTCAAGGCGGTTATGATTTTTCAAGTGCATAGATTGCTTTGTTCCTTCCTCCTATGTAAAAAAGCAAGTCTCTTTTTTACTCATAGGCGAAGGAAGTTTTTGTTCTCTTAACTTTTATGTGTAAGAGCTCAATCTTTAAAATCAATCTCCTATCAGCAGACAGATCAAGGA
>JBKQQP010000012.1:0-22224 GCA_052144335.1 Syntrophales bacterium
CAACTGTCTTCTGCGTTATGTGCTTGTCTAGAACTGAATGCATTGCCTTCAGTCGCCTTATCTCCTCTATACTCATCACTAACATGTCCCTTCCGGCCATAATTACACCCCCTTCATTAGGGAAAATTACAGCCTTATTTTAGGACATTTCTACTTTGGTATTTTAGGACATTATCACTTTGGCGGGACAGAGATATTTTTTGCAAACGAAACATACAGCATGATTTCCAGCGCCAAAATAATCAACCCAATATCTTTGCTAACGTTTTGTAGCAGTCACGTGGTGGCCGTGAAAAGTCATCAATTCTGCTGATAACGCCGGCTACTTTTATACCGGAGGCCTCTTCAATTGCCGATGTATTTTCCCTAATCATCTCAGCTGGTGTTTCCTTTTCTCCGGCATCAATAAAGACAATTCCCATGGGCTTGAGCCCTCTCTTTTCTATGGCTTCGATGGTTAGGAGAGTGTGGTTAATTGTTCCTAATCCCGCCCTTGCCGCTATGAGGGGAGTTCCATTTACTAAAGTTATGACGTCAACCATTAGTTTCTCACCCACCACTGGGACTAGAACACCCCCTGCACCTTCTAATATAACGGGGAAGTGGGCCGTTGCCTTCCGAGATACGATTCTCTCTATCTTCGATAAGTCTATTAATTTTCCCTCATCGCGCGCAGCGTACAGAGGGGCCTTCGGATTCTTAAAGCAGTAGATCACGGATTCAGCCGGTTGTTTACCATGCAAGGATTCGACATGCCTGTAAATGAATTTTGCGTCACTGTCAGCATCGTTTGCATCCTTGCATCCTGTCTGCATGGGTTTGAGATAAAAAGGGTTACATCCCTTAGCAATAAAGAATTGCATGAGGAGAAGGGCAAGTACAGTCTTTCCCACCCCCGTATCCGTTCCCACAATAAATAGATTTTGAATTCTTTTATTCGAGGGCTCCACTTGCTTCCTTTACATGGTCAACGAATGATGTAATATCCTCCTCTTCGTGAAGAGCCGTGACGCCTATTCTCAGTATTGAGTGGTGTAGAGGCACTGTGGGATAGCGGGCCGGCAGGACAAATATATTTTTTTGCAGAAGCTTCCGGGCCATGTTCACGGCCTCAGTTTCGTCACCGATTTCAAGGGCCAGGATGTGGGCATCACCTGTCACTTGAAATCCCTCGAGACGCAAACTCTCCTTCAGGAACTTACTTATATCCCTCAGCTGTTTCCTCTTATCACCACAATTCTCTATAATTTCCAGAATGTCTATTGCCGTAGCAGCATGGGCTTCAGGAAGGGTCGTGGTATAAATGAGAGGAGAGGAAAAGTTAAAGAGGTATTCCTTGAATGCCGCAGGAAGAAGGACAAAGGCGCCAAAAAAGCCGAAAGCTTTTCCAAATGTTCCGACAGCGATATCTGCTACGGAACATGCAATGCCGCGTCCTCCGGCACCTATGGCGCCGAAGGCGTGGGCTTCATCAACGATTGTCAAGAAACGGCAACGCTCCTTTAATTTCCCTAGGCCATTCACATCCAGAAGATCCCCATCCATGCTGAAGAGAGACTCTGTCAGGACGGCAACCTGCTCGCCCGTGCACATTTCCAGTCTCTTTTCAAGGTGCGGCATAGAGTTATGGTTGTAACCCAGAAAATGTGCCCCGCTCATCATCATTCCCTTTACAGAGCTTGCATGGATGTGCTTATCAAAAATGACATCATCTCCCCGTTCCAGGAGGGTGGAAAGAATTCCCAAATTAGCCTGGTAGCCACTCGGGAAAAATATGGCATCGTCGTAACCGAAATATGATGCATAATCTTTCTCCGCCTCATTTATTATAGAGTAATTTCCAGACACCAAACGTGATGAAGAAGACGATGTCCCATATTTCCCAAAATTTCGGGCTGCCCTTTGTCGCAGCTCTTCGGAAGCGCCAAGTCCCAGATAGTCATTGGAGGCGAAATTTAGAACTCTCTTCCCATCTATGTTGAGGTATTTGCCATCTCTGATTTTCACTTCCGGCGGTTCGCGGTATAGGCCCGTCTGCTTCTGAAGCATCAGCCGGTTCTTGAATCTCTCTGCAAACATGAAAATACCCTTGTGTAGTGGTCTTGTAAAATTACCTTTTTAAAATTATGATCGTAATCAACCGCCGCGTAGAGAAGCTCAGCTTCCGAGGCCGTTTCTTTATCCCTTCCAGCCTTCAGTAAACAGCGAAAGGACGAGTCGCTACGGCTTACCATGTCTCCGGATAGTATATATTCTCCCTCGGGGGAGGTCCTCAGAGGGATGGAGCAGCTAACTATCTTTATAAGAAATACATGCCGGGAAAAGCCGGTTAGGTAGCGGATGTGAAACGCACCGAGCTGGGCCAGCGACTCCAGACGCAGGTACGCCGGTAGACCGGTAAAAGCTTTTGCGCCAACTATGCGGGAAGCACTCACCTCCATAATCCTATCAAGCATTATGAACCCTGTGAGACCTGTGCTGATGACAATGTTCGCATCCATGCTATGTGCTCTACGAAATGATTGTCCGCTATCGCAAGGGTAAAACGGCATTCTTAAATCTCTTCATGACGCTTCACGATGAGGGCGCCGTTTTGTCCTCCAAACCCGAAATTTTCTATGACGCACGTGCCAAATGAAGAAGTTCCCCCGTTCCGAACAAAATTTATTTTCCTCCGGCACGGTTCCTTCATGTTTCGGACCTCAGGGAGATAATTCTCTCGCATACAGATGAGCGAGAGGGCAAGCTCCATAGATCCGCAGGCGGACGCCGTGTGACCTATCCAGGACTTAAGAGCAATCACCTGGGGATTGCAGCCCCTATAAATTTCGTCTACGAGAACGGCCTCTCCATCATCGTTAAGGAGGGTTCCTGTTCCGTGTGCGGAAATTACATTTATCTGAGAAGGGGACATCCCCGCCTCCTGTAAAGCCGAAAGCACGGCCATCCTTGCCCATTTCCCGGTTCTTTCCGGGGCCGTCATGTTGGAAGCATCCATGGAACTTCCGTAACCACAGATCTCGCCGTATATCTGCGCACCACGTTCTTTAGCCTTTTCCAATTCCTCAAGAAGGAAAAAGGCCCCTCCTTCTCCAGGAACGAAGCCGCTCCGTCTGGAATCAAAGGGCCTGCTTGCTTTATCGGGTTCGCTATCACCTTTGTAGATGGCGCCCGCCTTCTTATAGGCCAGAATCCCTCCCGGACTCAGGCGAGAATCGCCGCCTCCGGCAAGGGCACGATCAAGATAACCATTATTTATTTTGCGAAACGCCTCTCCGATTGCCTGCAAGGAAGCTGAACAGGCGGTGCATACCGTGAGGTTCTCTCCGTGGATCCCTGAAAGCTTCGCGATAGCAGATGCGGCGGTATTGGGCAGAAATTTCAGAATCCACAAGGCTTGAAGGTCCTCCCGGTCAATCTTACCTCCCCTGATCTCTGGGAACTCGCCACCGATATCGAGGTTCGGACCAGCACCGACAAAGAGTCCTGCATCTGCCAGATCATCTTTCTTGCATCCCGAGTCATTTATCGCTGCGACGGCAGAAGCAACAGCAAGCTGAGAGCCACGGTTTAGATAACGGCCATCTTTAAAAGGGCCTGTATAGTCTCTAACATTGAAGTTTTTGATAGGTGAGGTAACGACTTCATCGTCAAAGGCTGGCCTTTCGAAATTTACTTTTCTCTCTTTGAAACTCTTGAAAATCTCTTCGTGGTTGCGGCCCAGAGAAGACACAATCCCTATAGAGCTAATAACGACCTTCCGTTTCATTTAGATTTCCTTGTAAACCTCCGTAAATTCCCTTCTCTTGATATAGGCCGGTTCTTCATGGGGATATCCTGTTGTAACAAAGCACTTGATCTCCACGCCTTTCAAACCGAGAATATTCTCAGGTTCTTGGATGAAGAGCAGAGGGGCCGTCAGTATACAAGAACCCAAGCCTAACTCCTCTCCCTTCAGGAGATATCCTTTGAGAGCCAGACCTACAGCAATGTCAATGTCCCGGTGTCTATTATGTCCCTGTTCCATCGCGCCAGCGCGGAACAATCTTTCCGCGAGATTGCGAAAAGTCACGGTGGTCCCGACCGCCAAAAGCACTGGGGCATCGAACATGAATTCCGAGAACCGGCTGTAGGCATTGACCCAGTTTATCAATCTTTTTGCGCTGCTCGCGTTCTTGACAGCCTCCAATAAACACTCTTCACCTGCGCGCATGGCCTGAAACAGATTCTCCTTCAACTCGGGGGACATGATGCGGATAAACCTTACGGGCTGGCTGTTTGAGGGGGAAGGAGCTCTCATGGCCGCCAGGATCATCTTTCTTACCCATTCTTGGGGAGGGCATTCGCGTTCGTACTTCCTGATGCTTCTCCGTCCCTCGATGAGCTTGTCCAGAGGCGTTATTTCCAATTTGTTAGACCCCCGACCGGTAAGTTATATAACTGATGACATCTCTGATTTTCAATTGAGGACCCTCTTCGATATGCTCCATTATCTCCGCGATCCTCTCTTCACCAAGAAAGGGATATTTTACGGCGATATATTTGATGGAGTCCTTCCCCTGCTGCTTAGCTTCTGTGGAATAAAGTCTGAACAGTGTCAGAAACATCTCATCATCCTTCACGGCTACTTTAAACCGGCTGTTTATAGTTACGGCAAGCTCCAAAAGGTCTATTGACTCAGCGCCCAAATCCTGGATAAGAAGAGTCTCTGGCGTAATTTCCCGGTCTTCAAGATCCAGGAGTTCCTCTATTATTTTCTTCAATTCAGTAAGAATATCCATGTGCCTCCCACTTTCAGATGTGCGACCCAAGACCTTCTTTTATCTTGCCGGAGAGCTGTGGTGGCTTTTCATTTTCCCGACGTCAGACCACCGTCCATAGAAATCTCCGTGGCGTTAATCCCGGCGGCACTGTCGGAAAGAAGGAAGAGAATGGTCTCGGTAATTTCTTCGCCCGTTATAGCCCTCTTTATCGGCGTCATCTCAAGAATTTTCCGGTCCTGCTTTTGCAAATAGATTCTGCCCCTCCCGGCATCGATATAACCGGGACGAAGAATCACCGTAGTCACACCGCGCCCCCCCAGCTCCAGTCCCATATTGCGATAGAGGGCCTCCGAAGCCAATTTGGCGGCCGCATAGAATCCCTGGCCGGGATTGGGTTTTGACGCGGCTGCAGAAGAAATATAAACGAGACGTCCCTTTCTTTTCTTCAGCATCGCCCTTCCGACCCTTTTCAGAACCTCGGCGCGAAAGGAGATGTTCTCCAGGAAATAGCTGTAAATGCTGTCCTCGTCTGCTCCTGCGATGAGGCTCTCATAATTTCCCTGGGCAAAATCTACCAGGAAATCGAGGTCGTCACCGATTTGGGTGAAGACGGAATCCAGTGAATCATGATCACCGAAATTCAGATAGCAAGTTGCGTATCTCCCATGAAACGACCGCACAGCACCCTGGATTGCACTTAGGCCTTTATCGTCTCTGTACGTGAGAATGGGAAATAGGTTGGATTCTATCATGGCATATGCCAGGAGAAGAGCAAGCTCGCAGGTGCCTCCCAGAACGAGAGCACGATTTCCCGAAAAATGGAGGTTCATCTTTTCAAAACCCCTGTAACAAGTTTCTTCTCTCCCCGATAAATGAGGCATTTCAATTTATCTTCATCAAGTTCGATACGAAATGCGTAATGGCCGGGTGGGAGAAATTCTCTGAACCGGAAGTTTTCTATTGCCAGAAAGTCCGGCAAAAAGCCGGCGACTGCCGCCGCCTCTAAAAATGCATGCACTATCACACTTCCCGGGACAACCGGGTGACCAGGGAAATGATCCTGGTAGATACCATCTTCGGGGTGAAAGTAGAAGATGCCCTCCCAGGGGTTATTCACCGGGATCTTGTCTAATATTTTAATATCACCAGCCATTTCGAAGGCTCACTTCTTTTCTGTGACCTTTCGGATGGAATCATAGACGGCCTGACAGAGCAGATCTATTTCCTCTTTAGAAATGCTCAAGGGCGGCATCAGTACTACGACATCCCCTAAAGGGCGGATAATCACGCCTCTCTCTCTTGCCTCCATAATGATTCTATGGCCCGTCCTCTTCTCCGGGGGGAAGAGCTGCTTTGTTTCCCGGTTCTGAACGAGTTCCATGCCCACCATGATTCCGCACTGGCGCACCTCTCCCACATGCTCCAATGAGGTAAAAGGTTTTAGCCTGTTGGCGAGGTGCAAAATTTTTTCTTCCAGACGGTCTAGGGTGCGCTCCTCTTCGATGATCTCAAGACTGGCGATAGCCACGGCGCATGCCAGGGGATTTCCCGTAAATGTGTGGCCGTGGAAAAATGTCTTGAATTCTTCGAACTCCCCAAGAAATCCTTGATAGATTTGATCAGTCGCCAGGGTTGCCGCAAGCGGCAGGTACCCTCCGGCTATTCCCTTTGCCAGGGCCATGATGTCCGGCACGACGCCCTCGTGTTCGCAGGCAAACATCTTCCCTGTCTTGCCGAAGCCGACTGCCACTTCGTCGGCAATCATGAAGATATCGTAACGAGTGCATAACTCTCTTACCTTTTTCAGGTATCCTCGTGGCTGCAACAACATTCCCCCGGCTCCCTGAACCATTGGCTCTATGACAAGCGCGGCAATCTCTTGGCCGTGAGTCTTCATGATGTCTTCCAGGTGTGTCAGGCACTCAAGCCCGCAGGCGGGATAGGTCTTTCCTATGCCGCAGCGGTAGCAGTAGGGTGCTTCCGCCTTAAAAGACGGAAAGAGCAGGTCTCTGTACATGCAATGAAACAGATCAATCCCTCCCACACTCACGGAGCCGATAGTGTCCCCGTGATAGGCATTGGATAGGCGAATAAATTTCTTCTTGCTGCGCTGTCCCAAAGGGCATTGCTGATGGTACTGGAAGGCCATCTTAAGGGCTATCTCGTTGGCCGTGGAACCGTTATCGGAATAAAAAACCTTCGTCAATCCCGCCGGGGCGATGGCGATCAATTTTTTTGCCAGTCTGATTGCCGGTATATTGGAAAGTCCCAGCAAGGTTGAGTGGGCGATTTTGCCAAGCTGCTCTTTCAGGGCGTCATCAAGTTTCTTTTTTCTATGACCGTGAACGTTCGTCCAGAGCGAAGAAACGCCATCAATATAGCGATTGCCCTCCATATCCCTTAGCAAGCATCCTTCTCCTTCCTCAATAATTAGAGGCGTTTCCTTTTCATAACCCCGCATCTGGGTGAAGGGATGCCAAACGTATTTTTTATCATCGACCTCCAGTTCTTTTCTGTCTCCCATCGTCATAATGTCTGAACCTCGCTCGTTCAATTTTGCCGCATCACGCCAAGCGTGTAACACTCTCTCTACTCAAAGAATACAACCCGCTACTCCTGGCTCAACAAGGTTACGTCCCCTGAAATTATCCTCTCAATCGTCCCCTTGCTATCCTGCAGGATCAGAAAGCCTTCTTTGTCTACATCCAAAACCTTACCCATGCGCACGTTGTCCATGAGATCAACCTTGATCCGCCGCCCGATAATGTCAGCAAGATGCTTCCATCGATTCAATATGGGATCAAACCCCTTAGTCTTGAATGCTTCATAATATATTTCGAACCATTCAAGGAATGCACGAAGAAGGACAATCCTGGGAAACATCTTTCCTGTTTCCATAAGAACAGATGTCGCTGTGTGCGCGATATCAGGAGAGAGGCCTTCCCGTGGTGTATTCACATTTACACCGACGCCGATAATCACATAATCGATTCGGTCCATCTCCGTGCTGATTTCTGTGAGAATTCCTGCGACCTTCCTGCCTTTGATCAGTATATCGTTGGGCCATTTAATTCTAACCTTCAGTGATGTAAGGGAAAGCAACGCTTCAGCCAAGGCCACGGACGTCATGAGAGTGAGTTTGGGTGCCTCATTCGGTGGGATGGGCGGCCTCAAAATAATGGAGGTGTAGATACCTCTGCCGGAAGGTGAAAACCATGTCCTCCCTCGCCTTCCTCTTCCCTGCGTCTGCTTCTCCGCGACAACCACCGTTCCTTCAGGAGCGCCTTCGTTTGCCAGGTATTTGGCCCTTATGTTTGTCGAGTCCGTTTCTCCGAAATAGATAATTTCTCCCTTGCCGAGCACATTTGTGTTCAGCCCTTCCCGTATCTCATCTGCGAGAAGCAAATCGGAAGTCTGCCGGAGGAGATATCCCTTTTTTCGTGACGATTCGATTACATAGCCATCATCCTTTAAACTGCCAATATGTTTCCATACAGCCGACCGGGAAACAGCCATTTTATGGGCGAGGAATTCGCCGGAGACCCAGGTTCCCTTACCCTCTTTCAAATAGATGAGCAATCGCTGCTTTGTGGACATGGGCGGCTCATAACATTCACCTCGTCAATTGTCAACCCAAAATATAAATAAGGTTGACTTATGTCCCGCAATCTGATATTGCAATGGACCTTCCCACGTCAATCAAAACCCTGTGGAAATGGAGACAGGCATGTTCAATAAGAGATTAATCGAGCTTGCAGAAAAGATCGTAAAGGACGGTGGCGATGCGGTATCCTACGAAGATGCACTTGAGCTCGCGTATTTCCCGGAGAAGGATACCGCGGACCTGATTTTTTGCGCCCATAAAATCAAGAAGGGCCGAAAAATAAAGGAGGCTATTCTCTGCTCCATCATCAATGCCAAATCCGGCTTCTGTTCTGAAGACTGCGCATTTTGCGCTCAATCCGCGCATCATAAAACCGAGATCAAGACCTACCCTCTGTTGGATGAAAAGGAGATTGTGAGAACCGCCAAGGAATTTGCCCTGGAAGGAGCAACAAGATACTCGATGGTTACAAGCGGATACATGCTCACAGATAAGGAACTCGATGTGATATGCGAGAGCGCAGCTGCTATCAGGAGAGAGACGAACCTCACGGTCTGCGCCTCATTAGGGATGCTGACCGAACCCATGGCACGCGGGCTTGCGCAAGCGGGAATCGCCGTCTATCATCACAATCTCGAGACGGCTCGGAGCTTCTTTGTCAACGTCTGCACTACCCATGATTACGATGAGGATATCTTGACGGTAAGAATGGCGAAAACGGCAGGCATGCAGGTTTGTTCAGGCGGCATCCTGGGGCTAGGTGAAACCTGGGAACAGCGTTTGGAGCTTGCCTTTACCTTGAGAGATCTGGACGTTGACGGCATACCCATAAATTTTCTTAATCCTATAGCGGGGACCAGAATGGAGAAAAGACCTTTGCTTACACCCCTTGAGGCGTTGAAGTGCATAGCAATTTTCAGGTTTGTGCATCCTGACAAGGACATACTCATCTGTGGAGGAAGGGAGGTGACACTCAGGGATTATCAGTCGTGGGCCACCCTGGCAGGAGCGAATGGTCTCATGATCGGCAACTACCTCACTACTCAGGGACGAAATATCAAGATGGATACCGAAATGGTGAAAGATCAGCACAATCTGTTGTAAAAAATATCCTCCCTCCCCTTCAATTGTGGTTTATTTGCAACAATCTCAGTTATACCTTATAACGCCGAAGCCCACCCCGTCTGTCTTCATTGAATGAAGCAAAGACGCTTTGATATCTGATTAATATCAATAGTATTCGCTAGTTATGACATGATTATCCGCCTTTCCGCTACGATTCCTTTACGGTTCATGCAGAAGCGTCGACTTCTTGCAGGTTATCGATGGTTCCATATTTACCATTGCTTTTCAAGGTGTTACATTATATCTTCACGTCTGTGTCGGTCGTGCCCTTGTCAATGGTACGTTTATTGCTAAAAAAGTTTTCAAAATTTACCAAAACGTGATTCAAACTCGGCGGCAAAATTGCTTGACAATGGTAATTTGTTGATGCTAGTATTTTGCGCCGTAAAGCATAAATGAAAGGAGGTGAAAATAGATTCGAGGTCTTGAGGAAATTTCCTTGGGCCGATGTCAAGCTAGTATGATGAAGTGATCTTTCAGGAACATGCCCGGAAAGATCGATTTAAAAAAAGTTAACAGGAGGAAAAAATGAAAAAGTTTTGGATAGTTTTACTATCAGTTGCCCTGATTGCGGCCTTTGCCATGCCCGTGTGTGCGGCGGACGTGAAGTTCAGCGGTTCATATGTGATTCAGGGTTACTATGACAACGACCGCGCTCTGATCTCAAACGGCGGCCCATCAGTCAGCAACGTCTGGCAGAGACTGAGACTCCAGGCGGATTTCAAGATACAGGAAGGCCTGAGCTTCACGACCAGGGCCGACATCATGCAGAAGGTTTGGGGTGCCCCGCGGGGCGTATCGCCTTCGACCTATTCTCCGTTTAGTTACTTGCTTTCCGACGGTGCATCCGCTCCCGGAGTAAGCGGGGAAGACGAGAACATCAAATTCACGCATGCGTTTATCTCCGCAAATATCTGGGGCGGACTCCTGAGGGCTGGTTACCAGACTCAGGCGAAATTCGGGACGGACTGGGGTGACAGCGGTGAAGCTTATTATGGTCCCCGCGTAAGATACGATTACCCGGTCGGACCGTGGACGTTTATCGCTCTCTGGGATAAGATCGAAGGCTCCGAGTACTACAGCCCGGCAGGTCCAGCCCAAAACGTAGGGGTTGCCGGCTACGAGGTCGATGCACAGGCCGACAAGTACGTCGGCGCCTTTGTGTATGACTGGGGCAAGGGTAACACCGGTTTGCTCATCTACTACTACAACATCACCTCTTTGACCGGTCTCGCGAACTTGAAGATAGATCTGTGGATATTTGACCCGTATGTTAAGGCCCAGATGGGTCCCGTCTATTTCGAGGCTGAAGTCGTTTACTTAACAGGCTCGTACGACAAGGATAACGGCGTCGGTGCAGACCAGACCAGGCACGGATGGTCAGGTTATGCGTCGGCGACTTATGATTTCGCGCCCATGTACGCAGGTCTGTCACTCATGTATTCGGAAGGTCAGGATCCCGGCAAGACGGACAGGACACTCGGTAGCGGCGGAGGATCCGACTTCAACCCCTGCCTCATGCTCTTCAACTATGACCTTGGAAGGTGGGAAGGTGGTTACGGTAATCCTGCAAATGGATCTTACGCCATAATGGACAATGGTATCCAAAATGCCCAGATGGTGCAGATCTTCGCCGGTATTAAGCCAGTACCGAAACTGGACATCAGGGCTAGCTACACGATTGCCCAGGCGGATCAGAATGGCAGCTCAGCGAACTGGCAGTCTAAGAACTACGGTAGTGAATTCGATCTTACCGCGACCTACAAGATCTATGACAACCTCTCCTACATGGTCGGCTTCGGCTACCTGTGGGCAGGCGACTACTGGAAGGGCACCGATGCGTCAGCCCAGATCAGCAACGACTATCTCGTAACTCACAAACTGACACTCAGCTTCTAATCGAGCAGTCGTCATTTGCAATGAGGAACCCCGGGGGAATCCCCCCGGGGTTTTCTTTTTCCCTGCTCCAATCCCCGAAGGTTATTGACAGAAATCCTCAAATATGTATATTAGTGAACGGGGATACGCATCAGATGAGAACACAGATGGTGCCTGACGAAATAGGCGTTCTGAACACTCAAATTGAACGGCGATGAAACGAAGGAGGATCGACTCCGGCAGGCGCTCTCGAGGTGATTTCCGGATGTTATTTCCCATGAAATTCTGTTAAGGAAACGATCATGCCGATCTATGAATTTGAATGTAGCTCGTGCCGGCATACCTTTGAGTGTTTAATGAAGGTCGGAGAGGATCAGGACGGTCGATCTTGTCCCGTGTGCGGGGCAATGAATCCCCGGAAATTGATAGGGCACACCAACTTCCATAGCAGGGAGAGATTTGAGGAACGTCTGGTGAGGAGAATGGCGGCGCGTCAGGCTGATAGCAAGGGGGCGGGCAATCAATAGGGTCTATGGCAACCTGACCGGCCTCGGTGCGGAACAGATCAGGAGGATAGGTCAACTTTACCGGAGGAAGGTACCGCCGGAGCGTGTCGTCACTCACGAACTGGCGAGACAGCTAACATATCTTTCGCGTCAGATTAACCGGCAGATAGGCATCCTCATCAGCCGCAGAGGCGAGGTCGCCTACGTTATCGCCGGCTCACCCAAGAATATCATGATCCCCGGCCTAGAAGGCTTCCGCTCATCTTCCACCCGTTTCAAAGGCCTGCGTCTGATACATACGCATCTCAATGGAGAAGGCCTTACTGCCGACGATCTTACAGATCTGGCGCTGCTCCGCCTGGATCTGGTGTCGGCACTCGATACGGGTGAGGACGGACTTCCCGGCTATGCGCATACGGCGCATCTGATTCCAGAGAACCCGGACGGCAAGTACTGGCTTGTGATGGATAAGGTCCGCCCGTCGGAAATGCACCTTAATTTTCTTGCCTTCATTCAGGCGCTGGAAAGCGAGTTTGCAAGGAAACAGAAGACTAGGAAGGTGGATTCCACGGACCGGGCCATACTAATTCGCGTGGAAACGAATCCCCTTGCCGACAGTCGTGGTTCCTTAAGCGAGCTAGGAGAGCTTGTCCGGTCATGCGGTGCCGAGGTATTCGAAACCATCATTCAGTACAGGGAGCAGATAGATGCCCGCTTCATTCTCGGCAGGGGGAAAATCTCAGAACTTGTAATCAGGGCCATGCAGATAGGCGCGAACCTTCTCGTCTTCGACCATGAGCTGCAGCCAGCGCAGCTGAGGTCCATTACAGATTTTACAGAGATGAAAGTCATCGACCGGACCCAGGTAATACTCGATATCTTCGCACGGCGCGCCCACAGCAGAGAGGGGAAACTCCAGGTCGAGCTTGCCCAGTTAAAATACCTCCTTCCCAGGCTCGTCACAAAGAACACCGCGATGTCGCGTCTCACCGGGGGTATCGGGGGAAGGGGACCGGGTGAAACAAAGCTCGAAATAAATCGGCGCCGCGTAAGGGAAAGAATCCACCGCCTTGAACATGAGATGCATGAGATCGAAAAGGCCAGGCAGCAGCGCCGTGTTAGACGGGGACGGATGGGGCTTCCCGTGATTTCCATAGTCGGCTACACAAATGCAGGGAAGTCTACCCTTCTCAATGCTCTCACAAATAGCAGCGTCTTTACAGAAGACAGGCTGTTTGCGACTCTTGACCCTAAGAGTTCGCGGCTCCGTTTTCCCCGGGACACTGAGGCAGTCATTACCGATACCGTGGGCTTCATCCGGGATCTGCCCCGGGATCTTTTCGCCGCCTTCAGGGCCACCCTTGATGAGCTCCAGGAGGCGGACGTTCTGCTGCACGTCATAGATGTCAGCAGCCCGAATTTCGAGAGTCAAATTGGGACCGTTGAGGAAATCTTGGCGGAGCTAGGACTCATCGGGAAACCGACGATTCGCGTCTTCAACAAAGAGGATCGCTTCTACGACAAAGTAAGCCTGCAAATCCTCTGCGAGAGGTTTGGTGCCATGGCTGTGTCAGCACTTGATCCCAAAACTCTCCCGCCTCTCACTGAAAAGATTGAGGCAGTGGTCAGGCAAAACCGGCGCGGGACGAATCCGGTCGCGTCAAAATCCTTTCCCCTGTAATGAATAAGTCAGATAACAACCGTCACATCTTGCTCATGTGCCTTTGTCTCGTGATAGCCGTCATTGTCGTTTTCTGGCGGGTCACCTATTGTGATTTCACCAATTACGACGACAATCTCTACGTAACCGAAAATGCCCATGTAGAAAACGGAATCACGACAGATGAAATCCTGTGGTCATTTACCACCATTGACACCGGATACTGGCATCCTGTCACGTGGTTGTCCTATATGCTGGACAACCAATTATTCGGACTGAACCCAGCGGGTTACCACGTCATAAACCTTTTCTTTCATGTCGCAAATTCGCTGCTCCTCTTTCTCATCCTTCTGCGAATGACGAATGCCCTCTGGCAGAGCGCATTTGTGGCGGGTCTTTTTGCGCTACATCCTCTCCATGTGGAGTCTGTCGCCTGGGTGGCTGAACGGAAAGACGTCCTGTCAACACTTTTCTGGATGCTCACCGTGGGAGCGTACATCTTCTATGTCAAGAAGCCGGAGTTAAATAAATATCTCCTCGCTCTCCTTTTCTTTGCCATCGGCTTGATGGCAAAGCCGATGCTGGTTACGCTTCCATTCATCCTGCTGCTCCTCGACTATTGGCCCCTCAGCCGAATACGACTGGCACAATCCCCAGTAAAGGAGTCTGGGAAATCTGAAAAGAAACCGAATCAGGGTCGGAAGAAGAAAGGTCGTCGACAAGATTTTTTGAGGAGGTTGGAGGAACCGGGCAGCTTTGAAAGGAAGCCCCATCAAATGCTGTCCATTTCTCAAATTGTTCTGGAAAAAGTTCCCTTCTTCGGTCTTTCTTTGGCATCGAGCATTGTGACATTCCTGAACCAGCAAAAAGTCGGCGTGATGGCTTCTCTGCAAAGCTATCCTGACCGAGGCTATTGACAGTTACCGTGAGGCGCTGCGAATCAGGCCCGACTTCAAACAGGCGAAGGACAACCTGCAAAGAGCCCTCTCGGCAACTGGTGGAACGTGATCAATCGGCAGTCAAAATAGTCCTGAAGTCTCATTGTAGCTATTCGGGGGAACATCTTAAAGTAATGTTCAATTATATTTGCACTTTCCGCCTGTCAAAATGAGAGCATAGGCTCATAGATGGCAAATAGAATCAAAACGGAATATTGGGTGTTGGCGATCTGTGCTGTCCTGTCCTTAACGACGCTTGGTGTGTTCTGGCAGGTCAGCAGTCATACGTTCATATCATTTGATGATGGGGACTACGTGGCCAAGAACCTTTATGTTCAGGACGGTCTCACCTGGAGCGGCATTGTCTGGGCCTTTTCAGGGTCGCACGCCCATAACTGGCATCCTCTGACATGGCTGTCCCACATGCTTGACTGCCAGCTGTTCGGTTTGAATGCGGGCATGCATCATCTGGCAAACGTTCTATTTCACATTGCCAACAGTATCCTGCTGTTCCTGGTTCTTTACAGGATGACGAAGGGTCTCTGGCAGAGCGCCTTTGCGGCGGGCCTTTTTGCGCTGCATCCTCTCCATGTGGAGTCGGTTGCCTGGGTGTCGGAACGGAAGGACGTTCTTTCCACGTTGTTCTGGATGTTGACGATGGGGGCTTATGTTTATTACGTGGAGCGCCCCGGATATAAAAGATATATTTTTGTTCTCTTATTCTTTATCCTTGGTCTCATGTCCAAGCCGATGCTCGTCACCCTGCCTTTCGTGCTCCTCCTTCTGGACTTCTGGCCTCTCAAGCGGTTCCATATGCTGCAAGCGGATGCCAGTGTGAATGTTGCAATTCCTCAACCGGTTCAACGGGGCAAGAAGAAGTCACGGCATCAACGGCGAGACACCCCACAGAGGAAAATGACAATGGAACCTCGTGCCCTGTGGCCGCAAATATGGCCGTTGCTGAGGGAAAAGATACCGTTGGTAGCAATTACGATGGTTTTATGTGTTGTAACCATCTACGCGCAGCATCGAGTGGTGAGGCCAATGGCGCTGTATCCCATGGACTGCCGCATTGCCAATGCGCTGATTTCCTACGTTAGCTACATTGGGAAGATGTTTTGGCCCGTAAAGCTTTCCATCTTTTATCCGTACGGCCTTGCGACATTGTTTTCCTGGCAGGCGGCAGCGGCCATATTGGTTTTATTATTTGCGACCTACCTGTCTGTCCGTGCAGCAGGGCGTTTCCCCTATGTTATCGTCGGGTGGCTCTGGTATGTGGGAACGCTTATTCCGGTCATTGGACTGGTGCAGGTGGGATTGCAGTCAATGGCTGATCGCTACACATATGTGCCACTCATCGGTGTTTCCATCATGGTTGCCTGGGGCGCTCCGGAGCTTCTCAGACGCTGGCATTATCGAAAATTTGCACTAACGACTGGTGCTGTAGCGGTTCTCTCCAGTCTCGCAGTTTTGACTTACGTCCAGGTTGGCTATTGGCGAAACAACGTCATTCTTTATGAACATGCCATAGAGGTTACATCTCAAAATGCCTGGGCGCAAAATAACCTGGGTTATGCATTCGAACTCCAGGGCAAGAAAGATGAAGCCATTGCCCACTTTCAGAAGGCCATCAGCATCAGCAATGAGGCCGATGCGCACTACAATCTGGGCACAGTGTTGGCCTCACAGGGGAAACTAGATGAAGCTATTTACCAGTTTCGGGAAAGCATCCGCATCAGCCCCGACTATGCAAAAGCGTATAACAATCTGGGAAACGCCCTGCTTTATCAAGGAAGGCTTGATGAGGCTATCACCAGTTATCAGGAAGCCATACGTCTCGACCCGGACTATGCACTTGCGCGGGAAAATTTCAAGAATGCTTTGGCTATGCAGAAGAAATTCAGATGATTATCGGGCAAGATTTGTCTATTGACATCTGCCGTCGTTTATTCTATATATGGAAAAAATCGATTGGGCTTTCCTGAAAATGACCTTTTTATCAATAAGAAGAGGTATTTCTGTTTTGTCTGCACGTCGCTTGCTCCTCCTCGCCCTTCTGTTGACGCGGTTGCCCGCGTCGCCCGTCGTTTTTAGGACAGGATAAGAGTACGTTTACATCATCCTAAAGGCCATGGGTAAAAAATCCATGGCCTTTTTCTTTTAATGGAACTTGGCCTTTGGATAAGCGGAAACCCCGAACTGTGATTAAATGGTCAGCGATAGAGGAATATTAAGTTTTCTCGCCCCGCTCGAAACCATAATAGTTTATGTGTATATACAAATTGATGCAATTAAATTCACAAGGGTCGGCGGTATGCATGAAGTAATATGGCACGGAAGAGGCGGTCAGGGTGTTGTTATAGCTGCACAGATTCTGGCAGAAGCAGCTTATATTCAGGGATTCAAGGGGGTCACCTCCGCACCGACCTTCGGTCCGGAAAGAAGAGGCGCCCCGTTGACAGCTTCAACCAGGATCTCGTCAGAGCCCATCCGGATAGTCTCGCAGATTGAGCATGCAGATATATCTGTTGTTCTGGATTCATCTCTCCTTTCTGCGGTAAACATTCTGGCAACCTTAAAAGAGGGAGGACTCATAATTGTCAACAGCCCCTTGAAGCCTGATGAGCTGAACTTCGACGTGAAGATCGGCATCGCCACGGTTGATGCCGGAACGATTGCTCTCAAACACCATCTCATCAGGGAGGGGAAACCGATTGTCAACACTACGATGCTGGGGGCATTTGCCAGGGCATCAAACCTTGTATCTCTTGATGCGATGGAAAGAGGACTAAAGGGTAGGTTATCGAGCGCTGTTTCTGCTGCCAATATCGTTGCTCTGCGAGATGCATTTGCACAGACTATAATGAAAGCCGCCAATAGAGGACAATAATTGTGAAGAAAAAAGACGTGAATATTTCCGCCATGGCCACACCGGCAGTAGGAGAAGCGGGGAAAACGGGTGACTGGCGGGACATGAGGCCCGTTTGCGATCATTCAAAGTGTATCCCCTCCATCAAGAAGAAGGCGGCCTGCTTTCTCTGCTGGCTCTATTGTCCGGAAGGAGTTATCAAAGCGACCATCCCTCTGGAAATCGACCTAGAATACTGCAAGGGTTGCGGCATCTGTGCCGAGGAATGTCCTGGAAAAGCAATAACCATGGTGAATGAGGGGGAGAAGAATGGCTGAAGTGCAAATCATGACGGGCAACCAGGCCGCGGCTCTCGGGGCGAAACTCAGCCATGTTCAGGTCGTGGCGGCCTATCCCATTACGCCACAGACCTCCGTGACGGAGATGCTTTCCCAGTTGATTGAGGGCGGAGAACTCAAGGCAGAATATATCCGCGTTGAATCAGAACATTCCGCGCTTGCGGTTTGCATATCGGCATCCACCGTGGGGGCACGCGTCTTTACTTCCACGAGTTCCCAGGGACTGCTTTACATGCATGAGCAGATACACTGGGCCGCTGGTGCCAGGTTGCCCATTGTGATGTGCTGTATCAACAGGGGGGTGGGCGCGCCGTGGACGATCTTCAACGACCAGCAGGATTCCATCGCACAGCGCGATACAGGCTGGATACAAATTTACTGCCGTGATAACCAGGAGATTATTGACTCCATCATTCAGGCGTACAGGATTGCCGAGTCCGTCTATGTGCCGGTCATGATCTGTTACGATGGGTTTGTCATGTCCCATACGATGATGCCTGTGGATATTCCCGACGCTGAGGCTGTCTCCGATTTCCTGCCCCCTTATAAGCCCCACACAGTCTTGTCACCAGAGGCTCCCATGAATATCAACCCTGTCCTTTTCCCGTGGCGGCGGACCAATACAGAAGGCGTCCTGTGCGACGGCTATATGGAAATGCGATACAAACTTCAAAAGGCCCTCGACGAATCTCGTGACGTTATTATCTCAACGAGTCGTCAATTTGCCGAGGCCTTTGGCAGAGATCACGGCGGCATGCTATGGCACTATAAGACAGATGACGCCGAGATGATACTGGTGGGTATGGGTTCTGTGGCCAGTGAAGCCACCTCTGCAGCGGATATGCTGAGGTCGGAGGGGATCAGAGCTGGAGTTGTCGGAATCAGGGTCTTCAGGCCATTTCCGAAAGAAGATGTCCGCGCGGCTTTCAGGAAGGCGAAGGCCATCTGCGTGTTCGAAAAGGGGATCAGTTACGGATATGAAGGAGCATTATGTTCCGAAATCAAGGCGGCCTTTTACGGGACTGATATCCGGCTACCTATCCACAACTACATTTGTGGCCTTGGGGGCCGAGACGTCAAGGCGAGGGAACTCGCGGAGGCTGTACGGTCGTCATGGGATGCAATCGCTGCAGGTGATACGGAACCTACGCCGAAATGGTTAAACTGTTTTACGGAGTGATGATATGCCAGAGAACTTGTTCAAGGTTAATATTGAAGAATATATGCTCCCGGGACAGAGGGCCTGCCAGGGTTGCGGCTTGTCCCTCGCATACCGCTACGTTCTGAAAGCTTTGCGTGAAAATACTATTATGACTTTTCCGGCCTGTTGCCTGACCGTTCTCCATGGCCTGTATCCGACAACATCCGTAACGATTCCTGCGCTCAATTGTACATTTGCCAGCACGGCGGCCTCCGCGTCGGGTCTCGTCGCTGGCTTGAACGCCGTGAACCGCACAGACATCACAGTCGTGGCTATCGCCGGAGACGGTGGTACTTTCGACATGGGAATCCAGGCCCTGAGCGGGGCGGCCGAAAGAGGGACGGACTTCATCTACGTCTGCTACGACAACGAAGGGTATATGAATACCGGCACACAGCGCTCCAGCGCCACGCCCATGGGGGCATTGACCTCTACCACGCCGGTCTTAACCAAGCAGCAGCCCAAGAAGGATATGCTGCGAATCATGGAAGCTCACGACCTCCCTTATCTCGCCACCACTTCGTCGGCCTATCCGATTGACCTGTATGATAAATTCGTCAAGGCAAAGCGCATCAAAGGGGCGCGGTACATGCAGATCGCCGTCCCCTGCCCTCCGGGATGGGGTTATGCGCCTAAGGACACCGTACGCATCGGGAGGCTTGCCATAGAAACTGGGATCGTCGTCCTTTTTGAGATTGAGGACGGCAAATTTCGCTTTACCGGAAGAAGCAAGACAATGGCGGAAAAAGGTAATAAGCTGCCTGTAATCAATTACGTGGAAAGGCAGGGGCGTTTCCGGAAGATGAGCATTGAGCAGCTGAGGCAGCTCCAGAGGTGGGTTGACGCGAGATGGAATGATTACTTAAAAAGGGCCGAGGGCTAAAATAGTCTTGCTCACAGGGCAGGATCTGGTTCACCCCAATAGACGATTTACCATTAGTACAGATTGAACGCATAGACTGACAATTTATCTCTCAATATGTGACCTCACCATCTCGGCATATCGATCTGCGGCCCCCATATTGGAAACTACAATTCTCCGTCCCTCCTCTCCCTTCCTGGCAAGCGCATCGGTGTCAGACATGAACGAGAGGATGCCCGCGAGCAACTCTTCGCCGCTTTTCACCGTTATCCCCGCGCCGGCCTTTTCCAAGAGTTCCTTCTCATCTCTGAAGTCATCCATGGAAGGTCCATAAAAGATGACCTTGCCCCATGCGGCGGGTTCGAGGATGTTTTGCCCGCTCTTCGGGACAAGGGAACCGCCGCAGAAGACCACGGAAGCGAGAGAGTAGAGTTTGAATAGTTCACCTATTACATCAACAACAATGATACGCTCGCCGACTCTATGCCTGCCTCCTTCTATCTCCGTCATCGTTATGCAATCTTCAAAGCCGGTCTCTTTGACCAGGGACAGGACCGCGTGACCTCTTTCAGGGTGCCGGGGGATGATTATCAATTTAAAATCAGGATATCTCTCAAGGAGGCGCCCGTAAACATAGAGGACTATCTTTTCTTCGCCGTCATGAGTGCTTCCCGCCACGAAAACTTTATCCATTGCTGTCAAGTTCAGCTTTCTTTGCATCTCCTCTCGGACAGGTGGGGAGGCCTTTGTTGCCAAGCTATCATACTTTGCGTTCCCCATGACATGAACCTTCGCTGGCACCATGCCGATTGCTTTCAGCCGCTTCGCGTCAACAGCCGAAATCACACCCATTTCGTCGATCAAATTTACGACGTCTTTCCAGAAGAATTTCGTCAGTGCATACCTCTGATAGGAGCGCCGAGAGATACGGCCGTTAACCATTATGACCTTCGCACCCTGCTCTTTACACACCCTGATAAAATTGGGCCAGAGCTCTGTCTCTGTCAGGATAAATATATCAGGTCTCACCTTCCTAATCATTTTTTTCACGACGAATGGGATATCAAGTGGGTAGTATATAAAAGACGTAGCTCCGGTGACAATTCTTCTGGCCATTTCCTGGCCTGTTTCGGTGCTGGTGGAAAACACTATACAGGCCCCAGGGAAGTGCATTCTTAAGGAAGCAACAATTGGCTCGGCAGCAGTCACCTCGCCAACGGAAACAGCATGTATCCATATCCTGGGGCTGCCCTTCATCTCCGCAAGAATCGAAGGCATGACAATCCCGAACTTCGGCCCCATGCTTCTTCTGTATTTTCCCGTCAGCGTCATTTTGATCGCGTAGTAAGGGAGAGCGAGCGAGGCAGCCATGACTAATAGAATGTTATAAAGAAAGTACATTGATAACAATTATGTGATTTGATTTTCGTGGAAGCATGGTCTTTTGCAATTATCTTGTCAAGGGACTTTTCTTCCTTTGAGTAATTATTGACAGGTTAGCATCGATGGTGTATTGACATTCTGTCAGAAATCTTCTTTCACGAATGACGCAAGAAATACTTTCTAATTAGTTTCAAAAGAACGGAAGAGAAGGCATATGATGAAAAGAATTGCCCCCTCCATCCTTTCCGCTGACTTCAGCAGGCTTGGTGAAGAAATCCTGGCTGTGGAAGCAGCGGGCGCCGATTGGATACACATAGATGTGATGGATGGTCATTTCGTTCCCAATATCACTATCGGACCGGGTCCCGTCAAATGGCTCCGAAAGATCACAAGACTTCCTTTCGACGTGCATCTTATGATTTCAAATCCGGAACGTTATGTAGACTCTTTTGCCGAAGCTGGAAGTGATATCATAACCGTTCATGTGGAGACTGCCTCGCATCTCCACAGGACAATCGCGCGGATAAAGGAAAGGGGCGTCAAGGCGGGTGTGTCTCTTAATCCTGCCACACCGCTCGTTCAGGTTGAGCCGATTCTGAAAGACGTCGATCTCCTTCTTGTCATGTCCGTTAATCCCGGCTTCGGAGGACAGAAATTCATAGAGACTGTCCTGCCGAAGATAGAGCAGGCAAGGGAGATGGTGAATGCCGTTTCCCGTGATGTCGCCATCGAAGTTGACGGTGGCATAACTCTCGATAATATTGGATTGGTTGCTAAAGCCGGTGCAGATGTCATCGTGTCGGGCGCCGCCATCTTCGGGAGTGGAGACTATGCTCATACCATCAGAGCCATGAAAGCCCAAACAGGCGGTTGATCCTCACTTAAAATTAAAAATGCCCCTATCCCCGTATTTGTTGAGGTGGGATGGGGGCATTT
Organism: Syntrophales bacterium; assembly: GCA_052144335.1. Taxonomy (GTDB): domain Bacteria; phylum Desulfobacterota; class Syntrophia; order Syntrophales; family UBA2185; genus Fen-1135. Next base: position 22,064 of record JBKQQP010000012.1, read on the forward strand.
TTTGTCTGACTACCGGGCTTGCAGTATCCTGCCGATGGTCATGATTTCAGCTTCCTTGGTCCCTTCGTAAAGTTCAAGAATTTTGGCGTCACGGTACCATTTCTGGACGCTGTACTCATCGATGTAGCCGTACCCGCCGTGAAGTTCCACGGCGTAGTTCG
>JBKQQP010000013.1:0-119924 GCA_052144335.1 Syntrophales bacterium
CCATCTTCTCCATTTTCACTACCTTGCCAGATTCAACCACGATAGCCTCGGCTCCTGTAAAGCCTGATTCGGCTGTAACAGTTCCGGGAAGCCCAATAGCCCATGCACCCTTTGACACGCTAGGTGATTGCTGGGCAAATACCACTGGCACAAACATCATACTAATTGCAGCAACTAACACAATCCCTATTGCCAATCTCCTCATAAGTTCCTCCTCAAGTTAGTTAAATAAATCGTTAGGACCCACCCTCTTTTTTTGAGCTTAGTGCTTTAACTTACAGAAGATTTAACCTGTTGTCAAGAGATGCTTATACTGGACATAAAGTTGCCGAAGGTTGATGGGCTTGAGGTTCTCAGGATAAGTAGTTGTAATCGATAGCTTTAAAAAGTCATCTTTCGGCTTGCTGCCGACACCTACCTGCCTTAGCAGGACATTCTGTTTCATCGTATAACCTATTTTCTGCCAATGATGATGAAGATCTGAGACTTCAACCAGAAATCAGTTATAGTTGATGAAGTGAGGGTATGAGTTGCATAGTTAATACCCGAGACGCTGGGCATTACTGAGGGCTTTATCTTTCCAGTCACCTATATATCCTGCACTGACAAAGCAATTATAGGCTTTTCTGTAATATCTCCCTGCCATCTCTCTCTCGCCCTGTTTCTCATATAGAAGCCCAATATTGAAGAGAAGCCCCGCATATCCTGACGTATTTTGCAATCCGATTCTTTCCTGTATGGACTGAGCATCTGTGTAGTATCTTAGGGCACGGTCAAGGTCGCCTATAGAGTTATAGACATTACCGATGTTCATAGTGAGCGCGGCATAGTCTGCCGTATTCTGCAATCCGATTCTTTCCTGTATGGACTGAGAATCTGTGTAGTATCTTAGGGCACGGCTAATGTCCCTTTTGGACCAATAGACTACACCGATGTTCGTTATGAGATTTGCATAGCCTGCCGTATTTTGCAATCCGAGACTATCCCGTATTTTCTGAGAATTCACGTAGTATTTCAGGGCACGGTCCAGGTCTCCTTTGGAATAGTAGACAGCACCGATGTTCTTCATTAGCATGGCATAATCAATCGTTTTAGTAGTCTTTCGGGATTTCAGTGTTTTATCGGCACTATTGAGGTAGTATAGTGCCTCATCAAAGAGGTTCAGCTTTTCAGCGGTGAGACCCGCTTTAATAAGAGCAGAAACATAGTTTTCATTTATGTAAAGGGCTTCCTTGTAATAGTCGAGAGCCTCCTTCGCGTTCGTATCAGCACGTTCAAGGCCCTTGGCGTATAATTCATAAGCAGTAGTTTTCGGCCTTGGCTTTTTCGCTATCTTTTTCCTCTCGGCTTCTGCAACCTTAACCTTTGTCACATCTGGGATAGTCACCTTAGCGGTCTCAGACAGGAGTGTAAGGAGGACCTTGTCCTGCAGGTCAAAGATTTTTTTGAGGCTACCATCGAGATAGGCAGAACTCTCTTCTTTCCCTGTCGCCACATTCATGAGACGGACAATCACCCTTATATCATTCTCTGAAACCAGATAGCTTCCGGCAAAGATGACATTCGCACCGCAAAGTTTACCCACTTTCAACATCGTCTCTTCGATAACAAGCCCGGAGAAGATCAACCTCGTTTCCTCCATAATATTCTTTCTGTCTGCATTGGAAATGACGCTGACCTCTCTTATGTCCATGAGGTCACTGATTACTGTTTCGGTCATCCCCGCGGAGATCCAGGAGTATTGCTTGTCCCCTATGTTCTCGAAAGGGTAAACAAGGATGTTCATCATCTTTGCTATGGCTGGGGTAGATAAGGACATGAAAAGCAGGGAGAGAATGAATATTCTATAGAAGAACAGCTTTTTCATCGCACTCCCTTCTCAGAATTGAATATGTTCTATTCTCATCCAATGAATCGGATAATTCAAGAAGTATTTGATAACAGGGGTGAGCATTGACCAGTTTAGGAACCGATGGTTGATGAGATGTAACTGGAGGCAGCAAACACTTCTTCCCGAAAGAGTGATTTTTGAGTTTTGCCCTTCTATTCGCTCTTTCAAATCGTTAATCGTTACCTGTGAGATCTATCCCAGAGTGAACAGAGTAGGTGGAGGGTGCAAGAATAATTAGCTAGTGACTATCGGAAAATTATTTAGAGCTTTTCCCGCGGCGTACTTCCTTGTTATCCACAATTCAGAGGTAATGAAAATTATTCAAGATTTCTCTTCGTAATTAATAGCCCTATGGAGATCCCGACTACTACTGGAATGCTTACATCCAGTCATAATTCTGAAAAAAAGGGATGATGAGGAAAGTCATGCCCGGATTATGCCTGAAAATGCCAGCCTCCCTGGTGAGACCGGCAAAAATCCCTTAATATGTCCGTTAAATGATCATCGAAAAACACTCGCAGGCATGCTTGTGGAAATCGACGGGGATGCCTGAAATTGTAGCGAGAAAATTAGCTTGACATAAAAGAAAAATCACTCTTATACTTCCCCAACAAAGAAAGGACTTCTTATCAATTATAATCTAACCGAAAAAATATTGAGCAGAATACCCATGAAGCGGAGGAAACGTTCCCTTATCGTCTGTCTTTTGAGTGTAATGTTCTTGCTCGTCGCGTCACAACCCATTTTTGCTGCCGAAAGAATTGTCAAAATGGTGGTTCCCGGATGCGAGTGACCGGACACGGCTGACAGGGTACGTGATGCCCTGAAGAAAATCCCAGGCGTGCTGCAGTATGATGCGGATCAATTCACTCACGAAGTGACGGTACAATTCGACGACACAAAAACCAGTATCGATAAGATTGTAGAGGGTCTAGCCAAGCAAGATTTCCAGATCGAAGGAAAACCGAAGATCATCCAGTAAGCTTTAATCTATGCGGGGTGATTGATACACGCTCAAGAATATCTGAAAAGTGTGATCATCTCGTCTTGATTATCACCTTATAAAAAAATTAAAATTTGTTGCCGTTGAGAGTGGCAAAAACCAAACCGATTTACTTACAGAAGCCATAAATGAACTTCTAAAAAATATGAGAACAAGCTCAAGAAGTAACCCTTAACTATTGACCGATACAAAAGGAGGGATAAGTGAGAAATAAAGTATTCTTTCTGGCCTTTATGGTGCTTGCGGTGTGTTTCGCGGGAACGGCGGGTTTCGCCGCAACGGAGCCCACCCTCGAGAGTGTACAGAAGATGTCTATTGACGGGCTGAAAGCGCAGCTCGGGAATTCCGATGTCATCGTTATCGATGTGAGGACGGCCCATGACTGGGAGGGCAGCAAGACCAAGATCAAGGGGGCTGTTCGCGAGGACGCCCACAATATTGCCTCTTGGATCAACAAGTATCCAAAGGAGAAAACACTTGTTTTCTACTGCAAGTGACTGAATGAAGCGACCAGTGCCAGTGTGGCACTGCAGTTCATGGCGAAAGGATACAAGAAAATATACGCACTGAAAGGTGGCTGGAGGGCTTGGGAGGTGGCGAAGTACCCAGTCGAACCCAATGGGAATAAATAGCTGCTTCCGAGATTCAACCTCTGGATGACCTGCCCCAAGAAAATGTACTACATGTTAAGTTAAAATTCTGCCATTTTGGGAGCTTCCCCAAAACTGTACCAGTTACGCGGTTAGTTTTCCAGCCTCAAAAAGCCCCGATCTTGCGAAATCAGGTGGGCCAAAACAATAAGACTGAGGAGGAGAATATGAGAAAAGTGGCAATATGGTTTGCGGTAGTTGCAGCGACTTTAATGGTGAATATGATGTTTGCGCGACCATCATTTGCTCAAGAATCACAAACGGCAGGGGCTGGCGTATCAAGGGGTGCTTGGACTTTGGGTATCCCAGCACTTGATGCCAAAACACCATTTACTGGAACGGAAGCAATAGTGGTCGAACCCGGTACGGTAAAGAAAATTGAGCCGATGACCGGTGTGAAAGGCGGCCAGCAAATGAAATTCGTGACGGATAAAGGTAATGCTTATACTGTCTTTTTAGGGCCCAAGTGGTTCATTGAACATCAGAAGATCAAATTTATGGCCGGTGACAAGGTTCAAGTAAGGGGCAAGAAGTGTGGTAACGCGATCATTGCCACGGAAATAAGCAAGGGCGATTTGAGCATGAAACTTCGGAACGAAGAAGATGGTATGCCAGTCTGGGAAAGTAGCTTCACCCGGTAAGTAAAATAGGAATAATAAACAAGCGACCCCGACCCAGCGAATTTTTGAACCGGCTTAATGCATTAAATAAAGTTTTGCTCTCGACTTGTTAGTCAGTGAGTTTTAGGCACAGCAATTAACAACATTTTACCCCGGAAGAAGGAAATAAGGATGGCGATGAGATGGTTACTGAAGGTTCTGTTTCTTTCTCAGCTATTTGTTGTACTGAATCAGCTAATAGTACCAGTTGGTTTCTCTGCAATGTAGGGCATGAGAGGTGGCGAAGTACCCAGCCGAACCCAAGGGGAATAAATGGCTGCTTCCGAGATTCGACCCATGGACTCATTGGATCTTCTTAAAGGTCATCACCTTGGAGCCTGGGAGGGTCATCTGAATGGTGTCTTTGTCTATCTTCCCCATAATCACTCCCCCTGCTCTGGTGTTCACCCGCAACTCCCCCTGCTTGATGTACCACGCAAAGGGGACCTCTATGAAGGTGCCCGCAACTTCATCAGAGGGCACTCTCCACAGACCATCCCCATTCCCCTTCAATTCCAGCACGATCTCCCCCTGCTTCACCGCCGCTTTGTATACCCCCGCGTATTTATCCTTGGACTCGCATGAAAGCAGAAGCATCAGAAGCACGCAAAGACCAACCATCAATCCATAACACTGATATCTTGATGTGTGCATCATAGGCCACCTTATCGCGATCCTGTAGGAGCAGCGACCCTGCCCTTCATGCTGGGCAGTAAGCCCCCCCTGCGGAAGATAAATAACCTGTCCCAGAAGTAAATCTGTACCGTGAAGAGGAGCAGTAATATGTCCTCACTGACTTTCTTCCACCCAATAGGCTCCCCCACCGTATCATAACACCCACATGTAATATTGGCTCCCCAGTACATGTTGGTCAGGACCATCACCGTGAACATGATCAACATCAGACCGATGAGGGTCGCCGCCGCCCTCGTCCTCAGCCCGATGATCAGAAACAACCCGCTCACAAACTCGATCCACGGCAATAGTACGGCCCCCAGATTCAGAAACCAGTATGGGATCAGTTGATAGTTTGCCACCAATTCCGCAAACTGCGCAGGGTGCGGTATCTTGCTCACGCTCGCATACAGAAAGAAAGAGCCCACGTACACCCTCAGAATGAGCGCCAGATACGGACTCGTCACAATTTGCTTTAGAAATGTTCGGATCATTCCTTCCCTTTCTCCCCCTCCACCGGATAGCCATTTTTCTCCCAAGCCGCCATCCCTCCCTCCAGCACCTTCACATCCGTATGCCCCCGAAGAAGGAGCTTATCCGCTAGCTCCCAATCGTAGAGTTTACTGAATGTTCCTCCATACACAATCACCTTTTTCCCCTTCTCATCCCCTCCAAAGGCCATCATGTACACGATATCAAAAAGAGAGAGCGGCATGTTGATCGCCCCCTGGATATGCTTCTTTTCATAGAAGACTTCAGGACCTGCATCAACGATGAACGCTTCCCCCTTCTTCACCTCTTCCATCGCCTGAGCAGCGCTGATCTCTGAAATCGCTTTCCTGTCAGGGAACTTCGTAAACAGGGGTATCCCGTTCGGGTTGGACTTATTGAACACTAGCGCAAGAATTACACTCACCCCGATCACCAGCAGAAGATCAAACCAGGATACACGATGTGCTCGGTAAAGTTGCTGCGCTTCCTTCTCAATGGTCGTTTCATCCCTCAGAAGCCATCCCGACATCTGCTTCACAAAGAATAGGGAAATATGGGGAAAGTCTTTCAGAATAAGCTCAAACTTCTCTTTGGAAAGCACCAGCAGGCAGGTCGCTTCTACCGCCTCCACGTTAGCTGATCTCACCTCCCCTGTCAGTAGAGCCATCTCGCCAAAGCTTTCCCCCGCTCCCAGCACAGAGAGGTCCGTCTCCAATCCATCAGCGTCCTTCCTGAACACCCTCACTTTCCCCGAATGGATAATGTAAAACTTGTCCCCTGGATCCCCCTGTCTGAAGATGATCGTACGCCGTGATACAACCTGGTTCTCCATAGCCCTCGTGAGCTCATCCCACTTTTCTTTGGGCAATTGGCCGAAAACTTTGCTTCTCGTAAGTTCCTCTTTCCCGCTCTCGTTCTCGCTCATGGCATTCTACTGCTTCTTATGGGTTTTCCTTATTTCCTTCACGTGTCCATCAATATCAAAGGTTACTTTCGTTGGTAGACGGGTTGACATCCACAGACTTCACGCTCATCATTCTCGATGAGGATAATCCTTATGGACGTGAAGGACTTGCTTCAGGCGCCCCCGGAGTGCTCAACACCACTCTCCTCTCGGCAACCGTCACCACTTGGCTCGTCGCAAACAGCGCAACCAATCCCGACGAGCACCCCAAGCATCACAATCCATTCCCTTTCACGCCTATAAGACATCACTTTCGGGGATACTTATCGTATGGCGCAGATAGTTCTAGATGTCAAACAAATTCGGTGGACCACTGTATGTTTCGAAGACCTCAAATGGCATTACGGCCCTCTGCGCAGGCTTGGAGTACTTTAGGAGTGGAACAAATCTAGAATGGCAGCTTGACCTCCGCTACCGCGATCATTTGGCTCCAGAAAGAGCTCCACTTACCTCAATGCTTTTTCACCATGAGATGAGACACCGGAAGTGTCGGTTATATTCGTTCCCCGCACTGATTGCAGAACATAGATTTTGGCAGATTTTCAGTACCGCACTTGGGACATTTCAGAGATTGTGGTTTCTCTTCCACAGGGTGGCCGCACTGCACGCAAAATTTCGCATTGGCAGGAAGGTTCTTGCCGCACTGCGAACACTGTTGAAAGACAACGATCTGGTGCCCGCAGCGGGGACAGAACTTAGCTTCCTTGGAGACATTCTGCTGGCAGTCAGGGCAGGTGAAGGTTTCTGGTGTCGAAGTCTGCGTGGTAGGTGAACTCTTAAACGCCTCGGCGAACATGGCCGGCATCATGAAACCCAGGCCAATGCCCAGTCCGGCTCCCGCCTGTCCCTGTGATTGGGAGGCTGTCTCCATGGCCATGGCTGCCTTCATCTTCAAGAGTTTATTGAGGTCATCAAAGATACCGAGACGGCTCTTGTCGTCTATGGCCTTCTGGACTTCCGGAGGCGGTGTGATCGAATCAATGTAGAGCTGGGACAGGCCCAGACCAAAGTGAGAAAAATCTTCTTCGAGGGCTTTCTTCAGGCCAAGAGCGAGCTCATCATACTTAGCAGGAAGGTTAAATATGGTATCGATATGATTTCCCATAAAGTCGTTGAAACGGGAAACGATTACACGATTGAGATATTCTTCAATTGCATCAGCAGTAAATACTCCTTGGGTTCCCACAAGACTGTTTATGAGGAGAATAGGCTGGAGAACCTGGATGTTAAAAACTCCGAAGGCCCTGAGACGGGTGAGCCCCAGCTCGGAGTCTCTGAAGGCTACAGGATCACGTGTCCCCCACTTCAGATTGGGGAAGACTTTCATATTGACAAAATAGACTTCTGCCCGAAGCGGGCTGGTCATTCCCCATGGCAGGCTGAGCACCTTTGTCAAAATGGGAATATTGGCTGTCTGCAGTGTGTGTCTGCCGGGGCCGAAAGCGTCGTAGGCCTTGCCGTTATAGAAAAAAACAGCGGTCTGGCTTTCCCGAACCGTCATCTGGGCTCCGTACTTGATTTCACCTGATCCATTTTCGGGAATTCTATGAACCAGCTCTTTCCCCTGCTCGTCAAACCATTCAATAACTTCCAGAAATGTAATATTGTCGGTTCCCATATATATGGCCCTTAAAGTGTGCTCTCCTTATCCTGCCGTTTTCTCATTAATCCCTAGAGTCTCTCATGACAAGGTGGCGAGGCTGGCTTTCAGCTTAGAGCATGATAGGCAAGCACAGATGGGATGTCAAGGATAAAACCGGCATCGGTCTTCGGGATTTATGGAACATTTTTGACCGTTACCACTTTTCCCGTGATTGCTTTTCAGTCCACCGATGAAATCACGCGTTTTATTCTGCTCAGATATATTTGCATGGTTACAATTTCGTTACTTCTAAATTCAAATGAACAAAATTGTCATAAATAAGTACGTCCGGCGACCGAAACCTGAGATAAAATGTTAATTAATACCATAAGTTGCATAATATGCCCCAGTTAGCATCAAACTTGCAAAATAGTATCCTCGGTATACCAAATAACCGCAGGAGGAAAATTGTATGAACTCAGGCGATACAGCATGGGTATTAGTATCATCAGCGCTGGTTTTCTTTATGGTTCCGGGATTGGCGCTTTTTTATGGGGGCATGACACGCAGGAAGAACGTCCTCTCCACTCTGATGCAATGCATCATTGTCGTGTGCCTGATGAGCGTCCAGTGGGTATTATTCGGTTATACACTGGCGTTCGGACCTGATTCAGGCTTCGGAATACTTGGAAATCTCGATTTCATATGCCTTCGGAATGTGGGTTTCAATCCATTTGATGAATATTCAAAAACGATCCCCCATCTCGCATTCATGATTTTTCAATGCATGTTTGCCATTATTACACCCGCGTTGGTCATCGGCGCATTTGCGGAACGCATCAAATTTTCGTCTTTTTGCATTTTTTCTCTGCTCTGGGCTACGTTTGTCTATGACCCCGTTACACACTGGATTTGGGGAGCCGGCGGCTGGCTGAAAGAGTTGGGAGGTCTTGACTTTGCCGGCGGTATGGTTGTTCACGGAAGTTCGGGCTTTGCCGCGCTCGTCGTTTGTATTCTGATTGGTAAGAGAGTCGGCTATCAGAAACAGCCTTTCCGGCCACATAACCTTCCCTTTACAGTGTTGGGGGCCGGCATGCTCTGGTTTGGATGGTTCGGCTTCAATGGCGGGAGCGCCCTGGAAGCGAGCGGGTTGGCAGTTAATGCCTTTGTCAGCACCAACATTGCAGCTGCTGTGGCGGCTCTAACATGGGCAATCTGGGAGTGGCAGAAAGACGGTGCACCGACCATGCTCGGTTTGGTTACCGGTATTATAGCCGGACTCGGGGCAATTACTCCAGCCTGCGGTTATGTAAGGCCCCTTGCTGCCATACCCATCGGAATTTTAGCAGGCGTCTTCTCTTTCCTCGCCGTAACAAGACTGAAAGCCAGACTGGGTTATGATGATTCGCTGGATGTTTTCGGCGTTCATGGAATTTGCGGTGTGTGGGGAACAATTGCAACAGGACTCTTTGCGGAAAAGGCGATTAATGCGGCCGGAGCAAACGGTTTTCTTTTCGGTAATGTTAAACTGCTCCTCATACAGGGGCTCTATGTTGCTGTCACCATTTGCTACTCAGTCGTAGTAACCTGGATTCTGTACAAATTCGTTGAAGCCTTTATGGGGATGAGGGTTGAGAAGAAGGATGAAATCATCGGCCTTGACCTTACCCAGCATCACGAATCCGCTTACACGGTTGTAGAATAAGGAGGTTAACGGATATGAAATATATAGTCGCCATAATACAGCCCCACAAACTGGACGAGGTGATGAAAAGCCTCGAGGATGTGGAGGTGAACTTAGTGACCGTATCGAATGTGCTTGGACGCGGCAGACAGAAGGGATTGACGGAGATCTACCGGGGAGCGAAGGAGGTTGGGAGCCTGCTAAAGAAGATAAAGCTGGAGATAGCGTGCAACGAGGATTTTGTGGAGCCTACGATACAGGCGATCATCAAGGGGGCGCGGACGGGCGAGATCGGAGACGGGAAGATATTCGTTTCGGATCTTTACGAAGTAGTGCGCATCCGCACGGGCGAACGCGGCGGCAAGGCCATAGGATAAAGAGAGAGGTGCGAGAGATATGAATCTTAAAGAGTTAATGAAGTATTCCAAGGACAAGCGTCTGGAGTTCATTGATTTGAAATTTACGGACATTCCGGGCTTGTGGCAGCATATCACGATTCCGATCCAGCAACTGGACGAGGATCTGGTGATACACGGCATCGGTTTCGACGGTTCGAGCATCCGTGGTTTCCAGCCCATCAACGAGAGCGACATGCTGCTCAAGCCGGACCCTGAGACGGCATTCATCGATCCTTTCATGACGGATCCGACGGTGAGCATGATCTGCAACGTAAAGGATCCGCTGACGCAGATACCGTATTCGCGTGACCCTCGGAACGTGGGGCAGAAGGCGGAGCGGTACCTTTCGGTCTGCGGGATTGCGGACCAGGTTTTTTTCGGTCCGGAGCCTGAATTTTACATATTTGACGATATCCGGTTCGAGCAGACCTACAACACCGGTTTTTACCGGATCGATTCGAAGGAAGGTTTCTGGAATACGGCAAGGGACGAGGGCCCGAATCTGGGATACAAACCGCGTTACAAGGAAGGGTACTTTCCGGTACCGCCCATGGACAGCCTGCAGAATCTCCGGGCGAAGATGTGCAAGGTGATGGCGGAAGTGGGGATACCTGTGATTCTCCATCACCACGAGGTTGCCACAGCGGGTCAGTGCGAGATCGGTGTGCGTATTAATAACCTTGTGGATACGGGTGACATGCTCATGAAGTACAAGTATGTGGTGAAGAACGTCGCCATGGCAGCCGGGAAGACGGTGACGTTCATGCCGAAGCCCCTCTTCATGGATAACGGTTCGGGCATGCACGTGCACCAGAGCCTTTGGAAGAACGGTAGGAACCTTTTCTATGAACCCGGCGGGTACGGAGGAATCAGCAAGCTCTGTCGGCACTATATCGGCGGACTACTTCATCATGCGCCGTCGCTTCTGGCCTTTACATCGCCGACGACGAATTCATACCGAAGACTTGTCCCCGGGTATGAGGCGCCAATTAACCTGGTGTACTCACAGCGCAACCGTAGCGCATGTGTGAGGATACCCATGTATTCCCCGAGTGAGAAGGCGAAGCGTATCGAGTTTCGTTGTCCCGACTGTTCGTGCAATCCGTACCTTGCACTGGCGGCGATGCTCATGGCGGGGCTGGACGGCATAGAGAACGAGATCGAGCCACCGCCGCCCATCGACGAGGACATCTACGAGCTTTCCCATGAGGAGAAGAAGCATATCAAGGCAACGCCGGGATCTCTATCAGAGGTGCTTGATGCGCTGGAGAAGGAGCACTCCTATCTTCTGAAAGGGGATGTCTTCACGGAGGACCTGATTCAGGTGTGGATAGAATACAAGCGGAAGAGGGAGGACGACATGATCAGGCTTCGTCCGCATCCATACGAGTTTGCGTTGTACTATGATATTTAAATAACAGGAATAAAACGATCAATATAAATCAGGAGGTTAAGGACATGGACATAGGAATGGTGAGTGTTTTTATTGGTGTGCTGGTCATCATGGCAGTCATTATCTATATCAAGACTAATATGAAGATATGCGAGCCCAACGAGGTGATGATTTTTTCCGGCCGGCAGTTCAAGGACAAGGACAAGAAGTCGGTGGGCTACCGTGTCATCAAGGGCGGGAGGGGTTTGAAGATCCCGCTCATCGAGACGGTTCGGACCATATCGTTAAATACGATGCCCATTGAGATGGATGTAACGGGAGCGCTTACGCGGGGTACGATCCCCGTGAATGTGAAGGCCATGGCGAATATCAAGATTGCTGGTACCATGGAAGACGGTCTGGGGAATGCCATTGAGAGGTTCCTGGGGAAGAGCGCGACGGCGATAGCGACAACGGCAAGAGAGATCCTGGAAGGTACGCTGCGTGGGATCCTGGCAACGATGCAGCCGGAAGAAGCCAATGCCAACCGGATAGCACTGGCCCAGCAGGTAGCCAAAGAGGCGCGGGAGGATATGCAGAGACTGGGTCTGGTTCTGGATACGTTCAAGATCCAGGAGATCAAGGATGACAAGGGGTATTTAGAGGCCATTGCACGGAAGAAGAACGCAGAGGTTCAACGTGATGCGCGGATCGTTGAGGCCGAATCGAATGCTGAGGCGAGCAAGAAGGAGTCCGAGGGCAAGAAGGTTGCGGAAGTTGCAGAGATCGAGTCCCGGCGGTCCGTTGTAGAGACGGAGATGAACTTCAGGGTTCAGCAGGCGCAATGGAAAGCTGACGCGAATCGTGCCGAGGAGAAGGCGAAGGTGGCCGGAGACATTTCGCGGATGGAGGAGACGAAGATCCTCGAGGCCCGGCGTGTCGAGACAAACAAGCTGAAGTATCAGGCGGACGTGATAATCCCCGCGACAGCGGAGAAGGAAGCGTCGCTCATGAAAGCTGCAGGCCAGGCGGCACGCACCTTTGAGGAAGGTAAGGCGAAGGCGGAGGCGTTAAGGCTTCTCCGTGAACAGTGGGAACACCCGAACAGCAAGGACCTGTTTATGATCCAGCTCATGCCGGAACTTGTGGGCCATGTGTCGAAAGTGATTGCGTCCAATCTCAGCGTGGAAAGGCTGACCGTAGTTGACGGCGGCGGAAGCAGCAGCGGCGGCGGTATCCCCCATCTGGTGGGAAATCTCGCAGGCTCGGTCAACTCCTTCTTCGAACAGATGAAGACTATGACAGGCCTGGACCTCGCCAGGTTGATAGAAGAACGCTACCACGCGTCGTCTAAATAGGAGAATATAGCGTAAGCGCAAACTAACATCTCCCGTGATAAGCTGCGCCAGCAATACTTCGCAGCATAGCATATGTAACACGTTCCGTTTCATTTTTTCTGTCCATCTGTTCTCCTGCGGTGGGGTGGGGGGCCTGCGATAGGTTTTTCCTTATGGTCCCCCTCCCGCTTTCCACTCATTCATAAAACTAGGTTTGATATTTACGTGGGAATATTGTAAACCTTTGTCCATGAAACGGAAAGACGTGGGGTATGCAAAGGTTTATCGGGGGGCGGCGCTGATTGCTGATCCTATATACCAGTATGCCTCTTTTACTGTGCCGACAACTGATTTCCCTGACGAGAAAACGGAAAAGGACCTGATCGATTCTCCGTGGGTTCAAAGATTACGGAGGATTTACCAACTCCAGAGCGCACGCTGGGTATATCCGGCCGCTGAGCACAGTCGATTCCAGCATTCCCTCGGAACTATGCACGTGGCGGGCGAGTTCGGTAGGTATCTCTATCCGAGCCTGAAGGAAGTGTGCGGGGATGCGCCATCATTGAACTATGTTGAGGAACTTCTCCGCGTTGCAGGATTGTTGCACGACGTCGGACACGGCCCTTACGGGCATTTCTTTGATGATCACTTTCTTAGTCAGTACGGCATTACCCATGAAGACCTGGGAAAAGCAATTATCAGAAAAAGGTTGGGGAAGATCATACGTAAAATCCGGAGAAGCCCCAATGGTCCCTTTGCAGATGGTGAATGCCTCGATCCAAATCACGTGGCGATTCTGATTAAAATGCCCGAGGGGGATGACCCCAAACTTCCTCGGTGGCTGCAACTGCTGAGGCAGCTCTTTTCAGGTATATACACCGTGGATAATCTCGACTATGTCCAGAGAGACGCCTACATGACGGGATTTTCCCTCGATATTGTCGATATTACGAGACTTCGCTTTTATACTTTTTTTACGAAAGACGGCCTCACTCTGCATCAGGCAGGTATTTCGGCCCTCAGTCGCTTCATCAATGCAAGATTGAATCTCTATACGAATGTCTATTTTCATAGAACGACGAGAGCTCTTGACCTTCATCTGCAGGAGATATTCAGAAACACGATGCACATAATCTTTCCATGGAATCCCTTGGAGGCGCTCGACGAGTATCTGAATTGCGATGAGTGGCATTTGTACTACATAGTTTTAGGCTGGCTCGTGGAGGGGGACCGGAAAAAACGGAGACTGAGTCAGGAATGGGGAAAGCTTTACAGCCGGGAAGTGAAATGGAAGATGTCTTTTTCAACGGAGATATCCATCGACCAGATTCAGCGGGGGACGAGATTCGCCCATGCCAGTGATTATGAAAGGCGACTCAGGGGCTTTCTTCCTGAAAAACTGAAAGGCATCTCGTTTCGAGTTGATTTGGCAACGCAGGACCCGCGCCCCATTAACCCGATGGCGGAGACGGAGAAAAGGGTTAATATCTTCAACCCGACCACTGGTACGACATCCCCGGAGCCATTGAAAGACATCTATCGCTTTATACCGGCGCGTGTCGTCCATCTGCGGGTCTTTGCACTCTCCCACGATAATGATGCAGAAATATCCAAGGCCGCAGAAAAGATGCTCAGCGCTCTGGAGGGAACTGAAAAGACTAATATATGACCAGGTCATCGGAAATATTTCTTGTCCATAGTATTGAACGCATAATGTCTCTTAGACCTCTTCGCAATGCTCAGGGGTAACTCCTGGAAAAAATTATGATTCATTATTCGTTTGGATCACTCACTGTCCCCGCTAAGGCGGGGATCGTAATGACGAATTTAAGGTAGTTGCGGATGGCAAATGATGAGACCACAGATATAACCCTGTTCGTGAAGACTTCCGGCGAGGATATCGCCAGATGGAACCGGCAGAAGATTGTTGATGCCCTTATCCGCGAAACGAACGTCGATATGAAAACGGCAGAGGCAATCAGTAGAGAAGTTGAGAAACAGATTATTTCATCCGGCATAGGTGTGCTGACTACACCCCTTATCAGGGAACTGGTAGATGCAAAACTTATCGAGAGAGGCCTTGAACAGGCAAGGAAAATGCACGCTCTGCTGGGATTTCCCATTTATGATGTGCGGCAGTTAATCCTTCTCCAGAATAAGGAGAATGCCAACATACCTCACGGTCCGGAAGGCACGAATCTGATACTCGCGGAAGGAATAAAGAAAGAGTACTCACTTTATGAGGTCTTTTCTCCGGAAGTCGGGGATGCGCATGTGATGGGCGATATCCATCTTCATTCTCTGGGATATATAGACAGGCCGTACAGTTCCTTTCAGTCTCTTGAATACATAAAGAAATTCGGTTTGAACCTTCCCCATTCTCTCACGGTGGCCAAACCGGCGAAACACGCCGAGGTACTTCTCGCTCACATGGTCAGGTTTGGCGCCATTCTGCAGGGACATTTTGCCGGTGTCATCGGCTGGGATGCCGTTAACTTTTCCTTCGCACCCTATCTGGCAGGAATGAGTGAAAAGGAAGTGAGGCAATTCGCACAGATGCTCATTTATGAATTCTCCCAGTTGACATCAGCTAGGGGCGGGCAGGCCATGTTTACCGATATTCACCTCTATTGGGACGTTCCCGAACATCTTCGGAATGTTCCGATCATCGGCCCTGGCGGAGAATTGACGGGCAGTAATTACGAAGATTTCGTCGCTGATGCAAGGAGGTTCGCCTGGGCCATTTTCGAAGTCTTTATGAAGGGGGACGGCACAGGCAGGCCTTTCATATTTCCCAGGCCTCTTGTTCACATTACGGGGACTTTTTTTCAAACTCCCGGTCACGAAGACTTTCTGAATCTTATCGGCGGCGTCGCCGTTGAAAAGGGGAATACCTGCTTTCTTTTCGATCGCGAAGCGGTGATTAAGGCTTACTCGTGTTGTCTTCCAGATGCCGCGGAAAAGGGCAAGAGGCCCTGGGAGATGAGATGCCCTGCGTTACAGAACGTTACACTGAACCTTCCCAGGCTGGGTTACAAAGCTCTGGGGGATGAGAGCACATTATTGTCTATGCTCTCCGGTCTTATGGAAGTGGCGGCAAAAGCCCATGTGGAGAAGAAGGGTTTTATTGAGAAACTACTCTCCTACGGCGATGAAGGACCGCTGTCCATGCTCGCGATGAAAAGAGATGGCTGTCCTTATCTGAGGATGGATCATGCATGTTTTCTCATCGGCATTGTGGGGCTTAATGAGCTTGTCAGGATTCATACGGGAAGACAGTTGCATGAATCGGAAGAGGCCCTGATGTTTGGTCTGAAACTGATCGCGCACATGAAGGATGAGACCGTAAAACTCAGTCAGAAATATGGCTTGAATCTTATTCTGGAACAAACACCTGCGGAAACGACAGCCTATCGTTTTGCACGGCTCGATCTGCGATACTATTCTCCGAAGGCAGGTCATTTTGTCAGAGGTGATATTTCGAAAGGGGAGGTCTATTACACAAATTCAACTCATCTTAGCGCATCAGCCCCGGTGGGGCCGATAGAACGTGTGAGACAGGAGGGTCGCTTTCATCCTTTGATAAGGGGGGGAGGTGTCACACAGGTCTGGCTCGGCGATGTCCGGCCCTCGAATGAGGAGCTCGTCAGGTTTATCACGGGGGTATTTAACGATACTGAAAACGACCAGGTTCTGTTCTGTCCTGAATTTACCACCTGTAGAGAATGCGGCCAGACATTCAGGGGTCTCAAAAACGAGTGTCAATTCTGTGGCTCGAAGGATGTAGAAGGGATAGCGAGGATAACCCAGTATTTCAGCAGGATATCCGGCTGGAATAGAGGTAAACTGGCTGAACTCAAAGACAGGAAGAGATACGTGAGGAATAGTTGACTCTGTGTGCAGCTAAGTATGCCTCATACCCCATGATTTACATACCTTAAGACTCGCTTTTTTACGCGGTCGTCTGTTCATCAACCCTAAAAAAGACTTTTTTGGTAAATCATTGAGGCCATGCCCTTGACACGGGATACATGGATAAATATATTACTTCAGAAATTTAGCCGTTTCAATCGCAAGACCGCATAGTTGACATGGAAGATCATATAGTAAAGATATTTAAGGAAAGCAGTAACCTGACAGACGTTTTCGTCGGAGAAAATCTTGACGGCATTGTCAGTGTCATTGAGGCAATTACGGCGGCATTGAAGGCAGGAAACAAAATATTGCTGTTTGGAAACGGCGGCTCCGCCGCGGATGCCCAGCATCTGGCAGCAGAATTTGTGAACCGCTTCGTCATAGAACGTCCGCCGCTTCCGGCAATTGCCTTAAGTACCGACACATCCGTAATTACGAGCATCGCTAACGATTATGACTTTTCTGAGATATTCAGCAAGCAGATCAGGGCGATAGGCCAGGCAGGCGACGTGGCATGGGGAATAAGCACCAGCGGCTCCTCTCCAAACATCATAAAGGCCATCGAAGTGGCGAAGAAGATCGGGATGATCACCATAGGCATGACGGGGAAGGACGGGGGCGAGATAGCCAAGATGGTGGACTATTCCCTCAATGTTTCCTCCAACAGCACGCCGCGCGTGCAGGAGGTCCACATTACCGTGGGGCATGTAATATGCGAGATGGTAGACTATAAGCTCTTCCAGAGGCCGGATGCGAAATAAGAACGTATGTACCGCCTCGGGCACGAGATGATATAAAATTATGAATCGACACCATATGGGCCATAAAACGAAAAAGGAAGTTATAAAAGAAACGCCAGATGTTCTGGAAACGGAAGGGGAAGAACAAAAGATCTCCGGTGATGAGGATATAATGTTAAAGCTTCAGGAAAAGGAGAGGGAGGCAGCCGACAACTATGATAAATATGTTCGCGCGGTTGCGGAACTTGAAAATTACAGAAAACGCGCAGCCAGGGAGAAAGCTGATTCGATAAAATATGGCAATGAAAATATTATTAAGGATATCTTGCCCCTGGTAGACAGCATGGATAGGGCATTACAGCATGCCGACAGCTATGGCTATTCCGATTCCTTTAAAAAAGGATTAAAACTCCTCCAGGATCAGCTCCTGGGTTGCCTAGGAAAACACGGCGTCCAGCAGATCGAGTGTGTTGATAAAACTTTTGATCCAAATATCCATGAAGCAGTATTTCAGGTTGATACCGGCGCCCACGAGGATAACAAGGTCGCCGAGGAACTGGAAAAGGGGTATCGTCTACATGAAAGGCTGTTGAGACCGGCCAAAGTGTCTATATATAAACGACCAAAGAAAGAAGACAACAAGGAATAAAAAAATAGGGGAACTTAGATATTAAGGAGGATTGTTAGACATGGCAAAGATTATAGGGATTGATTTGGGGACGACAAATTCATGTGTCGCTATTATGGAAGGAGGAGATCCCGTTGTAATAGCAAATCAGGAAGGCAGCAGGACCACGCCGTCCATGGTGGCGTTTACGGATAGCGGTGAGAGGCTGGTCGGCCAGGTTGCCAAGCGACAGGCTGTGACCAATCCGGAAAATACCGTTTATGCCATAAAGAGGCTCATCGGGAGAAAGTTTTCCTCCAAGGAGGTTCAGTACGATAAAACGGTCTGTCCTTACAGGATTACGGAGGCGCCTAATGGTGATGCGCAAGTAACAGTAAAGGGACGGAATTACAGCCCGGCGGAAATATCAGCATTTATTCTTATGAAGATGAAACAGACGGCGGAGGATTATCTTGGCGAGAAAGTAACTGATGCGGTTATTACGGTGCCAGCGTACTTCAATGACTCTCAAAGGCAGGCCACTAAAGATGCGGGAAGAGTTGCCGGATTGAATGTGCTCAGAATCATCAATGAACCGACGGCGGCAGCGCTAGCCTACGGTCTTGATAAGAAAAAAGATGAAAAGATTGCTGTGTTCGACCTTGGAGGCGGGACATTCGATATTTCCATCCTCGAGTTGGGAGACGGTGTTTTTGAAGTCAAATCAACAAACGGAGATACACATTTAGGTGGTGAAGACTTTGACCAGCGGCTGATGGAATATATTGCCACGGAATTCAAGAATGATTACGGTATTGATCTCCGCAATGACAGGATGGCCCTCCAGAGGATTAAGGAGGCGGCAGAGAAGGCGAAGATGGAACTTTCCACCGTTATGGAAACAGACATAAACCTTCCCTTCATAACTGCCGATGCGTCAGGGCCTAAACATTTGACGATGAAATTGACGAGGGCCAAGCTGGAATCTTTGGTTGAGGACTTGATCGAAAAAACAGTCGGGCCTTGCAGAACCGCGCTTAAGGACGCAAGTCTGACACCGAAAGACATCAATGAGGTTATTCTCGTTGGCGGTATGACGCGTATGCCAAGGGTTCAGCAGAAGGTTAAAGAGATATTTGAGAAGGAACCCCACAAGGGGGTGAACCCTGATGAAGTGGTTGCCGTCGGAGCAGCTATCCAGGCGGGCGTACTGGCCGGTGATGTTAAAGATGTCCTCCTTTTGGATGTGACGCCTCTGTCTCTCGGAATTGAGACGCTAGGTGGCGTGATGACGAGGCTGATCGAGAAGAATACCACCATTCCTACGCGGAAGAGCCAGATCTTTTCAACAGCAGCGGATAATCAGCCCGCCGTCAGCATTCATGTGCTACAGGGCGAGAGGTCCATGGCGGCCGACAACAGGACTTTGGGAAGATTTGAACTGGTAGGAATCCCGCCCGCGCCGAGAGGTATGCCGCAGATTGAGGTGACCTTTGATATCGACGCCAACGGCATAGTTCATGTGGCGGCTAAAGACCTTGGGACGGGTAAGGAGCAGAGTATCAAGATTACTGCATCGAGCGGTTTGACTGAAGCAGAGATACAGAAACTGGTCAGAGAAGCGGAGGCTCATGGAGAGGAAGATAAGAAGAAGAAGGAGCTTATAGAGGCCAGAAATCAGGCAGATTCCATGGCATACAGCGCAGAGAAGAATGTCAAAGAATTTGGAGACAAGGTAGATGCCGCAGAAAAGGCACGCATCGAAGATGCCATTGCCAAAGTAAGGAAGGTCATTGAAGGGGATGATATTAATGCCATCAAGAGCGCCCAGGAAGAACTCACCAATGCATCACATAAACTTGCTGAGGCCATGTATGCAAAGGCTTCAGCCTCACAGGCAGGGGCAGGCGCGGGAGCACAGGGCGGTCCATCAGGGCAACAGCCGGGCGCAGGCAAGAAGGATGAGGATGTGGTTGACGCTGACTTTGAAGACGTGAAATAATTCACTGTAGTTCTTCGTGCCCGGGATTCATCACCATGGATTACCGGGCATTTTTTCGTCGACGGACAATTTTCTTTCATATAAAATGTATTCAGCGATTGAATCCTTGAATTCGGTAGCGAGCGCATTGCCCACAGCTTGTTGCGGAGAGCTTCAATTTTCGCGATAACTATATGGTAGGAAAAAATCATTTTAGAAAATGGTTGATATTGTCTCTCATCCTGATGCCCTTTCTTTGGGATGTTCGCGCAGTATTTCCCGCAGGGGCAGGAACTAAAGGTTCTGTTGTTTCCAAACCGGTTGACCGTTACGCGATCGGCTGCGTCCTCCCACTGTCGGGGCGAAACGCCGCTGCCGGGAACAGGGTTCTGGACGCAATTGTTCTTGCCTCCGGTGTATTCGATTCCTTAGTCAAGACGCCGATCAAGCTTATCATAGAAGATTCGCAAAGCGGGCCGGAAACAGCCAGGGCCGCAGTAGCAAAACTGGCTACCCAGGACGGCGTGATCTGCATTCTCGGCCCCCTTGGCGCCGAAGAGTCCCTCGCCGCCGCGAGAGAAGCGCAGAGATTGAAGGTTCCCATAATTAGCCTTACCGAGAGGGAAGGGATTACGGATATAGGAAATTACGTCTTCCGTTCTTGCCTGACCAATCGTATACAGATCGGATCACTGGTCAAGTATGTTATCCAGGAAATGGGTTTGGCCAGGTTTGCTGTTCTTTACCCGGAAGATGATTATGGCCGTGATATGGAAAAGCTGTTCCGGGAAGAGGTTCTGGGAAGGAAAGGAGAAATCCTGAAAGTCAGGTCATACCAAACAACTAAGACGGATTTTGCCGACGAGATCAGATCATTAAGCGATTCGAAGCAGCATCCACGGGCGGGTAAGGAAGGCGAAGGCCCCGGAGACGAGGGCAAACCTGACATCGGCTTTGAAGCCCTTTTTATTCCGGATTTTCCCTCTCGGATAAGCATGATTGTTCCCCAATTGGCCTTCCATGATGTCAGAGGTGTTAGACTGCTCGGTACAAGCGACTGGGATACACCGGATGTATTGAAGGCTGGCGGTGAATTGCTCGAAGACGCCATTTTCACAGACGCTTTTTCTCCGAATAGTTTTTATCCCGAGGTCAATGACTTTACTGACGTCTACTATACAAACTACGGACGGGAACCGGGAGCGGCGGAGGCGCTCGCCTACGATGCGGCGGGCATCGTTGTAAAAATTCTTAGGGAAGACGGCGTCAAGACGAGGGATCAATTTAGAAAGAGCCTGCTCGAGGTGAGGGATTACCGTGGCGTGACGGGTAGAACCTCATTTTCAGGGACGCGAGACGCCCGGAAGGAAGCCTTTGTCTTGACAATAAAGAATGGTAAAATCATCCAGATTAAATAGGTGCGGGAGAAGTTATATGAGATTTCTTCTTACAAATGATGACGGCATATATGCAAGGGGGCTGGGCGCTCTCTATCAGGAGCTTTCCAAGGACGCGGATTGCCTCATCGTAGCCCCTGAGGTTGAACAGAGCGCGGTGGGACATGCAATCACGCTTTTCCGACCCCTCATGGTACGGGCCGTAAAAAAAGAAGGCAGCTTCGTCGGATATGCCGTGAAAGGGACACCATCGGATTGCGTCAAGATCGGGATCAGGGAATTATCAGACAAACCGGTTGACCTGGTTGTATCGGGGATCAACTTGGGCGCCAACGTGGGGACCAATGTGATCTATTCGGGAACCGTTTCGGCGGCGACCGAGGGGATCATCATGGGAATTCCGTCCATGGCTATTTCTTTGGACACGCACAGAAATGCCGATTTTTCATTCGCGGCCCGCTTTGCCCGAAAGATGGCGGCATTCATGTTGGAAGACAATCCCATAAAAGACGTCGCCATGAATATAAATATCCCGTCCCTTCCCGAAGAGGAGATCAAGGGTGTTGTTGTGGCAAAGCAGGGCAGGGCGCGCCTTATAGAGAGTTTTGAAAAAAGGGTGGATCCAAGAGACAATATCTATTATTGGCTGGCCGGAGAAACTAAGCTTTCCGACGGGGAGGAAGTAGATTCCGACGCCTGCGCTCTTCGCCATCGCATGATTTCCATAACACCCATCTATTATGATTTGACCAGGCATGATGTCCTGGTGGCGTTAAGCGAAAAAATCAAACAGAAGTTTTGATTGCAAGAATGCACGGGAGGTGTATTGGCATCAGCGCGAAAACATATCCCGGTTATCGCGTGAGCAAGACGGGGATTGTGCTTTTACGGATGACAGAGGAAGTGGTGCTGCCGAGAATCAGTTCCCTCAGCCTGTTGTGGCCGTAGGCACCCATGACCATCAATTCGACAGAACCTTCCCTGATGAACTTGATTATTTCACGGTCCTCTTTGCCCCGAAGAATGACGATGGCGCTGTCAATCTTTACGGGCTCGAAAAAGTCCTCTACCTTTTTCGTAAGGCTTGCCCCCAGCTCATGATTATCCGTGACGATAATGACAGTGAGAGGCCAGGAGGTCTCTTCGGATAGTTCTGCCGCAAGCTTCAAGGCCTTGTCTGCCGGCGCACTGCCGTCGTATGCCAGGCCCATGCTCTCGATCTCCTGGAAGGCCGCCGGTGTCACCATGACCGGCTTTCCTGAATTACGCACGACCGATTCGGCAACAGAGCCCAGTATGCTGCCTCCGCCTGAATGAAAATGTTCTCCCCTCTGTGCTATGAGGATCCAGTCAGCATTACCGGCCTCTTCAACAATCATTTGATCGATGACGCCCATGGCTTTCTTAATCTCAGGATGCAATCCTGCCTGTTCACACCTTGTTTTGAAGGCCTGCAAGACAGTCTCCGCCCTTTCATCAAAACCACCCTGCAATACCGGGAGAAATTCCTGGTAGGGCGGAAGGCCGACAGAACCGGAAATATCTGTGAATACCGGCCCCTGCAGCAATCTGATATCGACCACATGGAGACCGATCAATTGCGCGTTAAGGAGCTTGGCTATATATATGCCATATTCAATTGCGGTCTTTCCGTAATCAGAACCATCCGTCGGGATCAGGATCTTTTCTGCGATCATTTGCCCTTCTGCTCCTTCTCGAAATTCGCCAGGTTCATGAAGAGATCATCGACCATCTTCTCCTTCTCTCTTAGGTTATCCTCATCTGCGAATGTAGATGGTTCTTCATCGTGGCTGTTTTCCAGATTTGCCGGATCATCGATGTCGAAAGACAGAAACTTTCCTTCCAGCTTTCCGTTCTTGTACGATGCCTTTTCCTTTGTCTTGCCGTTCTTATAATAGGCTATATACTCACCATCTCGTTTGTTATTTATGAAGCGCCCTTTTTCTTTAACCTGACCATTTTTGTAATAGCATATGTAGTCGCCATCAAGTTTGCCGTCTTTAAAATTTTCTATCTCCCTTACCTTGCCTGTTGTAAAAAAGAGTGTATATCTCCCGTCTAATTTTCCGTCTTTGTAATTTTCCTTCTCTCTTATCTGGCCGTTCTCGTGATAAGAAACATACTCTCCGTCGATCTTGTCATTTTTGAATGTGCATTTTTCCCTGATCTGGCCGTCCCTGTAATAGGAAACGGCATCACCATCTCTCCTGCCGTTACGGAAGTAAAGACGGGCCATGATCTTCCCGTTGCCATAATATGAGGTGTACTCACCTTCCAATTTTCCATTGAGGGTAAACTTCTTCTCTCGTATCTGGCCTTTTTCATCGGCGGATACTTCTTCTTTGATTTTTTCCTTAGAGGACAACATAATTATCCCTTCTGTAAGAGAATCGTCCTTTTCGTTTGCCGTTCTTATGCTGTTATTTTGTTACCTTAATGTCTTGACGGCCTTTCTGTCAAGCATGCTTATTTCTGCGCCCCTGCTTTTCACCAGGCGTCAGATATTTTCCAGCTTTTTCCCTTTTGTGGCGATGTCGTCCAGGGCTGTGCGATCAAGTATTCTTATACGTGAACCGTCCGATCTAATTACCCCCTGCCTACTCATTTTGCCGAGGATTCGCGACAATGTTTCCGGGATTGTGCCTAAGATAGAGGCCAGCTGCCCTTTGGAGATATCGAGATCGAATTCGTCCTTATTGGACGACCTCTTGCTCGCATAGATAAGGTAAGCCGCCAGTCGCCCCGGTACCTCCTTCAAGGAAAGATCCTCAATCAGCGCCGCGAATCTTCGCAGACGCCATGACAAGAGAGCCAGCATGTTCAGAGACAGTGAAGGGTCTTTTTTAACGAGCTCGATAAATGAGTTCCTGGGGAAAAATAGGAGGGAGGAATTGTTATGGGCCTCAGCGTATGCCGGATATTCCCGGCCGGTAAAAACAGGCACCTCTCCAAATATTTCTCCGACCCCCATCATATGAAGGATTTGTTCTTTGCCTTCCGGTGAAAGTTTGAATATTTTCACTCGGCCGGAAATGATCGCATAGAAGCCTACGCCTTCATCACCTTCGGAGAAGATCATCTGACCTTTCTTGTAGGAACGGCTCACAGAAATTCTGGCCAGAGCCTCATGCTGCCCTCGTGACAGGCCTTCGAAAAGAGGGATGGCGATAATATGATCGAGCAGCTTCACGGGAATTCTCCTTGCAAACGCAACGGCTCTTTTTGCATGTGGCTTCCTTGGATCTGTGTTCATTATAATCCAATAAATTGTTGCCCAAAAGGAAAAAAATGAAAAATAGGGTTAGAAAATTGACTTTTGTCAATGTATAAATACCGGATGATGATTAAGTTACAGAAAATGTCGCAAGGACTCAAAATAGCGTTCAGCGCAAGATAGAGGAGGAATCTATGAAAAGGAAAAGAAAGATTATCCAGATTGACGAAAAGAAATGTGACGGCTGCGGTTCATGCGTTCCCGCCTGCGCCGAGGGTGCTATCCAGGTGATTGACGGCAAGGCTAAATTAGTGGCGGAGATATATTGCGATGGCCTGGGGGCCTGTCTGGGTGAGTGCCCTAAAGATGCCCTTAAAATCATTGAACGTGAGGCGGATGAGTTTGACGAAACAGCGGTGGAACAGCACATGAAGGACCAAGAAACAGGACCGGTGCCGGAAGCGCCGACCATGGCTTGCGGATGCCCATCTTCACAAATTGTGAGTTTTGAATGTCTGCGGCCAAGCAGAGGCGCAAGTAAACCAATTGCGCAGAGAGGCATCGATTCCGCTCTGTCGCACTGGCCGGTTCAGATCCGGCTCGTGCCGCCGACTGCACCGTTTCTAAAGAAAGCAGATCTTCTGATTGTGGCGGATTGCACGCCTGTTGCCTATCCGCGGCTACACGATGATTTTATGAAAGGCAAAGTAGTTCTCATGGGCTGCCCGAAATTCGATGAAACGGATATGTACGTGCATAGATTCGCACAGATATTTCGGGAGGCGGAAATCAGGAGCATAACTGTGCTCGTCATGGAAGTGCCGTGCTGCCAGGGACTCCCCGTGATTATCGGAAACGGCATGAAGATGGCCGGTAAAAATATCCCTCTCGAAAAAGTGGTCATCGGAAGAACCGGCGAGGTGTTAAAGAGGGAACTTCTCAAAGGTTAACATGCCTTACTGCCTTTTTTCGAGTCCCGTGATCTCGCAAGAGCAAATACCTTCTCAAGGAAATCTTCTCTCAAGGCGGGGTCGCTGAGCTGCTCATCATCGATTACCGGTATCAGAGAAAAGTGTTTGATGAAGGCTCCCCCGAATATACCGGCTCCTGTACCGCACTCGACGCCGGATGGCGAAACAATTGTAACGCCCCGTATCGCCGAGCTGGGGGATTTACTTTTGAATATAAATCCACAGAGGTCTTCTGTTTCGAGAGCGATTAGTTTATTTTCTACCCACTTCAGCATTCCATCTGTATGGTCGATGCCCGTGGAAATCGTTATGATGCGAGGCTTTGCCGGGTCACCGATCAGGTGCATGGGCTCTCTCGGTATTCCGAGTCCGTATTCAACCTCAGGGCAGACAGGTATCCAGTCAAAATATTGTCCAAGGACATCTGTTATGTAGAGATTACACCGGTGTCCTCTATCGTATCTGACTTTCTCTCCCAAGAGGCAGGGACTTATTCCTACACGTGGCTTTTTCATAGTCATAATAACTCGTCCAGTGAAGAAAAAAGATGGTCCTTCCGCATTTGACTTTCATATCGGCTTTTTAACTGATCGATTATCGAAGAGTGCCCGCGCCCTGTCAATATGAAAATCCTTCTAGCTTTCATCGCTATCTTGTCATCGCTATTGACAAAGAGATCACCTTTCTTATAAAATATTGCTACGTATTTGAGCTTAGGAGGCGCAACAATGTTGATTAAAAAAACGGTCAGTATCATTTCGGTGGTTACTGTTTTTGCCATTGTTCTGGCATGCGCAAGCTACGAGTCAAAGGTAGTACCCTTCAAAATGCCTGGCGCTTATCCCAATGCAATGGAGGTTGCCGGGGCGACTATAGCTGCTCAAGTTTACAGCGACAAGAAGGAAGCAGAGGACGCTTTCGGATTTGATATCATTGGTGCGGGTTTAATGCCTGTGAGGGTTATTTTCGATAACAAAGGGAAACATCCAATTGACATTGTAGCCAATCAAACGTTTCTGGTTGATGTTGAAAGCAACCTCTGGCCAGTGCTCGACGAAAGGATGGCCTACGATCGCATACAGAAGAAAACGGAGTTCGGAAAGGTAGCCCCGGAAGCGGGAAAATATGGGGCCATTGCTGGCATTGCCGGCGGTGTCATCGGCGCGGCAATCGGCATTGTATCCGGCCATAATGTTGCCGATGCGGCAATGAAAGGGGCGGCCTTGGGTGCGGCTACAGGGATCACCGGGGGCGGTTTAAAGGGAATGACTGATACCGATGTCCAGGCACAAATCAGATCGGACCTGGAAAAGCGGTCCCTCGAACGTCGTCCCGTTATGCCTGGAGACATTGCGGAGGGGTTCATATTCTTCCCGGGCGAGTCGAAAAAGCCTGTCGAGTTGCGATTGCAGATCAGAGAGGCT
Source organism: Syntrophales bacterium (assembly GCA_052144335.1). Classification (GTDB taxonomy): domain Bacteria; phylum Desulfobacterota; class Syntrophia; order Syntrophales; family UBA2185; genus Fen-1135. Next base: position 26,978 of record JBKQQP010000013.1, read on the forward strand.
GACACAGGGAAAAGCTATCCCCTCATCATGAAATTTTAGACTATTCAATGGTGCGTTTATGATAATCCTCCCCTCTACTCGGGGAGAGATGGGAGAATGCTTTTCGAGATAGGAAACGAGAACATCTCTTAGAGCCATTCCGTACGTGATATTCTTGCCCTCCTTGAAGGGCGAGAATGCATCGCCGCCAGTGGCAAGGTAATCGATTGTCGTTAAAGTGTAAGTCTTTTCAGGTTCTAAAGGTCGTCTTCCTACATATACTTCCCGAACCCGGGAGCCAGCCGGTTCAGATAGATCGTACCTTATTTCCATACCCGACACCTGCAGGATGCCATGCTCCAGCTTCGCGTTCTGCTCGAGGATTTGCGATATCTTTTTTCCCGTAAGTTTCATGGTAACAAGGTTGTTATCGAATGGCAAAAGGGTGAAGACCTGCTCCAGGGTAATTTTCCCTTTGGGGATATTGTTCCTGATAGCGCCACTGTTGATGAAGGCCATATCCGTTCCTGTCTTCTTCCGTATAGTGTCACATATAAAATTTCCTATGTTTGATTCGCGCTGGTGATACCTTACCAGCGGAACGGAAGTCTCACCGACGACTTTGCTGTACTCCTTTTCAATCCGGCCGTAGTAAGAGTGTATGATCCTTGCCAACTCCTTGTCATATGGTCTGTCCTTGCCAGCCAGAACTTTTTCAAGCTCGTTCTCTTCCGTATGGCGGATGATCTTTCCGGTATCGGGATCTATTCTGAGTTTCAAGACGCCCAGATATAATCCGTAGGCGCCTGCCTGAACGATTATTGTGTTTCCCACCAACACGGGATTCTCCAATGCCGTATGGCTGTGTCCCCCCACAATAACATTGATGCCAGCAATACGCTGAGCCACGTCTTTATCGGCATCTATGCCCAGGTGGGAAAGAACGATGATGATGCCGGCCCCTTCATCCTTTGCCTTTTTTATCAACCCGGGGAGAATGTCTTCGGGCCTGTCAACAGTCATGTGTTTAAAGCGGCCGGGTGCTGTGATGCGGGGAACTTCAGGCGTGGTAATGCCTATAATTGCAATTTTCACTTTTTTTCTTTCGACTATTATATATGGCTTAACCCCCGGGAGATATCCGCCCCTTTCATCCTTTATATTTGCGGAGAGATAAGGAAATCTCGAAGAAGCGACAATATGTAGGAGAGCACCCATTCCCCAATCGAATTCATGATTCCCGATAGCCATCGCATCGAACTTCAGGTAGTTCATCACATCTGTTACGGATCGGCCTTTGAAGAGATTGGAGACGGGAGTTCCTTGGAACATGTCCCCGGCGGAAAGGAGCAAAATACCGTCCGGATTTTTTGACCGTTCTTCCTCAATCATGCGGGCGAGATAGGCGGCGCCCCCGACCATCTGCTTCTCACCTGAACTTTCTTCAATGTAAGGCAGAATGCGGCCATGAGTGTCATTGACATGGAGGATCGTTAAATCAACGGGCACAGTTTCACTTGCGAGAACGGCATGTGGAAAGGAAAAGATGAGAAGCGAAACAAGAATAATAATCCTGGACATCATTTTCATAAATATGCCTCGGAAATTTTGGAGTCCATCTTCGCCTATCATCTTTAGAGCCTTATCCAAGAAAATAAGAGAATCATCTCTAACATACCCGGCCCGCCGCGATGTCGCAAGCTCTAAAGTAGCGCATTATTTGCGGAGTCATTCATGTAATTCTCAAAGTAGAGGGGGCTCTTTTCTGTTACCGAAATTATCTTGACCTCCATGGATGGCTGAATTAATTTTACATGAGATGTTCAATTTTTTCATCAAGGTGAAGCTGTGCCAGAGGAAGTGGTGAATACGAAGGAGGTGGCCCGCTACCTCGATATTCATGAAAAACAGGTATACGCCCTAATCAGAACCGGAAAGATTCCTGCGACCAGGGTCACGGGGAAGTGGATATTCCCTAAGAGATTAATTGATGAATGGATTGAGACGAATGCGAGGCAGGGGGTCAGAGAGGCAAGACAGAAGAGCAGGCGGATAGAAGGGGGACTACTCGCATCAGGAAGCAACGACACCATCCTCGATATGCTGCGGACTTATATAAGAAAGCATCATCCCGATTTTTATATCTTTTCTGCAAATGCGGGGAGCACGGAAGGACTCAAGGCCCTCGAGATGGGTCTTACCGATATCGCCTGGTCCCACTTGCTTGACACGAAAAGCGGCCAGTACAATATTCCCTATCTGTCTATCTGCGTGCCCAATATAAAAGCCGTAGTAGTCAATCTTTTCCACAGGGGAGTGGGATTGGCCGCGGCTCATGGCAACCCTTTGCATATTGGCGGGTTCGCCGATCTCACGAAGAAGGGGATAAAGGTTGTGAACCGGCAGTAGGGATCCGGAACGCGGGTTTTTCTTGATTACCATATGGACAACTTGGGTATTTCTACTCGTGGTATCTCCGGTACGATACGGAGGTCTTTACGCATTTAGAAGTGGGACTTGCTGTTCTGTCAAAGGAAGCTGATGTAGGCGTGGCCACGGCAGCGGTAGCTAAACTTTTGGGTCTTTCTTTTATTTTCATTACCTGCGAGAATTTCGATATGATCCTTGATCAATCAACCTTTTTTACCGAAGGGGTCCAGGCCCTTATCGAAGTTTTCGAGTCGAGGGATTTTCGGAAGCGCGTTGAAAAACTGGGCGGTTACGATTTCAAGGACTCGGGAAAAGTGTTGTATTCAACAACGTGATTGAGAGAGACGTATCTATGAAAAGAGAATTTCAAGTGATAAAATGGTTATGTGGCCTCTTGTTCTTGTTGACCATATTCTTCCCGGAATCGTCTATGGCGCAGAACGGTAAATTTATCCTGATGGCCAGCACGATCGGGCCCATTGATGCGGGTATTGTAAGTGTCCTGGAGGATCAATTCGAGAAAGAGACGGGAATCCGCGTACGGCATGTGGGTGCGGGGACAGGGGCGGCCCTGAAGATCGCGGAGCAAGGAAATGTCGACCTGGTTTTGGTGCATGCAAGATCCCTCGAAGAGAAATTCGTCAGGGATGGTTTCGGAATGGAGAGAATTCCCCTGATGTACAACGATTTTGTCATCGTCGGTCCGGAAAAAGACCCGGCAGACATTAAAGGCTTGACCGTCGCAACGGAGGCCCTCAGGAAAATTTCTGAGACCGGCGCTCCATTCGTAAGTCGTGGAGACAAATCGGGTACCCATGTGGCGGAAATGGATCTCTGGGCGAAAGCGGGGATCAAGCCGTCCGGTGCCTGGTATAAGATCTATGAGAAGGGATCGGAGGGAAATGTCCCGACCCTCCGCTACACGGACCAGCAGCAGTCTTATACGGTGATAGACAGGGCGACTTATCTATCCCTGAAGAATCTAATCAAACTTGTCATTCTCGTCGAAAAAGATGAGGTGCTGCTGAATCATATTTCTCTCATACCGGTTAATGCCAAGAAATTTCCAATGGTGAATGAGAAGGACGTCCAAACCTTTGTTGCATGGCTCACGTCTCGGGAGAAAGGGCAGAAGATCATCCGCGATTTCGGTAAGGACAAGTTCGGAGCCCCTTTATTTTTCCCGAATTCAAAAGATTGGGTGAAATCGCAAGGGGAGAGATAGACATAAAACTCGTATGAAGGTAAGCTGTTAATAAGGAGGTAAAATGATGAAAAGACTTAATCGCACCATCTCGATTGCATTGATCATATCCGTCATATTCTGCGCGCTGCCGGCAATTGCTGCGCCGCCTCAGCAGAAAAATATTATTCTTGCAACAACCACGAGCACCCAGGACTCTGGTCTTCTCGACGTCCTTTTGCCTATTTTTGAAAAAGCAACAGCCTATTTTGTCAAGACGATCGCTGTGGGTTCCGGCCAGGCGATGGCCATGGGCCAGAAGGGAGAGGCGGACGTGCTCCTCGTCCATTCGCCGGATGCGGAGAAGAAGTTCATGGCGGAGGGTTATGGCGTTAACAGAAGGCTCATCATGCATAATGACTTCATTATTGTGGGACCGAAGACAGACCCGGCGGGAATCAAGGGATCACGCTCTTCTCTCGAGGCCTTCAGGAAGATTGCTGCGTCCAATGCCGTCTTTATGTCGCGAGGAGATAACTCGGGGACCGATGCCAAAGAAAAGTCCATATGGAAGGCGGCCGGGATAAACCCGGAAGGGCAGAAGTGGTACCAGCAGACGGGCCTCGGGATGGGACAGACACTGAGCGTCGCCGCCGAGAGGAAAACGTATACCCTGGCCGACCGGGGAACGTATCTGGCCTTGAAGAAAAACCTCGGCCTTGATATCCTGATGGAAGGGGATGCCGTGCTCCTCAATATCTACCATGTCATCGATGTTAATTCTGCCAAATGGCCGAAGGTGAACAGCGCCGGTGCAAAAGCGTTTTCCGACTTCATGGTGTCCAGGCAGACTCAGGACATTATCAGAAAATTCGGCGTGGAGAAATACGGTTCGCCTTTGTTTTTCCCCGATGCCGGAAAAAAGGAAGAAGCGCTCGGCAAATGACAACGCTTTTTTCCATGATGTGAGTTTTCTCTATAGGGCGATAGTTCATGGACATAATTATCGAAGGAATGAAACGGGCCTTTATTCTTCTCTTCACTCTCGATCCTGAAGTCATAGGCATTACCTGGCTTTCCCTCAAGGTGTCCGGGATTGCGACGTTCATCAGCCTGCTGATCGGGATATCATTTGGGACCATGATTGCTCTTACCCAGTTTACGGGAAGGAGGTTTCTTATAAGCGTGATCAATACCGGTATGGGACTGCCGCCCGTTGTGGTAGGCCTCTTTGTTACTGTTTTCCTCTGGCGAAACGGGCCCCTGGGTTTTCTGGAGATCCTCTACACACCAACGGCTATTATCATTGCACAGACCGTCATTGCCACACCTATAGTCATGGGCATAAGTCTAGCCGCGATACAACAGCTTCCCGCAAACTTAAGATTGCAGATACTGGCTCTTGGTGCAACCCGCCTTCAGATGTTGTGGATTCTCGTCAAGGAGGCGAGGCTACCGTTCCTCGCCGCTATCATGGCGGGGTTCGGCGGTGTCATCTCTGAGGTGGGAGCGTCCATCATGGTCGGTGGAAATATCAAGGGATACACGCGCGTCCTGACTACGGCAACGGTGATGGAAACAAGCAAAGGCAATTTCGATATCGCCATGGCCCTCAGCATTATCCTGCTATTGCTCGCCTTCTCCATCAATGCCGTCCTGACGCATGTCCAACAGAGAGAAAGGCCGCGATGACCTCAGAGAAATCTATACTTGAGGCGAAAAATCTCCAGGTCAGAAGGGGCGGGGTATCGGTTCTGGATATTTCTTATCTCGGCGTCCCGGAAGGCAAAATCCTTTGCCTTATCGGGCCGAACGGCGCCGGGAAGTCCTCGCTGCTTTTGGCGTTATCGTGTCTCTTGAAATCATTTCAAGGTGAGATTATCTTCAAAGGTGAAAGGGTAGGTTCAAATCATACCGTATTCGATTATCGAAGGAATCTTGCCATGGTCTTCCAGGAACCCCTTCTCTTTGATACAACGGTCTTTGAAAATGTGGCGGCGGGTTTGAGAATTCGCAACGTTAAGCAGGACGAAGTGAAGCGCGTTGTGGAGGTATACCTGGAGCGTTTTGGCATCGGCCATCTTGCCAACCGCTCCGCCCGGAAACTTTCCGGCGGGGAAGCGCAGCGGACGAGCCTTGCGCGTGCCTTTGCCATAAGGCCTGAAATCATTTTCCTCGACGAGCCCTTTTCGTCACTCGACCCGCCGACCCGTGAATCCCTGATGGGAGATCTGGAGCTGATTCTTCATGAGACAAAAACAACAACTATCATGGCAACCCATGACCAGATGGAGGCCCTGAGGCTGTCGGATCAGATCGCCGTGATGAATGAGGGAAGAATTATGCAGATAGGGTCTCCCGCGGAAGTGATGAACCATCCCGTGGATGAATTCGTTGCTTCGTTCGTCGGGACGGAGACGATTCTGACGGGGAAAGTTATAAGAAGGAATGCAGGAACATTTTCAGTGTCCGTTGCAGGCAGGGAGATTGAAGCTGTGGGCGATCCAAGCCTCGGGGAGTCTGTGATTCTCTGCATCCGCCCAGAGAATGTGACTGTGTCGACGGGTTCCTCAAAGGAAATTACCAGCGCCCGAAATGTATTCTCAAGCGTGGTAAAGAAAATTATACCTTCAGGGGCCTTCTACAAAGTGGAGCTTGATTGTGGTTTCCCCTTGGTCACCTACGTGACAAATAATGCCCGCGAAGACCTGTCTATGCACCCCGGCATGAATCTTACGGCCTCTTTCAAGGCAACGGCCATTCATGTCATAAGAAAAAAATTATTGCCAATCCCAGGCGAGTGATATGTGATGTAAACTGTATATGCGAAAGGAGGTCATCATGGAATTCCAGGAACTGTTAAAGAATAGACGATCCATTCGTGATTTTCAGGAGAAAGCGGTTTCACTGGGCACAGTGACGGATATCATCAGAGAATCCTGTCTTGCACCGAGTTCGGGCAATGGTCAGCCCTGGCAGTTTGTCGTTATCAACCGGAAGGAGACCATGAAAAGACTCTCCGATGAAAGCAAGAAGAATCTCCTTTACGATATTGCCCAGAACCCTGACTCTCCTGCCCAAGAAGTACGAAGATATTTTGCGAAACGAAGAATTTAACGTCTTCTATAATGCTCCCTGCCTGGTTTATGTGATTGGTCTAAAGAACCACCGGTTGCTCGATGTGGACTGTTCCCTTTTTGCCTGCTACTTCATGGTTGCTGCTGCAGAGCGCGGATTGGGAACCTGCTGGATAGGTTTGGCAACAAACGTGAGAGATGCGGAACTCATGAGAGAAATAGGCATACCTAAGGACTGCAGGATAGTGGCCCCTATCATAATCGGCTATCCGAAGAGCATACCGGAGCCTTCTGACAGAAATGCACCCAGGATACTGAAAGTCGTCTCCTGACGTCTTCAGTGGCAGCCGGAAATATGAATTCGGTAGCGAGCGCATACCCCGTAACCTGCTGCGGGGTATGCGAGCGAATGACAAACGAAACTGTTCCTTAAGAATCGAAGATTCTCCGCAGCTTGCTGCGGAGAGCTTCAATAGATAGTCGCGCCTCACGGCCAACGGCACGTTTCCGCCACCGTATATCCTTGAGTCAGGACGGTCCTGAATTCAGCGCCTCTTTGCCAGAAATTACTCTTTTGTCTTGACCTTAATAATGATGCTTCTGCAGCATTCAGCATTCTTGATCTCGAAGCGGTCAGGTCTTTCCACAACTTGATACTGGCCGTTCGATTCAACCTCCAGGCTGTCCTTTGTCAAGCCCCCCTCCTTGGGGATAAACATCGTCCGCCCGATGGGAACCACACCTTCCTTCAACAGTGCCATAATAAACTCCTGCATTAAGATTCTTAGTTAAAGTTAATATGCTGATTCGAATAGATAAAACGTCCGAGTCACAGGATTTGGACTTGTCGGCGATCCGTGGGAACAACTCATTAGAGACCGGACCATCATAATTGACAAAAGATATACTCCATCGCCTTATCATTTCGGCTATATCCAGGTCGGAGAGTAAAGCTATCGGTCGTAATGTGGATAGGGAGATCGCTTTCGCGGAGAAACTTAGCGATATCGGTCGCCGTTTTGATGCTGCTCAAGATTGTGGCAATAGATGTGATATCGGGCATTGTCTTATCTCATTTGAGTCCCTAACAATTAATGAACCAACTTGGCTTTGAAAAAAATCCATCGAATATTAACTTATTTCAACAAAAATTGAAAAGCAAATAATAATGGAAATCAATATGGTACAAGCATTATGTATCTTGTATATTGTGATAACAAGAATAAAAAAAGCAAGTTGGCAATACACGTAAATTGTTAAAAGTTCATCCCAGAAAATAATGCCCGTTTCATTTGAGCGCACTTTATAAAATAACGAATTAATATTTGACATAGGGGTCTTTCTTTACCTATAATCGCGGTTCTGGGTCGGCTGTCATCATACGACACCGATCAATTCCTCAGGGAGAGGGGAAGTCTTGTAATTGAGTAGTCATAGCGGTCCGATCGCTGAGTAAAAGAAGTTTAAGGCTGCAAGAGCATCCATCATGAGGATAAAGAATTTAGATACGTGCAGGATAGGAATTATCGGGCCGGGAAGGCTCGGAACGTCCCTCGCGTATAAGTTCGGCAGGGATAATAAAAGGGTAACCCTCTATTATCACGACACTGACGTATGTCGTGCAATTAATAGGGATCACCTTAATCCCAAACACCTGACCAAGGAACTTGCGCGCAGACTGGGTGGCATGGATAATGTGCCCAGGTTATCCCCTGCGGTCTATGCAACGAATGACCTAGAGCGTGTCGTTGATGATAACGATTTCGTTTTTCTGACGATTACCATGAACAGGCTTCCGGAATTCCTGGATTACCTGAAGCCGATGCTTGAAAAGAAGGCGGGAGAGACGTGCCTGGTGACACCGATCAAGGGTCTCATTTCCGACGAGATCACAAAGGAACTGATCACGCCGTCGCAATTGATTAATAATAGTCTGTTCAACTTGAAGGAAAGGTATGAGGTAGTGTGCATCGGCGGCCCCTTCTTCGATATGGATATCATGCTGGGGCATCCCGTGTGTGTCACCGTGGCAGGGAAGAAAAGCATCGCGAAGATAATAAGGGATGATGTCATCAGATTCAACCGCAGAGAATTCACATCTTTCTATAATTTCGATATCGTCGGGGTAGAGGCGTGTGGTGCGCTTAAGAACATTGTAGCAAACATCATGGGAGTGCTGCATTCTTTGGATCTTGGCGATTCGATCCCAGGCACTATTTTTGCCAGGTCCGGCGTGGAAATACGATCGCTGGCGAAATTGCTGGGCGGCGGTTTCCAGGCGTTTCACAGCCAGGCGGGTGTCGGAGACATGTATATAACCCTGTCGTCCGCCGCGAGCAAGAACTACCGGTACGGAAAATTCTATTACGAATTATATACGGGGAATCCCATTGAAACTAATATCAAGGTGCTGGAGAAGATCGACGGCACACCGGAAGGGCCGAATACCATAAGAAACGTTAATAAATATTTGGAAAAGAAAAATATGTACAGCCCGCTTTTTCATTGCGCGTATAAGATATTTAATGAAGTGGGGCATAAGAAAGATATCAAGGAGCAGATCATCCAGGCATGCCAGTTCGACAGAAGAACGAGAGAGTATATCGGGCCCGTATCGCGGGTGCTGTATAAACTATTTCCCAACTCATGGTATCGAAGGCATAAAGGCTTGCTGTCGAGCCTTGAAGTATAACCGGGAGTGTCGCCGGCATTGATACGAGACTGACAATGGCAGGGCTTGGCGAAGCTCTCAATAAATACCAAAGGAGAACATGATATGGAACAGGTCAAGGTAGTATTGAACGACAACGAGATACCGAAGCAATGGTACAACATCCAGGCTGACTTGCCGACTCCCATGAAGCCCCCCCTTCATCCGGGGACGGGGAAACCTGTTGGTCCTGACGATCTATCCCCTGTCTTTCCCATGAATCTTATAGAACAGGAAGTCAGCCAACAACGCTGGATCAATATTCCTGAACCTGTCCTACAGAAATATCTCCTCTGGCGGCCAACGCCACTTTACCGTGCCTTTAACTTTGAGAAACTCCTCGGCGCTCCGGTGAAGATATACTACAAGAATGAAGGCGTGAGCCCTGCCGGTTCCCATAAACCGAATACAGCCATTGCCCAAGCCTATTATAATAAAGTTTTTGGCATTAAGCGGCTTGCAACAGAGACAGGTGCTGGCCAATGGGGAAGCGCACTGGCCATGGCATGCAAGATATTCGATCTTGAATGCAGGGTATACATGGTAAGGGTAAGCTACGAGCAGAAGCCTTACCGCAGGATGATGATGAACACATGGGGAGCGGAATGCATCCCCAGTCCGAGTACCATGACGAACGCGGGAAAGCAGGTGTTGGCGGAACACCCGGACTCGCCGGGGAGCCTTGGCATCGCCATCAGTGAAGCTGTTGAAGATGCCGTCACCCATAAAGATTCGCGCTATTCCCTCGGGAGCGTACTGAATCACGTCCTCTTACACCAGACCATCATAGGCCTGGAGGCGCAGAAGCAGATGGAAAAGATAGGCGTATATCCCGATGTTGTGATAGGCTGCGCAGGCGGCGGAAGCAATTTTGCCGGCATAGCCCTTCCGTACGCAAGAGACAAGATTCATGGCAAGAAAGTCCAGATCGTTGCTGCGGAGCCGTCATCCTGCCCGACCATGACCAAAGGACCATTTGCCTACGACTTCGGGGACCTTGCCAAAATGACGCCTCTCCTTCCCATGCATACTTTGGGGCATGATTTTGTGCCGGCGCCAATCCATGCGGGAGGATTGCGCTATCACGGCATGGCCCCCATAGTAAGCCACCTCGTCAACGAAAAGCTTGTTGAGGCGAGGGCGTATAATCAGATGGAGACCTTTGATGCTGGCGTGAAGTGGGCTCGGACCGAATGCTTTATACCAGCGCCGGAAACGAATCACGCCATTGCCGCTGTTGTGGATGTGGCCAAGAAGGCGAAAGAAGAAGGCAAGGAGAAGGTTATCCTCTTCGATTGGAGCGGCCATGGCCTCATTGATCTTGCCGCTTATGATGCCTATTTCTCAGGAAAGCTTGAGGCCTATGAGTTACCGGATGAAGAGATCCGGAGGGCATTGAAGGCCATTCAGGGACTACCGAAGCCATAAATAAGTCGGTCTTCCATAAACGCTTGAGCCGTCAGGGGAAAAACAAGATTCCCCTTGACGGCTTATTTGTTTTTAGACATGTTATAAGATATGCCCAAAATGGCATTATTAATGCGGCGAGCTGATATCGTGGCTAAGTATGACCAATTAGAACTCAGGTGTGCGCGGCTTGGGAGTGAAGTCAAATTCTCATATTGCCGGAAGGAAGGCGGGGACCTGCCGTGCCTTCGCATTATCAACTGTTGGTATCACTTTTTCCCCATTGAAGAGTATCTGCGAGAGGCTATGACGGAAGAGTCATGGAATGCCTTTGTCGGTCAGATACCTAAGGACAAAATCACAACGCTTATCGAACTGATCGAGGCGGCGAAAAATCGTGCTCAAATCAAAGACGAGTGATTATTATGGATCTCTTTGATCAGAAAGATACCGACATCAATCTCAGTCCCCTGGCAGATAGGATGCGTCCCCAGGCTCTTGACGAATTCGTAGGGCAGTCACACCTCTTGGGCGCAGGCAGCCTTCTCCGGCGCGCCATCGAAGAAGACAGGCTTTTCTCGATGATCTTCTGGGGACCTCCCGGCTCCGGAAAGACCACCCTGGCCCGCGTCATTGCCCATGAAACAAAATCCCACTTTGTGAGCTTCTCTGCCGTTCTTTCGGGAGTTAAAGAGATTAGGGCTGTTGTCGATGAGGCGCAATCTCAATGGCGCTACCACCGCAAGAAGACGATCCTCTTTGTAGATGAGATCCACAGATTCAACAAGGCGCAGCAGGACGCTTTCTTGCCCCATGTCGAAAAAGGCCTTATTACACTCATCGGTGCTACTACGGAGAATCCCTCTTTCGAAGTGATTTCGCCGCTCCTGTCCAGGACGCGGGTCATGCTGCTGAAGCCTTATTCCAATAGCGAACTGGCGGCCATTATCAACCGGGCCGTGCATGACAAAGAAAAAGGCCTGGGAGGCCTTGCTCTAGAGATAGAGCCGGATGCCATTGAGCATATCATCTGGTCTTCCGACGGGGACGCCCGCATGGCCTTAAACAGCCTCGATGCGGCAGCGTCTCTCCTGCGGAATGAGGGGATAGGGGTAAGAAAAATTACCCGTGCCGTGGTGGAAGAAGCCTTCCAGAAGAAGGCGTTGCAGTATGACAAGGGAGGGGAGGAACACTACAATCTCATCTCGGCGTTTCACAAGAGCCTTCGGGGCAGCGATCCTGACGCCGCACTTTACTGGTTGGGCCGCATGCTTGCAGCCGGTGAAGACCCTCTTTACATAGCCAGGCGCATGGTGAGATTTGCTTCCGAGGACGTTGGCAACGCCGATCCAGCGGCCCTGGGGATCTCTGTTTCGGCTATGCAGGCATTTCATTTTATCGGTCTCCCCGAAGGGGAACTTGCCCTGGCCCAGGCCGCGGTTTACCTTGCGACTGCCCCCAAGAGCAATTCATTGTATGTCGCTTACGGCAGGGTTAAAGAAAGGATAAGTGAAACCGGCACACTTGCTGTGCCTCTTCATATAAGGAATGCCCCGACACGATTAATGAAAGATCTTGGCTATGGCAAGGGCTATCAGTATGCCCATGAATTCGAAGATGCCTATGTCCCCCAAGATTATCTGCCGGACGAACTAATGGGGGAGGTCTATTACAAACCTACAACGAGGGGACACGAGAAAATCATCAAGGAGAGAATCGAAAAGTGGCGAAAGCTGCGGGAAATGACGCATGAACGAGGCAAAAAAAAAGGGGAGACTTGATGTCTCCCCAAGGTCAGGAGGAGTGAAGGTGTTTGCCTTCTTAGTTTTGGAGTTTACTACCGGTCAATCATGCCCGTTTATTAACCGATAATTAACTTTTGTTATGCTTTGATGATGCATATGTCATGCCATGGTTCGGAAAATGTATGTAAGTTATTTATATTACGGCATTAATGGAAGCATATCGGGGGCCAAGCATGTCCGCCATGGGGAAAGAGAAGGGCAATAAATGTCGATGCGAGATGAAGGTAGACATTTATAATGCTTGAAAAACAACTAGTTAAGATATGAACGTCAATTGTTTTTGGAATCGACATAATTGTCGGATTTTTTCAGTCGATCCTGCGATTCCTTTCAGGGGAAAGAATTCGTTGACTTTTCATGCTGATGAAATATGATGGCAGGGGTTGCACGCACTGCAGAAATGCCGCATCCCTTTAGGTGAATACGTATCGGGAAGATTTTGAGATAAAAAATAATATAAACAGCGACTTGCATAGGCATTTAATAGATGAAGACGCAGGGTAAACTTATATGGCAGCACCACGCTCCCGACTATGGCCGGCGTTTCTTGCAGCCCATCGCCGTTACGATTGTCTGTACCCTCTTCATCTGCCTAATTATGATCATGGGGATCATGGACATCAGGCGAAGCGATAGGAGCCTTATGGGTTTCATGGAGAGCCAGGGCCTGGCCATAATCGGGGTTGTTGAGAGGCTTGCCCAGGAAAACCTCAATGCCCTGATTCAGGCATATCAGAGGGATGGCGGCGGCACCTTTGCACCTCCTGTTGATGAGGCCCTGTTGCCCCAAAAGTCGTTGACTGCTGCCCTCGTGGATATGGGACGCGAAATCGATAATCAATGGAAAGCGCATCACCTGAGTGACGCATATCTGGGAAAATTTGCCGAAGAGAACGGTCTATGGTTCGTGGCCGTTTTGGATAGGAGAGGAAAAGTCGTCTACCAGAGCAGGGCTCTACACGCGGACCTCATCGGTGGAGATGCAGAGAGGGTCTTGGGAAGAGACGTAATCACCATCGATCTTTTCTCAAGGCTTGGCAAGGATAAGAAGATCGGGTTTGTAGCATTACGGCGCACGGATGGGAGCGGGACAGTCATTATCGCTCTGGATCGCGACGGGCAAAGATATTGGGGCATTAAGGTATCTATAGAAAAGGCCCTCGAGAGATTGGGGCAGGGACAGGGCTTAGTCTATATTAAGATCATGGATCAGCGCAACATGATCCTGGGCAGTTCGGGACAGGCACCTGATGAAGAAGAACAAAGCAAGATGCATATAGATGAAATCCTCGCGGGTACAAGAAAATTTGAAAGCCGGAAGATCGTTTCCCATGACAAGAAACTTCTGGAGATGACTGCACCCATATACCTGTTTGGCAAGGTGGCAGGGGTCGCGAGGCTTGGTCTTGATCGAGAGGGTACGGATGAAATTCTTGCCGAGAATAAGCGTAATATGATCTTCTTTATGTCCTCTGTAATTTTAATTACGCTCTTGGCAATGTGGATACTCTATCACAATCAGAACAGGCATCTGGCAGGGATTGTCGAGATGGAAAGGCAGCTCGAGAAAGCAGAGAGGCTGTCTGCCCTCGGGCAACTCGCTGCAGGTGTCGCTCACGAAATTCGCAATCCTCTTAATGCCATAAGCATGGCCAGTCAGAGGCTGAAGCGGGAGTTTATGCCAGCCGATGAGGATAAGATCAAGGAGTTCCAAACACTGGCCGCTGTTATCCGCGATGAGATCAGACGTTTGGATGGAATTATTGAAGAGTTTCTGACATTCTCAAAAAGTCGGCGCTTGGAGCTGCACGAATATCCGGTGGCAGAGGTTCTTCAAAAGATTGTCAATGTTATCCAGGAAGAGGCAAAATTAAAAGGGATCACATTGGATACTAGGTACAAAGATAACCATGCAATTATTCCCATGGATGTGGATAAACTGCAGCAGGCCATTTTTAACTTCATAAAGAATGCCATGGAATCTATTTCCGGTGAAGGCACCGTCCGTATTCTTGTTGATTCGAGTGGGAGGGACCGGGTCATCATAAAAATTTCAGATAATGGGTGCGGTATGAACCCTGAAGAGATAGAGCGCATTTTCAACCCTGAATATACGACGAAGGAAAAGGGTCTGGGTCTCGGACTTCCCCTGGCGCATGAAATTATCCGCGGCCATGGGGGGGAAATACGCGTTTTGAGCCAACCGGGTTCGGGGACGACCTTCGAGATATCACTGCCTACGGGAAGGGTGGGAGAAAAGAATGGCACGGTCTAAAGGAATCCAGGTATGAAGAAGTTAAACATACTAGTGGTCGAGGATGGCCAGTCCCAAAGAGAGATGCTCCGGGATTTTCTCGTTAGAGAAGGACATACGGTGGCGGAGGCTGAGAATGGAGACAGTGCCATCCAGTCTGTTTTGAAGGGTCATTTTGACATGATCCTCCTGGATTACAAGATGCCAGGCATGGACGGTATGCAGGTGCTCAAAGAGGTGAAGAAAATCAATCCGGAAATCGACGTGATTATCATTACTGCATACGGAACAATAGAAACAGCAGTGGATGCCATGAAGGCAGGCGCCATAGATTATATTACAAAGCCTGTCGAATTTGATGAGCTCCTTATCCATGTGGATCGAGTATCAGAGCGGCGCACCTTGATCAGGGAAAACGAGATTCTGCGTCAGGAACTTTCCGAGAAGGGCGTCACCATGGACAAGATAGTTTATCAGAGCCATAAAATGGATGTCCTGATCAATATGGCAAGCAGGATAGCCGTGAGCCGCGCCACTGTTCTTATCAAGGGAGAAAGCGGAACGGGCAAGGAATTGTTAGCCAGGTTGATCCACAATCTCAGTCCCCGTTCAGCAAAATTAATCAGTGTGGTAAACTGCAGTGCACTTCCGGAGAGCCTTCTAGAAAGCGAGCTGTTCGGGCATGAAAAAGGGGCCTTCACCGGTGCAACGTCAAGGAGGATTGGCAGATTTGAGGAGGCCGACGGCGGAACCCTCTTCCTGGATGAGATTGGCGACATTTCCGCTTCTGTGCAGGTCAAATTACTTCGCTTCTTGCAGGAGCGCGAATTCCAGCGTGTGGGCGGCAATCAGACCATTCGCTCTGATGTGAGAATCATCAGTGCGACCAATCGCGACCTGGAATCCAAGGTAAAAGATGGGACATTCAGGGAAGACCTTTTCTACAGGTTGAACGTAGTTGTCCTGGAAATGCCCCCCCTAAGAGAGAGAAGGGAAGACGTGCCCATCCTCATGGATCACTTCTTGAAACGCTTTGCGGCGGAGAATGGCAAAAATGTAACAGGCATAACCAGCGAGGCCAGGGACCTGTTATTGAAATATGATTATCCGGGAAATGTCAGGGAATTAGAAAATATCATCGAACGCGCCGTCGTGATATCTCGAAATTCGGTCATCTCCGTAGATGATCTTCCGTTCGATGAAGACAGTATCTATCCGGAAGATACAGGGAAAAAAGGAGAAGGGTTGCTACGGGGATCGATTGAAGAAATGGAACGCAAATTGATTCTCGAGGCCATGGAGAAGTCAGGTGATCATCAGACAAAGGCCGCTGAAATCCTCGGCATCAGCGAACGCATGCTACGATACAAACTTAAAAAATACGGCCTAAAGGAATGATGAATTACAAAGAGTCATGCGTCCAGCCCCATTAACGGGTGCGAAATATCGTCTCCTTATTCGAACTCTCGAGAAATCTTCATAAGGTATATTTCACCAGAGCTTGCCTTAATCCACGTTTGATATGGGCGTACGTCCTGCGGTGTTTCTTCGCCAGCTCTTTTGCCAGTGCCATTGACTTATCATAAAGTGTTTCTTCGGGGTACACAGCCGAGACAATCTTCATGGCCAGCGCCTCCTTTCCTCCTACGCGCCTCCCGGTGAGCACGAGTTCATTTAACGCGTAGTGGTCTGGCAGCAATCGAAGGATCTCATACATAATTGGGCTGAAGAGAATCTTTATGTCCACTTCAGGAAAGCAAAAGAAGCCCCTGTCCTCCCTCATTAGGCGAAAATCCAGCGTTGTAGCGAGAATGGCTCCGCCCGCATATACATGTCCGGTTAGACACCCGATCGTAGGCATCGCGAGCAGGGAGAATCTTAGGAATAATTCGTCAAGAAGCTCAACGAATTTCGGAAAATAATCGTGCGGCTGCTTGAGAAGCCAATCCAGATTGATACCATTACACCAGAATTTCGGATCACTGCTCGTCAAAATCAAGGCAGAGTTCTCTGATGAAGCTTCGAGTTCATCTAATATGTCATGATACTCGCCAACCACATCTTCGCTAAGGGTATTGGCATTAGCGCCGTTGGTCAGTGTAAGGACATAAACGGCCCCTTCTTTCGTTAGTTCCATAGTAGGCATATATCAGCTCCCTTGTGAGGTTTCATAACTGCCATTTCCCATGTTCATTTCCCAAACCTGCCGCTCCTTCAATCATTTAGTCTCTACTTTTTCTCGTCTTCTGGTTTGGGTTTGAACCGCTCGCGCTTTTTCTGTTTTCTCTTTCTTTCCTCCATTTCTCTTTTCTTCCTCAAGTCTTCCCGTTGCTCCTTTTGCTTATATTTGTCCTCAAATCCCTTTCTTTGGACAAGTTGTCTGTCTTTTCGTAATTGTTCATCGCGTTCCTTTAACTGTCTGCCTGACGGCTTATTAAGGAAGCTCTGCTTATCCCTATCCTGGCTGCCCTTAAGGCGATCGGCACTCTCCCTCTTTTCTCTATCTTTCAGCTGTCCTCTGTCATCATACCTTCTGGGAAGAACCCCCTTCTCTGGTGATTTAACGGGCGTGGTCTGTTGCAGCTTCTTGTAAATAAGATTCCTGTTATAAAGGGTCGTTCTATTTTGGGGGTTCAAGGAGACAGCCTTATTCAGGTCCCTCATCGCACTGTCATACCTTCCGAGTTGAACATACACCGCCCCGCGATTGCTATAGACCTTCGCATCATTGGGTCTTAGTACTACAACCATGTCATATGCCTTCAGCGCCTCCTGGTAATTACCTGAGAACGTTTGGTACTGCCCCTTTTCAAACCAATCCGTGGCTATGAGCGTATTAACTGCTTTCTTATACTCTTCTCTATTCTCTGTAGTCGCTTCGGCCGCTGCCAATTTCTGCTGCAAATCATCAATCTCTCTGAGTGCCTGTGATGCCTCGTCCCTTGCCTCTGCAAGATCTTTAACCAATTGCTGGTTGTTCCGCAGTTTTTCTATCGAAGAGGCAACTTCGTCCGGGTCGGCCGTTATCTTCGCCTTAAGCCAATATTCTTTTCCATCCCAGTTCTCGTCCAAAATCGTCGTTTGTACAAGGCCTGCTGTTAGAATAGTAATTTCATCTTTGGCAACCTGGTAGTCTCTCACAACCGTAACGCTTTCCACATATGTGCCCAGTTCCTCGAGAAGCAGCCTTTTCACCTGTTCAAGGGCGATGGCACGGCATGATATCTTGCTGTCTGTTTCGCCGGCTTCGTACGTGTATTCACGGATAAATGTCTTAGTTTCTGCACGTAGGGGTACAACTGGAAAGAATAGTGAGAAGCAGGTTAAATATAATATGATCTTTTTCACCTCAGGAAGGCACCATTGTGGCAAATGTTTTCATCAACAAACTATCCTTGAGGCGAGAAAGTATAGGGGAGGCTGTTATGCAAGTCAATATAATTTGACTGCGGGGTACTCCATTCTAATGTTTATATCTATCAGAGTTTCTGCGGTACACTCATTTCTTGAGCTGTGCCTTTTCTTATTCTCATTTCTTTAATTCAGACACGTTCGGCGGCCTTGCGGAGCAGCAGTTCCCAGTCTTCGTTCACCATTCCCTGAATCTGATCCAGGTCCCTGTCCGTAAGATGCCTGAACCGGCCTTGGAGCTTAAAATATTCCTTCACGAGGTACTCCTTGGGCTTATAGTTGATGGTGTATTTAATGCCATCTTCCACTTCATAAAGAGGGAAAATATTCGTCTGTACCGCCATGCGGGCAATCTTGACGGACATCTCCGAAGGGATGCGCCATCCCGTGGGACAGCTTGCATAGACATGGATGAACTTCGAACCCTTCAGGGCCTTGGCCTTCTGAACTTTACGGACGAGGTCCTCGGGGAAGGCGATGTTTGCTGTAGCAGCATATGGAATACGGTGGGCGACTAGCGCCTCAACGATGTTCTTTTTCCGCATTTTTTTCCAATCCTGGCCGGGCGTGGTCGTTGTCCAGGCGCCGTAAGGCGTTGATGAGCTGCGCTGTATGCCCGTATTCATGTACGCCTCGTTGTCGTAGCATACATAGATGAAATCCTCGTTCCTTTCAACCGCGCCGCTTAGGGCCTGAAAACCGATATCGAAAGTGCCGCCGTCACCCGCCCAGGTGACTACGGTGGTCTCCGTATCTCCTTTCACATCGAGCGCAGCCCGGACACCGCTTGCTACGGCCCCACCGGTCTCGAAAGCGGAGTGGATGACGGGAACCTTCAGGGTTGACTGCGGATAAGAGCCGGCAATAATGGACCAGCAGCACGCCGGTAGCACCACGATTGTCTTGTCCCCTAGGGCCTTCAGCGTGAACCGCATGGCGATGGCCGCACCGCATCCGGGGCAGCCGACATGTCCAGAGTACATGTACTCGTTATCTTTCGTATCGAATTCCATGAATCACCTCTCAAACTCCCATCCACACGCTTTCATTTTCTGGGAATGCTGCCTCCTTGGTCCTCCAGTATATTTCCTCGAGCAGTTCCATCGTTATATCGAGGCCGCCGATTCCCGCGATATAGCCGAAAACGGGGGGATGTCCAGGAGTGTTGCACAATGCAGCGCGCAGCTCTTGAGCAAAGATGCCGCTGGCCCCGAAGGAAAAGTTCCGGTCGATGACAGCAATTTTTTTTGCCCGCGAAGTGGCTTCCCTGACCGTTGCCACGGGGAAGGGACGGAACAACTTCATTTTCAGAAGACCGACCTTTTCGCCGCTGTCCCGCAGTTTCCTTAGTACCAGGCGGCATGTGCTGGTTGCTGTTCCCGAGGTCACGAGAATGATTTCTGCATCGTTACAAGAGACGGCCTCCACGGGATCATAGCGGCGCTGGAAGATCCCGTAAAATTCTTCCTGGATTTCGCTGAAGCGCACCAAGGCCTCCTCCATGGCCATGGCGATGTTCTGGCGCATTTTCATGTAGGAGCCCGGTGGTACAAGCTGCCCGAAGGCGCAAGGATTTTCTACATCTACATGAAATCGAGGCTGGTACGGGGGAAGGAAACGGTCAACATCTTTCTCTGCCGGTACGTCTACAGGTTCGTATGTGTGGGAGAGGTAAAAGGCGTCGAGAACCACCATCACCGGCAGGTACACACACTCCGCCAGCCGATATGCCTGAAGCATTGAATCTAAGACCTCCTGGCCGTCTTCACAGTAGAGTTGTATCCATCCGGTGTCGCGCTGGGCGAGGCTGTCCGTCTGATCTGTCCAGATGTTCCAACCAGGGGCAAGAGCGCGGTTTACCTCGGCCATGACGATGGGAAGCCGTGCACCCGATGTCCAGTGCAGGAGTTCGTGCATCAGGGCAAGTCCCTGCGATGACGTGGCTGTGAACGTCCGCACGCCGCAGCTCTGTGCCCCGATCAAGGCCGCCAGGGCGGAATGCTCGCTTTCCACGCGAAGGAAACGCGCATCCATGGTCCCACCCGCACAGTATTCCGAGAGAATCTCCACGATATGAGTCTGGGGGGTAATAGGATATGCAGAAATCACCTGAGCCCTTGCCAGACGCACCGCCTCGGCGACAGCATGACTCCCTTCAATGACCCGTTTCATATATCTTCCTCCCTGAGGGTCATGGCGTTACGCGGGCACTCCACTACACAGAGTCCGCACCCCTTGCAGTAGTCGTAGTTGATGTGGCGCTCGTTGTTATTCTGCTCCCTGATAACTGCAACATCAGGGCAGAACATGTAACAGTTATCGCACTGGTTGCAGATTCCGCAGTTGAAACAGCGCTCGGCCTCTCTGATGGCCAGGTTGGTCGAAATCTTCAGATCGATTTCCTTGAAGGACGTTCGCCGCTCATCTTTCAAGAGGCGTGGTCGAGTAATCCTCGGTTGGAACTGGAAATGGTCGGTGTTGATTTCCTCATAGCTCACAACATGCGTATTTCTCAGGCGGCGGTCTACTCCCATGTACATTTCCAGGGAAAGTGACGGTCCCTGTCCCACTTGGCATGCCGCGAGTTTCGGCGCGACGGCCTCCATCCCGCTGTGAAAGAAAATATCGAGAGCCATCGCCGCCTGTTTGCCAGAAGCGACAGCATGGGCGACACTCTTTATTTCAGCTGTGAGATCTCCTCCGAAAACCAATGCCGGTCTGCTTTCCGGACAGACGAGGAAGGTATGGGAGAGTGCCAGGGACATCTTGGTCTTATCCGGAGGATTGAACCAGTCTTCAGCGGGTTCAGCACCGGTCGCCTTGAAAATGTGCTCTACTCGGAGTTCACGTGTTTTTCCGTCATCCGGGAGAACATTAGCCCGACCGCTCCTGCTTTCTCCGGAGATTTTCATCTCCTGCAGTGTTAAAGTGTACTGTACGCCGTCTGCCTCTATTCCTACAGGAGTAACCAGTTCTCTCAGTTCCACGCCCTCTTCGATGCCCATTTGCACCTCTTCCTCAAAGGCCGGCATGTCGCACCGTCGGCGTCTGTATAAAATGACGGCCTTCCCACCGCAGCGGATGATGCTCCTCGCCACGTCGATTGCCGTGTTCCCGCCACCGATGACCGCGGAGACGCCACGAATGGGAATTGTGTTACCCAGACGAAGCTGCCCAAGGAACTGGAGTCCATCTTTGATTCCGTTCATTTCCTCGCCGGGAACTTCCATCTTTACAGTGCGGGAATGTCCACAGCCCATGAAGACTGCGTCGTAACGTCCCGCGGCATCCCGCAGGAATTCGCTTCCAATCTTTTGCCCTGTAAGGATACGTACGTCCTGTGATTCGATGTTGGCTATGTCACTCCGGAGCGCCGCCAGGGGAAGACGGTAGACGGGTATCCCCCATCGCAATACCCCGCCTGGCTCAGGCATAGCCTCAAGGACATCGCTGGAATAGCCCAAGAGTGAAAGGAAATATGCGGCGGACAGGCCGGCAGGCCCCGCACCTACTATTGCTATCCGCTGTTTTTTGGCTGTGAGTCGCGTGAGGATGGGCTTCAGATCATAACGGCTGGCGGTCTCTGCAAGAAAGCGCTCAATGGCGTGAATGGCTATGGCTTCGTCGAACTCCCTGCGGTTGCACACTCCCTCGCAGGGATGAGGACAAACTCGCCCACAGACGCCAGGGAATGGGTTTTCCCGGAGAATCATTTCCCAGGCCTCTTTGAATGAACCCTGGGCGCTCAGCATTTCGATACGGGCGATATTTTCGCCTGCTGGACAGGCCGCGCTGCATGGAGACGTTTTCTCGTCAAACTGAGGACGCAGAAAGCGCCACGATCCTGTTTTATTGCTTTCCGTAGATTGGCAAGAACAGGGAATCAATAGAGGAGAAGAATTGTCCGTTTCATTCATGTTTCATTCCCTGCGAATTTCCGGCTGTCACCTGGCTCTGTGCGGGAGCGGGCTCGATCAGCCCCACAAGTTGGACTTCGCTGTAAGCGTCTTCCGCAGCCTCAACATTCTGCTTATGCGTGTCGGGCATTTCCTCCTCAATGACGGCGCGGATGGCATCTAAGGGAGGCATACCTATCATACGTGCAAAAGCCCCCATCATGGCTGTATTGACTATAGGATGGGTCCGCGTCCCCAGTTGGTTTCTTGAGGCGATTCGGTTTGCATCTACAAAGGCCAGTCTGTAGCCGATAAACGGTTCTCGCTCGGTGGGGGCGGCGGAGCTGTTGATCAGCACCCATCCGCCCGGCTTGAGTCCCCGCGCGACGTTAACGCCATGGAGCAGAGTCTGATCCTGGACCACTACATGATCAGGGTAATTTACATTTGTCCGTAGCAAAATCTTATCTTTGTTGAGGCGGACGTAAGCCTCCACAGGGGCTCCCCGCCTTTCTACACCGAAGAAAGGGAAACTTTGCACCTGGTAGCCGGCGCGAAAGAAAGCCTTGGCGAGCAGGATTGTTGCGACTACGGTGCCCTGGCCGCCGCGCCCGTGAAAGCGGATTTCAAGCATAGTCAACGGTCCACATGTTTACACCTTGCTCCATACCACCGCTATTGCCTTGGCCGGTTTTCCGTCGAGAGACCGGAGACCATGGTTTATGTCCGATACAAAGTAGATCGCGTCGCCAGGCTCAAGTCTTTCCACACGCTCGTCGGTCCGGAATTCCAGCCTCCCTTCGAGGACAAATAAGAATTCTTCGCCTTCGTGGTTTGTAAAAATCATATCACCCGTATCCACGGGCTGAAACTCTACCAGAAGAGGCTCCATATGCTTGTCACCCTTGTGTGTTTCAAGGGATTCGTAAATATAATCGATCTCACCTTCATGGTGATGGTGGGGACGGCGCTTTATCTTGACTCTTTCCCCGCTGCGGGTGACGGATATTTTCATATCAGTCGCTTCCACCTCGAAGAAAGAGGCCATGCCCACATTGAACGCCCTCGCTAATTTCAGGAGTGTGGCCACAGGGGGCACCACATCGCCATTTTCAATCTCACCCAAAATGGTCTTGGCGATGCCGGTCTTCGCTGCGAGGTCCTGAAGAGTGATCTGTTTCTTGTGCCGGAGTTCTTTTACGGCACGTCCGATTTTTAGTCCCTCGCCGGACTTATCCATATCATTATTTCTTGCCATCTCTGCACCTCAGCGGAAGTCATTTACAGTGAAAAAATCTGTTTCAAAGGACATTCTAAGGCTGCCGTTTTCTTATCATTATGATTATAAGACAGGATAGCATAGTAAGTCAAGAGGCGGCAGGAGAAGCGGCAGGAATAAGTGAATATCTGTCGGAAGATTAATTACCAAAAGAGTAGATTTGGGCAGTGTGTGTCGGCTCATCTTTGCCGGAAGTTGATACCTTATTGCGCCCGGCGCGCTTTGCGGCGTAAAGGGCGGCATCGGCAGCCTGGAGAACTGCATCTCCCGTCGCGCCGTGCTCTGGAAAGCTGGCGACTCCCAGGGAAAGCGTGATGCCGTCAAGCGGCTTGCCGTTATAGTAAATCTCTAAATCCTGCACGAGATTTCTCAATGTTTCGGCCCGTTTTTCAGTGATTTCCATAGGAGCGCCCGGTAATATAAGGGTAAATTCCTCCCCGCCATATCGACAGGCGACATCTTCTTTACGAATATTGCTTTGCAGGAATTTCCCCAGGTCACGGAGGACCAAGTCGCCTGCCTCATGGCCGAAAGCATTATTGAATCTCCGGAAGTGATCCAGGTCTATCATGATGATTCCGAGAGGAGTTTCATAACGCTTGGCTCGACTTATCTCCCGAATCAGGGTTTCCTCCATGTAGCGGCGATTGAAAAGACCCGTAAGAGGATCATGAATGGCCTGTTGTTTTAACGTGTCTCGAAGCTTTATGTTTGAGAGAGCGAGGGCAAGATAGTCAGCTACCGTGACGGCCAGTTGCTGCACCTCTTCGTTTAATCCCTCCGAAGGTTCGTCAAATCCCGGGTTGGCGGAAGTTGATGGAGATATCCGTTGCTGTAAATGTATCAGTCCCAGTGTCTCCCCGTGAGCTAATAGAGGAACGCACAACCCTTTTTTTCTGCCGCCGCCGAAGATATGTCGGCAGCACGAATCCGAACGAAAATCAGCCGTAATATGGATCTTTCCTCCTTGAAGAGCGAAACAGTCTCCCGGAGCGAAAGTCCTTTCCCCTGACAGCGCCCGTCCCCAGGATATGACGGTCTCAACTGAATTCAGGGGAAGATTGAGAGTGAAAAGGGAGCCGGCCGCGAGAGGAAATAAATCCTGCATAAATTGGCTTATGATGGGGTAAGTTTCCTCAAGGGAGATGCAGCTCTGAAGTCGTTCCGACATTTGATTAAAAAGATTAAGCCGCTGTTGACGCAATCCGTATTCATAAACCATGGAGTGAAGTTTGTAATTTGTCTGCTCCAACACGCATTCCATCTTTTCGCGCTCGGTGATTTCATATTGCAGTTCGTCGTTAATTCTCCTGAGGTCCGCCGTGCGCCGGAAAACGGTTTCTTCCAGATGAGTTTTGTGTTTTTTCAAATCCTCTTCAGCGCGTTCCCGTTCCATGATTTCCTGCTGGAGTTGAAGATTCTTCCGTTCCAGTTGCTTTTGCAAACTGCACAAAGAGATGTGTGTTTCAACTCTGGCCAAGACCTCTGGCAGACGGAAAGGTTTAGTGATATAGTCAATACCGCCTGCGTGGAAGCCCTTTACGATATCGACGGTATCATCAAAGCTGCTAATAAAGATTACGGGCGTGTCACAGCCCTGTCTGCCGGATTTTAGATGGTGACAGACCTCGTAACCGTCCATATCCGGCATTTGTATATCCAACAGGATCAAATCCGGCGCTTCCTTCGCCACTGAACTCAGCGCCTCGGAGCCGCTCGCGGCTGAGCTAACGCGATAGCCCTGCCTGGTAAGAGTATCTGTCAGCAGTTCAACAATGTCCGGGGAATCATCTACGACTAGAATTTGCGGGAAATTCTTCTTAGGCAGTTCCGCAGTCGGTTCGTCTTTCACGTCTCCTGCTTGCAATTTGTTATCCAGCTGATCCATCATGCCCCAATTCGTTAATGGTTGCGAACCTATATTTTTCCTGAAACGGAAATGTCCTAGTCTCGTGCCGCCGCTACCGTCAGTGACCTATCAACGTGGTGAAAGCATTTATGTTGCTTCAGAATGATCAACTTTTCTAAAGCCATGCATTACTGTAATACAGAAGTATGCGAAAATATTTAATCTTTTTCTTATCGAAACAAGTCAAGAAAAGATTGGCAATTTCTTAAAAAGATTATCGGCAATTTTCAGAACGTACTTTAGAAAAAATGGACAGTACTGGAACATTTTGGGTATATTCTAACCATTTGCACTTATGTGGAGATAGCGGCAATTCTCAGTCGGCTGATGACTTCCTTACGAAATTATTATGATGCACAAGTTGGTGAAGACTGGCCCACTTCACAAAATGGTTCATCTAGAAGAATTATAAATACGGCTAAAGAGTCTGTCGTTCTGGGTGATGCTGCGGAAATTTGAAGTTTCATAAACAATGCACTTGTAATCTTGAACGAAAACATTTAGAAGTACTAGGGGTTTAATGCGGCATACATGTAAATTTGATCAAATATTAAAATCGTGCACAGTTTTTTCGCTGTCGCAGATGATAGCCGTCCCGCACTTCGTATTTACGGATCGGGCGAGATCTTGAGGAGTGCTCAAAAATGAATAAAGATACATCAGATGTCAATGTCTCCGAACACGAATTACGAGTTCTGATTAAAGCTTTGACTAAGTCTGTCGAATATATCCATAGGAGATATCTTATATTAACATTTATCGTCGGCTTGCTGGTTGGTTTTGGCGCGGGATTGTTGTTTACCAATCTGGCGGGCGTGAGTCTGAGAAAACTTCCGGATGCCGAAGTATTGCTGAAAAAATCGGATCAGACTTTGCAGGAATTGCAGCAGGTCAAATCCATGATGAATAGCTTAAATGCAGCGAAACCGGGTAACGCCGATGAAAAGGCCGCAGTTGATGACAAGGGCTCAGTAGCATCGCAAAAAAAGGCGGAGACAGTTCAGGGGGATGTCCTTGCACCCACCGTGGTTAATAAGGTTCATATCCACTATGCACAGCAAAAGGACAAAATAATGGCAGACGCATTTTCTGATTTTTTGAGGAAAAGGGGATATGCCTCCGTCGACACGGAAAAAATTCAACAGAAATGGAGAGACATCCGGTATTTTCATAGCGAGGACAAACAGGCGGCGCTGCTTCTGCAGAAGCAGTTTAACGATTTTGTTGCAGATTCAACTGCTGCTAAAGGGATTAACCTAAAGATCAAGAATTTGAGCAAGAGTTATCCCCAAGCGCAAAAAGGATCGCTTGAAGTTTGGGTGTATTTTTAGGATAAAAACTCAAACGATCAATCAAGCGGAGCGATAAATGCCAGAACTCATATCGGAAAGTTACATAATACTGATTATTGAGATAATGGTCATATCAGGGGCATTAGGCGGTATGGCAAGCGCCCTCTTGAGTGCGAGAGGCGATCAGCTATTCTTGAGTTTACTTTTTAAACATACCTTGATCGGTGTGGTCAGTGCATTGACAGTCCCATTGTTACTCAACGTCCTGTCCGGCGATTTGCTCGAATCCGGACAGACCAAACCGCTGAAGCTGTTTACCCTGAGCGGTTTATGTATTATTTTTGCGGTGTTTTCTACTAGATTTCTCGAGCACGTCTTTGGGAGTGGATTGAAAGATGAAGGGAAGCATGGTCAGGAAGTTCATCAAAAAAGGGACGAGTCCGACAGAATAGAAGAACGCGCAGTTAAGTCAATTCCCGTAAGCAGCCCTGACAAGGCAAAAAGACCGGAAAACCAATCAAAAATCCTGCGGGCTCTGGCAGGCGCTGAAGATGCAAAACTTACTCTGGCAGATCTCATGAGAAATACAGAAATATCGCAAAAGGACTTTGATGAGACTCTCTCTCTTCTGATGGCCAAAGGGGCAGTCGCGCAGGAGTTAAGCGGCGGCAATCAGCTTAGACTCGTATTAACGGCACGGGGACGGCAACAGTTAAACAAAACATCCACTAATTGACAGCAAGGTCTTAAAGCTCCTATCGCGTCAGCGCATATCTGATAAGCGTCCCTTATTCATAACCACTTTTTCCTTCTGAAGTGCATCAGCATAGAGATGGCGACAGCCAGCATTATGCCTTATTGAAAACAGCGAATAAAGATTACCTTTTGAAAGAAAATACTCAGGTCAAAATTGCCAGACGCTTGGCTACAAGGAAGCTGTCAATGCGTTAGAAATTCATAAGTCAGTATAGCTCCCAGCAATTACAATAAAAATTCCGGAGAATGTGAAGGTTATCAATATTACAAAACCAATAAGACCGGATCCGCAGATGGTATCTATTCCGCTTCTTTTGGGAGAAAGATCCACAGGAGAACATAAAACAGCAATCCGGTACCATATAACATAAACAGGAGCACAAAAAGTATTCTCCAGCACCATGAAGGAGCTGGAGAATGTTCCCCTAAGCCCCCACAAACACCACCAATCCATTTATCTTTCTTTGACTTCGTAAGTCCCTGCAACCAGTTTTTGTCAGACATGGTTCCTCCTCTTATTTTTCAATGACATTATACAGGATGACTTACCCCCTTGCCTTCAAAGAACACGGTCGCTTTGCAAATTACAGCTACATCGTCAAATCGATCCAGTGTTTTTGTCGCCATTGATATCCTCCGTTTATTTTCTCTTGCTCTATTTTCTTGTTGTTCGTCATCTGGAATTGATTCCCGATCTTAGCTTCACAGCACTCTTGAATGTAACGACGTTTCTGGCATCAATGATTATCTTCTCTCCTGTTTGTGGGTTCCGGCCTATCTTTGGTCTCTTCTGTTTCACTGATCACTTACCGAATCCTGAGATCATGACGTCGTTACCTTTAACGAGTTCATCTTTAATAATATCAGAGAAGCCGTCCACCAGATCAATGCATTCTTTCTTAGGTATGTCCAATTTACTGTAGATCATATCGCTTAATTCTTTTTTCCTAAGCGCCATATCAGCTCTCCATCATAAAAGAAAAACCCCAGGTTTGTCTTACCTGGGGTTTCCGTGGGATGATTTTATTACGGTGTGATTGATCTTACAGCTGGCTTCTTGGGCTGCTTTGCGATAATCCAATCCTTGATCTTATCGTAGGTGCCTTGCGGAACAATCTTCTTTGATACAAGCTGATCCTTCTTTACATACGGTCGGCCGTCAATGATCTTCTGAGCATAGGCATCACCGATCCCGGGGATCGACTTGAGCTGTTCTTTTGATGCCGTGTTGATGTCTATCAGTTCTTTCTTGGCCGCCTCCACTTTCTGCCCGGCTGCTTTCATTGCTCCCGTTGCAGGTGCCGTCTGATCAGCAGCAAAGGCAAAGGTGCACGTAAAAATCAGCGCGAGCATGACTATCGGTATTCGTATTACAAAACTTCTTTTTACCATAGACATTTCCTCCCTTCGAGGATTAGATTTAATTATAAATTACCAGTTATATGAACCCGATGTCAATCAATAAGGATTATCGTTTGAAAAGAAGAATGCCTTTCAAAATTGATGGATGCTTTATTATGTGAAGACATCCGGATTCAACAATAACAGAAAATCAGCTGTTCAGCTTCTACTCATTTAATCCAGAAAGAAGGCGCTTGACTATTAAGGTATTCACTTCTTAAAGTGGGGAATGATTCCTCAAGGGAAGAGGAGAACTACCTCAGCAAGGAAGGGATATTCCTTGTGCATATTTCAATAACTTATCATTATCACTGACAATTATAACATTATGAGTCATGGTATAGTTGATGCAATACTACAGATAAGACCAAATGAAAGGAGGTGATACCATGAAAAAGTTGATGTCGATTATCGTTTCTATCCTTTTCGCACTTTCTATGACCGGCCTCTGCTTCGCTCAGGCTCCGGCCGCTCCGGCACCTGCGCCAGAGAAGAAGATGGAAGAGCAGAAGCCTGCTAAGGAAGAGAAGAAGAAGGTAAAGAAACACAAGAAGCACAAGAAGGCGAAGAAAGAAGAGAAGAAAGCTGAAGAACCGGCTCCCGCTCCTGAAAAGAAGTAAGCAGCTTGATTTTCGTTTGTGTAAAATAAATTTATCAAAAGGGGTTCCATAGAGAACCCCTTTTGATTTTTGGGATAAAGCCAGTTCCTTCAAACAACAAACAAACGGCATAAAATCATTGTTCTCATTTCTTATTCGCGGGCATCCTCCTTTAAACAGAGGTATTTGCCCAAGACCAAAAGTAATTTATCGACTCATGTGAAATTTAAGATCAAGACAGTCTAAAATCTTCTCAGAGGATTTAATAACACCATGCAGATTCATGAGCACAGGGGCTTCAACATAGAGGTTCATAGATTAGATGAAGGATATGTCTCGGAGGTTTACCGGAAGGGTAATCTGATCCACACGGTTAGCGGGGATAACGGCAAATTTCAGAGCCGTGCACTTGCTGTAGAGGCAGCAAGAGAGTGGATAGACAGGACCTATCCACTAGGAAGAATAAAGTACTTTGGGGAGATGTAATCTTTGTTGTGGGTCGGTTAATGGTTGATGATTATGGGAAGGGGCTACTTATTGTGATCACCTTGCCACCGAGCATGGATACTGCTAAGTATGGGGATCACAGGTCGTGATGTTTGTTAGTTTTCTTTCACACCGGTCTTACACTACATGAAGGCCGATCTTTCCCGATCTCTTCTTGAGTCATCTGGATATTATTATCAGCTCCTTGTCTTGATTACCACTTTTACGGATGGCTCCCTTCTGCCTTCAAATTGAATATCTGGGGGTACAATCAACCTTGGTGCAAAGGTGGTTGTTGAGGTTAGTGGCCTTAAGTCAATCGGTGCTGTCCGTATCCTTATTTTGGTATGAAGTAGCTTGGCGGGTACCAGAACCGCAATAGAAGGAGGTGTCACGGTAACCTTCTGGATGAAAACTCCCGGGGGCGGCGCATTTTCAGTTACAACATCAACGGGAACGGAAATATGGACAAAACGTGACGCAATGACAGTGATGCGGCTGGGTTTGATCCCGACTATGGTTAAGTTTGAAGGTACATCTATCAAGTCTTTTGTGAGCACTATATCCTGTTTGCCTTCCTGTATCTGCGACAGATTCAAGGATATCTTTAGTGCATCAATATTCAGAATCTGAAAGGCCTGCGGGGGACCAACAAACATCACCTTGGCTTCAGAAATTTTCGGCTCTTCGATTACCCATTCAGGAGGTAAGTTCAGGTATTCAACAGGTATGGTAAAATCCTTCTGTATCGATTCTCTCTGGTATCCGAAAATCATCCAGAGGATACAGGCGAGGAGAACGGCGATAACCTTTTCCTTCGTATTTTCTTTTAGCCATCGTGCAAGGGGTCCCGGCTTCTTTACAGGTGCTTTGCTTGTGTAATAATTTACCAGGACACCCTTGAGGGCCGACACGCTTACTTCCTTGATCCGTTCACCTTCGGCAATGCAGATGGTTCCCCTTTCTTCCGAAACAACTATGCAAATTGCATCCGACCGTTCAGAGAGGCCGAGGGCGGCAGTATGGCGAAGACCCAGATTCCTGTAACGACTGGCATTCGGCGAGAGGGGCAGATGGCATCCAAAACGAGTTAATACGTTTCCGTCGATAACGACGGCGCCGTCATGGCCTACGGAATGAGGATCAAAAATGCTCTCCAAGAGAGGCTCGCTGAGAGTCCCGTTCAGTTCCATGCCGCCGCTGAGATGTCTGTCAAGAGGATCGCTTCCTTGGATAACAATCAGGGCGCCGATATGCTTGCGGGCAAGATCGGCCACAGTCTGTGCTATGATTTCAGATGTCTGTCCATGTGACGTCGTCCTTTGAATCTTTTTCCTGATTATTCCCAGGACGGCAAGACGTTCAAAGAACCGCCGAAGGTCTTCCTGAAATATAACAACAAGAACAAAAAGAAGGATGGCAAAAAATCCCTGCAGGACAACTGTGGTGAGGTAAAGTTGGAAGAATTTGGCGATAACGTAAATAAAACCCAGGAGACTGATGCCGATGAAAACAAAACGTGAGGCTCTGTCTTTGATCCATATCAGGAGTACGGAAATGGCGATCGATATGATGGCAATGTCGAGGACGTCCTGAATCCGCAGGCTCTGCAGCATCGACCAGACGCTATCTATCATAATCTCTTTTCTTTCATGTCGGAAGGATCATCTGTCCGCTTTTTCACTTGGTTAAATAAAACACGGTGATATGTTTTTTGCAATAGACAATATTGATGAAGCTCATTTTTTTCTCATTTCTCATTTTTTCTCTTGACAATGATTCGTGCTTATGGTTATCTCTACTCAACGACAATTAATGAGCGTGGTGGATATGACGAACACAAACGGGTTGATCACAGGCTTCTATTACTGGAACTACTGCTTCCTATTGGTCTGCCCGTTGCTCAGGAGGAATTAGCGCCAGTTAAATGAGACATAAGAGCCATGGGTAGACTGAAGGAAACTGCCCATGGCTTTTTTATTTTTGCGAGGCCATGGGGAGAGATGTTTCCATGGCCTTTTTTAATTCCATAGGGTCCCGCTTATTAAAGCTCCCCGCCTACAAGGTGGGGCTTGCGCTAAGCGCATCCGGTCGAGGCAACGCCTCGAGAGAAGATGCAGTTGATTTGACCACAGGCGGGTGAAGTGAGCAGAGACTCTTGGGCTCAATCTTGAAAGGGGAGAATCGTGATTATCGTGATGAAGAAAGGTGCAACGGAAGGACAGATTGAAAACGTTATTGATTGGATAAAATCCGTGGGATACAACGCCCATCCGTCACGGGGCGTGGAGCGGGCCATTATAGGTGCTGTCGGCGACGAACGGGGTAAGGCCTACCTGAAATCCGCAGAATCTATCTCCGGGGTGGAAAAGGTCGTATCCATTCTTAAGCCTTATAAACTGGCGAGCCGGGAGTCCAGGGAAGAGGATTCGATCATCACAGTGGGAGGGATAGAGATCGGCGGTCCACGCTTCGTAGTCATGGCTGGCCCCTGCTCCGTGGAAAGCGAAGAACAGGTGATGGAAAGTGCCTATATCGTAAAGAAGGGAGATGCGCAATTCCTCAGAGGCGGCGCATTCAAGCCAAGGACGTCCCCCTACAGCTTCCAGGGCATGGAAGAAGAAGGCCTCAAGTTATTAGCAAAGGCCAGGGAGAAAACGGGTCTACCTATTGTTACGGAAGTTATGAATACGGAAGATGTCGGTCTCGTTGAGGCCTATGCTGATATAATGCAGGTCGGAGCGCGTAATGTCCAGAACTTCCCACTCCTTAAGAAAGTTGGCCAGTCAAGGAAACCGGTTCTCTTGAAACGGGGGATGATGACAACAATCGAGGAACTGTTGATGTCAGCGGAATATATCCTCTCTTCCGGAAACAATCAGGTCATTCTCTGTGAGAGGGGCATTCGCACCTTTGAGACTGCGACGCGCAATACGCTGGACATCAGCGCGGTTCCGGTCTTGAAAGAATTGACCCATCTTCCCATCATTGTTGATCCCAGTCATGCATCGGGCAACTGGAAATATGTAATCCCTCTGAGCAAAGCGGCCATGGCTGTGGGAGCAGACGGACTCCTTGTGGAGGTTCATCCCGAGCCCGAGAAGGCTGTTTCCGACGGCGGTCAATCTCTCAAGCCAGAAAAATTTTACCAGTTAATGGAAGACATAAAAAATCTGGAGGGCATTATGAAGAAAAAGAAGCAGGTGTTCCGATGAAGAAGATAAAGGTTAATCTGGATAAAAAAGTCACCGCTTCCTATGAGATATGCATCGGATATGACGTTCTCGATCGGATAGGGTTGCTTATCGCAAAGAGTATGCCGGCCCTTCATTACATCATCATTACCGATGCTAAAGTCTCAACCATGTATGGTGGGATGCTTCTCGATAGGTTGAAGGCGATGGCGCTCCCGGTCGACATGATTGAATTTCCGGGAGGAGAGGATGCAAAAAGCATCGGCACGGCCATGGCCATAGTTGAGAGACTGATAAAACTCGGAGCTGACAGAAAATCGGCTCTCCTCGCTCTGGGAGGCGGAGTAGTTGGTGACGTGACGGGTTTCATCGCGTCCACGTTCATGAGGTCTGTTCCCTATATCCAGATTCCCACAACCCTTATGGCCCAGGTGGACAGCAGCATTGGGGGAAAGACCGCCATTGATCTTCCGCACGGGAAGAACCTGCTAGGGACATTTTACCAGCCCCGAGCGGTGTTCATAGACGTGAAGTTTTTGGATACACTTCCCGAAGAAGAGATGAGCAGCGGGCTTGCGGAGGCGATCAAATACAGCGTCATCGATAACCTGGAGGCCTTTAATTTTCTGGAGAGAAATATTGAGGCAATCAGAGACAGAGATAGGGATGCTCTCGAGGGGATCATTGAGAATGCGTGCCGGATAAAAAAGGGTATCGTAGAGATAGATGAAAAGGAGTTGGGGCTTCGCCGTGTGCTCAACTTCGGCCATACTATAGGACACGCCATCGAGGCGGAGTCTAATTATACTATCTCTCATGGGTACGCCGTTTCCTTGGGCATGGTTGCAGCCGCAAGGATTTCAGAGCGGATGCATGATTTTCCCCATAGGGATCGGGAGAGGATTGAACGTCTGTTGGAAAGTGCGGGACTTTCGTGCGATATCCCGCAAACTATAACAACGGACGGTATTATGGCAAGGTTAAGGGCGGACAAGAAAAAAGAGGGTGATAGGGTTCATTTTGTTCTGCTTAAGAAGATGGGAATGCCTTTCATAAACGGGGGCGTCCCTGAATCGGTTCTACGTGAAACGGTGGAGGAAATGAAGAAATGAGATTGTCATCACTCGATTGCCTCCGGCATGATCTCAAGGAAACGGACGGCAAGATAGTAAAGCTGCTCAATGAGAGGGCTCTGCTATCCATGAAAATAGGAAGCGACAAGGCGAAAAAGGGACTAGATGTGTTTGACGCCTCGCAGGAAGCGAAACTTTTTGCACACCTGACAAAGGTGAACGAAGGGGCGCTGCCGGAGAAGTACCTGAAGGCCATATTCAGGGAGATCATTTCCGCTTCCCGGGCCTTGCAGAAGCCCGTTACCGTCGCCTTCCTGGGACCGCCCGCGACATTCAGCCATCTTGCTGCAGAGTCTTATTTCGGCACAAGTACCAGCTTTATCCCTCAGGCAAGTATCTTTCATGTCTTTGACGAAGTTGAGAAGGGAAAAGTGCAATGGGGGGTTGTGCCCGTGGAAAATTCTCTCGAAGGTTCCGTAAACTTGACCCTCGATCGCTTGATACTGACCCCCCTCAAGATTCGGGCGGAGATTTTTCTCAGGATCAGCCACTGCCTGCTGGCGCCGGGGAAGAGACTGGACAGGATCAAGCGGGTCTATTCGGTTCCCCAGGTGCTCGCGCAGTGCCAGGGATGGCTCCGCACCAATCTTCCCGGTTGTGCGCTTGCCGAGGCGGAAAGCACGGCTGCGGCAGCACAGATGATCAGGAAGGACAATAGCGGTGCCGCCATAGGGAGCCGCCTCGCAGCCGCCACGTACGGGCTCAATATACTTTCAGAGGGGATCGAGGATCATCCGTCGAATACGACGCGATTCCTTGTCATAGGAGACGGTAAAGCCAAGATGACGGGAACTGATAAGACGTCGATCCTCTTCGGGACCCGCCATTCGCCGGGTGCTCTGTACCATGCATTGGAACCATTTGTCGAGCGACAGATTAACCTGATGAAGATCGAATCGTATCCTCTCAAAGAGCGGTTATGGGAGTACCTCTTCTTTGTTGATTTTTCAGGTTACGCAGATGATCCCGAAATCAAGAGATGCATGAAAGCCTTAAGCGGGAAGACCAATTTTTTGAAGATCCTCGGATCATATCCTAGGGGCGAGGAAACACGATGATCTGTATTCCCATCACAGGATACAGCGAGGAAGAGGCTATGCTCCAGATAGAGATGAGCCTGTCGCGCGCCCATTTGTTAGAGTTGAGAATGGATCTGATAAATGGAGACTTACGAACATTGATGGAAAGGTGCAGGTCATCTCGAAGGCCCGTCAAGATACTGGTCACAAACAGAAGAAGGGAATCTTCAGCGTCTGGAGACATGCCGGGAGAGGGAGAGAGGATCGCTGTGTTGAAAGAGGCTGTCCATCTTGGGGCGGATTATGTGGACGTTGAACTCTATACACCCGAGGCTTTGCGGAAAGATGTGCTTGCAGCGGCGAGCACCCATGACAACAGAACCAGGGTGATTATTTCGCATCATGATTTCAGCAAAACGCCGTCATTGAAGACGTTGAAGAGTATTTTCCATGACTGTGTGGAATGCGGCGCCAGTGTTGCTAAAATAGTTACTCTTGCAAAGAGTCCGGAGGATAACCTTACGGTTCTCAGCTTGATCCCTTACGCC
Source organism: Syntrophales bacterium (assembly GCA_052144335.1). Lineage (GTDB taxonomy): Bacteria > Desulfobacterota > Syntrophia > Syntrophales > UBA2185 > Fen-1135. The sequence goes on from JBKQQP010000013.1 coordinate 62,746, forward strand.
CGTGATAGAAAGAATGATATCATTGCCTTCTGTATGGGAGAGCAGGGAAGGGAAAGCAGGATAATGGCGCCTCTCCTCGGCTCTTATTTCAGCTTCGCCTCGCTGAAGGACGGGCTGGCCTCAGCGCCTGGTCAGCTTACAGTCAGTGAGATGGAGGATGTTTTGAATCTTGCCGGTCGTGATGTTCATAGGGACGGCAAATTATCCATGCCTCCGGATGCGAGGATCTTTGGCCTTTTGGGAAATCCTGTGAAGCAGAGCCTCTCGCCCTTGATGCACGAGGCGGCGCTCATGAAAATGAAAATCGCAGCAAAATACTTGCCGTTCAGCGTCCAGGATATTGGCTCTGCCGTAAAGGGCATGAGGGCAATTGGCATCTGCGGCGTCAGCGTCACCGTGCCTTTTAAGGTTGCCGTTATGAAACATCTCGATGAAGTGGACGCTGACGCGCGGAAGATCGGAGCTGTGAATACCATAGTCAATCACAACGGCAGATTGGAGGGCTTCAATACTGACTGGATCGGTCTTGTTCGATCCATCGGTGAGATCACGGATATCAAAGGGAAGGTGTTCACCATTCTGGGAGCCGGCGGAACTGCAAGGGCTGCTGTCTTCGGCATAGACAGAAAAGGAGGTGTTCCTGTTATCGTCAACAGAAATGTGGCAAGGGGAGAGAAGCTGGCGAAAGAGTGGGGATGCTCTTTTTACCCCCTTTCCGAGTTGGGCAGGGTCAGAGCGGATTGTCTCATCAATACAACACCTGTGGGCATGATACCGAATGTGAATGAATCACCCGTCAGCGGCGCGATTCTTGTTCATTACCGGTGGGTCGTGGACGTTGTCTATAATCCTCTGAAGACGAGACTTATACGTGATGCTGAAAAGGCAGCGTGCATAACTGTGCCGGGCCTCGACATGTTCGTCCATCAGGGAGCGGAACAGATTAGGCTCTGGACTGGGCAGGAAGCCCCGAGGGAGTTTATGAAACAGGTCGTGAGGGAGCGTCTTTTATATGGAAATTAAGCCGGTTTGTCGTTTGAATGCCACTGTCGAGGTTCCCGGTTCCAAGAGTTACACCCAGAGGGCCCTCGTCGTCGCCTGTCTCGCTGAGGGTAAATCCATGCTCAGCAATGCGCTAATCTCGGACGATACAAGATATCTTGTGGAGGCATTGCGGTTCCTTGGCGCTGAAATTTCCATCTCAGGGAGCGACGTTACAGTCACCGGAACAGACGGGAAGATCCATAATCCGAGACGGACGATCACGCTGGGGAACAATGGGACAGCGATGCGGTTCCTGACGACAATGGCCTCCCTGGGGAAGGGTGAGTATATTCTCGACGGCAGCAGTCGTCTTCGTGAAAGGCCGCTCCTGCCACTTCTCGATGCACTGAAAATCCTGGGAGTTAAATTTCAAAGCAGGGACGGCCATCCTCCGATCAGAATTGATGCGGCCGGCCTGAATGGCGGTAAAGTTGCCCTTGCAGATGCGGAGAGCAGCCAATATATCTCGTCGCTTCTAATCGGTGCTCCTTACGCCGCGGGCGATATAGAAATTGAGCTCATGGGGAAAATAGTTTCCCAGCCCTACATAGATATGACTGTGGACGTCATGGGGCGCTTTGGCGCGGAAGTGACCACGAGAGAAAAAAAAATATTCAATGTAAGAAGCGGGCGCCGCTATAGGGGACAGAGGTACATCATTGAGGGAGATGCATCCAGCGCCTCTTATTTTTTCCTGGCTGCTGCTTTATGCCGCGGTCGGGTCAAGGTCGTAAATATCAACGCAGCGAGCCTTCAGGGAGATATCAATCTCCTGGGCATAATGGAAAGATTAGGCTGTTCAGTAGTCCGTGGCGATCATTGGGTCGAGGTTGCCGGTGGGCCATTACATGAGGGGGACGTCCTTTTTGATATGGGAAACATGCCTGACATGGTGCCAACCCTGGCGATTCTCGCCGCCTTTAGACAGGGACAAACGATTATCACAAATGTCCCACATCTGCGCGTTAAAGAAAGTGATCGTATCGCGGCACTGGTAAGTGAACTGAAGAGCATTGGTGTGGCAGCGATAGAAACAGCGGACGGTCTTATCGTCGTCGGAGGAAAACCGCACGGCGCCCATATTGAGACATACAACGATCATCGAATTGCCATGAGTTTTGCCATCGCAGGACTCGCCGTACCCGGGATCAGGATAAAGAATAGACATTGTGTGGGAAAATCCTTTCCCGGATTCTGGGATGAGCTCTCAAGATTGTACGAGGATTAAATGCACATCGTATTGATTGGATACCGCGGAACGGGTAAATCTGCCGTAGGGAAAAAGCTTGCTGATAAGTTGCACATGCCGTTTTATGATACGGATGAGCTTGTTGAGAGGGGGGCAGGCAGGTCGATCCGGGACATGGTGGTGGAAGAAGGCTGGGCATATTTCCGGAAGAGAGAAAGTGAGATTGTCCGGAAGCTCGCGCATCTGCAAAGAGGGGTCGTAGCGACCGGCGGCGGGGCGGTCATGGATGAAGGCAATTGTGACATCCTTAAAAAACATGGTCTTTTGATCTGGCTCAGGGCTGATGTGCTGACGACGGTTGAAAGAATGAGGGGCGACGAGACAAGCGAAGAAAGGAGGCCTTCCTTTTTGCATTATGGTACCTTTCGGGAGACAGAAGATGTTCTCAAAGAGCGGCTACCGGTATACAGGGGGCTGGCCGATTTCTCGCTGGATACAAAAGATAAAAACATAGATGAAATAGTCAACGCTGTCTGTGGATTTCTGCACGGAACGGGCAGATTGTTCAGGAAGGAGTCGACATGTCGGGAAATTCCATAGGGGTCCTCTTTAAAGTGACAACCTGGGGTGAATCACACGGTCCCGCAACTGGTGCAGTTGTGGAGGGATGTCCTCCCGGCATCAACCTTGCGGAAGAGGACATTCAGAAATGGCTGAACAGGAGAAGACCCGGCAGGATCGCATCAAGCTCGCCCCGGAAGGAAGACGATATTGTCAAAATACTATCGGGAACTTTTCAGAGAAAAACCACGGGCACGCCCATATCCCTGATCATAGAGAACGCGAACGTGGATGGCAGCGCCTACGAAGACATTAAGGACATCTTTAGGCCGGGGCATGGTGATTTTACCTATTTCAAGAAATACGGGATCCGCGATTACCGGGGTGGCGGACGTGCATCTGGCCGGGAAACTGCAGCGCGCGTGGCTGCCGGAGCAGTTGCACAAAAGATTATCTCGCGTGCGGGCATGGAAGTCATTGCCTATACGATGGCCCTGGGAGGCATTATCATGGATAGAAGAAAGTATAGGGCCGAGACAATCTCTCACGAAGATATAGCGATAAATCATTTGCTATGCCCCGATCCCGACGCTGCGGTGGTTATGGAGGGGAAACTGGAGGAAGCGCGGCGCTCTGGCGATTCTCTTGGCGGCATTGTTGAAATCGTCGTGAGAGGATGCCCTCCGGGTCTGGGAGAACCGGTATTTGACAAAATGGATGCGGATCTTGCGAAGGGACTCATGAGTATTGGGACGGTAAAAGGGGTGGAGATAGGAGCCGGCTTCAACGTTGCCAAAATGACAGGGTCTCAGGCAAATGATCCCATGACGCCTGATGGTTTTCTTTCCAACCATGCCGGCGGCATACTCGCTGGTATCACAACAGGGCAGGAAATCGTCTTGCGGGTGGCGGCGAAGCCTATCCCTTCCATAGCGAAAGTTCAGCAGACCATCGACGTCCTGGGAAAGCGAGCGGAATTGTCGATCAAGGGGAGACACGACGTATCTGCAATACCCCGCGTAATTTCTGTGTGCGAGGCCATGGTGACAATTGTGTTGGCGGATCATTTATTGAGGCTGAAAGCGATTGGATGATGATTAAGATAGGCATCATCGGCGGCACCCGCGGCATGGGCAATTGGTTTGCGCGCTTCCTCGAGAAGGAGGGGCATTCAGTCTGTGTGTGCGGAAGAAATGTGAGTGAGGCGGGTATTGCCGAAATGGCCGATACATGTGACGTGGTAGTCGTGAGCGTCCCCATGGGTGCAACCCTTAATGTTATTGGGAAGATTGGTCCGCATATGCGTGTGTCCTCTCTTCTTATGGATCTCACATCTCTGAAGCGGGATTCCGTCAAGTACATGTTGGAAACATCTGCGTCCGCGGTGATCGGATGCCATCCTCTGTTCGGTCCCAGGGTTGATTCCATTACAGGGCAGCACGTTGTTCTCTGTCCGGCGCGGGTAGGCAAATGGCTTTCGTGGCTTACGGATATCTTTGAGAGGAACGGCGCCCTTGTGATAGAGGCAACGCCAGAAAGGCATGACCAAATGATGGCTATCGTCCAGGGGCTCAATCATTTCAACACGATTATTATGGGTCTGGTTTTGACCAAGGCAGGGCTGAGCCTGCCAGAATTAATGAAGTTTGCCACACCGGTCTTCCGGGCGAAGATGGAAATCATGGAGAAGGTATTTTGTCAAAATCACAGGCTCTATGCCGATATTTTAGCAATGAATCCTGAGATTCATAGGTATCTCGATGCATATGAAAGAGGCATAGCTCAAATGAAAAACTTAATCTGTCAGAAAAACAGCGCAGGTATTGCGGATATGATTGAGGAACACGCCTCTTTTTTTAGAGTTGTGTGAGCGTGACGTGAAAGATCAGGATTTACTCGCGGATTTCTTTTGGACAAAGCTATCACGAAATCTATGGGATATCTTAGCCTTCTCCATGTAGCTGGAAGCCTCTTCCGTGGTCGAAAAGTTCCCGAGCAATATCCTGTGCCAAGTTCCCCGTCCCTGGATATTGACCGTCTCCATACGAACATCGGGCAGCTTCTTTTTTATATTTTTCACAAATACCGCTGCCGCCTCTTTCTTATTTGGAGGGAAGGCCCTTATCTGAATGGCATATTTCAGTTTACTGCGAGTCTTCGACGGCGCAGCTGCGGCTGGTAAATCATCAGCAAGGGTTTTGGCTTGACTTATCTCAGTGGGTACTACAGACGCTGATTGAGTCATCTGTCTTTCCTGGACAGCGCCCTTCCCCGCCGCAGGAATGGGGGGCCGCAACCATTCGGCACCATCAAAATACGCTGCTTCTCCCGTGAGCCTGTTAATCCTGAGCGGATAGACCTTCCCTTCAAGGTTTAGTGCATCATAATGGTAGAACACGGGCCAGTAAAAAAAAGTAATCAAGCCGAGAATAAGAGCAGGCAATAATAAGAAGACGATACGGGAAGAGCTAAATCTGTGCCGTTCTTTCCTCTGCAATGGCCATTTTCCCGCCCCGGTTTGAATCTCCGGTTCTTCAGTCGCCATCGCTTCAGTTTTCAATTCTTGCGGGGCATGAAGAATCTCCTCCGATTGATCACGGCTTGAGACCTTCCGATAAAGGAAGTCCAATTCTTCTTCGAGCTCAAGCTCTTTCGGGTCCTCTTTTTCCATTATGTGCCCCGTATCCCGGAAGCGCCCTGCATGCCCCGTCTTTTACCGGCGAAAGGAAAACAGCATCATCTAACAAACAACTTCTTTGAGGGGCAGCCTTTAACTCCAAAGTCTTTCAGTTGCACTCGATAAAATTATTTTCTCTCTACCATGCGTTTGAGGAAGCCACTGACGACGGCGTTCTCGTCAATCTGCAGATATCGCGCATATGACTTAAGAAAACCTTTCAGATACACCCCAGGCGGGAAAAGTGACAGGTTGTCCTCTTCTATCGCCCGAAGCATGCCTATTTGCACTTTTGTACCTTCTGCAATTTCCTCAAGAGGGATTCCCAATTCCATTCTTATCTTGCGAAGATCCGCCCCTGTCAACATATCCTGGGCGAGGATTTCTTGTATGAGCGAGTTTTGTGAGACCCGTTCTTTCAGTTCCTCAAGTCTTGCGGCAGGTTGAAGCATGTCAAAATGCATTTTCTTGAATTCATATATGGGAATCGGCTCTTTCATTTTGTTGCTGTATTGCATATCCTTGTCCATTAATCCTAGTTCGATGAGCCTGCGATCATACTGTGCCCTGGAGTCCAGGTCAATCAAGGTCAAATACGCTTTTTCCAAGAGGGAAAGGATCTCATTTCTTTCATCCTGCAAAAAAAAAGAGTAACTGACAATGGATTCGTCCTGGTAAAGATCAAAGACTCTCTTATAAGCTCGCCGTATCTCCAACGGCGATGCATAGGGAAGAATTTCCAGAAGTTCATAGTAATTCTGTTCGCGGAACGGCTTCATTTGCCTGGCACGAGCCTCTTTAGATTTTTAATCAACGGCATTTTGCAGGATTGGTTCTGCTTCATTTATTGACAGTAGATTCTTATGGCAGTTTCTGAGATCAAGGGTAGTCTGAGTATAAGGATAGAGATGGAGAAAAGGAATCTTTTTGCAGACGGCGTTGTGAACTCGGTCATCAAAGCTGATGTTTCCAATAAAATGCATTTTCAGGGCGAGGTGTCTTTGGATAATTTTGCAGATCAATGACCCGATATTCGGGTTATCCTGTTTTCTTAACTGATTGAGGGCCAGCTTGAAATTAAAAGCCCGCAGTTCATTTTCCAGGATTTCACCCTTTTCGGGGTCCAGTTCTTTCATGATATAGAGTAGAATATCCGGGTTGCTTACAGTGGCCCGGCCGTCCCGCTCCTGGGCTTCCACGGCCAGGGAACGGAAATTATGGCTATTAAGGACTTGATGGATTTTACGGAAATAGACAGAACGAATTAGCCGGTAAATGTTTTCTATGGACGTAGGTTCGGGCGTTGTCAGAAAGATGCCAGAGTCGGAGACCATAAAAAAATCGATGGTGTTAAAAGCGGTTCCCGCGCCGAGGTCCAGCAGAATGTAGTCATAGGAGAGCTTGGAAATGTTTCGCATGATTTTTAATTTTTGTTCGTAGGCAAGATTGGCAATGTCCAGATTATTCATGGCACCGCTGATGAGATAGAGGTTTGGAACGGGCGTGGGTTCGACTGTCTCCTGAAGAGTGCCCACCTTCTTGTTTACGAAATCGGATATGCTTCTTTCAGGAAGAGGAATGCCGATAATGGTGTGGAGATTGGCTGCGCCTAGGTCAACATCAACGAGAAGGGTTTTGTGCCCTTCGTTCGCAAGCAGAATACCGAGATTGCCGGTAAAAAAACTCTTGCCGGAGCCCCCCTTACCCCCTCCGATAGACCATATGTTCGGCATAGTTTTCCTCAGCAATCTTCACCAGATGGCTAAAGTATAAGAGAAAGGGTATGATATGTCAAGAGCAAGCCACCATTTAAACTGGACTTTTCCCATCTCCAGAAAACTGGGAGATTGCAACTATACCATGACAGTTTGTGCGTTTTTCTTCCTGCCTTTTGATCGCACATAAAAGCGGCCCGTTTAGGAACCTGCAAGACATTTAATGTGCCTGGGTTGCCCCTTTTCGTCCTACAGGGCGGAGTTGTAATATCAGTCCCTGCTGGCAGCAGCGAAAAATAATGCTTGATTAAAATAATTTCTTCAATTACTTAAAGAAGTTAGGCATAGAGACCCTTGCAAACATGTGCTTCATTTCAATGAAGGGGAAGACCGCCGACTAGGTTGACAGTGAGTGTGAGGACCTATTCACGGGTCGAAGGAGAAGATACGAAGGGCGGAGGTTTTCGAAGTCATTGGGCGATGCTGTTCTATGCGGATTTTGCATGAAGATGGGGGAAATGGAGATTAGCTTGTGATCGAAATAGATTTTGAAAAAGGCAGTGGACTCGTGCCTGTTATAGTTCAGGACGCTGACACAGGAGAGGTTCTGATGCTCGCCTATATGAATCGCGACGCCTGGCTGAAAACGCGCCAGACGGGCAAGGCAACATACTGGAGCAGGTCGAGAAATGAGCTGTGGATCAAAGGTGAGACATCCGGGCATACACAGATTGTCCAGGAGATTTTAGTTGACTGTGATTCTGATACGGTACTTCTGAAGGTCCGGCAAGTAGGCGGCGCTGCATGCCATACCGGCTATAGATCATGCTTCTTCAGAAAGGTCGTTGATGGAAAGACGGAGGTAATCGGAGAGCGAATATTCAAACCGGAGGATGTCTATAAATGAAGAAATTGAAACTGGGAATACCCAAGGGGAGCTTGGAGGCCAAGACTGTGGACCTCTTTAAAATGGCTGGCTGGCGCATTACGTATGATGAGAGGAGTTATTTCCCGGAAATAGATGACGAGGAGATCTCCTGCACGCTTGTGAGGGCGCAGGAGATGTCAAAATACATAGAGGATGGGACTCTGGATCTGGGATTAACCGGCAAAGACTGGATCATAGAAAATGAATCGAATGTCGTCGAGGTGCAGGATCTCATTTATTCGAAGGCATCGGCAAGGCAGGCACGGTGGGTACTGGTAGTGAGAGAGGATTCCCCAGTGCGTGCACTCGGGGATATGGAAGGGAAAAAGATCTCGACGGAACTGGTCAGATTTACGGAAAGGTATTTCCGGGAGAAGAGTATAAATGTTCATGTCGAGTTTTCCTGGGGTGCAACGGAGGCGAAATGCGTCGAGGGTCTCGTGGATGCCATTGTGGAGGTGACCGAAACGGGAACGACAATTAAGGCCAACAAATTGAGGATTGTGCATGAACTGATGAAGACCAATACAAAGCTTATTGCCAATCCTGCCGCCTGGGAGGATGCCTGGAAGCGCAAGAAGATGGAGCAGATAAGGACGTTGCTGAATGGCTCATTGCTGGCCATGGGGAAGGTGGGCTTGAAGATGAATGTATCCAAAGAAAACCTTGGGCGGGTTGTCCTCCTGCTGCCGGCACTGAAAGCGCCCACTATATCCGGGCTATACTCGAATGACTGGTATGCAGTGGAAACAATAGTGGATGGGAATGTTGTTCGGGAATTGATACCCCTGCTTAAAGAAGCCGGGGCGGAAGGCATTATTGAATATCCCTTGAATAAGGTTGTGTGAAAGGTGCAACAGTTATGGCGCGGAAGGCTAAAATTTACAGGAAAACAACGGAGACAGAAGTAACCATAGAGCTTGATCTCGATGGTGCGGGGGACGGAAAAATATCTACGACTGTGGCGTTTATGGATCACATGCTCAGCCTCTTTGCCCGGCACGGTCTAGTGCATCTCATCGTAAAGAGCCATGGCGACACGCAAGTCGATGATCACCATTTGGTAGAAGACATAGGTATTTGCCTCGGCGAAGCGGTGAAGAAAGCCGTGGGTGACAAGAAGGGTATAAGACGTTACGGATCTGCCATTATTCCCATGGATGAGAGTCTATGCAGCGTGGTCATGGATATTTCAGGGAGGCCTTATCTGATTTATAACGTCGAATTTAAGAGCAAGAAAAGCGATAAGTTCGACTACTCTCTGTTAAGGGAATTTTTTAAGTCTTTATCAGATCATAGCGGAATAACCTTGCATATCAATCTTCTTTATGGTAGGAACAACCACCATATAGCTGAGGCGATTTTCAAAGCCTTTGCCCTTGCCTTGAGAAAAGCAGTGACCATTCATGGCCGCATAGAAGGCATCTTATCCACTAAAGGAAGTCTGTGATCAGCAGTCTCGGAAGAGGAGGTGATAACATCCACAGAGATTCGTTCAGCATTTCAGATCGTTTTGCCCAGTTTCTCCTTTTGTTTTTCATTCTCTTCCTAGTTTGCGGCTGCCAACGCGCGAGCGGCGCGTCCACTACCCTTAAAGATGACGGTAAGGTTGTCTTTAAGCGTATCGCCGTTGTTCCGTTCCAGGCAATCAGCCAGGAAGATGCAGACATTAAGACAGTGCGATGCCCTATATGTGGGCTGGTATTCAGGACAGAAAGCTATGCCAAGGGTTCCGAAAAGATTGTCGAGGGCATATTTCTTGATCGTCTTAAGGATGAGAAGGCGCTTGCTCTTATCCCGCCTGAGAGGGTGGGAGGCGTTTACGAAGGGGTCACGGCAGGCCTTTTCAAAGCGGATCTTCTGGAGGTCTTAAAAAAAGTTGGCACTGAATTGGAGGCGGATGGAATTATATTAGCTTACGTATACCGCTTTAAGGAAAGGAAGGGATACTCGCTATCCGCCGAAAAGCCGGCATCGGTGGCCTTTGAAATCCATCTGATCAGGGTGGGCGACGGCGCCATCGTCTGGAGGGGCATTTTCGATAAGACGCAAATCTCGCTCATGGAGAATCTACTTCAAATAGCTTCTTTTATTAAAGAGGGTGGTAAATGGGTTACCGCAAAAGAGTTGGCTGCCGAGGGCATGGATGAGGTTTTAAAGGATTTTCCAGGAGTTCGGCACGAATGACGGAAACTCATGTAGAATCACGTGTGGAACCCCGTTGCAGCAGTTTTTATGAGCGAGAAATTTAATACATACAGCTTGGGAGTCGACAAGTGATCATTATACCGGCGATCGATTTGAAAGATGGCCGGTGTGTGCGGCTGGCGCAGGGAGACTTCAGGCGTGTGACAGTATATTCCGACGACCCCGTTGGGATAGCCAAGAGGTGGCAGCAGAACGGCGCTGAGCGCATCCATGTGGTCGATCTTGACGGTTCGCGGAGCGGTTCGCCAGGAAATGCGGATGTGATCCGAGAGATCGTCGAAGAAGTCGGAGTACCAATCGAGGTCGGTGGTGGCATAAGAGACATGAAGACCATCTCGGCCTACATAGGAATGGGCGTCAACTGGGTGATCCTGGGCACGATGGCTCTGAGAGACAGGGATTTCGTCAGGGAGGCGTGTGACGCTTATAAAGGCAAGATCATTCTCGGCATCGATGCAAATGATGGGAAGGCTGCAATCCAGGGGTGGATTGAGCAGACTTCAGAATCTGCAGTTGATATAGCAAGAGGCTATGAAGGCTTCGGACTGGCCGCGATTGTCTACACGGACATCAAAAGGGACGGCATGGAGGCGGGCGTCAATATAGAAGCCACAAGAAATCTCTCGCAGTCAGTTGATATACCGATAATAGCTTCCGGCGGTGTTTCAAGTGTCGAAGACATCCGCAGACTCCGTGAAATAGAAAAGTTCGGCGTCGTGGGTGTTATTATCGGTAAAGCACTTTATTCAGGCGCCGTCTCGCTAACGGAAGCCATAATCCTGTCGAAGTAATGATATCTGTGACAGAGCGTTTTTGATGATCCCGCATGATCGCAAGAAAGCTCGGCTTCGCGATGAAGAACGTTTCAATTGGGCCTCAATTCCACGAAGGGAAGCAGATAGCCATGTGCCCAAAGAGGAAGAGATAAAGCGGAACTGACGTTTTTGGGCTTTTTTGCTAAATTTTGATTCTTAAGATCCCGCCGTTCTGGCGTGGAGGTTCACTTCAAAGAGAAGGGATGAAGTCATGGAAGATTGCATTTTCTGCAAAATAGCAAATGGCACGATACCGAGCAAAAAAGTGTACGAAAACGCAGAGGCTGTGGCCTTTGATGACATTCATCCTATGGCTCCTGTTCACGTTGTCATAATTCCCAAAAAGCATATCCCGACTCTGCTGGATGTAACGAAGGCAGACATAAACTCTATCAGCTCCATGTTCCTTGCCGCGCAAGAGGTGGCGCGCATCAAAGGCATAGATGAAAGGGGGTTTCGAGTCGTCATAAACTGCAATAGAGAAGGGGGCCAGTTGATTTTTCATCTGCACATGCACGTTTTGGGAGGGAAAAAACTGAAGGACGGTCTGGCCTGATTGAGGACATCTTGACAAACAGCCAATGCGATATAGATTATTGGCGTTTAAGGCTATATAGGTGGGATAATGAATATTGATGACAAAGTTAACCATGCGATGGTCTTGGCGGCGAAGGCAAAGGATCAAGTAAGGTTATCTGCCATACGGATGGTAAAGGCCGCCATGCACAACAGGGAAATAGATCTGAAAAGAAAATTAAATGAAGTGGAATTCCTGCAGCTCTTATCGTCCATGGTGAAGCAGCGGAAAGACTCCATCGACCAGTTTAAGAAGGGCGGAAGGCAGGATCTGGTCGATAAGGAGGAGGCGGAACTGAAGGTTATACAGACATTCATGCCAGAGCAGATATCGGAAGAAGATGTCGCCCGCGAAATTGATATGGCAATCAAAGAGGTCGGCGCAGTCAGTATCAAAGATATGGGGAAGGTAATGAAGATACTCATGCCGAGATTAACGGGTAAGACAGACGGGAAGATAGTTGGCGAGAAGGTTAAGGAAAAATTATCATCTTGATTGCACATATTTCATAAATTTAGAAAGATGTCTGCACAGAGGGTTAGTGCTATTGCAAGTATCTCCCCTCGCTCTTCGGTATAGGAGCAATGGGCTGAATTCATATCAGTCATTGAGAAAATTGAAGATAGATGAACCCCCCGGCAAGGAAGAAATTATTCTACATTGCGCCCTTTCTCCCGCCATACGGGCAGGCCTATTGGAAGTGCTCCCGGCCTGTGATTTGCCACTCAGATCTTCTTGTAAGAAGACGCAATAATCTCAGCGCCTTTTTGGAATTTATCGACGCGAGCGTTTTAGTCCTGAAAGGATAGAGGGACGAGGCAGTGAATGGGCATATTGCTCCGGATAAAATAGAAGAGGTAAAGAGAAGGGCGGATATCGTTGATCTAGTTTCAGAATATGTCACGCTCAAGAAAGGAGGGAAAAACTTTCTTGGACTCTGCCCTTTTCACAAGGAGAAGACGCCTTCCTTTACGGTGAATCGAGATAAGCAGATATTCTACTGCTTCGGATGCGGCGAGGGAGGCAATGTTCTGACATTTCTGATGAAAATGAGCGACATGTCCTTTCCGGAAGCGGTAAGGCATCTGGCGGATAAGACGGGGGTTATCATCCCTGAGAGGATTTTGACCCGCCAGGAGAAAGAATCATCTAGCGTCAGGAACGATGTTGGCCGCGTCAACAAGATGGCAGCTGTATATTTTTCCAAGAACCTATTTTCGCAGGCGGGAAAAGAAGCACGGGACTATCTGAGAAAAAGAGGGATACAGGATGATGCAATCAAGGAGTTCGGCCTTGGATATGCCCTCGACGGCTGGAGGCATCTGAGAGATTATTTTGAAAAGGCGAGCATCTCCCTGAAACTTGTTGAACAGTCAGGACTCGTCATCCCAAAAGCGAACGGGGGCGGGTCTTTTTACGACCGGTTCCGAGGGAGATTAATTTTTCCCATAGAGGACGTCGGCGGCAGTGTCATTGCCTTCGGCGGCAGGATTATCGGGAGCGGCGAACCGAAGTATCTCAATACTTCCGAATCGCCTGTATACATCAAGGGAAGGAATCTCTACGGTCTCAACCGCACGAAAGAAGACATCCGCAAGAAAGGTTATGCCATCCTCGTGGAGGGGTATTTTGACTTAATCACCCTATGGGCTTCGGGCATCAGGAATGTTGTCGCGACGCTCGGGACCGCTCTGACGCGGGAGCATGTCGATCTAATGCGGCGGTATACTTCGCACGTTGCGGTGGTGTTTGATCCTGATGAAGCCGGGAAGAAGGCACTGACGAGGAGCATAGAATTATTTCTCTCCGGGAATATGCATGCAAAGGGCGTTGTACTTCCGGAAGGCTATGATCCTGACCAATATTTGAGAAAATATGGAAAAGAATCGTTCATGGGAATCATCGACAAAGCCGAGTCCCTGGTCGATTACTACATTGAGAACGTTATCGGAAGAGTGGCGACTTATGAAGCAAAGAGAGACGCGCTGAGGGAAGCCGTGTCGTTTATTATCCATATTGATAATACAAGAGAGAGGGATCTGTTCATAAGAAGGGTATCGGAGAAAATAGGTTTGGATCAGCAGCTTCTCTCGAAAGAGGTCAATCTTGCTTTGAAGGCTCCCTCCAGAAAGGAGACAGAAGCATCAGGGGAACCGGACGTAAATATCGACGCGGTGGAGTTGAGTATTATCCATATCATGCTGGAGTATCCCTCTGTGGTTCCTGAAATTATCAAGAAAAATATCATTGATTGCTTTATGAGCGCGAACCTGAAATCTCTCGCCGCGAAGCTGACGGATTATTATGCAAAAGAAGGGCCAGAGGGCTTTGATGCGTCTCAGTTTGTAGAGGCCATTGATAACGAACTTATAAAGAAGAAGCTTCTTAGAAAGATGATAGATGAGAATCCTTACGATGAAAAGCTAATTGATCGCGTGATTGCGGATGCGATGAAACAGATTAAACGGAAGTGGTACAGAGAAAGACACCGGGTCTTGAAGACGAGAATTAAGAAGGCCGAGGAGAACGATAATCAAGAGCTATGGGCAAAGCTCTTGGAAGAACTGCAAAGATTGCAGAGAGAAGAAAAGACGTCGTGAGAACGAAGTCTTCAAATTTGTTTTTTAATAAAGCGCCGGGAGAAACTAATATGGGAAAAGAAATGGAATCGGAAGAATTTAAGAAGTTAATATCACTGGGCGAATCAAAGGGGTTCTTGACCTATGATGATGTTAACGATTTGCTGCCATCCGACGTCATATCTTCGGACCAGATAGATGATATCATCATGCTTTTTGGTGAGAAAAATATAGACATCATCGATACTGACAAAGGCGAAAAGCTGGTTGTGAAAAAGGTCGCCGATGAAAGAGCGGAAGTCAAAGAGGAAGACATCCTTGACCTCATGGCTACCGTGGGAAAGACCGGTGATCCTGTCAAGATGTACCTTCGCGAAATGGGGCTTGTCTCCTTACTCTCCAGGGAAGGAGAAGTTGAGATAGCAAAGAAAATTGAAGAGGGAGAGAAGGAAGTCATGGACTCCATCTTCGGTGTAACGGCCCTGGTGAAGGATGTTGTGGATATCGGCAAAAAAATCAAAAGCGGTGATATCCGCATAAAGAGCATAGTAGCCAATCTTGAGGATGAAGACGGCTTCGTTGAAGAGGATATGCATAAGGAAAGGGTAGTGAAACTGATTGACAGGATAACTGCCTTAGACAGGAAGAATGACACCCTTAAACGGAAGCTTAAACTCAAAGGCCTGCGCAAGAAAGAGAGAAGTGCTGCCGAAGAGGAACTTGAGAAGAATGTCAAAAGCATCATTCGTTTATGCAGAAAAGTCAAATTCAGCAAGAGACAGATAGAAAGAATGGCCTCAAAGTTGAAGGGCTATGTGACGGCAGGAGAAAAGGCAGAAAATGACCTTCGCAGATGCAAAGAAACAACGGGATTGTCCCTCAATGAGATGGAGAAAGCATGGAGACGGGTAAAGAAGTTGCCTGCAGGACGTGTAATCGATAAAGAAACAAGGGTATCCATTCAGAAGTTGAAAGAATGCGAAATCCTCGTAGTGGAAGCGAAAAAAACAACAGCTACAATCGCACAGGATGTAGGCATCTCGTTGTCTGCTCTGAAAAAGATTGTTACTGTCATCGAAAGAGGAGAGAGAAAAGCCGAGAGAGCCAAGAGGAAACTGGTGGAAGCAAACCTGCGCCTTGTTGTCAGCATAGCCAAAAAATATACTAGTAGAGGATTGCAATTTCTGGATCTTATCCAGGAAGGGAATATTGGTCTGATGAAAGCCGTGGATAAATTTGAATATCAACGAGGATATAAATTTTCCACTTATGCCACATGGTGGATCAGGCAGGCGATAACAAGAGCGATTGCCGATCAGGCAAGGACCATACGAATTCCCGTCCACATGATCGAGACGATAAACAAGCTGATTCGCACATCACGTTACCTAGTGCAGGAACTGGGCAGAGAGCCAAATCCTGAGGAAATCGCGAATAAAATGGAATATCCATTGGAGAAGGTGAGAAAAGTGTTGAAGATCGCCAAAGAGCCGATATCTCTCGAGACGCCCATAGGTGAGGAAGAGGATAGTCACCTTGGTGATTTTATAGTTGATAAAAAAATTATGTCGCCTTCAGATGCTACGATAAGCATGAATCTCGCGGAACAAACAAGAAAGATATTGTCAACATTAACACCGAGAGAAGAAAAAGTGCTGCGGATGCGCTTTGGGATCAGCGAAAGGAGCGATTACTCGTCCGAGAGGGAAAAGAGCCACTTGGAGATTAACAGGGAGCGGAATAAACAGTTAGAGGCAAATACCGTCAGAAAATTGAGAAACCCGTCCCGGAGGAAAGTCTTCCGACCGGCAGCGAAATAAAGATTGACAAGCATAAAGTAAGAAGTATAAATAGCCAGTTTATAACTGAGGCGAGATCTTTTATAAGAAGTAATGACGGGCCCATAGCTCAATTGGAAGAGCCACCGGCTCATAACCGGTAGGTCCCTGGTTCGAACCCAGGTGGGCCCACCAGAATAATTCAAAACCAAGGGCGTTGCGATTTTGTGTCGGGTATAAGTCATATATTTATATGCGTTGCTGCATCGGTTGTGAGAGTTACATTCGTATGTGTTCGGGAAATATATCAGCAGGCATTTCAACAAGGCATCAGGGGAGAAATATCCTGAAGAATCAAATGCACCACATGTTGGTGCATTTTTTTTTGGACCGAAGTCAGATTTTGACTTCAAGGATCCGTTAATGGATGTGACGCCCAGTTTGATAAATGAAGACGAAAGGGGATTCTTTTGAAAGAACAGTTATCATACTTGATTGAGCTTCAGAAACTCGATCTGATCATAGGCAAAATAATCGGGAGGAAGAGCGAACTGCCCGATAAAATTGCGCAGATGGATGAAGGATTCGCGGCCTCTGCGAAAACCGTGGAAGAAAGCAAGAAGAAGTTCGAGGAATTGAATAAACTGCAGGGTGAGAGGGAAGAGAAGTTAAGAAAAGGTATCGATATCCTGAAAAAGACGAAAGATCGCCTACTGGAGGTAAAGACAAACAAGGAATACCAGGCAATGTTGAAGGAAATTGAGACCATAGAGAATAAGAACAGCGAGATCGAAGATGAAATTATTTCCGGTTTGGACGAGATTGATCATATGAGGGCCGAGGTCAGGGTAAGAGAGAAAGATTTCGAGGCTCGCAGATCGCAGTATGAAAAGGAAAAGGAAAGAATGGAGAAAGAGATCATTCAGCTTGATCAAGATCTTCACGACGCGGAGAAACGGACCGATGCGCTCAGGAAAGAGATTCGTGATGAACTTCTCAAGAGGTATGAGACAATCAAAGGCAGAAGAAATGGTGTGGCCGTGGCATTGGTATGGAAGGAAGTCTGCGGCGGTTGCCATATGAATATACCTCCTCAAATGTATAATGAGCTGCAAACGTCGTCGGATCTCTTAACCTGTCCGAACTGCAACCGCATCATCTACTGGCATGATCAGGGTGAAAACAATGGATAGCCCGGTTGTAAATCTTTACACCGATGGGGCATGCAGGGGAAATCCGGGGCAGGGCGGTGCCGGAGCAGTTCTGGTGGGTGAGACCGGAGAAATTGTAGCTGCTGTAAGGCATTCATTAGGACATTGCACAAACAATATCGCCGAGTACAAGGCTCTCATTTTCGGTTTGGAAGAAGCCTTGAAGAAGCGATATGGGCGGCTGAACATATTTCTCGATTCGGAACTTCTGGTCAATCAGATAAAAGGCTCATATAAAGTGAAAAATGAAAATCTGAAAATCCTGATGTCTGAAGTGAGAAAATTACTGTCGTATTTTGATAGTTATAAAGTAGAGCACATCGACAGAAGTCAAAATCATATGGCTGATAAATTGGCCAATGAAGCAATTGATGAAGCCATCTGATCCATCTTTTCAACCGGATTCTCAGGCTCTAAATTGAAGTTCTCCGAAGCAAGCTGCGGAGAATCTTCCATTCTTAAGGAACAGTATCGTTCGCCATTTGTTCGCTACCGAATTCTCAATGACCCCTGATGCCCCTGCATATCTCTGATTGTATGCCATCATTAGCATTCCACGAGCTGCCTGCGTCCAAAAATTGAGGGCAACCTTCGGGATGATGATCTTCATATTATAACTTCTCTTTTGCAGTGAAATTGACTATAATGAAACGAGTTGAGGTGTTGGAGCAGATCAGATGATCGCTGGCCCGGTTTCCCGGGCGGGAGGAAAGTCCGAGCTCCGCAGGGCAGGATGGTCGCTAACGGCGACTGGGGGTGACCCTAAGGAAAGTGCCACAGAAAATATACCGCCTGTCATTGGCAGGTAAGGGTGAAAAGGCGAGGTAAGAGCTCACCAGTTTCCCGGGTGACCGGGGAAGCTTGGTAAACCCCATCCGGAGCAAGACCAAATAGGAGAACATTAAAAGTGGCCCGCTTGTCGTTCTCGGGTAGTGTCGCTTGAGGCAGCAGGCAACTGCCGTCCCAGATGAATGATCATCACCACCTTTCCGGTGACGGAAAGGTGGAACAGAACTCGGCTTATGATCTGGTCTGACACCGATTCAATACCATTTGCCGCTTAATCACATGCTGTATTATATCCTGCTTATCATTTTTGTCTTGGGTGGAGCCTGTCAAAGTTTCGCTTATAATAGCAATCAGGCCATGAAAGATGCAGACGCGTTTTTGAGAAACGGTCAGTACCTTGAGGCGGTGGGAGCCTATCAGGATATCTCCGACCTTTCACCTGTCCGCGAGATGAAAGCGAAAGCAACACTGAGGGTGGGCGATATTTACAGCTACTTTCTGAACAATAAAGAGAGGGCGCTGGAAATATATAGCATCGTCATAAAGAAATACGAAAGCAGCGTGCATGCGGCTAACGCCCATTTCAACTCCGGGATGATCTTGTACGAGAAGAACAAGTACAAAGAGGCACTTTATGAATTCGCGATATACCTGAAAAGAAACCCGCGCGGGGACCGGAGAGATACGGCGGAGTTTATGATAGAAGCTTGTCAAAGACCTTCTCCCGCCGTGAAGGAGAAGAAGCCGTCTTTTAAGAAAGCGAATGAGGGGAATGTTAGGATTCTCCTGATGACCGGTCGTCCAGCTGTCCGCGTAGATTCGACCTCGTTATTTGAAGTGCGGGATGGTTATGGAAAAGACATTTCGGGCAAGGTCTGGAGCGCCGCCCTGACCATTTCGGGAGGCGATATAAGGCTCGACGGCAAGACCCTCTCCCATGACAGGCTGGCGATTGTGCCGTTGGAGGGCCAATGGTTGAATCTTAACGGCACACCATACAGGGGTGAACTCAGAATAGCGAAGAACGCTAGGGGCGATGTGGACGTGATTAATATTCTGGATGTGGAGGCCTATCTTTACGGTGTCGTGCCAAAGGAAATGTCCCCCCAATGGCCGCTGGAGGCCCTCAAGGCTCAGGCGATTGCCGCAAGAACGTATGCCCTGTACCAGAAGGAAAAAAGCAAGGACAAGGATTATGACCTGATTGCTACTACAGCATCCCAGGTTTATGGCGGAGCAGCGGCAGAATCGGCCAGGTCCAATCAGGCAGTGGATGAGACAAGAGGGATGGTACTCCTCTATGACAGTCAACTGGCCCTGACATATTTTCATGCAAACAGCGGGGGCATGACAGAAGAGGCGAGACGTGTGTGGAGCGCTGATGTTCCCTATCTGAAGGGTGTTCGTGATGAGTACAGCGCCAGGGCTCCCGGCTGTTCATGGGAGCTCTCCCTGAATATCGATAAGATTAGGACAGCCCTCAATGGGAAGGGCCTTGATGTCGGGCAGATTGAGAGGCTGGTGCCTCTTGATATAAGCCCCTCCGGCCGGGTAACAAAAATCAAGATATTCCATGGCGGCAAGGAAACCGTGCTCACCGGCAATGATTTCAGATTGAAGACTGATCCCACCCAGGTCAAGAGCACACTTTTTACCATGACGAATGAAGGAAATGAAATTCACCTTGAAGGGAAAGGAAGCGGCCACGGTGTTGGTATGAGCCAATGGGGCGCTTATATCATGGCTCGCGAAGGCATTTCATACGGCGATATCCTGAAACACTACTATTACGGCGTGGAACTCAGGTAGCCCACCATTCGCGCCGAATCAGCATCCACATGGGCGAATACTACTGGCTGATTTCTGCATTTATTTTTTCTATGGCTTCTATGATATTGCCTGATTGCATAATCGGTCTCCCAACAGCGATGAAATCCGTTTCCATCCTGACAGCTTCTTTCAAGGAAGAGATTTTGACTTGGTCATGCCTGTCACGATACCATGGGGGCCTTATGCCTGAGCAAATTTTCTTCAACGGGTTATCCGGGATATAGTTGATATCTTTGACGGAGCAGAAGATATATTCGTAATTGTTCATCAGGGCTATATTTGAGAATGCCTTCGCAATATCGTCCGCCGTTCTCTCGTAAATCCACTTCACCTCTAAATCCGTGAAAGAGGTAAGTATCGTAACTCCGGCAATGTACTTTAAAAGTCCTGCATTTTTGGGCCTGAAGTTCGACGAGCAATGGATGGTGACGATATCCGCCCCTGCGTCAACCAATTTGCTGATGCAGTTTTCCATGGTGGAGGGGATGTCATGCAGTTTAACATCGGCCATGACACTCAGTCTATATTCATTTTTCAGCTGTGACACGATCTTCGAGACATCGCCGCTGTACAGCATGTCACTGACCTTAATCCCCCATATTATGCCTTTTACCATTGCTTCTGAAAGGCTGCTGAATACCCCCTTTTCCTCGGCATCATGGAAACTCATTCCATCCACCGCCACGATCAGTTTTGGAATCATGCTCTCCTCCCAGCAGGGTCTAAATACATATACAATGTATATCGGTACCTTTGATTATTATCTTTAGTTCTTATACCTTATAATAATCCCTATACCATTCAAGGAAGCGTCTTATGCCGTCTTCTATCGTCGTCGCCGGTTTGAAAGAAACGTCTTTCATGAGATCGTCAACATCTGCGTATGTACTGGGCACATCTCCCGGCTGCATAGGCATCAGATTCATTTTTGCCTCCTTGCCTAAAACTTTCTCAATTATATTTATGAAGTCAAGGAGCTCCACGGGCCTGTTGTTGCCGATGTTATAGATCTTGTATGGCGCAAAGCTGGTAGCGGGGTCGGGGTTGTCACCGCGCCATTTGGCGTCCGGCGCGGGAATTTTTGCCGTCACTCTGAAGACGCCTTCTGTGATATCATCGATATACGTAAAGTCTCTCTGCATCTTGCCCGCGTTATATACATCGATGGGCTTATCATCCAGGATGGCCCTCGCAAAAAGAAACAGGGCCATATCCGGTCTTCCCCAAGGTCCGTAAACGGTGAAGAACCTCAGTCCCGTGCAGGGAAGCTTGTAGAGACTCGCATACGCGTGCGCCATTAGTTCATTTGCTTTCTTTGTAGCTGCGTAAAGACTCACCGGATGATCCACATTGTGATGGACGGAAAAGGGCATCTCCGTGTTCGCCCCATAAACCGAGCTTGACGAGGCGAAGACTAAATGTTCGCAATTCTGATGCCGGCACCCTTCGAGTATATTCAGAAAACCCGCGAGATTGCTCTCCTGATATGCATGGGGATTTACCAGCGAGTATCTGACTCCGGCCTGCGCCGCCATGTGGACGCAAATTGCAGGCGCCTCTCTCTTGAAAAGAGAGGCCATAGTGTCCCTATCCGCAATATCCATTTTGATAAAATGAAAGGCATCGTTGTCCTCGAGGAGCTTGAGACGGGCTTTTTTCAGATTGACGTCGTAATAGTCATTCAAATTGTCCACCCCGATTACGGAATGGCCGGCCATGAGGAAACGCCGCGACAGATGGAATCCAATAAAACCCGCGGCGCCGGTGACAAGGATTGTTTTCATCTTCACATCCTTTGAATCTTCATATTTCTTGATATGCCAGCTTTATGATGCCTTCTCGGTCATTTTTTCTTTGCAAGCTTTTTTAGTGTTTTTTCACAGGCATGCAGGGTTTTCTCTATGTCTTCATCTCCGTGAGCGAAGGAGAGGAAAGCTGCCTCAAACTGTGAAGGCGCGAAGTAGAGTCCGTTTGATAACATCTCCCGGAAGTAGCGGGCATAGAGCAATGTATCGCTTTTTGCTGCTGAGGTGAAATCGAAGACATCTTCTTTGGTAAAAAATAATGTAAACATAGAACCCCATCGGTTGATGCGGACGGGGATTCCATTCTGAGCGCAGAGCTTCTGCAATTCCTCGCACAAGAATGAGGTCCGGCGGTCCAGCCTTAAGTATGACTGAGCGCTCTTTCTTAGAATATTAAGCGTGGCCAGCCCTGCGGACATGGCAAGGGGATTACCCGAAAGGGTGCCCGCCTGATAGACGGGACCAGATGGGGCGAGCTTTTCCATGATTACTTTCTTGCCCCCAAAAGCCCCGACAGGCAGGCCTCCGCCGATGATCTTCCCCAGACATGTTAAGTCTGGTTCTATTCCGATAAGGTTCTGTACGCCGCCGTAAGTTGCCCTGAAGCCTGTAATGACCTCATCAAAGATGAGGAGTATTTTGTGCCTCCGGGTAATATCTCTCAGAGTCCGCAGGAATACTTTACGAGGTGGGACAACGCCCATATTACCCGCTACGGGTTCAACGATAACGCAGGCAAGTTCGTCTCTATAGAGGTCAACTGCGGAGATGACGGCTTCAATATCATTGTAGGGGAGCGTGATTGTGAGTTCTGCTAACCTTTTCGGAACACCGGGACTCCCCGGGATACCGAGGGTCGCCACACCGGAGCCGGCCTTTACCAGCAATGAATCGGCATGGCCGTGATAGCATCCCTCAAATTTGATTATTTTTTCCCGTCCCGTATACCCGCGGGCGAGCCTGATGGCTGCCATAGCAGCCTCGGTTCCGGAACTTACCATTCTCACCATGTCAATTGACGGAAAGGCATCAACGATCAGTTTCGCCATTTCCGTTTCCAGTTCTGTAGGGGCGCCGTAACTGGTTCCTTTTTCTGCCGCCTTTTGAATGGTGCGAACGACGTCGGGATGGCTGTGCCCCAGTATCATGGGTCCCCAGGAAGATACGTAATCGACATATTCCCTTCCTTCAACATCGTAGATCCTGGAACCGGAAGCCTTCTCGATAAAGATCGGCGTGGCATCAACAGATCTGAAGGCCCTGACGGGGCTATTCACTCCTCCGGGTATGTATTTGCTCGCCTTTCTAAAGAGAGATTGGGAAGATTTATTGGTCATCTGTGAAATACTCCATACTGCTTTTTTTATACTCTTCCTCACTGGTGAGGACTTTAAAGTCTTTGATCCCCGTCTCTTGAGAGAGTTTCTGAATTACACCTTCCTGATTCCCCTTTCCGAAATGAACCATCGTGAAAACATTGTACTTCCCTGCGAAGGGAGGGGTTCTTTCGTAACAGTGCGTTACTTCTTTGAAGGATGCTAAGATCTGGCCGGCAAATTCGATTCTTTCCTGCGGCACGGCCCAGATGACCATGGCATTGTGCGGGAAGCCGGCCCTCTGATGTCTCAAGATGGCTCCAAACTTCCGGACCACGCCCTTTGTCATGAGACTGCGGATGGTTGTAAGAACTTGTTCTTCGCAAGCCGCCACCCTCTCCGCAATCTCTTTGAAGGGTCTTTTTTCGAGAGCGATGTCCTCTTGGATGAGCCTCGAAATCTTCTTTTCCGTTTCCGTTAACATGGCTTTTGTCTTGTACCAGTAGTCGGCATCTTATTCCAGGGGCAGGGAAGTCTTTGCTCTGAGAGACTTCTTTTCAGCCTGCATATGTTTGAGCTTCAACGTTTTTTCCTTGGCCCGCCTTGAGCGACGGCGCTTCTGCCGTCTTATCTTTTCAGCATGCTGCCTTTCCGCCTCCACCGCTCCCTGCCTGACCCTCTCGATCCTGTCCAGAAGCAATCGCCTTGCCGTAAAGCGGTTCAAAGCCTGAGATCGCGATTGCTGGCATTTTACAGACAACCCTGATGGCATGTGTACGAGATGGACACACGAAGAGGCCTTATTTACCTTCTGTCCACCGGGGCCTGATGACCGGATAAATGTTTCCTTTAGGTCGTCTTCGGATACTCCGAGACGCTTCATGCGCTCGCTCAATCCTTTTTCTTTTTCTGGTGAGACATTGAAAAGGCTCATAGGTCATATCATATGCATAATTCAACAACGTCACCGTCCTGAAGAACGTAGTCACGCTGCACCATCTGACCATTGCGAACGGATGTGCCCCAGACCCTCGCGTATTTCAATTTATAAACAAAATCATTGTGAACTTTGCCTGCCAATTCCGCCAGTGTGCTCCCTATGGGGACCACAAACGGGGATTTCTTATCCGCTTCCTTGCCGGGAGGTTTAGTATAAACCCGGATGATTCCCGAGAGTTCATAAAGTTTATCCAGGAACACAAGAATGTTCTGGCCCGTGCGGGTCGAAATACCGATGCAGGGCAATTTGATGCCGGAGAGTTCCATGAAGATGTCCAGTGTTTCTTTATCTTCAGGCCTGTCCATCTTGTTTACGACGACCAGCATTTTCTTTATCATGGGCGGTTTTCTTAAATCATCCGGGATTGTGCATGTCTCGGAGTAAATGCGAAAAGAGTGGAGATTGTGGAGTATGTCCTCCAACTGCAGCACCGGGTCCGCGGTGAGGTCAAGCAGAATGACTACTATGTCAGCGCGGCGGATCAGATCGGTCAGGGCAGGTTCCGTATAATCTTCTGTGAGGGGAGGGGTATCGATAAGCTGAAACTGGATGTTCTCATATTGGGCCATTCCTGGTGTCGGTTTATGTGTGGTATGAGGAAAGTTTGCGACTTCTGGAGAAGCATTCGTTATCAGTTTGACAAGTGATGACTTACCGGTGTTCGGAGGACCTATAATAACGGTCTGGGCCGCCCCCTCCTTCTCAATGTCGTAGGCCGTTTTCTGCCTGGCAGTCCCTTTCTTCTTCTGGGCTTGGTCTCTTAATTTTGATATACGTTCGCGCAGCATGGCCTTGAGCTTGTCTGTGCCCTTGTGCTTGGGCATGATGGCAAGCATCTCTTCCAATGCCGCGATTTTATCTTCCGGCGTCTTTGCTTCACGGAATCTTCGTTCCGCTTCGAAATATTGCGGGGGAAGATTGGCTGGCATGAGCCTTTGTCTCCTTTGAATCCGCTGCAACTGTGAACAAGTATTTTCGTACTCACCTGCGAAAGTCAAGTTGAATTTATTAAAAATCATGATAATCTAAGAGCGTTGGATTTGATAATACATTATAGCCCAAACGGCTGTTGATATGAAGAAGCATTGTCATGATACTTTCTCTGAGGCGGAAATTGTATGTTCAGCGCCCATCTGATCAATGATCCCTTCGGCGACCCGGGGGTATATGTAGAATTCAAATATAGACGTTCTGCCATTCTTTTTGATCTGGGTGATCTTCACAATCTAAGTCCGAGAAAACTTCTTAAGATTAATCATATCTTCGTTTCTCACACCCATATGGATCACTTCATAGGATTCGATTATCTGCTCCGGGTGTGTTTGGGCCGCGATTGCCATGTCTCCATTTTCGGCCCTCCCGGCTTTCACCGTCAGATAGAAAGCAAGATCAACGCCTATACCTGGAATCTTGTCGAAAACTACACCAATGATTTTGCCATCCATGTTACGGAAGTGCATCCGAAGCATAAGTTACTGAGAACGTACCACTGCCGGAGAGCTTTTGAACCGGAAATTCAGGACGCGCGTGAAAACGTCGCCGGCGCCCTCGTTGAGAATAGCTCCTTTGCCGTCAAGGGGGAATTCCTCGATCATAAAATTCCTTGCCTGGCTTACAGATTTGAAGAAAAGAGCCGCATTAATATAAAGAAAAATGCCTTGCTGGAAATAGGACTACCCGTCGGAGCTTGGCTTATGGACTTAAAAGACCGGATTCTTCGCGGTGACCCCGATAATACGCCTGTACGCGTGTGGTGGAAGGATGGCAGACATGGGGTAGGAGAAAAGTTCATTCCTTTGGGTGAATTAAAGGAGACAATCGTAAAAATGACACCGGGCCAGAAGATCGCCTATATTACGGACGCTGTCTATAGCGAAGATAATGCCCGTAAGATTGTCGAATTGGCTTATGGTTCCGACTTGATGTTCATAGAAGCGACCTTCCTTCATGAAGATGCAGATAAAGCCGCCGAGAAGCATCATCTCACGGCGCGCCAAGCCGGTGCGCTGGCACGCAGGGCGGGGGCTAAGAGGATTTCGCTCTTCCATTTTTCCCCTAAATATAAAGGGGCAGGCGATCTTCTGGTCGAGGAAGCACTGGCGGCATTTAATGGTCGGGAGTTTTGAATATTGTCCCTCGAAAATACCGGGGCCCCCTCTCGTGCAGTGACAGCAATTGAGGGTGAAAGAGAGTCTCCTGCCGGTATTAGAAGGCGACTGTTCCTAAATTTTTTTTATCTGGAAGCCCTCGAGCTTAATGGCTACCGAGCGCTGGAGAAGCTCGATGGATATGACGAATAGTTCTTTGCTATAGTCTGTGCTGACAACTACTCCTTCAATGCCGGCAAAGGGTCCATCGGTGATCAGGGCCGGTTCCCCGACCTTTGGATACTGGATCTGCTGAACTTCCACTTTTGAATGGATTATGCGCTGGATGGCTTCTATCTTGGCATCGGGAACCGGTATCGGCTCAGCCCCTTTCGGGTGTCCGAGTATGCGGACGACGCCGAAGGTTTTCAGAACACTCAGCTTCGTTTGGCTGTCCAGGGAGAAAAGCTCCACGAAGAGGTACCCCGGGAACATGGGAATCTCGATCTTCTTTCTCCTGTCCTTGCGCCGGCTCCACATCTCGATCTTGGGCAGAAAGGCATGGATCGATTTCTGGACGAGGCCGGCATAGACGCGGTCTTCATGACGGCTCCGTGTATGAACGGCGTACCAAGGCATAACGGATTCCTTAATAAATATCTTTCTTTTATGTATCCCAGGTTGGGATTTTTCATTTACAATAATCACAATATTTTTTCAACGGTGAAATTGTGCGGAAACTGAGGATCACAGGTATCATAATTTCCCTTGGCGAGGGCGACGAAGTATTGAAAGGCAAAGTTGCATCGATTCTCCATGTTCCGGATGCCGCTGTTTCGTCTCTCGCTGTGGTGAAAAAATCAATCGATGCAAGGAGAAGAAAACCGCCGCGCTTCATTTATTCTATAGAGTGCACAGTTCCGGATGGCGTCGATTTGAGCGGCAAAGCAGGTGTAAAGGTAGAGGCTCTGCGGGAGGAGAGAAAGCCGGTCGTGAGACCGGCAAAGATTAAAACATCTAAGCGTCCCGTCATTGTTGGATGTGGACCGGCCGGCATTTTTGCAGCTCTGGCCCTTGCGGAGAGGGGAATTCCTCCGCTTCTTCTTGATAGAGGGAAAAGTATGCCGGCACGGATAACGGATGTCCAGGCCTTCTGGGAAATGGGTGTTCTGAATAGGGAAAGCCATGTCCATTTCGGGGAAGGCGGAGCAGGCACATTTTCTGACGGGAAGCTTACGACCCGTCTTAAAAACCCATTTACAGCGTGGATCAAAATGAGGCTAGTCGACGCAGGCGCGCCATCGGAGATTCTGACTGATGCGAAGCCGCACGTGGGGACCGACAGGCTCCGGGAAGTGGTGATCAATCTCAGAAAGAGACTTATAGAAATGGGTTGCGAGGTTCGTTTCGAAGCCAAGGTTACAGATTTTTTAATTCACCGCCGGAAGCTGGAGGGAGTTGTTGTCAAAGGCAATGAAGAAATAAAAACGGATCACCTAGTCCTGGCTCCCGGTCAAAGTGCGGCGGACACTTACTGCAGGCTATATGAGCTCGGTGTACATCTGGAGCCGAAGCCCTTTGCCATCGGCTTCAGGGTGGAACATCCCCAGGAATTGATCGATGCAATCCAGTATGGCAAATGGCGCGGACATCCGGACCTGCCGCCTGCGGATTATTTTCTCACGGCCAGGCTTCCTCACATAGGTAGGTCCGTATATACGTTTTGCATGTGTCCGGGGGGGTCAGTCATTGGTTGCAGTTCGGAGGAGAGGACAATTGTCACCAATGGCATGAGCCGCTACGGGAGGGGAAGTCCGTACGCCAACAGTGCCGTCGTAGTTGCCGTCCGGTGCGAGGATTTCGCCGACGCCGCACCTCATCCTCTCTGCGGCCTTGCTTTCCGGAGGCAATGGGAGGAGAAGGCCTTCGTGTTGGGTGGCGAAAATTATCACGCCCCCGCGCAGGGCTTGGTGGATTTTATCAAAGACTCGGAGGTGACGGCCGTAAATAGGACCAGCTTTGCTCCCAGAGTGAAGCCTGCATTGTTGCGGGATGTCCTGCCTCTTTTTGCAGTCGAGGCATTAAAACAGGGGATCAGGGAGTTTGACAAGAAGATGCGGGGATTCATCACAGAGGAGGCGACGCTTATCGGCGTGGAAACCAGGACATCGTCACCGGTCCGAATATTGAGAGGTCCGGACAGTCAGAGTGTCAATGTGGCAGGGCTATATCCTTGCGGCGAAGGGGCCGGGTATGCAGGAGGCATAATCAGTTCCGCCCTGGATGGGATCAGGGCTGCAGAGAAGATTGCATCTTGAAAAAAACGGATCACAAATAGGATGTTTGCATTCATAAACTCTCTGTGATAATTTTTAGCAATTGCTGCCAATTAATGTGAATTTTCTTGTAGTGCAGATATTCGACCCAGGGAATGGATTATGAAAAGGATATTGCTTTTTTTTGCCACGACTGCCGTATTGATAACTGCTTCGTCCTTCGTCATAGACGCGGCAGCGCAGGATAAGGGTTTCACTAGTCCCACGACAGGAGCAAAATTTGTGCTGATTCCGGGAGGGACGTTTATGATGGGGGCTGGCTCAAAGCACCAGGTTGTCATCAGCAAGCCATACTATATGCAGGTAACGGAGGTAACTCAAGGGCAATGGCGGAAGGTCATGGGAAGCAATCCCTCACTGTTCAACGCTTGCGGTGATGACTGCCCGGTGGAGAATATTTCCTGGGTAGACGTTCAGGAATTTATCAGACGCCTCAACCAGAAAGAAGGGGTAAAAAAATATCGCCTGCCAACCGAAGCGGAGTGGGAGTTTGCCTGCGAGGCGGGCTCCGCAGCGAGAGACGCTTCTGGTGCGAAGGAAGATGAATTCGGAGACTATGCCTGGTATGATGCTAATTCGGAAAGAAAGACGCATCCTGTAGCTGTGAAAAAGCCCAATGCCTGGGGTCTTTATGATATGCACGGCAATGTTCTCGAATGGTGTCAGGATTGGTACGATGACTATCCGAAGGGTGAGGTGATAGACCCGAAGGGCGCGTCATCCGGGCAGCACAAGGTCTTACGGGGCGGTGCGTGGCTCGGCAGCCCAACGACCCTGCAGTGTACCTTTCGCAGTGAGGACTATGCGGTCGTCCAGTCCAATGATATAGGGTTTCGCTTGGCCAGAGATCTCTGACCCCTGATCCTAATCCTGCTTTGTCAGACTCTCAGTTCGTTTTCTTGAACATCGTCTTGTCAGCGCCGCAAACCGGGCATCTCCAGGTGTCGGGCAGCTTCTCAAAGGGTGTTCCGGACGGGATCTCCTGTGAAGGATCACTCTTTGCGGGATCGTAGATATATCCGCAGATTTCGCAGATATACTGGGGCATGCCCGGTACATCTCTCTCAGCCTGGCCTTGTGCTCGTCCCGGACTGCCCGCAATGATAAAAGAAAAAGTTCCGATGACAATCGCTGCCGCTGATTTTACGAATTGACGGCGATTCACAGAGGTCAATTTATTTCTCATCGCGTCTCCTTCATTGTTCTCACAGGAATGAAAAAATGTTTGTCGTCACGTGAATGCGTCTTCCGCGTAGAAATCTTAGCGCTTCATGTTCTTCAGAATGTCACTGCCGTTGCGATGGCGCAGAGTAGGCTACCAAAAGCGTACACTTCCAAACCCCGGAGAATCATGAAACGCCTTCCCAAGGCATTGGAGAACGGGCCGGAGAAGAGGTTGACAAAGGTAAATCCGGCGAAATATACGGTGAGGGTCACGGACATCCAGGAAGAAGAGATGTTTAGGTAGGAGCCGATTCCCGGTATCGCCGGGAGGTAGAGACTTACACCTAATTGTCCTACTGCTATGGAGGTGGCTATGAGAAAGACAAAGGCGCTGTTGCTTCTGGAAGGAGACATATTCTAGAGTGACCTCTTGATGGATGAGGAGCATCGTCTGATCTCATGTCGCGTCGGCCCTGCCGAAATCCGCAGCCCACATGCGTCATATCTCGCACAGGTCAATAGATTCACTCTCATCCGGGTCACAGCGTCGCCGGATACCATCTTATCCTGCCGGTAAGCCAGTTGGGTATCCCGATCCTTTCCTTCCCGGCGTCATAATAGTAGGCGCTCCCTTTGAAGGGGTCGAACACCTGTATGATGGGGAACTCTATCACTTTCGTGTTCTCAAGTGTCATACCGTTCATCACCGCCGTATTCTTCACGATCTCCCAGCAGGCGGCGGCATTTACCATGGAAACGAATATCTTGCAGTTCCTGGGCGGGATCTCCCCGCTCCGCACCTTCTGTAGCGTTTCTGGATAGAGCTTTTCAATCCTCCCCGGGAACATATAAATCTTCATGTACATGGGCAGGAGGGCCTGGTAATCGACATCCCGGGCATCTACATGCTCCACGCCGAACTTCCCCACGCTCTCGATTGAGACATCGCCTTCATGGGTTACAGTGCTGACAACCCAGCAATTGGAGGTCCCGGGGCCGAGGACCATCCGCTTCCGGAGCCGATGGCAGACCCGTGCAATGACAAAGTTCGCCTCGGGGTCCGACGTCCCCAGGGCCACAATGTCCACGCCGGCAATAATTTCTTCCACCCATTTTTCGTCATTCCGCGTCACTTTCCGGCAATAGGCTGTTACACTGCATTCCGGGTTGACTTTCTCCAGGTATTCTTTCCATGCCTCCAGTTTTACTCTGCCTATGTATTCCGGCGTGAAGGGAAGGCGGTTCAGATTTGTAGCCTCAACGATATCAAAATCTACAATGACAAAATGCTGGTATCCTACCCGCAGGAGGAAGTCTAGGACGGCGCCATTCCCCCCCCCTCCCACCACCAGAACTCGCGTTCTTCCTATAGCGGAGATCAGCTCCTCCGTGAAATTAACAATTCCCTGCTGCCTATTGACGATATCCTTCCAAGTCATAATTACCTTCTCACACAAGATTTATGTTGTCTTTTTTCGGCCATGTCTCCTTTCTTATCGGTCCTGATCTCTAGCAGCTTCAGCATTCTGGCAATATTCCGTGAGGACGGCAGCGGTGTCGGAATCGGCCTCGGACAGCGCATGCGACTTCTCTGCCCCAAAATAATTCAACTCGTCGGCAGTCATGGGCCGCCTGTTCCTGCGAATCCAGTCAACTATGGCCTGCTCATTCTGATACTGGAAGAACCACCGGTGCAGGTTTCTCTTGCCCTTCAACCGGCTGTATCTCCGGGCATACCGGCTTTCCATCGTTTCCAGATTCATCCGTGTAAAGATCACCTGCTCCCCAGTCTTCGGGCTCTGTCGCGAATCAGGGAAGACCTCGTCAAACAGGAGAAAATTGGAGTAAAAAGCGGCATGATGCGCCATGACCGAAGCGACGATGTCGGTGCTATGTAGGAGGTGGGTAGCAGCAATATAGACGAGTCTATACAGGTGCATGGTGAGATCGATAGCGTTGTGGGCAATACCCTCGTCAACGCCGAGCGAAAATACCTCGCTCAGCCGCCGCGCGGCCTTCCTTAAGACCGCCAGCCGCTCGGGAAAGATGATATCCGCAGGCAGCCCCAGCCGGGAATCGGGAACGACGCTGACTGTCCCGGCCGCCTGCCCGGCTTTCATAGCTAGAAAGGTCAATGTGTTGGGATGCAGGTGGTGGATTGTGCACCACAACCCGCTCTCCCGGTTCGGCCCTATAGCGTATCCTTTGCCGATATAGACATAATGCACGAGCTTAAATGCCTTTTCGCGCAGTGCCTGCGTGTTTGCGACAACAACGCTCCAATCATTCTTCGGTCCGAACCGGTATTCATCCGTTTCAAGTAATCCGTCGTTCAAGGCGCTCTTCCCTCTAACGCAAAGCTTATTAGTTAGTAGCGTATAAGAAAGAGGTTTGCATGTCAATATTGGTATGTCACGAACAGCAACACGCGGGATTTTTATTGACAGACAAAACCCTCCTGGTATACTCGGTTCAACCAGTAAAACGGTATTCTCGCTTAAGAAGGAGGAAATATGCGCATACTAAGAGTAATTACTATCCTTTCAGTGGTATTGTTTGTTTTTTCCGGGATAGCCCTTGCCCAGCAGATGCCCAATCCCTATGGGCCGAATATCAGCTTGGCAACTGCTAAGAAGGTGGCCGCCGCAGCAGCAGCGGAAGCAGTAAAAATGAAGCTCAATGTAGTAATCACCGTTGTGGATACGGGCGGTAATCTTCTCTATCTCGAACGGTTTGATGTTGTCCAGTACGGCAGCGTGGACGTAGCGCTTCACAAGGCCAAGAGTTCTGTCGCTTTCAAGAGACCGACTAAAGCCTTCGAGGATACAATTGGGAGTGGCAAGACGGCATATCTGACCCTGGATGGCATAAGCGCAATTGAAGGCGGTGTTCCCATTATTCAGGACGGGAAGATCATAGGCGCCATAGGCGTTTCAGGTGGTACAGCAGCGCAGGATGGGCAGGTAGCGACGGCAGGAGCCAAGATAATAAAATAACGGTCAAAGTCTCACGCGAGCCGGCATTCTTCTCAAACTATCAGGGGAAGTTATTGCAAAGGACTTCCCCTTTTTTATTTCCAGTAATCGGATGCGGGTTGTGGCGACATGCCTACTTTAGAGGCATGTCAGGAATCTTTCAACGGCAACTTTCCATTGGCTTTATTAAGAAGACGTGCGATATCCCGTTCAAGTTGATCAAAGCAATTCATGAGTTCTTTAGCTTCATCCGTCAAATGCATACCATGTTTCACGCTGTCCATCTCCACAAGCTTTATCCCCAGCCTCTCTTCGGATGCCTTAATCCTTCCCCATGCGGCCCTGTATGACATTTTTAATTTCTTTGCCGCCGCGTTCAGACTGCGGCATTCTTCGACGGCTCTTAGCAATCCATCCCGACCAGGGCCAAAAATTACACGGCCATTGCGCTCCAGCCATAATTTGTGTTTGATTTCCAATGGTGTATCTCCATAAGTGTGAAAACAAATAGAACAGTTACAAAATAGAATTAGCATGACGGAATATGCCGTAGCAAGTCATTTATCGTTCTGTTATGTCAATAATGACATAACTATCTGAAATCGCTGTGCTATTGGAAAGAAAAGATTTGACAATAAGAGCTGAATGGATTAAATATATATCATAGATAAGTAGTTTATATGAGCGGCACTAAAAGCAGCAATATTGTCAGAGCAGTTCCACAGATAAGCAAGTCTCGAGGTTCTATTCTCTATCAAACCAATCAAAATGCGGAGGATGGTTTATGAAAAAAACGGTGTTTTTGATTTTACTTCTTATTGTCTTGAGTCTTGTCTTTTCCGGGATGATCCTTGCTCAGGCCAAGAAGGGCGGCGCTGCTGCCGCAACCGGCGCTTCAGTGTGGGATTATTTGAAGAAGGAAGGATTTGCGAAGAACTGGAAGATGTGGCCCGGAACGACGGCCATGTACCAAGGGCCGGAACCACACGGTGCATTTCTGACAACCTATGTCAATGACGCGGCCTTGAAGTCCATCGGCGCCAAGAAGGGCAAGTTTTCTGATGGGTCGATGATCGCTCAGGAGAATTATTCGACAGACAAGAAGCTGAAATTCATTGCAGTCATGTACAAGGTCAAGGGATATAACCCGCAGGATGGAAACTGGTTCTGGGTGCAATACAAGCCTGATGGGAGGATTGAAGCGGAAGGGAAAGTTGACGAGTGCATAAAATGCCATGTCGCGCAGAAAGGAAATGATTACGTTTACACGAGCAAACTTAAATAGACTTACGGCAAGTGATTAAGAGGCGTTGTTTGTCTTAGATGATAGCGAGTTCATTTTGATATGAACGACTAAAATGGAGGTTAAATTATGGAAGGGAAGGAAAAAAAATTACCTGATCTATTCCCGAAGGAGACTACACGGCGCGGTTTTTTGAGAGGGACGGCAGTGGCAGCGGGTAGCGCCGTTGCTATGGTTACGGTCGGAGGTCTGGCTGCGAGGTCTGCCCACGCGCAAGCCACAGCTCCTGCGCCGAAGAAAGAGTTGATGAAGTATCTGTTTGCCGAGAGGGAGAACTGCACAGGATGCAGGGCCTGTGAGTATGCCTGTTCCGTTTTTCATACAGGTATAGTAAGGCCCTCCGTGGCAAGGATTCACGTAATGAAGTACAAAGATTCCATTGATGTCCCTATCTTGTGCTGGCACTGTAACGATGCACCATGCGTTGCGGCCTGCCCCACGACTCCCAAATCTATACAGCCTGATCCCAACCACAACGGGATCATCTTGAATGAAAAAACCTGTCTCGGCAGAAGATGTCTCAAATGCCAGGAGGCTTGTCCAGCACAGTTCGTCTGGGCAAATCCGGACACAGGCCAGCCCCTCATGTGCGATATGTGCGAGGGCGACCCGGCTTGCGTAAAGGCCTGTGCGGCCCAGTCTGGCACTCCGCAGGGGCCCTGCCTCATTGCAGGTAAACTTGGCTTCGGCGTCAATATGGCGTTCAGGACCGTCACGCCTGACCAGGCGGGCAAGGATCTACTGGATGTCACATTCTATCCGAATACCGGCGGGACAAGGATTACCCCCGGTAGAACTGCTAAGACTAAGAAGGCGAGGGGGTGACGACCATGACAGCACCAAGAGGCGGATGTTTTGGAAAAGTTCTTGAGATTGATTTAAGCAAACATACGTATAAGACCCGCGAAGTCCCCGATGAAATCTATCAGAAGGCCATCGGCGGAAACGGCCTCGGCGCATATTTTATGACCACAGAATACAAGGCTCATAAGGATCCCCTGGCTGAAGATGCTTTCATATATGTCGGCCCGGGACCACTCAACGGAACCTTCTGCGTTTCCACACGCACAAGCTTTGCCAATATGAGTCCCTACACGGGCTTTATCTCCCACGCGGAGGCGGGCGCGCATTTCGGAAACGAGATCAAGTGGGCGGGATGGGACGGCATCTACATCAAAGGAAGATCCAGGAAACCAGTGTGGCTCTCCATCGTGGACGACAAGGTGGAATTCAAGGATGCCACGAAGATATGGGGCAAGGACACGGAAGAGACGCACGAAGCAATCATCAAGGAAATGAAGGACCCCTACGCCCGGACGGCGGTGATCGGTCAGGCCGGCGAGAACCAGGTTCCCTTCGCCTGCGTGATTGTGGAGCGCTTCCGCGCTGCCGCGAGAAGCGGAACGGGCATGGTGATGGGAAACAAGAAGCTGAAAGGCATTGCCGTGAGAGGCAGTAAGGGTGTGCCTGTTCTTGACAACGTGAAATTCATGGAGATGGCCACCTACGCCAAGCAGGTTGCCATAGATAGGGAAGCCTGGCAGGGCATCAAGAGGTGGGGAACAGCAGGTCTCATGGAGCAGAATAATTTTTTCACCGGGTCCCTCATCACGAAGAACTACCAGACAACGTGGTATCCTGACGTTGTAAAGATCGGCGCCGAAGAAGCGAACCGGAAGTTCTGGAAGAGACACGTGGCTTGCAATCACTGCCCAATCCACTGCCTGAAGCTGGGAGTCATCCGTGACGGGAAATACCGAGGCATGATTGCCGAGGGTCCCGAATACGAGTCCGGCGGACTCCTGGGAAGCAATCTCGGGATGACTGACTTCAACTCTATGATAGCCCTGATCGAAGCCTGTGATGCCTATGGCATCGACAATATTTCCACGGGTGGCGTTCTCGGATTCACTACGGAACTCGTCGAAAGAGGAATTCTGAAGCCTGCCGACCTTGACGGCCTGAAACCCAAATGGGGCGATGGGGACACCTATTTGGAGCTTATCCGCAAGCTGGCCTACAAGGAAGGCAAGGCCGGCAAGCTTCTCTCCAAAGGTGTCAAGAAGATGGCCGCGGAGATCGGTAAAGGGTCAGAGGCATATGCCGTCCACGTAAAAGGGAAGGAACTCGCAGCACATGACCCGCGGGGTGACAAGGCCAGGGCATATAGCTACGCCTTAGGTTCTTGCGGAGGAGATCACCATGAGGGCGCTTCCACGCGGGCCCTCGTAATCTTTGCGATGATCAATTCCCTTTGCACGTGCTCATTCGCAAGTGCCCTTATCTGGGGCGGTGAAAGCGCGAAGATCACCGTGGGCATGCTGAATCCGCTCTGCGGCTGGAACATGACGGAAGATGACTACTGGACAACGGGGAAAAGGATCCTCACGATGGAGCGCGTCTTCAACGTGAGGGAAGGCATGAGCCGCAAGGATGACATTCTTCCGAAGCGTATGAGGACGGAGAAGCTGCCTGCTGGACCAAAGAAAGGGGCCGTCTTCACTGAAGAAGATACGATGAAGATGCAGGATGAATTCTACAGTTTCTTAGGCTGGGATGCAAAGGGTATCCCGACGGAGGCGACATTGAAGGCTTACGGGCTTGAATACGTTATCGATGATGTAGCCAGGGCCCGCAAGGAGTATAATCTGTAGAAGATCAGTTTCAAGCAAACAGGGGCGGGTGGGGGTTTCACCCGCCCTTGCTTTTTTAGGGTATATGCTATATATTTTATCATCATTGGGCTATCAGGATGAACTGCTATTTTGGGGAGTAATATAGGTAATCGTTTCTCATGAGCTTCACAAGAAGGGATGCGCTCCATATTCTTGTCAGCGGCGCGGTTTCCACCCTTATTTTTACATCTTTTAAAGTCAGTGGTGCTAAAGCATTACCCCGCCCGCCCGGTGCACTCATCGAACCGGAATTTCTCAAGTACTGCACACGGTGTTACCAGTGTATAGACGTGTGTCCTGCGGACGCCCTTCATCCGGCAGGCATTTCAGGCGGTATTCCCAATTTTGGAACGCCGGTTCTGGACTGGAAGAAGTGCATCTTCTGCATGAACTGTATCAGGACGTGCCCGACGGGGGCCATAAAGAGAATCTCCCGGGACGATATCGATATAGGCAATGCAGTAATTAACCACAATACGTGCCTGACCTGGTCGGGCAAGAGCAAGTGTGACATCTGCTACAACGCCTGCAGGTACGATGCGATCGAATTGGAAAAGAAGATTTACCCTGTGGTTCTTGAAGATCCCTGCACGGGCTGCGGGGCATGCGAGAGAAAGTGCCCGACGAATCCAAAATCCATCGTCGTATACTACGAGAAGGTGAAAAGATTCCTGCCGCCTGAAAAGGGAATCTCATTGCGTCTTCCCGATGAAGCAGGCAAGAAACACGGCGAAGAGGATTTCCAGGATTGGTTTGTGGAAAGGATCAAGAAGCTCGGCAAACAATACGGCATCATTAAAGAAGATGAAGATGAATAAATGAATAGCGCGAATGCATCTCCTATTCTTATCATCGGCGGCGGCATCGCCGGGATCGGCGCGGCTCTCGACCTGGCGAGCTGCGGCCATGCCGTGCATCTCGCAGAGAAAGGGCACATCCTCGGCGGCCAGGTTGCCAAGCTCGACAAACTCTATCCTACGGATCACTGCGCCTTTTGTCCGCTGTGGACAGATATCAAAAAGCTGAGGGACAATCCCTTGATTACCGTCCATACATCTACGGAGGTTAGAGAACTTAAGAGAGTCGGCGGCCGCCTTCATGCGGTAATCGTAAAAGCCGCTCAGGTCATCGATGAAGGCCTCTGCGTTTTCTGTGGGAAGTGCGCCGGCACTTGTCCCGAAGCTGCCATAGAGCCCTCGGGTTACCACGTTTATCCACCCACCTACCTGATCAGAGAGGAGATCTGCAGCAGGTGCGAAAAGTGCGTGAAGGCATGTCCCACGGGAGCCATCGCTTTTCATAGGAGAGAAGAGACGTCTGAACTCGTTTTCAACGATGTCATATGGGCCTCCGGTTTCAGGGAAGTTGATCTGACGCCGCTTCCGGAATTCGGGCTGGGAAAACATCCGGACATCATGACGGCGATGCAGTTTGAAGAATGGACGGCAGAAGCGGGGGTCAACAAAGGAGCGATCATAAAAAAATCAAACCCCATAGTCCCCCGCAACATCGCGTTCATACAGTGTGCAGGCGCGAGGGATCAGAGGCTCCTCTCATACTGTTCCGCCGTCTGCTGCATGCATGCCCTGAAGCAGGCGCAATGGGCGATAAGGAGAAGTCCTACCATTCAGTGCGTTGTCTTCTATACCGATCTTCGCACGGTGGGGCGAGACTATTACGACTACTCCCTGCGGGAGATAGACGGAAGCCGCGTGAGAGTCATCAGGGGGAGACCGTCCCTGATCTATCCGCTCCCCGGGAGGGAGGGTATCGCAGTAAAGTTTGAAAACACCACGACCCAGAAAAGGGAGATATGGAAATTCGATATAGTTGTCCTTAACGGGAATATCGGTTCTTCCCTGAAAAAGAAAGCTCAGGAAAAATATTTTTCACCCGCTCTTTCGGGTGAAGGGTTTGTAAATTCGGCGTCCGATGATCTGTCGCGCTTTTCGTGCGGCTTCAGCGCGGAGCCTGCGGATGTGGCGGAGTCGGTTATTCAGGCATCATCTGCCGCCGCAAAAGCCATTCTGGCAAAAAGGAATAAATAAGAAATGTCGGGAATCGCAGTTTTTCTTTGCAAATGTTTCGGAGAAGTCAATCGCGTGATTGATCTCGACTTCCTGCAAAAGAAATCGGAGAAAAATGTCACGGTCCTTTTTTCCTCCGTTTGCGAATCCCTCTGTCTCGCTGACGACATTGAGAAAACAGCCCGCGGCGTCCGGGAGTCCGGTGCGGAAAAAGTAGTGATCGGAGGCTGTTCTCATTTGGCAAGGGGCGGTGCGATTATTGACGGTCTCGTGAAGCGGGGAATTAAGCGCGCTGCTATCGGCCTCGTCGACCTGAGAGAGGCGTGTGCATGGATTCACCAGGATGATCCGGAAAGAGCGACGGAGAAGGCATGGGACCTGATCCGGATGGAAATCGCCGCTCTATATTACAGGAGTGAATCGGATGATGTCACGGTGAGTGTGTGTCCGGAGGCGATGATTGTCGGCGCGGGTCCGGCCGGGCTTTCCGCCGCGCGGACGCTGGCGCAATTGGGGTTTAAGGCGCATCTTGTCGAAAGGGGATCAAACCCCGGTGGCATGCTCAACCTGATCTCCCACGTCTATCCGTCTGATGAGAAGGCGTCGGAAAAAGTAAAATTGTTTGTTGATGAAGTGGAAAAGAATCCCCTCATCCATTTCTATCCGAAGGCCAAAATCAATTCCGTCACGGGCTTTGCCGGCAATTTCAATGCGCAGCTTTCTTCCTCTGCGGGGGAGCAGCGGCTCC
Organism: Syntrophales bacterium; assembly: GCA_052144335.1. Taxonomy (GTDB): domain Bacteria; phylum Desulfobacterota; class Syntrophia; order Syntrophales; family UBA2185; genus Fen-1135. Next base: position 102,083 of record JBKQQP010000013.1, read on the forward strand.
GCGTAGGGGCCGTCATCCTGGCCTCCGGTGCGCGGGTGTGGCTTCCCCATGGCCTATACAGATATGGCAAGCTTAAGAATGTTATCACTCAGATGGAGTTGGAGAGGAGATTCATAAAGGGTCTGCGTGAGGTCAAGACGGCTGTCTTTATTCAGTGCGTCGGCGCCAGGAATCATGAACGGCCCTATTGCGCAACCATATGCTGTCCGTCGAGCCTGAAGAACGCCGTAAGAATAAAGGCCGAAAATCCCGATGCACGTGTGTTCATCCTCCATCGCGATATAATGACGCCTGGGAGCGTTCTCGAGGCCTATTACAGAAGCGCCCTTGCCAAAGGGGTGCAGTTTATCCGATTCGAAGAGAACTTGCCTCCCGAAATCATGGGAACGGAACATGCAGAGGGTGTGGAGGTTTTCGACAGCATCAGTGGGGTGAAGAGGAAGCTCGATTGCAATCTTGTCGTCTTGAGTACGCCTCTTATTCCTAATGACGATAACGTAAAGCTTGCCGGAATGCTCGGTCTGCAAGTTGACCACTACGGCTTCTTCTCGGAAATCTATCCGCTGCATCCCCTCGAAACAAGGATGGACGGCGTTTTCATCTGCGGCTCTGCTAGGTGGCCCGTGTCATCCGATAACGCAATGGTGCAGGGAGAAGGGGCCGCCGTCAAAGCCGCCGCGCTCCTGGGAAGCAAAGCAGTTTCGGCCCTGTCTTTGAGCCGCGTCCCCAGAGATAAATTCGGCCATGCCTCCGTCAGCGCCGAGAAGTGCACAGGGTGCGGCAATTGTGTGGCTGTCTGCCCGTTTGCTGCGTGTCGTCTGCAGAAGATGGAGAGGAAATCAATCAGTAGGATTAACAAGCTTCGGTGCAAGGGATGCGGCAACTGCGTATCGGTGTGTCCCAACGGAACTGTACAATTGCCGGAGCACGATTACCGGGCCGTGGCAGCGATGATTAAAGAGGCATTTGGCGAAGAGATGGCTTTATGAAAATCCTCGTTTTTGCATGTAAGTGGTGTGGCCTCATCGGCGCCGACGGAGCGGGAAAAAAAAGAATACAACTTCCCTCGCAGTTCCGTGTGATTCCCGTGGAGTGTGCTGCGCTCGTCGAGCCTGATGCAGTAATCAGGGCGTTTGCATCCGGAATGACTGGGGTGGCGGTGTTAGGCTGCCATCTGGGTGGCTGCCGGTTCAACGGCGCGAATCACGCGGCCATTAAGAGGTTGGAGCTCCTGAAGGCACTGCTGGACGCAACGGGAATCGATGGCAAGAGACTGTTGATCAGTTTCGGGACGGCCCATGAGGATCACCAGTACGCGGAGGTTGTCAAAACATTCTTTGAAGAATTAGAGGCGATGCCGTCTACAGCCGTGTGGATGCGCTGAACCGTCCCTCTTTATGAAATACGTAGTGCAGGACTTTAGTCCTGGGGAGAGAAGGCAGACCTGAAGGTCTGCACTACATAATAAGAGTATGCTGGAAAAAGTAAAATATATAGCGAGAGCCATCCTCTCGGAAAAGCAGGCAGACGGAGTCTTTGGTCTGATAAAGGGCCAGTGGGATATCATCCAACCACATATTTTCGAAAATCCGGCCGAGCTAAAAGCCCTTGTCATAGAGCCTAAATGGCTGCTTGCAAAAATGGCGATGACTGTCTTGCGGTCTTCAAGGGAAGGCTACAGGCTGGCAGTCGTTGTGCGTGGCTGCGATGAAAGGGCTCTCACGGAACTTGCGAAAAGAAACCAGATTGAAAAAGAGCGTCTCATCGCTATCGGCATTGCCTGCACTGAAGTGCAGGCGTCGGCCTGCATCTGCGACCGTCCCTACCCACAGAAGCTTGATTGCGGCGAGGCTGTGGCCGGGGTAGATCCGTTTTCAGTCGAGAGTGTAAAGGAACTGCTTGCCGGGGACGGCCCGGCGAGAATGGAAAAATGGGCGAACGTACTTAAGAGATGCATCAAATGTTACGGATGCCGGAACTCGTGTCCCATCTGTGTCTGCATACCCTGCAAACTTGAAGATCAAGTCTGGGTTGAGAAGGGCGTCATACCGGCGGAGGTATTGTCCTATCACCTGATCCGTGCGGTTCATCTGTCGGACACGTGCGTGGCCTGTGGGGCGTGCCAGGAGGCCTGCCCGGTGAATATCCCTCTTATGGCCCTTCAGATATCGATGCGAGAGATGCTCCGTGAGACATACGGCTACGAGGCCGGGCTGGAACCGGAAAGGAAATCCCCCATCCTCTATGATCTAGGCAAGGAGCCTGCAGCGGGGCAGGAACTACCGGACTGGGTAAACAGCTTGAGAAAAGACGATGTGTCCTGATTTTATCAAAACTATCTGTCCCTACTGCGGGGTCGGCTGCGGCCTGGTCCTGAAGGTCGAGGACGGCAAGGTCGTAGGCACGTACCCGGACAAGGAACACCCTGTCAGCCGCGGCACCCTCTGCATCAAAGGGTGGTCTGCGCATGAATTCGTTCATCACCCGGAGCGGTTGAAAACACCTCTCGTAAAAAAGAGTGACACTTTTGAGGAAATCTCCTGGACTGAGGCGATAGCCCTGGCGGCGGAGAAGCTGAAGGACGCAGCAGAGAAATACGGCGGGGATGCCGTAGGTGGGCTCTCTTCCGCGAAGTGCACCAATGAGGAGAATTACCTTTTCCAGAAAATGATCCGCATGGCCTTCAAGACGAATAATGTGGACCACTGCGCGCGCCTTTGCCACGCCCCCACGGCCGTGGGTATGGGCCAGACGACGGGTAGCGGCGCTATGACAAACTCCATCTCCGATCTGGCAGGGGCGGACTGTATTCTGGTCATCGGGTCCAACGCGGCGGAGAGCCACCCCATCATCATGGGCGAAATATACAAGGCCGTAGACCGCGGGGCAGTGGTGATTGTCGTGGACCCGCGGAAGACGGCGGTTGCGGAGAACGCGCGGATCCATCTAAGGATCAATCCGGGCACGGATATCCCCCTCCTCACCGGTATGATGAGGCACATTACCGATGCGGGTCTTCGTGACGAGAAATTCATTCACGACCGAATGGAAGGTGTCGATGAATTAAACAAATTCCTCCAGTCCTGGCCGGTGGAACGGGCCGCGAGAGAATGCGGCATAGACGAAAAGGAGATTAGACAAGTTGCGGAGATGTACGCGAAGGCAAAGGATGCCGCCGCCGTTTACTGCATGGGAATCACCCAGCACGCCTGCGGCACGGCGAATGTCCATGCCGTCTGTGACCTTGCGATGCTCTGCGGCCAGATCGGCAAGACATTCTCCGGCGTCTATCCGCTCCGCGGGCAGAACAATGTCCAGGGCGCATGTGATATGGGAGCGCTGCCGAATGTCTACCCGGGATACCAGAGCGTCAGCGTGCCGGCCGTGAAAGAAAAATTCGAGAGGGCCTGGGGCAGGGAGCTTTCCGAGAAACCCGGCCTCACCGTAACGGAGATGATCGGCTCTGCGGGCAAAGAAATCCGCGCGCTATACATCATGGCGGAGAACCCGGCTCTCAGCGACCCCGATGTCAACCACGTGCTGGAATCACTAACGAATCTGGATTTCCTGATCGTCCAGGATATCTTTCTTACGGAGACGGCGAAGTTCGCTGATCTGGTCTTGCCCGCCGTCTGCTTTGCCGAAAAGACGGGGACGTATACGAACACGGAAAGGAGATTCCAGCTCTTGAGAAAAGCGGTGGAACCTCCCGGCGAGGCAAAGGGAGACTTCGAGATCATCTGTCTCCTTGCCAACGCCCTGGGACTCAACTTTCCTTACAAGTATCCGGGTGAGGTCATGGAGGAAGTCGCGAAGCTTGTGCCCGAATATGGCGGCATTCGCTTTGACAGGCTGGAGAAGGCGGGCTTGCAGTGGCCGTGTCCCGACCTGAAACATGAAGGGACAAGATTTCTTCATGAGGGCCAGTTTACACGGGGCAGGGGGCTCTTCATCGTGCCGGCATACACACCGCCGTTTGAAAAGCCGGACAGTGAATATCCTTATTGGCTCAATACGGGCAGGATGTTTGCCCACTATCATACGGGCACGATGACCCGCCGCTCCGCCTTTCTCAGCAGGGAGATGGAAGAGCCATACGCGGAGATGCACCCGGAAGACGCAATGAAAGCGGGCATTAGAGAGGGCGATAGGATCAGGATAACGAGCCGGCGGGGGAGCATCGTCACGTCCGCGAGAATTACGAAGAGGGTTGCCAGGGGCTCTGTCTTTGCACCCTTCCACTTTACGGAGGCACGTGCCAACATCCTGACGAATCCCGTTCTCGACCCTGTGTCCAAAATACCGGAGTTCAAGGCGTGCGCCGCGAAGATAGAAAAGGTACCGCATGAAAAACAGGAAAGATAAAATCGCCGAGGCGAAACGCCTATCCGGCGCCGATTCGTGCGTCGAGTGCGGGCGTTGCGTTGCGGCCTGTCCCATGGCCGAGATGTATGCGAATTTCTCCATCGAGATGTCGCCGCGGGGCATCATAAAGAAGACCATTGTAGGCGACCCGGTAATTGAGGACAAGAACATCTGGTATTGCACGGAATGCAACGCCGGTACGGATACATGCCCTCAGAAGGTCAGCTGCAGGGATCTGATCAGAAAACTCCGGGAGGCGGCCGCAGATGAGAACCTCCTCGAAAATGCGAAGACCTGCAAATGCTGTGGCAGGGCCTTTGTGGCGATTCCCGTGGAGGACTTCGTCTTCGCGAGATTGAAGGATGAACCACCGAATGTATTCGGGGTGCTCGACATATGTCCGCCATGCCGGCGGGAGATATATCTTCTGAGAAATGCGTAAATGATGAAACAAGAAACTTCAGAGAAGCCGATAACAGAGCAGGATTTTTCCCTCACCCTGGAGGACCTGCGGCCGCGTCTCGCGGAGAAGAGGCGGCTCTCCGAGTACTTCATGCCGCAGCGCCATTCCTTTGTAATTTTTCATCCGGACAGGTGCACGGGCTGCGGCGCCTGCGAGATGATCTGCTCCGCGAGGAACACAGCACAAGTCGCGCCTGTCTCCGCGAGCGTGAAGGTTGTGAGAGATGAAAAGGAGGGTAAAAATTTCTCCATACTCTGCCAGCATTGCCGCAAGCCTCTCTGCCTTCCCGCCTGTCCTACAAGGGCCATCGAAAAGGGCGATAACGGTATCGTGCGCATAGACAAACTCTTCTGCACCGAGTGCGGGCTCTGTGCTATGGCCTGCCCGGCGGCGGCACCGATTAAAGACCCCGGCAGTCAGGAAATACATAAATGCGACCTTTGCGAAGGCAATCCTCTCTGCGTCAAACACTGTCCCGAGAGCGCTCTCACTTTTACACGGGGGAAGGCTGTTCGCTGGATAAAGGGTTTGCGCTGGACTTCTCAGCTGATATCTTTTCTGCTCTTGGTCATGGTTTTCATCGGCACATTCTGCTACTTCAGGACGGGAAGCGTGAGTTTCGCCTGTCCCACGGGGACTCTGCAAAATATCGCATCGTCGGGAACTATTGTGCTGGTAAGCGTTTCCTCGGCATTGGCGCTCCTAATTCTCACTGTTCTTGCGGGGAGGCTTTTCTGCGGATGGGTCTGCCCCTTCGGTTTTGTCCTCGATGTTGTCGATAAGATGACCCCCAAAAAAATCGGCTGGCCGGCATTTCTCAAGAGCCGCATGACAAAATACGGTGTATTAGCCGGCGCCGTCGGGGGCAGTTATGCTCTCGGTTTCCAGGTCTTCTGCACCGTCTGTCCCATCGGAACGCTCTGCCGTACCTATGGAGTGCAGTCCTTCTTCAAGAGCGCCGAGCTCGCCATAGTCCCCGCCCTGGCAAGCCTCGAGATCGGTGAGAGAAGATCATGGTGCAGATATTTTTGCCCCGTAGGAGCCGTACTGGGGATCACGGCACTGCTGCGTATGGTAAAAATAGTGATCGGGGCAAAGAGGTGCAAGAAATTCTCCTGCATTCAGTGCGCTGAGGTCTGTCCCGTGGGGATTATCGACGCAGACAAATTGCGGGAAGGGGTATCGCCGAAAGTTCCTATGACGGAATGTATCATGTGTATGAGGTGCATCGATCGATGCCCCTATGATGCGGCAAAGATTCGCTTTCGCTGGCAGAAGGCGACGCCGGGAGAAGGCAGGATATGAATTCCCTCCAGCCATTTTACAATGTAAAGATCGGCGTTGTTGATCTTTCCACCTCATCAGCTGAGGTCGTTCGTCTGGATCATGCGCAAGTAGACAAGTATCTTGGCGGGGCGGCTATGAATATCGCTATCCTCGCAGGATATCAGGATGACACCCTGATCTTCGGTACCGGCCCTTTGACGGGAAGTTTCGCGCCGGCCTCGTCTCTCATGATCGCAACGTTTCCCTCTCCCGTCCACAAGCGTCTCTGCCACGTCCCGTTTATGCTCCGCACCGGACCGGACATAAAATTTTCCGGCGTCGATTATGTAGTGGTGAAAGGCATTGCGCCGGAACCATCCACCCTCCATATAAATCATGGAAAAATCCAGATACTGCCCGCCGGGAATGTTCTGAATATGTCCATTCCCGAAGCGATCAGAGAATTGAAGAAAACATCACCTGCCTTTCAGTCTGTCATTATAACAGGACCGGCGGCTGACCGTGGTATTTCCTATGCATCCCTCTCGGTCGGTACAAATGGCAGCCTCGATAAAGCTGGTCTCGCTTCCGTGATGGCCGCGAAGAACTTGAAAGGCTTAATGCTAGGCGGTACGGACGGCCTTCCCTTTAACACCGATAATCCGGCTCAGGGGAAGGAACTCGAAAAATTAATCTCCACGGACAAAAATTTCAAGCGCAGAGGATTCTACTCCGTCCTTAAGAATTTGGAAGGCGGGAAAGAGGCGGGAAAATTTCTCAAGGCAGACAGGAACAAGGACATGGCCTGCTATCACTGCCCTTCGCCCTGCATGACTCATGTGAGATACTCATGGCATGATCCAGGAAATCGGAGAATGGAAAAGTGCGAGGAGGGCTTGCTGCTTCTCGACCATACGGCGTGTATTGCCCTTACCAAGAAGGTGGGAAGGAATGTCCTGCCGGTACTGAGGGCCTGCCTGCACTATGGTCTCGATCCCGCCGGTGTGGCAGAGATGCTCCCGGGAGGCGGGACAATGCTGGAATACCTCAATGCCATAGATAGAATCATATCTGACAGCCCTTCTCGCACGACTGATGTTTCTGAAACGAATCTTCTCTGCGGGGGAGGAATACCTCACATTCTGACGGGTGATTTATTTGAAAAGAGGATTGTCCTCGCGATGATCCTTGGCGTCTGTCCCATATTTCTCCTGCGGTTTCCACAGATCACCGACGCCGCTCTCCTCTCCTTCATCTCTACAAAGGAAGACGTCTTAAATCATCTGCGGGCGCGCCTTTCCTCCGCAATCACTTCTTGTTGACCTCCGGGAAGAGAACAAGGGATAAAACAATAGCCAAACACCTCATCTCAATTGTTAAAAAATCATCTTATTTTTCTGGTGGAAATTATTAATGAGTTTCCTCCCATGAGAATATTTAAGGAGTTGGATTCGTCAAGCCAGTATTTCTTTTTCCCCCGGTCCCCTTTAATTAGTGTGAAGATGCTGATAATCAAGGCAATCGGTGCCAGCAGAAGCTGTTTATATAATATCTTGTCACTGTGGATTGTTTCTATTTCCAGGCCGGCGTATTGCAGGGCCATTTTCAAAAGCGCATAGGGAGGCCGATTTACATGCCCATTATACTTCTTCTCTTTTTCTGTATACGGTTCCACTGGTTCCAGTACACCGTAAAAAACATTGCGCAGTCTGGATTCGATATTGGAATAATTCTTACAACTCAATGTAAATAAGCCTCCCTTCTTTAATACTCGGCTGAATTCCCGGAAAGAATGATATATGTTTTCCGCGTGTCCGGGTCCGTCTATGCAAAACGCGTAATCGAAAGAACCGTCGTCAAAGGGGTATCTGGTGTCCATATCCGCCTTAAAGATAGGAATTTCGGGATTGCGGAACCTATCAATGAATATATCCGCCGCTGTCACGCTAAATCCTTCATTGTGCAGCATCCACGACAATCTGCCCGTGCCGGCGGGAAAATCCAAGACGTTTCCCTTGGACTTATTTTTCATCGTTTCTGTAAGCTTGAAATGAGTTTTGTTAAATGGATCAGATGTGGCAATTGGAAATTCCCGTCCACGAATCATCATTATTCTTTCTCCTGGTGATTAGATTTTATTAATCAATAACAATAAATCTACAATTCAAATCGTTATTTTCAAACATTTTATAACATCCAACCTTCGCGAATAAATATTTTGATGATTGACTTGTCCGCTCGACGGAAGAATCACGCCTGTGCATGTGGGCTAGATAACGACCACTAATGGGAACAGCGGCAGCGGCAACTGAAATACCCGGCGATTGATTTTGATTCGGCACAAATTCACGTTAGCTAAGTTCAGTTGCGTTGTGATGACTTCGCAGATGCGAAGCTTTCGCCGGTGAGGTGAACGGTGGGGAATATACAGCCAAGCTGGAACGGCAGAGGCATTGCAAGGCGCCTCAATCTCGATTCGCACGAAGTCGAAAATCTCTGTTTCTTGGTTCCCGGGCAACCAGGCTATCGGTTTGGTGCGATAGTCTGGTGTTAGCACCTTTAGGGGAACCTCCAGCTCCAAGTTTATGGAGCCGCGGTAGCATATCGCTACCTCGGGAAACTCCTTCGTAATGTACGGCATTTGGTGCGACAACGCATGGGCTGCTGCACCTATACCATGTCTAATGCGTCCGTTGATCGCAATCAACTCATAACCTTTCTTAATGATATATAAGCTCTATGATCAATACCGGATCCCTCTACCGGAGCTCTTGCCTTTTTCCCTATTGTCGGGGCCTTTATCCTGCTCAAGGAGCTCTTCCTTTACATCAATTCTGTTGATTTTAAAAGTGCAAAGGTAATCATTTCGCAGATCATCGATCTGCAAAGCAAGCATGACCTGAAAGGTTTTACCTACGAATGGTTCAGCCTTTGTTCTTAATTCTTTTGCGGTTCCCTTGATCTGAGCTGGCAGGAACGGCGCCCGCTTCCAATAATCTTGTTGTTTATTTGATTTCCAGCCGTAGTCTTCTTCCTTCTGGAAATAATCTGCCGGGTGCACGAAATCCTCAAGAGAGCCTCTCGCGGCAACAACCGTGGGAGGCTGTGTATTGTTTCTATCCTCATAGCCAATGCCGGAATGTATCAATCTGTGGCTTACGCCCTTTTCATCAATGAATCTCGCATCATTCCAAACGATACTTACCGGCCCGTCCGTTTTGCTATTGAGAACAAAAACAATGTCATAAGGCGTCGGGAGCCATTTAATTCTCACCATCTCATCTTCAAAATAAAATCTTGAAAGTCCCATCTCAATGACTGTTTCAATTCTCTGCTCTCCGATCTCTTTAGCCCCAGTGGATTTTTCCACAGAGATCAGAGAGATATCATAAGTTGCTTTGGCGATTGTGTATGTTTTTCGAGATGAATCGGAGGGAGATTTCGTTCGATACGACGGCTCACAGCCTGTCGAGGCGGCAATAACGAAAGCGCAAAAAAAGACAATAATTCCTTTTCTCATTGAGGAATACTCTTATAAGTAACTTTTCTGGTTACAATCGGACTGACCATCGTAGCAACGTTCTCGCCTTCTTTTTTAACATAGCTCACTTTAACTTTATCCCCAAGCTCTATTTTCTCAGTAGGTTTATCGAGAACAAACTCTATCAATTCAACCGTTCCCTTAACGGCACGCTCACGAATATTGTCGTATCAGATAGTCCTTTGACTACTCCTATAAAGGTCACCCTGGTCCTTTTCGCCTTTCTGACAGCGGGTGCTTTGGAAGAGTCAACCTTGGCAGGAACTATTGAAGATATTTCCACAGCGAAGATAGCAATTAATAAAATAATGATCGTTCCTGCTACTGAAACCTCTGTCAGATGCTTCATTGTCGGCGACATCTTTTAGCTGCTTTAAAAGAGAATTTGGAAGAACTTATACCTTATCCCCTGGGCATTTTTAGACAGGGAAACTATTCAAAGACAGCAAGAAATATACCGACCCGCATGCCATATTATAAGATTCCGATATAACTAAATATTCTCTAACGACACGCCAATGTCTCAAGCGACAGTGGATAAAATATATCCAATTTGAAGTATCCAGTTGTTTAAAAAATATCCAGACCAATTCCAGAGGGGGAGAATTTTGCGTGCTTTTTTTGCTTGGCCGTATAGATTACCTTACCCTCCTGATCCAATTGACACTGTAAAAGATCATTAGGGTGAGGCTTATGGGGTGGGTCATTACTTTGCCATCGCGCGCATCTTGCCGATGATTGCGTGAGTGACATCCTTTGTCTTCGCAGTGCCTCCCAAATCCGGCGTCAGCACACGGCCATCCGCAGCCACGGCCTTGATCGCCGTATGTATCAGCTTCGCCGCTTTCTCGTGACCGAGGAAATCGAGCATCAGCGCACCGCACCAAATCATCGCGATCGGGTTCGCGATGCCTTTACCTACGATGTCGGGTGCGGAACCGTGAACCGGTTCGAACATCGACGGATAATCGTGTTCAGGATTGATGTTGCCGCTCGGCGCAATGCCCAGGCTTCCACTGATAGCCGCAGCGATATCGGTGAGAATGTCGCCTAACAAATTCGATGCGACAACCACATCGAGCGATTCCGGATGTAAAATGAACTGCGCGGCAAGTGCATCGATCAACACACGCTCAACGGTTACATCCGGAAACTCTTTGCCCACCGCCGTCACGACTTCGTCCCAGAATGTAAAAGAATGCTGCTGCGCATTCGATTTTGTTGCACTTACCAGTTTTTTATGGCGACCCTGTGCGAGTCTGAATGCGTATCGCGCCACACGCTCGATGCCGACGCGCGAGAACACGGACGTTTCGACCGCGATCTCGATCGGCAAGCCGCGGTGCGCACGGCCGCCGGCACCTGTGTACTCGCCTTCCGTGTTTTCACGAATGACGACGAAATCAATATCGCCCGCCTTTTTGTTCGCGAGCGGTGTCTTCACACCGGGCAGCAATTCGGTAGGCCGATAACAAACGTATTGTTCGAATCCCTGGCAAATCGGCAGGCGCAGGCCGCGCAAGGAAATATGATCAGGAACGGCGGGAGAGCCGACTGCACCGAAATAAATCGCATCAAATGGTTTGAGGATCTTGAGGCTGTCATCCGCCATCATCTTTCCTTGCTTGAGATAGTAGTTGCAGCCGTATGGGAAATACTCGTATTTGAATTTGTAGTCCCCAGTCAACTCACCTGCGGCGTCCAACGCCTTCACCCCCTCTGGAGCGACTTCTTCTCCGATCCCATCTGCCGGAATGACTGCAATGTTGTGGTGCTTCATTTCTTATCTCCCTTTCAAGATGTGGAATTAATCCCGCCAAGATCGACCCTTCCTTTTGTGATCTTGCCGACCTTGATCAACTTTTTTACGGAATGCCGCCATTGTCAAGAAGAAAATAGGATACTCCTTTTCTTCGTCCTCTGTGACAATGGGGTCGACGGGGAATTTCGCGGTAGGGTCGTTTCTTTAAGGAGAACTTTAGATCGCGCGCAATCTGAAGAAATTCTATTGAAGCAGTGATCGGGAAAGGCTGAGGACTGCCTATTGAAACGTACAACTTTTTCCGCATAGGCCGCGGCAGCAGTAGTCTTAGTGCGGAGCAACGTACAAGATTACCTTGAACAGGTTCGCTGTCCAGTTCGGCACTTCCATTTCTTTCGGAATCTTAATTAGCACAGGGATACAGAATACATTTTATTTCTTTTCTCTGTCCCTTTCTCTTTCCGGTTCTTTTTTCCTTTCATGCCGTTTCATTGATTTTTTCTTTCGGATCTCCTCGACCCTTTGTTTCCGCCGAAGTTCCCTCTCTTTTTTCAGTGCTTGATTGTTTCTCTCTGCCTTGCTTTCCAAACCGGGTCGCGATGTGTCCGTTTCTTTGTTGTAACTCCCCCCGTGGGCTGTATTCCTCGATGGTTCTGCATGAATGGGAACCGATTTGCCTAGCGATCCACGTAAGTATGCCTTTCTCCTCTCTTCTCTCTTCCAATCCAACAGCTTCTGCAGAGGATCAGCACCCCTTACGCCTTGGGTCGAGGCTGTATTTTGCCGAGTAAAGCTAACCTGGAGATCTCTTGCCCTCTTTTTCTGTTCTACACGGTTATAATATACGTCCTCCTTAGCAGGGTTAAGAGCAGCGGCCATCTTGAGGTCGTTCGCAGCCTTGCCGTATATTCCCAACTGAACATAAATGATACTTCGGTTGATATAGGCTTTCGCGTATTCAGGCTGGAGCATGATGGCCTGGTTATATGCATTCGCGGCAGCCCCGTAATTTCCGGCCGCGTTAAATGCACTGCCCCTTTCAAAATAATCCGACGCAACGAGCTGATTCATTGTTTCGTTGTACTGCTCCTGTTTCTGTTTATCCGCCGTAGTCTGTGCCAGTTGCTGTCTCAAGGCTTCCGCTTCTTCCATCGCCTGTGCGGCTTCTGCCCTTGCTTCTTCCAGGTCATGCATCAACTGCTCATCATTTCTTAGTTTATCTATTGAAGCAGCAACCTCATCAGGGTCAGCCTTTACCTGCGCTTTAAGCCAGTATACCTTTCCATCCCATTTTTCATCCATCACGACCAGCTGAACTACACCTGCTGTAAGCGTCGTGATTTCATCTTTATCCAATTGGCTGTCTTTTACGATGGTCTTGCTTTCCACATACGTTCCGAGCTCCTCAAGCAGTGTCCTTTTCAATTGCTCCGTGGCAATTGCCTTGCAAGAGCTCTTGCTGTCCAGTTCGCTCGCTTGATAAGTGTATTCCTTGACGAAGGTTTTTATTTCAGCATGGGAAAGTGAAATAGCTGTAAAGATGAACAAAGCAATTATCAAAGGTATTGTCTTTTTCATCATCCGTTCTTTCAATAATAAAAAACCTCGCCCTCTTTTGGGTGATTCAGAATTCTGAAGGGGGCCGGTTGGCTTTGTCGGGCATAGATTTCCACCTGGATTCCCCTCTTGTGTGCTTTATCGATATCTGATGTGTTCTCTTCGCATGCAAAGGAATAAGCTTCGATGAGGCTTTTGGATTTTGCCGTGACAAATTATTTGCCGCGGGCATCGGTGCAGATCCCTTAGGAAGAGAAATAGTTTTGCCTTTTACATTGTTGGATGTTAGGTCAGCGGCATTGGAAATGTGGCAAAGTGTAAATGTAAAGAGGGCAGTAAAAATTAACATCTCTACAGAAAGTTTTCTCATATTGAATACGCCTTTCAGAAGAATTGTTATAATCATTTACTCAGATTAAGATCCAAGACAATTGTGGAAAGGCTTATGATGTTCGACTTGATGCTTATGAAATTTGATGTATCTCAAAGCGTCAACCGAGGTTCGGCCCTCCGCTTGCTGGATTTATCATTCAGTACGCTTGAGCGTAGTTTTCTCCGGTTTATGTCGTCACATCTTTAGTATTAGTAACAAAGCCTGCCCGAGCTGTTGAAAGTCATCCTGTATTTGCTGAAAGCTAGTCTTTGCACCGTTAGTCTGATAAAAATTGGTATTAGATACTCCGGAAACTGACATGACGTACCTCCTAAATGTTGTTTTGTGCGTAAAAACTTTCAGCCATAATTATTAGTACGATGTTATGAACATCTTGATGACAGTCGCTGCAAACCATATACCAATATCGCTTTCCTAATGCATAACAGCCAATCGTCTGGTTTATCAATAAGTTAGATTGATATTATCGCTTGGCATCCTGAGGTAAATACTGCCCTTTAGAATCCGTACCCGGCAAAATATTCCATTACCTTATACATATAAATCGATAATTACCTTTTCAGTCCATATCCAAGGAGTGGGCAGAGATTTGGCAGTCGGAATATGTCCGGCCTTTGGCGCAAAAGTGCCAACCGTTGCCCCGAAGTAATCCTCCGGCTTCCTAGCGTCAATAATGGCAACTTTCCCGATGTGTTCCTTAACATAGTGTCTAGAGACAAGTATTGCCTTATTTACTTCGTCCTGGTACGTAACGGGCATCTGGGTGACTATATTCTTCAATAAAGGTCTTCCCGCCTTTACCCACCTGGTGTGTTCCCCATCTAAAACAGCCACATCCTTCGCTCCCGCCCAGATGAGGGTATCATGGACATATAATGAATGACGCCGCGCGGTTTTGTTTCAGCGGTTATCTCTCTTTAGAGATAAATTTTTAGTTGAATATTTAAGCGCCCCAATCTGCCTTTGACACATAGTGCCTTCCATTGTATGATTTCTCGTTACTCATAGTCACGTCTTATCAAAACAAATCAAGCGGACAAACCAAATCTAAGGAGGAAACTCAATGAATCATACTGCACTCTGGATCGGTTCTGTGGTGCTCGCCGCTGCCATTGGCTTTGGCACAGCGAATTTTGCGAATTCGCAGACAGGCGAGAAGCCGAAGCGTTTTCCCCAGCTCACGATGGATCAACTCAATGACCAGCAGCGGCCTCTCGGCAAAAAGATCATGAAGATTTCAAGCGTCGGTATCGGAGGCCCTTACAATCCGCTGTTGCGCAGCCCGGTCCTGGCGCAGCGCATGTATGATCTGCTCGATTATCTGCGCTGGAACTCCTCGCTCTCGCGGCAGTTGACCGAATTCGCGATCCTGATAGTGGGGCGGCAATGGCGGAGCCAGGTTGAATGGTATGCGCATTATCCGCTGGCGCTGAAAGAGGGCCTGCCGAAACAGGTGGCCGACGACATCAAGGCCAACAAGAGGCCGCGGGGCATGACGCCCCAAGTGGAAGCCGTCTATGACTTCTGCACGGAGCTCTCAACGAAACACGAGGTTTCCGACGCGACGTTCAATCGAACCAGAAAATCCCTCAGCGATCAGCAAATCGTAGACCTGACGGTACTCAGCGGCACCTATGTGACGGTGGCCATGGTGCTGAGCATGGCGGAGGAGAGCGTGCCGGCCGGCAAGGAGCTGCCTTTCAAGCCAGGCGAACCTTGAGAGTTGTGGCATTTGTCTATCCGTTAGATGCCGGCATACCACTCGTATCCGTTGTCTTCCCAGTAACCCCCTTTCCCCCCGGCTATCTTGGAAAGATCTTCGACGATTTCGAGGCGCATGACGTACTTCGCCATTTTATAGCCAAGCTGCCGCTCCAATCGCAAACGCAACGGTGCGCCGTTTGCGATGGGCAAGGGTTCGCCATTTAGCTCATACGCCAGGAGCGTCTGTGGGTGAAAAGCGTCTTCCATGTCGATGCTCTCGTAGTAGGGAGAGCTGCCGTCTTCTTCCATCGGGTCTGCGCAGTGGAAAACGACATAACGGGCATTGGGCTTCAGACGTGCTGCTTCGAGCAGCGCGCTGAGGCGTGCCCCCTTCCACATGCCTATGGCGCTCCACCCTTCGACGCAATCATGGCGCGTTATCTGGGTGCGGCTGGGAAGCTTGCGAATGTCGGCAAGCGAAAGACTCTTGGGCCGTTCAACCAGACCGCCTACCTCAAGGCGATAGTGCTTGAATCCTTTAGCCGCGAGCTTCTTGTATATCGGATTATCCGGCATCGATGTCCCGTTGCTGCGGAATTGCGGTGACAGATCGGTTTCTGTGAATTCCTGCGCCATCGCTTTGCGCGGCAGGATCAGCCTTTGAACTTTATACGTAGCCTTTTCGCCTAAACCCAAGACCTTGCGGAACCAGGTGGTGTCCGAAAGTTTTTCGCAGCCGCTAAGCGCCAATAGGCCTGCACCTGCAAGAAGGCGCATCATGACACTACGTCGGCTGAGCTTGTTGTCATTACCCATGATCCGCCTCCGATTCGACTCTGTAGTATCCCGTAATCATCGAGCGCAGGTTGTTCCAGAACCCGGTGATGATTACCATAAAGACGTGAATAAACACAAACAGCACCAGCGCCCAGGCGAGAACGAAATGGATCGTCCTAATGGATTGCCGGCCGGAAAAGATATCCACCCAGCCGTGGGATAGCGCGTCCATCGCCGGCGACATACCCAGTCCCATCAGGATCATCAGAGGGAGAAGGAAGAAGATCACCGCCAGATAGGCGCATTTCTGGAGCACGTTGTAGTTTTTGGCCGCCTCGCCTCTCGGATGTCGAAAGAGCAGATGGTCGATAATCGTTCTACCTATCGAACGCCAATCCTGTCCGGTAGGAACAAGATCGCGCTGCAGATGCCTGCTCACAATTGCGTAGGTCACAAAGGTGACGCCGTTTATCACGAAGAGCCAGGCGATAAAGAAGTGCCAGCGCCTTGCCATGGAAAGCCATCGATTGTCGGGTATGGTAAGCCAGGAAGGGAAACTGCGTTCGGTTAATTCTCCCTCCGAGTCTCTGGAGGCGCCGAGGAATCCGGTTGTATTGAATTCATGGCCTAAGATGCGGGTGACCCCGCGGGAAATGTCTCCTTCATCGTCTTCTTTGCCAAGCAGCTCCAATACGGGGGGAGCGCCGCTGTACGACTGCTTGCCCCAGTAGAGCGTCGGATGGGCGTCGAAAATATTGAGGCCGCTCATCAGGAGTGTGGCAAGAAAAGCGACGTTGCACCAGTGCATAATGCGGACAGGCAGTGAATGCCTGTAATACGGATATCCACCGGAAGCAGCGCGGCTCAACTCCTTCCATAATTCTCTCAACCAGCCGCTCACGAAGAGTGCGGCGCGTAACACGGCGCTGCGCAAGTGTTTGATGAGCACGGACAACGAACGCCGGCAATATGAGAATCCGCTGGAAACGGCACGGCTTAAGTTCTCAACAATTGTTCTCAGCCTGCCGTAAATTGTTTCGTTTATTCGTCCGGCCATGATGTATCACTTTCAGGATCCCAGAGGAGATTCTTATACGATATTTCTTGTTGATGATTTAATTTTAAGACAAGCATATCTGTTTTTCCAGAACTTTGTGCGCCGTTCAAGAACGTCTTATTTTTGTTGCGTATAGCACCTACAGGTTGCGATGTTCCCTGATTTCTCCTTTTTCATCGAGGATGCAGATATACATTCTTCTTGTGTGGAGGTCGATCCCAGGTAGTACTTGTGTTGATTAGTTTAAAATCTCACGGGCTTTCTCCTTACTGGTATTATTTGGTCCTACCTAAATTCCCAATATACCATGTTGCAGGGGGAGGCCTTAAATAGTATCAAGTCCTTAACATCATATCATAAATAGTATTGAAGATAACTGGTTAAAATCGGCAACACTTGCAGCCGAACGAACGTAAGGGGCACTTAGTTGATAAGTATTATATAATATCTAGTTTATTTGAAAATTTAGATTTTGTATTGACTAAGCCTCAATTAAAGTCTACTTTTAATATGATAGTCAGTAACTGATTTGCATGTACACATTCCATTCCTGCATAAGATGAAATGAGATGATCATGAAATCTCATCTTCCAATTCGAGATTGCCACAGTCCGTGATAAAATAGGATTCAATTGTAATTCATTGCAGATGGCACAAGACTAATCACAAAAAAAGTTTTTGAAAGGAGGAAAAATGTCCAAAAAAAACATCTTCAGGATTCTATTTCCATTCCTAGTGTTGGCATTGTTAATGGGGTGCGCTACCACAAAGAAGACCAGCCCTGTTACCAAGGCGGATTACCTCAGCACGAAGATGAAATCGGGGAATTACATTCAGAAGGTAGATAATTTCGAGATTATTTTCGATAAGACCGGATCGATGGGGAATGACTATGCCGGGGTGCAGAAATTTATCATTGAAAAGTCCCTCGTCAGCAAATTTAACAGTTACATTCC
>JBKQQP010000014.1:0-36857 GCA_052144335.1 Syntrophales bacterium
TGACTCTGACCTTGAATTCCTCCCGATATTTTTCTGTGGCTGCTGCAGGCGGTATGTTCAGGAAGCTCCAGTTGATTTCTGCAGCCGTTTTCAGTATCAGCCATGGCATGAACGATGCGCAGAAGACTATGGGGATTATTGCTGTTGTTCTTTTCAGCGGCGGTTACCTCGGCTCCACTTTTTATATCCCTTATTGGGTCGAGTTTGTCTGTTATCTCGTCATTGCATTGGGAACTATATCAGGAGGGTGGCGGATTGTTAAGACGATGGGAACGAAGATCACAAAACTTCAACCCATGGGTGGGTTCTGTGCAGAGACTGCGGCTGCCATTTCTATCATTGGCGCCTCGGTAGCGGGTATTCCGGTGAGCACGACCCACACGATTACGGGAGCGATTATGGGAGTGGGGGCTACAAAGCGACTGACGGCTGTCCGTTGGGGAATCGCGGGAAATATTATATGGGCTTGGGTTTTAACAATACCTATATCGGGATTAATCTCAGGGGCCCTATATTTCTCTTTGCTTGCAATTAGCTAATTCGTTTTGTATCTTTTCCAATTAACGCCATAGATATATTGACTATAGATACTTCTAAATTGAAGGGGGGTTATAATATGAAACGCTTCTTGGCAATATTCTCCTCGTATCTGATCATCGTCTTTCTGATGATTGCCGTCCTGGACTTTTTTCTCACGCCGAAGATCCGCGACATAGTTACTACGAACATCGAGAATGAAATGTCAGGCATAGCAAGGATCATCTCCCTTATGCCCGGGGAAAACATTGCACGTCATATCCCGGAAATTGCCAAAGAGGTAAACATGCGGGTGACGCTCATCGATCAGTCAGGACAGGTTATATCGGATTCCCAGGCAGATGCGACAAAAATGGATAATCATCTGAACCGTCCCGAAATACAGCAAGCTGCGAAAACAGGGTATGGCAAAGCGTCGCGCTTCAGTGCAACACTTCAGGAAAGTATGCTCTACGTCGCCCTTCCCATGAAAGATAACACTGCGGTCAATGGTTATATCCGGCTGGCTCGTCCGCTTGCAGAAGTCACGGAGTCTCTTGATCATCTGTACCGTGTGATCTACCTGACACTGTTCATCATCATTCTTCCTTCAGTTCTCCTCGCCATAATCTTTTCCAGGAGTATCGTGTCGCGGCTCACGCCGGTCGAAGAGGCTTTCAAGAAAAATGAGTAGTATCTACGGGAAAAGCTAAGGCTGGCCCATAAGAAAATAGACCATCGGAAGAGGCGTAATTCCCTGCCGATATGACGGCTTCTTCCCACCGCTCCACGGCCTTTCGAAAATCAGATAATGAAGCCCTGCCATCCAATACTTTAGCCTGTATTTCTTCAAGCTGCATTTCAGATTTCCTGATACCAGGAGTTACAAAGTATCCGGTTTGAAAATATGCTTTTGAAATGGCTTCCCACGTGGCGCTCAGACAATCGAGCAGTGATTCGTTTCTTTCCGCTGTGTATTTACTTTTTCGTTTGGCCCATCTGATCTTGCCCTTCCCGATTGGCTGGTCGACATCTAAATATAATCTCGTTAATCTTGACGGTCCGATTTCTGATACCACATGCGTGGCATGTACCGCAGTGTTTGAAAGCAGCTGGCAATTCATTCTTTACCTCCCAAAATTCTGCACATTTAGATCCTAGAAATGGCTCTAAAGACACGGCAGTAGCGCGTTAACATAGATACTTGTCTTCTTATTCCCTTGTATCTTTTCTGCATTTTATAAAAAAGAAAGCCTTCTTCGGACCCTGCCTTTTCTTATTAATGAAGAACGGCATCTTCGGAATTTGGTAATTGCAACTGCCCCGTCATCCCCAGTACGTTGCGGTCAAATGATCGTCCGTGAGGACTTTATTTATTAGCAACCGCTCTTCTTCCTGCTTTCGGTAATCGCTTTTGAACGGCCTGAACAAATCCCCGACCGGTTCGGTTTCCCGCGTATGAAACAGCCACTGATAATCAGAAATATAAATTTTTTTTGTCTCTTTCATCTTACACTCTCCTTTGCTTTGTAATGCTGTTCACCTGTTGTTCATGCGTCTATACCTTCGGCGACAGACATTTTCCCCCAAAATAAAGTTTAACGAGTTTATGACAAACCATTATTAAGGGAAGATGAAAGATTTATTATGTTTCTGATAAATTTAATGAAACTGAAGGCAGAGTGAAATCATGAAATGGGTTAGTAGCTAGGAAGGCTGATTGAGGCTCTCTGCAACAAGCGGATGTGTTTACGCTCGCTACCGAAGTCAAGCGCCAACGCGCAAGTGCTCTTTTATAGCATCTTTGATTTGTTTCCACATCTTTTGACCTACGCTATCTCTGTCAATGATTAAATGGTGCGATATTTTTTCTCCAGCATCATTGTCTTTCTGCACTACATGAATCCGCCAGTGGTCAAGATTCCTCTGGGTAATCATTTCCCTAAGCTTTGAACAAGACACAAATTCATCCTTTTCATCAATAAAAATAAGCGTCGGTTTGTTTAATTTATCATTTGCATTTTTTTCAAAATGCTCAATGGCCTCAAACAAAGCCTTGTAGGCGGCCATTGGTGTACCCTCGTTTGCCCGATAGGATGTCGGAGATAAACTGTCTATAACAATATTGGGAAAGGGCATCAGGGCCTTCAAAAGGTAACTTTCCACAGTCATATTTAAAGCCGGCGCAAAAAGAACCATGCGGTCATAAGATACATCAGGATGTGACAGGATAAGATCGCAACCCATCAGCCCGCCGAGGGAATAGCCGATAAAAAAAGCGGGGACGTTTTTTTTTGAGGCCCTTTCACTTACTTTCAGATAAGCCTTATAAATTTCATCCATCCATAAACTGTATGTGACGGTTCGAAAAGATTCCAGCCTTGCTCCGTCGCTGGAGACATTCATATTCTTCAAATAGTTGTTGCCATGGCCTCTGAGTGATAGGTTCAGAACATCTATTCCCGCATCATTGAGCTCGGCTATGATAGATTGCATCCTTTCAGGTTTCAAGTTGAGACCATGCACAACAAGCGCAACGCCTCTTGTCGTTTTGGTTCTTCTTATTCTGAACCATTGCGAAGAGTCATCTTCTTTGCCGACACCCTTCATCCACGACAATACTGATTTCGAAACCCTGTTAGCGGATAGAGCATAAAAGCCGACAACAATGGCAATGGTAAATAGAATGATTATTATTATGAACAAACGCTTTTTCATAAACTAAAGTCCTTAGCAGGCAAAGGCAATCGCGCAATCTCATAATTCTATTGATTAGAAAAGTATATATTGCCGATACAGCCTGCCGCATCACCTTTCGTGTGGTGCGTATTGATGAAAAGCAAGACACCCCTGACCATGATCGGCCCGCTGCCTGATGAATTCAGGCCAAATGCCCAATAGACGTCCTTAAGAATATTTCTCTTTTCTGAAAACCACGTCCCGAGGCTATCCTTCCCATTCCGCAGTACAAGATACCGAACGTTACTCAACATTGCCTGGGGACTTTTGATCAAGGTATTCTTCGGCGCTTCGTTATCCCATATGTATGCGAGCGCCGGGGGTGCGGAAAAGAGACCCGCAACGCCGGGGATTTGAAGGCTGAGGTAGATCTGAATGCTTTGATCGTCACTATCTTTCTTTCTGATATCACCGCCAGCGGGCAGTTTCATTGCTTTCCATGACCAGTTTAGATAAGGATATTCCAGAATATCGACGTAGATTTCCTTCCGGAAACCGAAGGCAGTATCGCCGCTGCTGATCATCTGCAAATGGGGGGGCAGTGCGTTTTGGTTGATCTGGAAGGAAGGCGTTCCTCTGTATTCTTGCAAGGACCAGTCTGACGGAAGGCCCCTTTTTGAGACAAGCGTTTGAAACTGAACTACATGGATGATTGCCGCAGGAGACGCGCCGACAGTCCCATAGAGAAAAACGAGGAAAGTTGCAGACAGAACCAGGAGAAAAACCTTGCCTCTTCTGAAAGCTGATTTCTCTCGATTCTTATACCTGATCGCGTGGGAATGGTTCTCTGAAACTTCATTGAGTGGCAAGTTCCGCATACCACGATTCGATCGCTGCTTTAATGTCGTCCCTGATTATCCACACTTTCGCCAGTTGCTCTTCCTCCGTCCCTTTCAGCTGTGACGGGTCCGGAAAGCTCCAATGCAGTCGCTTTGCAGGGCCGGGGAAAACAGGACATTGCTCCGCGCTTGACTCATCACACACGGTAATCACGTAAGAAAATAAAGCCCCTTTGTTAGGGAGGCTGAAAACCGCCTGCGTTTTTTTATGAGAGATGTCTATACCGACTTCTTTCATCACTGCGACTGCAAGCGGGTTCAGCTTTCCCGCTGCCAGTCCCGCGCTATGCGCTTCAAAACGCTCTCCGTAGAGATGATTAAGCCACCCTTCCGCCATCTGACTGCGTGCACTGTTGTGAATACAGACAAAGATAACTTTTTCCTTATGCATCCCATGCACTCCGATATTCTCATGATCAGTAACTGAGATATTCATAGTGATGGGGATACATTGGGGCGTTTAATTTCTTCCGGGCACTTTCCACACAAATAATGATCATATCGGGATATATATATGCTTTCCCTTTGGCCTGCGATGAATCTCCATTCCCCTTCTGGGCCTCAATTGTGCAAACCACAGGGTCACCAATTTTTTTCCTGTCAGAGATGATAATCTCATCTTTGGAAAAAAACATTTCTTCGCTTCGACGCAATGCCTCGATGAATGCCCGGCAAGCTCGCACATCATCTGTAATTTCCGGTGACACTTATGTACCTCCTTATCCTGGTAAAGGTCTATGCAGCTTTGGGGTTTCCCTCTTTCTCCAGGCAGGCTACACAAGAACGGCTCGTGGGTATAGCCAGCAACCTTCTTTCCGATATCCGCCCTTCGCAAACCTCGCAGATCCCGAATACCCCCCGATCGATGCGCATGATTGCCCCCTGAAGCTCTTGTATGAGCGCCCTTTTCCTTTCCTTCATCATCATCTCTGCATTTTGCTCAAACTCCCTCGATGCCTTGTCCATGAAATCCGCAGGGTTATCATTCATGGCCCCATTCTCAAAGGCAGCGTGAATCGTCTCAAATTGGAGTTCATTCAATCTGCGGAGGAGAAGTTTTTTTATACGTTGAAGATTTTCCGATTTCATATTAGTGATCCTCAATCATCCCAACAGTCTTCCCTTCATAGAAATCTCCTTACCCTCTTTTCAAAGGATCTCCTATATTAGATCCTGTCCTCATGAACATGAAAAGATACGACTGACCCCGTCACTTTGCTGCAACCGGTATGGAGGAAAATGCCCAACCACAACAGCAGCAAGAAGATGATAATCTCCGGTTGCCATAGAGTCCGGATACCCTCCGTAACATCTGCCGCCGGGTTTGAATTGGGTGACCATTTCCATAGAATCAACGAATAGATGATTGCCGTAATTCCCATTATTTGATAGACGGAAATACGACCTTCTCCACGGTGATCGGCACGTAATATTTCTGACACTGTTCTCCATCCCTGGGTGACCAGCACGGAAAACAGGAAGGATGCGACATAGTGAGTGTTAAGGAAAAGATACGTGCAGGTGATACCGGTTGCTATATACAAAACCGATGTCACAGCCTGCACGGGAACAACATGTTCTCCATCCAGGCCGCTTTCATAGGCTATCTTTTTGGTCTTCCCAGAAAAAATAAAGTTGCGTTTCCGAAACAATGTCTGCAGAAAAGGCGCACATTCCGAAAGCTTCTGTCCATAACAACAGCCGAAGCTGATACAGGCAAGCCGCCCCATCCCTTCTCCGTAGGAATAAGAAATTGCTAGAGCGGCCATAGCAGGCATCATGGGAATGGAAATGGACGGCCCCATGATTCTATTGAATATCGATATCGCCACGGGTGCAACCAGTGTCCCCGTGAAAACCGCGCCGCCGACTGTGCGAGTATGTGCTTTTTTTTCCACAATCATGGCGATTACCCTCGCCATAGGAAGGCAAAAAGCCATCATGATAAGTACGAGGGCAAAAGTCGCTTTCATGTCAATTCTAATTGCGCCAAAGAGGACAAGCATGATCGCCACTGATACCAGATAAGCATTTGCGCTGAATACGCCATAGTATGTGAGGTTGATACCATCCCATCTATCTAAATCAATCTTCCGCACTGGCACTGTAGCCATGATCTGCCATTGTTCATCCGGCAGCGCTTTGAAGCCCCACCATAAGTGACAGACAAATAGAACAGTCAATATGACGACAAATATTTCATTTTCCATATAATAACCTCTGAGTACTTGCGCCTTCTTTTAGATTACCTACCCAATGCCCTTCCGATCATTGAACGGGCATGCACCTCGGTTTCAACCAGAGGCATTCCAAAACCCTTGCAAAATATGCTCTCTACACCCTGATGAAACATGTTCAATACGATGTCATCTGCAAACTGCATGCGCCCCCGCTGAAATATCAATACATCCGTGCTGCTGCCCGGACGATAAAGGCTCTTAGGAACACCCTTTTTTATGAACATGCCCGTACCAATCGGTATGGGGTTGGCATACCCCTCTTCACTGTAGCATTGTATGATGTCCCCGATCATCATGGCTACCACTTCAATCATGGCAACGAGACCTGCTCTGGTGCCACCGTCAACGTCAGTATTGATTATGGTCACAACTCTTCTGTTCTTTGAATAAGGTGTGGCCATCGATAATACCGCATTGGGATTACAGGAATGGTAACTGCCTGGTATCTGGTAAAAGTCCACGATTTTTCCGGAAACCGGGGAATGATTGTAGTGGTATTTTTCCGGAGTAAGTCTGAAGATAGCAAAGTCCCCTTCCCTGAAGGCTTTCAGCCACGTCTTCTTGTCAGTCCAGAGCATTTCCTCATAGTCAAAGAATTTCCCTTTAATGAACATATGAGAACTGTCACAGAAGGAACCGACAAGCATTTTTGAATCGGCAGGAGATACAATAACGTCAGGATCATCCGGCATGGGTCGGCATTCCCAGTAACGTATTTTCCTTTCAAATATTTTCTTTAAAGTATCAAGACTCTCCGGATCATCACAACATTCATCAAGGTCGATGCCGTTTGATCTCAAGAAATCCATGTATCCGAATATCTTTTCTCCCAAGAAATGCTCATAGTTTATGAAACCCAAAAGTCTTGAAACGCGGGCACCCGTGAGCGCCCGGAAAAGGAAGGGTGCATATTCCCGCAGATCGGAATAGAGAAACTTGATAGTGTCGTTGCGATAAAGTTTTTCTGTGCGGACTCTCCGGTCCTTACGCTCAATATACTGGTGAAGCATAGTCTTTCTCTGCTAATTCCTTGTTGGATGTCACCTGACTTTGACTTCTGTCGTTGTCGACTGAGATCAAGACCAGATTGACGAGCTTAATCAAGTCGCCTAGCGATATTTCTTCATCAAGAACTTTCCGCTTGGCAGCACCGACAAATCGAGAGGCCGCCTGATCATTCAAAGTAAAGTGGAGCGCTTTTCGTATTTCCGGTTTATCTTTTGCCGAGGCATTTTCAACCCTTCTCAAATCTTCTTCCAGTAACCTGAATGCCTCCCTGATATGACGTCCTTTCAAGTCAGTCCGGTAAAATGTTTCCGCAGCCCTATTAAAGTCGTCGGCCTTCATCTTTAGCGGGGACTTAATGCCTGCGATGTCGAGAATCGAACCCGTTATCCTGCCGGCTGCGGCATGGTCCTCAGGGTGCTCCAGTCGAAGGGACAAATCATCCATGGTTTCTTCAAGCCCGAGCATCTCAATCAGATCGGCCGCGTCTTCTCTCAATATTTTAAGAAGGGCTTTACGATATTCCAGGTTATAGACACGCAGATATCCCGGATATCTTCTGCTTGAGCGAACCTTCGCCGCCTTTTCAATAATCTTTCTCAGGAAAATGTTTTTCGTATCGTGGCGGACGAAAAAAGTTGGAATCCCGATAGCTGATCCAAAGATAATCTGCCTTCGCTCGCTTTCAACGAACGGGTCATCCGGGATATGGTCATGCAATGCCGCACCCTCTGCGATATATTTGAACGCCAGAACGTTGAGAAGATTTTGCAGGTCTGCAGCCCTTCCCATATCTTCCTCGAGATTCTCAAAGAGGCTGTAGTGACGGCCTTCGAATCCTGAAAATCCCATGGTGCCGTATTCACGGAGCCTGTAGAGCAGATATATAGACATCCGAAAATCGAATACGCCCAGATCGGATAGGTCCCTCTTTAATCGATCATGATTTCTGATCGTGCCGTCCAGAGCCGGACTTTTCTCCGTGCTCATGAGGGACACGAGATAGTCGACAAGCCTGAAGTCGGGAATAAAATCTCCCTTGAGCCTGAAGAAAATACTGATCATCCGGTCCAACCAAGCCGGACCAAACGGTGTAACTACACGGCCGAATATCTTCATGTTCGCTTTTTTCTGCCATCGCCTCCACAGCATCCGGAGGTGCGTGTAATCCAGCTCATGGGACAGGAACCCAAGGACCCTTTCCGGATGCATGTCCACGAAATCAAGTCGATACGGTGCGGCGCTGTAGGTTCCTACAAAGAGGGGTAAGAAATGTTCCACTATCTTGATGACTAGGTCACCGATGAACTTCTCATGGGCGCCATTAAGCCCGGATGATTTATCTCCCAAATATTTGCTGAGCCTGCGGCTGCCCATGCTGATGTGGGTGCCGTTGTTCGCAAGACTTATATTCGACGTCGTCGGCAACACCACGAGATTGGTGCTGATGATACCCGCCTCGCGGAGTTTGGCCACGGCATTCAATTGGCTGCGGCTTAAAACACTGTGGCAAAGGTGCATGTACTCATTCTTCGCCTCTCCTCTGTTCCAGTCTGAGAGACAGGGATTCATGAAAAGCTCTCTGTAGAAAGCGTCGGAGATGCAGTTGTTGAGCTCCTTCAGGCGCACCGGCGGATGAGGTGACGAGTAGACCATCGCTTTCTGTCCGCTCGATATGAGGGAAAACTTGCGATTGCCATACATTATCAAGAGGTGGGTCAGCAGGAACCGCTTTGCCGTCTCTCTTGCAATTGCCTTACCCATCCCCGTATCGGGACGTAAAGGTACAACATGAAACGAGAAGGACTCCGGAGAGGTGTTGTCATTCAGAAAATGATGTAGCAATCTGCATCCAGTGCCGTAAATCAATGACGGGGCATTTTTCTGTGAACCGAGGACATCTGCGAGGCACAGTTTGATCAGATAGCTTATCGGCAAACGTATAAACTCTTCACCATTGTTGGAAAATATGAATTTGCGCGCATCTTCTCTCCGTCCTTTTGACGGCTGTTCCTTATCTGCGAGAAGGTCACGCTCGAATGTATCTTCGGCAAAGGGGCTCAATCGATTCCGGGGGAAGCGAACCCAACTGTGTTCCCACACATTTTCCGTGTTTGTATTCAGAAATCTCTCCAGATCTGTAACAATCTTCTTTGTGGTATCTCCCACCCTTGCGCGCCTGACAATATTGGCAAAGTAATTGGATTGCTCGATGGTAGTGGGAAGGTCGACATCTTTCTTCTCCCCGACAACAACGGCCTGCAGTTCCGTCTCACTTCCTGCCGTCGTGTCAAAGAGGGCGAATGGAAGAGAACTAATCTTCACGCCGAAGAGCCCGAAGACATCCAGCATTTCCATAATCCTTCGGAGCGGTGGGACATTTCCGTCATCCTTGCATATATTCTTGTGTAGTAAATCTGAAGCAGCTTCGCCCCAGCTCATATTAGACCCCCTACATCGTTAAGTTCGGCAGCATTATAGCGGCGCAATATTAAAGCGGCATTAAATGAATATTAAGATATAGTGAAGAACAACAAAGAAAACAGGGTAGACCGTGAGCTTATGATAGAATAAATTCTGGCTCTGCAAACCTATATCCTGTTCAATTGAAGGTGAGCATTTACTGCGGTAAGAAATGACCATCCAGAGAGTCCCGGGGATGCGCCCCTGGGCTCTCTGGAGTGTAAAGGAATTTACAGCAGCGAGGTTAGAAAGTTAGTGTCAGCTTGTGCGTCACAAGATAGTCGTTACTGATCTGGGCACTGGAATTGCTGCCCTTAAAAGCATCGCCTGCCCAGAGGTAGCCGAAGCCGACCATGTATGACAGGTTGTCATAGATCTTGTAGGTTGCGCTGAGATCAAATTCGTTGCCGATATTCTTGGAGATCTGATTGGCAACTACAATCTGATCCATACTGGCGTTGGTAAAACTCACCTTTACATCAAGTTTCGGTATAGGTCTGATGCCGGCGAAGATCTGCACCGCCATTACGTTGTCCGAATCGTAGCCACCCACGTTACCAGGTCCAGTGCTACCATTCGCGGCAGCATTGGAAAGGCCATTCTGACCACCCAACGCGCCGTTCCACCTGCCGAGATCGTAGTTCCAGAGAATCAGGCAGGGATTAAAGTCGGTGCCGATCTTGGCCCCACCTTCATTCTTGTCGGTTGTACCTATATCATCACCAGATGCATAGAATGCCAAAGCGCCTACATAAGCCGGTGCAAGATCAACATTGCCCATGACATAACCGCGCCAGCCTGAGATTGACCGGTCCGGGGTGGCCCCTGTGTCGTATACTCTATCCTTACCCGTGAGGAAACCGAATTCGCTCTCGACATAAACAATACCTAATTGTGCCTTGACATATGGCTGGAAGGCCCAGTATTCTGCCTTGTACGCGGCGTTGGTGCTATTGTAATAATATGTTATCTGCAAACCCGCATTCCCGCTGCTCCAGTTGTACCCGCCGAGTACAGAATACTTCTCATACGTATCATCCGTTTTGTAGGTGGATACTCCAATATTGCCAGCTGGACCGGAAGGGCTGTAGTACTGACTTCCCTCAATCTTATCCCAACGAGCTCCCCAGAAGAAAGAACCGGTTGTCCAATCCCACACGACCCTCGGGCCGTAGTCCGTCTCGCCGGTGTCACCAAAGGCAGTGCCCCACACGCTCTGTGTCTGGTAACCCACTTTTAAAGTGCCGAAATCGACGGGAGCGGGGAGATTAAATGTCACATATGCCTGCGTGAACTTGATGTTTTGGGAGTCGCTATCGTTCCCGGCCCCGTTACTTGAGGGTAATGTAGCCGGGGGAGCGCCCCATATCTTTTCCAGTATATCGGCTCTGGTCGTAAACTTCAGGCCGTCCTGTACCTGGAAGTCCGTCTGGAGCCTCAGTCTCTGCCAAACATCAGATACTGATGCACCACCATTCGCCAACAGCGCGCGGTCGTTGTCATAGTAACCCTGTGCGACATATGACCCGCTGAACTTGACATCCGCCGCAGATACAGGCACAGCAAAGGCCATGATCAGCACAATTGATAGTAAAACTGTCCAAAACCTTTTCATTTCTTTCCTCCTGTTTTTGATTTTTCCTGATTGATCTTTCCGGGCATGTCCTCGAAAGGTAATCGGGAATGTTTCGATCATCCTTTACGCGACCTCGGTAAAAACTGAACGCAACATGTCTTTAGCTTATACGGCGGCCTCCTTTCTTATGAAATCGACCGCACGGTAGCGCATTAATGTTAAATCGTGATTAAGCGATTGTTAAGAAATGATGAAAAATGACGGATGGGGTGGGGCAATATACGATCTAATTAAAGATCATTTCAGATCTACGAATTTATATCCGATTCCTCTGACGGTGAGAATGTATCGCGGCTTTTTTTTGTCTTCCTCTATGGCCGACCTCAGATGGCTGACGTGCACATCTACAGTGCGCGGCTCAACGAAAGTCTCATCCCCCCAGACATAGTCCAAGAGCTGGTCTCTGGTGTACACCCTGCCGGGATGCCCTGTGAGGAATTGCAGCAATTTTAGTTCCCTGGGACCAAGATCGATTTTTACCCCATCTACGGTGACCTCATACGAACTGTAATCTATCTGGAGGCCCTTGTACGTGAATTGCTCTCTCTTTTCCGAATCCGGACGAGCTTCCGCCCTTCGCAGTACCGCACGGACCCTGGCAATCAGTTCTCTCACATTGAACGGCTTGGTGATGTAATCATCCGCCCCCATCTCAAAGCCCAGTATCTTATCTAGCTGATCCCCTTTAGCCGTAAGCATGATAATCGGAAGCGCCTCTGTTTCCGGATTCTTCCTGATAAATTTACATACCTCTAATCCTCTGATTCCCGGAAGCATGAGATCCAGGATTACCAGATCCGGTTTCGCTGCCTTAACCAGATGAAGGGCGCTTTCCCCATCGTAGGCCTTGGTAGTTGCAAATCCTTCCTTCTCGAGATTATAACCGATCAAATCTACGATGTCTTTTTCATCATCAACAATAAGAATTTTATTCGGCATAATTAGAAAAGATACCCCAGCATTTTTTTAGGTTATTGATTTTGATGCGCCATCTTTCTTTTTACAAATCCAATTCGGGAAAAGGTCTGAGGAACGAAATTTTGTCACAAAATGATGTTTATTATAGATATGAAATGTTGCAACCTTGTTAAAGAATGATGAAGAGCGTGTTAATCTTGGAGGAAGGAGAGGCCCCGTAGATCGCCAATCGCCTATTGCCTGTCATCTGAAAACTGTGATAAATGACTTGAGTCTGTAAAATTATTTTGGACCAGAAAGGATGTTCGATGAATGATGTTGCAGGGAAGCGTCAGGTGTTAATCAATAAGCTTTTTTCTTCCGGCATCCCGAGGTTGTGGTGCCCTCTCCTCACGCACTATAAGAGCGATGGCTCGATCGACTTTGAGCGGATGCGCGACCACTTCAAGCATGTAGTCCCGTGGGTCAAAGGATTTCTCATTCCCGGATCTACCGGTGATGGCTGGGAACTGACGGAAAATGAAACATTGGAAGTTGCGGACTTCGCGATAAAACAGGCACGCACGCACAAGTTAAGCCTCCTCCTCGGCGTCCTGAAAGCTGACGTCGATGCCATGAAGAGGACGATCTTACTCATGACAGAAATGCTTCGAGAAAATTTGCCGGGAAAAAGGGATGCCAACCAAATCCTGCAAGCCAATCATGTTTGTGGATTCACCGTCTGCCCGCCCCGGGGAAAGTCGCTTACGCAACACCAAATCGAAGTCGGTCTTTCTGCTATACTCGATATGGGTATGCCTGTTGCCCTGTATCAGCTTCCCCAGGTGACCGAAAATGAAGTGGCGCCCGAAACATTTGAAAGACTCGTGCAAAAATATTCCAATCTGATTTTCTTCAAGGACTCAAGCGGTCAGGACAATATTGCAACTTCTGATGTCTACAAGGGCGGCGTCTTTCTCGTCAGGGGCGCCGAGGGTAGCTATGCGCGTTGGCTCACAGATACAGGCGGCAGATACGATGGTTTCCTTCTCAGCACGGCCAACTGCTTTTCGCGAAATCTTTATTCTCTCATCGAAAGCCTTAAAAAGAATGATCAGAAAAACGCTCTGGATATCTCAGAAAGACTGACCACTGTTGTCAGTGAGGTCTTCACTCTTGTGCAGCCACTGCCTTACGGCAATCCATTCACTAACGCCAACAAGGCCATCGATCATTTTTTTGCCTTTGGGCCTTCGGCAAATACAACAGAAGGGCCCATGCTCCACGAAAAAATTCGCCTTCCCCACGACGTCATCCAGGCGACGGGCGCCATGCTGACTCACCACAGCCTGATGCCGGAAAAAGGATACATCGAATAAAATATTTTTATAATGCGACAGAGGAAATGCTATCTGCGGAAGGCGGCCGCACATGCATCGGATAGTTCCGCTTCATGGCTCTTCAGGCATGAAACAATTCCTCCCTTCCCTGCTGCTACGCCTTTGCAAAATTTTTCCGCATCGCCTTTGCATGCCTGATGGAATTCCCGGGACTTTTCCTGAGCCAAGGCAATATGATTTGCGCACTCCGGCGATACCCGGTCTCTATTACTCTTGAGACACACCCAGACCCGGCCGCCGCCAGGCTTAATGTCCTTGCAGAACTTTTCAATGTCGGCCTTGCACGCCCCCTTGCCCTCTTTGAGCATCAGCGTCTGATCATTGTCCTGCGCCATACCCGTAGCTGCTGCCATAAAGAAACCAATCGTTACCGCGGAAAGAATAACCAGGAATTTTTTCATGAAATACCTCCAAGTGTAATTAGTCTCCTTGATTTCATGCAATTATATCCTTCATCGGGTTTCTTTCAAGTAGTTTTTATCGTGCAAATCCCTTCCGATCAACATTTAATGAGGCACTATATTGCGGCCGCCGCGAGGCACATAGCGGGGGTTGTCCGGCCCGGCGAACAATAGGCCGTCATTCCGCGATTCTCCGCAGTTTGCCGCCGAGAACTTCAATTTTCAGTTTTCCCCTTTTTGTGATACATTACATTGAACAATGCTTGAAGAAGCAAAAATGAAATAGATCTCAACGCAAGAGTGTGAAGAACAGGAGGAATACTGAGCGATGACATTCGCAGCCTGGCGTCGGTTGGTATTATATCTGAGCGTCCTGGCCCTTGCGGGTTGTGCGGCTCAGACAGCAGCCGAGACGAAGGTCGTCAAACCGGATTGGCAGAATCCCGCCCACAAGAAAGTCCTGGAACAAATTGCGCCTCTCCTCCAGAGCGCCGGCCGTTCCCCAGAAAATTGCCAGATATTCTTCATCGACTCTCAGAAGCTGAACGCCATGTCTCTGGGGGATTGCAGGTTCGGCTTTACTACAGGCTTGATTAATACGGGCGATGAGAGGCTCATTAGCGGGGTAGCTGCCCACGAGATGGGCCACGAGGTTTTAGGTCACGCAGACAAGAGAAAGACAGCGATTGCCGCAGAGCAGGTGACTCGCACTGCCTTGTCTCTTATCCCCGGGGTGGGAGGTCTGATCGCTTCGAATGCCATGTTGGTGACGGGCATGCTTGCTCTTCCCGCCTATTCGCGCTCACAGGAGACCGATGCGGATAACAAAGCTGTTGAGATACTGTCTAAAGCCAGAGACCCGGATCCGGCGGGAACCATGGCCTATAGCTTTCGCATCCTCCTAAAGGCGGCAGGAGCCACGGGCGGCGGTTTGCTTGATTCGCACCCCAATACAAGGGAACGTCTCGAGGCCATGGTGAAACTCGAAAACAGCCAGAAAACCGAGGCGTCACCGCAGAAGCCACCGACAGCGGATGCCTCCACAGCCCCAAGGCCAAAAACCCCTTAGCAGCATACGGCTTGTCTCATGTTAGCTGAAAATAGAGATGTGGCGCTTTTTTGTGATATGAAGTGCATTCGCATGGAGGTGTAAAATGACCAACAAAAATCGTGTAAAAAAAGTGCTTATTTTGCTGGGCAGCCCCAGGAAGAAGGGTAATAGCGCTATATTAGCGGAAAGGATTGCCCGAGGAGCAAGATCCGCTGGCGCAAGAGTGGAAACCCTCTATATCCACGGCATGAAGATCGCACCGTGCAAATCATGCTATGCATGCCAGAAACCAAACAGCAAAGGATGCTCCATCAATGACGATATGCAGATTGTGTACAAGAAATTGCGGGAATCCGATGCCTGGGTAATTGCGAGTCCTGTTTACTGGTTTACTGTATCGGCGCAGACGAAACTATGGATGGATCGCTCTTTTGCTTTACTGCCCTATGCCAAGGAGGCATTTGCAGACAAACGGATCGCAATAGCCATGAGCTACGGAGATTCGGACCCGTTTAAATCGGGCTGTGTCAATGCTCTCCGAGCTTTTCAGGATGCATACGCATACGTTGAGGCATGTATCGTCGGCATAGTTTACGGAAGCGCTATGGATGCCGGAGAAATCGAGAAAAATAAATCCTTAATGAAAGAAGCTCTCGAACTCGGGAAACTATTGGTGTGCGGTTAAAAGAGCTATGACAATGGCAATATGAATCAATGTCCATGGTTTTGATTGTAGATTTCTGGGGAAAATCATGATACAGAAACCTTCAATATTTGAATAATGAATAAAATTCCAAACCCTTCAACCCGCAGGGGGATGTATGTACCGATCATAGGACCCCGGTTTCCTAAAGGGAGACGGGGTTTTTTTGCGCGGCTGCACCAACATGAAGCGAGGGAGACAGTGAGATGAAGGACGAGGCCAGAACCAAGAAACAGCTTATTGACGAATTGATTTCGTTACGCCTAAAGGTCTCAAAGCTCGAAGAGTCCCAAGATAAACTGAAACTGAAGGCGTCAGAGCTCGGGGATGCTCAGGAACGATTTTCCCTGCTGTCGATAGCTATAACTGATGCCGTTCACGACTGGGACATAGCGAAGAATCAACTCTGGTGTAATGAGGGGATGCAGAAGACATTAGGTGTTGCAGAAGTAATAGATGATCCTTGGAACTGGTGGATCAAGATTATACACCCGGACGATCGTAGGCGGATGGTATCGGGTATGGAAAGATTGTTAAAAAGCAATAGGAAATACGCCTCACACGAATACAGGATTCAAACCGCCAGCAGGACTCCTATTCATATTAATCACCGCATCCACGTTCTTCGCGACCGTAAGGGAAAACCGGTTCGAGTCATAGGGGCTGCAACTGATATCACCGAGCGGAAGCGAGCTGAAGAAGCGCTGCGTGAGAGTGAAGAGCGTTACAGGGCCTTCTTCGAGACATCGAGAGATTCCGTCTTCATCACCTCGGCAGAGGGGAGATGGGTTGATCTGAATGACGCAGCGGTAGAACTGTTCGGCTATGCGAGCAGGGACGAATTGAAAGATGTGCCGATTCGGGACTTGTATGCAGACCCCAAAGGGAGAGACAGGTTCATCGCTCACATACGTGAGAAAGGATATGTCAAGGAATATCCTTCCGACCTGAGGAAGAAGGACGGTTCTATTATTCACGTCCTTCTTACATCAGTTGTGTGGAAGGACGCTGACGGAAATGTATTGGGATACCGGGGAACGTTGACAGATGTAACCGAGAAACGGCGCATAGAAAAAGACTTAAAGGCAAAGCATGAAGAGTTGAGCGCGACATATGGACAATTATCAGCCTATGACGAGGAACTTCGTCAGAAGTATACTGAACTCTTGGAGAGCCAGCAGTCGCTTCATGAAAGCGAGACTCGCTACCATGTCATGTTTCAACACATGGGAAGCGGTGTGGCCGTTTATGAGACGCGTGACAATGGAGAGACGTTTATCTTTAAGGATTTCAACCGAGCAGCAGAAACAATAGAAAATATTAAAAGGGAAGAACTAATCGGGAGGAGTATGACTGATGTCTTCCCCGGAATAAAAGAATTTGGCCTCCTCGACGTATTCCGGAGGGTATGGCGAACAGGAGTGGCCGAACGTTATCCGATTTCACTGTACAAGAACGAGCAGTTATCGAGCTGGCGGGACAACTTTGTCTACAAGCTTCCCACGGAAGAGATAGTGGCCATCTATGATGATGTCACCAAGCGCAAGCAGGCAGAGGAGGCCTTGCGTCAGAGTGAAGAGAAATATCGCGCTCTCGTAAATACTGTGGACTCGATATACATCGTTGACGCCGAGCAAAGGTACCTCTTTATGAATAAAGGACACCTGACGCGCTTTGGTGTGCCGCTCGAACGGATCGTGGGAAGACCATACAGCGATTTTCATTCCCGGGAAGATTCCGACAAATTCGCCGAACATGTGAAAATCGTTTTTGAGACAGGCGCTCCTACTCAACAGGATCATACAAGTGAGAGAGACGGAAGGGACTTTATCCGAACGCTCAGTCCGGTGGTGGGGAGCAGCGGCGAAGTGACGGCAGTGACGGTGGTCTCGAAAGATATCACCGACCGTAAGCGGGCGGAGGAAGCTCTGAAAGAAGGCCAGCAACGTTATGGGACCCTCTTCCACTATGCGAACGATGCCATATTCATCCTCAAGGGGGATAGGTTTATAGACTGCAATGCCGTCACATTGGAAATGTTTGGATGTACCATGGATCAAATCATCGGAAATCATCCCTATGCCTTCTCGCCCCCTCTCCAGCCGGACGGAACTGATTCCAAAGAGAAGGCCCTCGAGAAGATATCGCGCGCGCTGTCGGGGGAACTTCAATTTTTTGAATGGCGGCACATGAGGTACGATGGAACTCCCTTTGATACTGAAGTCAGTCTCAACAGCATCAAGATCGGTGACGATGTCCTGCTCCAGGCCATCGTCCGGGACATCACCCAACGCAGGCAGGCCGAGGCGGCTTTGCGTCAGAGTGAAGAGAAGTACCGCGCCATCATAGAAAACATGGAAGAAGGATATATTGAACTGGACCTGACGGGACGGCTCACCTTCTTCAATGAGGCGGCCCGACGATTTCTTGGCTGTAGCAAGGAAGAAACACTGGGTATGCATTACAAAAAATACACCGATAGAGAGACTTCAGATAAGATATTCAAGTTTTATAACGAGATGTACAGAACATATACTCCACGCGCCCAGTTTGAATGGGATGTGATCCGGAAGGATGGTACCAAAAGAACTGTAGAGGGGTCTACCTCCTTTACAGAGGACGCCGAGGGACGGCCCACGGGATTCAGGGGACTTTTTCGAGATGTCACGGACAGCAAGCGGGCACGGGATGAGCTGCAGAAAAGTGAAGAAAGATACCGCCTGCTTGCAGAGAACGCCAACGACATGATCTACAGTTTAGACATGGATTTAAAGTTGACCTATGTAAGCCCGTCCGTTTCCAGAATACTTGGATATTCGGTGGAAGAAGCCATGGCGCTCACGACGGGAGAAATATTCACACCCGCATCTCTCGAAGCGGCCATGCAGAGATTTGCAGAAGAAATGGCAAAAGAAAGCAGCGGTCAATATGATCTGGACAGGTCGGTAATCCTGGAAATTGAAATGTTTCACAAGGATGGTTCCATCATTCCGTTTGAAATTCACTACAGTTTCTTGCGGGACCCAGAGGGAAGGCCAACGGGCATTCTGGCGATTGCACGTGACATCTCAGAACACAAGCTGACAGCGGAAAAGCAGAAGATTTTGCAGGAACGCCTGCAGCGAGCGGAAAAGATGGAGGCATTGGGTACGCTGGCGGGCGGAGTGGCACATGACCTCAACAACGTCCTTGGGGTTCTGGTGGGCTATTCCGAGCTTCTTCTGCAAAATGTCCCGCAGGAGAGCCCCCTGCAGAGGCACGCAACGCAGATTTTCAAAGGCGGCCAGCGCGCAGCGGCAATAATCCAGGATCTCCTCACGCTGACCAGGAGAGGCGTGCTGGTCTCGGAGACGGTCAACCTTAACAGAATCATATCCGATTCCCTGCAGACGCCGGAGTTCGAGGCAATCAAATCCCATCATCCCAGCGTCCAATTCAAAACATCTCTGGATGCAGAGCTTTTGAATGTCAAAGGCTCGCCTATACACCTGAGCAAGACAGTGATGAACTTGCTTTCCAACGCAGCAGAGGCGATATCCTCGTCGGGAGAGGTGCTGATCAGGACTGAAAACCGTTACGTGGACAAGCCGATTCACGGGTATGACACAACTCAGGAAGGGGAATATGCCGTACTGACCGTCTCGGATACGGGATCAGGAATTCCGTCTACGGATATTGGAAGGATCTTCGAGCCTTTCTATACGAAGAAGGTGATGGGCAGAAGCGGCACCGGTCTCGGCCTCGCAGTTGTTTGGGGCACCGTGAAAGATCACGATGGGTATATCGATGTGGAGAGTGAAGAGAAAAAAGGGACTGTCTTTACCTTATATTTCCCTGTGACTAGAGAAGATCTGACCAAGATTGAACAGGCCGTCCCCCAGAGCGCGTACATAGGCAGGGGCGAACACATTCTAGTGGTGGATGACGTGGAAGGTCAGCGCCTCCTTGCGTCAGCAATGCTGGAGGGCCTCAGATACAAGGTAGACACTGTCGCCAGCGGTGAAGAGGCCTTGGAGTTCGTGACAAAACAGCCCGTTGATCTGCTCATCCTGGACATGATCATGGATCCCGGTATCGATGGATTAGAGACGTACCGCAGAATTCTTGAAATACGCAAGGACCAGAAGGCAATCATTGTCAGCGGCTTTGCCATGACCGAGCGAGTCAGGAAAACGCAGTCCCTCGGGGCGGGTTCATATCTGAAGAAACCGTATCTGCTGGAGAAGATCGGGATTGCCATAAGAAGGGAGCTCGACAAATAATAAGATACTGGCCAATACGAAACATCGGCAAGATGCAGAACAAGAGATGCTACTATGATAGAAAGCAGTCCTAGCATTACGGCGCAAAGAGCCGCAATGCATCGCGCTGCACATCAGATACTTGATAAACCGCTGGTCTTCGATGATCCCCTGGCGATGCGTATCATCGGCGCGGAGAGTTCAGCAGCGTTGCAGGCTGCTCCGCAACAGTCCGCTGCCGCTCAAGGCCCGGAGCTGCTCAGGGCCTTTATTGCAGCACGCTCACGCTATGCCGAAGACACACTTGGCGAAGCCATCCGGAGGGGACTCTCGCAATACGTGATTCTCGGTGCGGGTCTTGATACCTTCGCTTATAGAGACCCTTACACACAAACCCGACTGCATGTTTTCGAAGTTGATCACCCGGATACGCAGAGCTGGAAGCGTGCGCAACTTAAGGAAGCTGGTATCTCCATCCCAGCTTCTCTCACCTTCGTTCCTGTGGATTTCGAAAGACAGTCAATAACCCATGGCCTGCGGCAGGTGAACTTTGATCACGGAGAGCCGGCCTTCTTTTCCTGGTTGGGAGTGACCCCCTATCTGACAAAGGAAGCCGTCGACTCGACCCTTAAATTCATTGCCACCCTAAAAACAGGGAGCGGCGTCGTTTTCGATTATGTTATTTCACCTTCACTGCTGAATATCGAGCAGAGATCAGCGTTCGATGATCTCTCGAAACGAGTCGCCAAGGCGGGCGAACCTTGGCGAACATTCTTCGACCCTTCGACACTGGCAGCAGAGCTGAAAGCATTCGGTTTTGGGGAGGCTATGGACCTGGGGCCGGATGAAATAAACGCGCGCTATTTTACAGGCCGTACCGATACACTGAATGTCCGCGGCTTCGGCCATATTATGAAGGCCATCGTGTAGGGTCACCCAAATGCCTAATTCTCAACCGACATGTGTCACCGCCATCGTTTGGATCTAGATCATTGTTTCCGGAGGCTTCCGCAACTCATGAAGAATGTAAAACGCAGCCGCAAACTCTTGGAAAAATATAAGGAGCGACAATCTAAGCTCGCCGTGCGAGTCGCTTGAGGCAGGATTCCATATCGACTCCGCCCCGCAAGACGGCCTTCGATATGTCGCCGAGTTTATCTATCCGCTTCGCCATATTCCGAATATGAAAATTTGCGGGTTTGAGATCTTCATTGATCTCTTCCCAACGTAGAGGCGCGGACACGGGAGCGCCTTTTCTCGGCCTGAGGCAATAAGGCGCGGCCATCGTGGCACCCCTGCGGTTCTGCAAATAATCGAGATACACCTTTCTGGCACGCTTGCTTGGAGGACGGGCGAGGCTTGTCGTTTCCGGCAGGCGCTCGTGGACGAGCAGGTTGATGAGTTGTGCGAACCTTTAGACCTGTTCCGTGGTATATTTTGCCCCCATGGGGATGTAGATATGCAATCCCCTCGCACCTGAGTTTTTGCAAAAACCTTTCGCCCCGGCAAGATTGCCCAGAAAGTGACAGACCTCGTAGGCGAGATTGCGGCCGCATCGAGGGAGCAGTCTCAGGGCATTGAACAGATCAGCAGGTCAATCCATGAGATGGACAAAGTTACGCAACGGCAGCCTTGGCGGATGAATTTTCGTCTGCTTCCGAAGAGATGAATGCTCAGACCGAACGACTGAAGGTTTTTGTCCGGGATCTTTCATCCCTGGTTTTAGGAAGGCAGAATGGCGGCGTGGTAAAGAAGTCAGTCTAAACCTTCGGGTAAAAATTATACGGGCACTTCAGTGGAACAGTCCACCCGCGCGGCTTTCATAAACGCCTTGTATCGTTTCGGGGTTAACGGAAGGCCTTATATATTAGTTTATGCTGCTGCAGTACATCTCTCTTTCTGTTCCATCTTCATTAGTATATATCTCTTGCGAAGTTCCTGCAGGCTTTCCTCTTTGCCCACTCTGGCAGATGGTGTAAGAAAAGATGAGAGTCTTTTTTCCAGTTTGTAAAGGTTCTGTTCCTGGCCGATTTCTATTATGCCGTCCGTAATAATGCTCTGCAAGTGTAGTTCTTGCTGCGTTTTTGAATAGATGTTCTCGGCGACGGGGACTAAAATATAATAGCTAAAAACAATCCCGTACAGGGTCGATGTCAAGGCGACAGGGATCGTCTTCAGAATTACTCCTGTTTCGCCCACACCGTAAAGCATCCCGATAAGACCGATGATGCTGCCTGCTACACCAAATCCCGGAGCCAACAGAGCCATGGTCCTGAAAACTCTTTCAGAATGTTGCCG
This sequence comes from Syntrophales bacterium, assembly GCA_052144335.1. Classification (GTDB taxonomy): domain Bacteria; phylum Desulfobacterota; class Syntrophia; order Syntrophales; family UBA2185; genus Fen-1135. The sequence continues at coordinate 22,430 of JBKQQP010000014.1, forward strand.
TCTGATTTTAAAGTAGTAAATTTCATTGTGAAGGATGCTTCGTATTTCATCTTCCCTATAACCGTCAACCAGCAGACCCAGGCCGTTTTTTAAGAATGTTATCTGTGTTGTCTCTTCTAATTTTTCCAGCGACAATATGCCATTGGATCTTGACCTGATAGAAATATCGAGAAGGATATTTACAATATGATCCGGTGAACTTATAGCATCTCTTTTGTATGAATTTACAGCAACCTTATATGCATTCTTTATTCTTTCAAAGGGAAAGCTGAGGAAAACGGCGCCGATTGTCCCGGATGAAACGACCAGAAAACTTACAATGTTGAAATATACGACTGTCCCCCCTTCTCCGAAGAAAAAACAGCTAATAAATATTGCAGTACAAACTCCGCTGAAAACCAAGTTTTGTCTTAACATAAAATTATCTCCAGTTTTGTCCGTTTTAATTATTCCTTGCTAATAAAGATTTCGACCCTTCTGTTTATTGCCTTATTTTCTGGGGTGGTGTTGGGAACGGCCGGTTTATACAAGGAGTGACCGGCTACAGTAAATCTCTCCGGCTCGATGCCGTTTTCTTCAATGAGGAATCTGGCAATGTTTACCGCCCTTATTGCCGAAAGCTCCCAGTTCGTGGGAAAGGCGGGGGAATGGATCGGGAAGGAATCCGTATGACCATCGATGCGGATGTTAGTCTTTGTTTTTTTCACGACTTCAGCGAAGTTTCTCAAGAACTCAATGGCTTCCGGTTTTATGTCCGCCTTTCCCAGATCAAAAAAAAGGGAATCGCTGGCGCTGACTTTTATCGACTGTTCTTTATCGACAGCAACCGATATCTGGTCGGGTTTCGTATCTTGTCTTAAACGGCGGCTCATCTCATTGAGCTGTTCAGGAGTGATTTCCTGTCTGGCCTCTTGCCCGGGAGCTTCCACCTTCGTCGCACTCGGTATCTTGAACGCATCGGCGATATCACGTTTCGACAGCGAATAGATAAACAGGACGGCAAACATAACAAAAACAACCATCATGATGTCGGACCAGGGAACAGCCCAATGAGGCGGCGTGATTTCGTCCTCGGTCTCGAAGATTCTCTTGTCAAAGTGATTTAAGGAAGGTTTCTTGACCGGTATATATGATTTTCTTGGACCAATTGTTTTCTCGATGTCAATAATTATGGCTTCTTCCTGTGGTCTGCAAGACACACCCTCATCTATTTCTCCACTACGCGAAGTTCCGGGTGCCAGCTCGAAATCTTCTTCCCTTTTTTCTATTTCGTGTTCTTTATCGCTTTCCATAAATGCTCTTACAAAAACAACTATATTTTAGTAACCGAAGCGCTACACTCAATGCGCGATAGTTTTTAGGTTTCATCACTCCCTTCGTGTGCAAAGCATGTGCCATATCATCGCCGGCAGGCATCGCACATAACCTGCTGATTTGCCGCAGTATTAATTCGTATTTTTTGAAGGTGATTTTTATGTCCAAGACCCGCAGGAAACAAATTTTGCCTTACACGGTTTCTACCCGGCAAATTGTGCCTTATTCGTGTTTGGGAATATTGATCATAACAGGTGTAACAAAAGGACAGGCCTTGTTTTGATCATCTTCCTGGAAGAATCTATTTATCTACAATTCCCTTCATAGTAGCTTTCTCCCGAAAATCTTGATAAGGAAGACCCCAGCGTTATGAACTGACTTCAGCACGGCACATAAAGAGCGGGGTTTTATACAGATTGCAGTAAATGCGTCATAACTGTCTTAATGCGGCGGTGGTGATAGGGTATGACAACACTGCAAGAAGAATGATCATAGCAAAACCGGAATATGGGAAGGAAATATCCTACTCTTACACAGGTTTTTTGAAGCGGTGGCACGGAACAAGAGAATTAATAATTGCCGTAACCTTGAGAATATGAACCGACGTTAAGTGTGCGACATTTTGATACACAGAAAATTTTATATAACAAATCACTCGTTCGGACATCAATTGTTATGAGGAGAAATAAAAGAATATGAAAGACCAAAGGACGTTAACGGCACCATGTGGCTTGGATTGTTTCAATTGCAATCTCCATGAGAGTAATTTGACAGACGAGCTTATTGAATCGATTCATATAAAATTGCAGGTGCCGAAGGAAAAAATAGCATGCAAAGGTTGCCGTCAACAAAACGGAAATCATTTTCACCTGCCCCACGGATGTGCAACTTTGGATTGTGTCAAGGCTAAGGGTGTGGAATTATGCTCTGACTGCACGGATTTTCCATGTGTTTTATTGGCACCAATAGCTGACCAAGCCGCTCGGTACCCACACAACATGAAGTTATACAACCTCTGCCGCATCAAGAAGATCGGCCTTGATCGCTGGGTTGAAGAAGAAGCCGGACGGATACGGAAAAAGTATTTCACGGCGAAGTTTATTGTGGGCAAGGGTCAAGCAGATTAGTGAGTAGTGACCAAATGAAAACCCATCTCTTCTTTTATACCGGAACGGGCAATTCTCTTTGGGCTGCACGCGTCATGGCTGATGAACTCGGCAACGCCGAGATATCCCCCATCCCGCGGGATACTGGCAATCCCGTTAGAATAGAGGCTGATGCCGCCGGTATCGTCTTCCCTGTCCATATATGGGGTTTGCCGCAGCCGGTTATCAACTTTGTCAAGGCATTAGCCACCGACGCATCCAGATACTACTTTGCCCTTGCTGTGAATGCTGGCCAGGTGGCAGCCACGCTTCTGCAGTTGGACAGGCTGATGAAATCCAGGGGATTGCATCTTTCTTCCGGATTCGATATCGTCATGCCGTCAAACTATATACCCTGGGGCGGACCTGGACCGGGGGACAAACGCATGAAGAGGATAAACGAGGCAAGGGAAAAGATTAAAATAATATCTTCAATTATTGCCGGAAGACAGAAAGGTCCTGTTGAAAAAGGTCCTATATGGCAGAATATTCTGTTCTCCTGGTTTTACTCGCTTTCTTTTTCACATGTGCCGACGCTGGATAAGAATTTTTGGGTTGATGATAAATGTAGCTCATGCAACATCTGCAGCAAAATCTGCCCGTGCGGGAATATAGATATAAAAGCAGGAAAACCCGTATGGCTGCATAAATGTGAACAATGCCTTGCCTGCATCCAATGGTGCCCAGAAGAAGCGATCCAATATGGGAATAAAACCCCCCGTTACGAGCGATACCATCACCCGGAAGTAAACCTGAAGGATATTATCGCTGCATCCCGTAGTAACGCGGATAGGGCAAACCATAAATGAGCATAATATCGTGAAAAGGCGAACTGCACCGTGCGAAGCGTCCGCGCGAAACAGTCAATCCTGAAGAATTGAGACGAGGAATGGATTATGGAATTTGCATTGACCGAGGAACAGGAACTCATCCGTAATAATGCGCGCGAATTTGCCGCGAAGTATGTAGAGCCGATAGCCACTCAGATCGATCAGAACGGCCGCCATCCAGTGGAGCTATTCAAGAAGCTTGCTGAGGGAGGCTGGATGGGCATACCAATCCCTGAACAATATGGGGGCGCTGGCGCTGATTTTATGACACACGCCATTGTCGTGGAAGAGATTTCCCGCGCCTGTACATCCACGGGATTCACCCTGTCATTTCACGCCGGCATAATAGGCACGATGCTGAACCTTTTCGGAAGCGAAGATCAGAAGAACAAATACCTGATTCCCTTGGCTCAGGGACAGCACCTCGGAGCTTTTACATTGACCGAGCCGGGAGCAGGCACCGATGTCATGGCAATTACCACCGCGGCTGTTAGCGATGGGAACGACTACGTCATCAACGGCACGAAAACTTTCGTTTCGAACGGCCCTATTGCTGATACATACATTGTCTTTTGCTGGACGGATAAATCCGCAGGGAAAAAGGGCATGAGCGCCTTTATCGTCCCCAAGGGAACCACCGGCTTGAAGCCGGGAAAGCATTTCGAGAAGATGGGGCTACGAGCCTCGCAGACGTCGGAGGTGGTTTTCAATGAATGCCGTGTTCCCAGGGAGAATCTGCTCGGGCAGGAGGGTGCTGGTCTTGCCATGGCCATGAACGGATTTGACCATGGCCGGATTGGGATCGCTGCCCAGGCCATTGGCGTCCTCCAGGCGGCCTTCGATGAGTCGATCAAGTACTCCAAGGAGAGAGTCCAGTTCGGAAAGCCCATCGCCAGTCAACAGGCCATCTCCTGGATGATAGCGGACATGGCAACTGATCTTTCCGCCGCCCGTCTCCTTGCCTATCACGCAGCCTGGCTGAAGGACAACAACCAGGCCTTTGGCAAGGAGGCATCCATGGCAAAGCTTTTCTCAACGGAAGCCGCCATGAAGCACACTATCAAAGCGGTCCAGATACACGGCGGTTATGGCTATATCGAAGGCACAAAGGTGGAGAGACTGATGCGCGATGCCAAGATCGCCGAAGTCTATGAAGGCACATCGGAAGCCCAGCGGATGGTGATCTCCGGACATGTTCTACGGTGATCACTAAACACAAGAATTCTTCTTTTGGTTACGTAAAATGAATGCTCGTGGTAATCCTGGACCACACTTGATTATTTTTGGGATGAATGAATGTCCCAAAAATTGCAATATGAAGGATTCATAATTGAGGCGGATCCGGAATTATTAGAGACAGGCCGATGGATCACCTTTGTGGAAATACACAGGCACAGCGGATCACGCGTGTCCAGCAGGGTTTCCCGTGAATATGAAACTTACGAAACACAGGAAGAGGCAATTATCGGTTGCGTGGAATTCGGGAAGCTGATTATTGATGGCGGATTCCCGGACTTAATAAAGAAGCTTCCGTAGAAGGATTCTTCAAAAGCAATAGGTGTCGCTCTCTTCGGATTCTAATCCCAGTGATCCATAGTGACTTTCGACTCATTAATAACTTCCTCTTCTAAGCGTTAAATCTGCTCTTATCTTGGGAACACAAGAATTCAATTGGAAATAAATAGAAACGGCTCCCATAGACAATAGGAACCCAAATTACAGGATTCTAACTCTGAATGTGGCTCATGTCGGGGGGAGATCAATTTTAAGAATGCTGGATAAGGCTTCATCATCGTACGTCTACTTTCTCGGGGAGACATCCCTCGGCATGGCCAAAAAACAAGAATTTCAAAATGAAATGTGGTAAGAAACACAGTGTCCTGTGCTTGGCCCTGGATAAGGCGGGCAGTGGATGAACTTGAACCGCAGACGGTTCTGAAGTGCGAGTAAAATAATCATGAAAGGAGATCAGTAGAAGTGAATGAATCGAATACTCCCAAAGAAAAAGAAACGATCTTATCCCGGTTGACAGGAGGCTTGGCTAACTGGGCGTTGCGTTGGATTCCCGACGCCATGATTTTTGCCCTGGCCTTAACGGTAATCGTATTCCTCGCCGCATGGGGCCTAACCAGTCATGGTCCCGTCCAGTTGGTCGACGACTGGGTGAAGGGCTTCTGGGTTTTGCTGACATTTGCAATGCAGATGAGTCTTTTAATGATCACCGGCTTTACCGTAGCCGACTCCAAATATGTAAAGCGAGGATTGATTAGACTGGTGGATTTCCCCAAAACAAAAACTCAGGTTATTGTATTTTTCTCTTTGTTCATCGGCATTCTTTATTACCTCCACTGGGGTGTCGGTATGATGGCAGCCATTATCATGGGACGGGAGTTCGCTGTAAGAAAACGCGGATTGGGACTCCACTATCCTTTCATAGCTTCACTGGCATTATGCTCCGGTATCGTTGTGGCCAATGGTCCCTCCATGGCTGCTCAGCTTCTTATGGCCACACCGGGGCATTTCATGGAAAAGGTTGCCGGCATTATCCCGCTGAGTCAATCCACATTTGATATCAAACTTCTGATCACCAATGGGTTGTTGTATTTGTTAACACCCTTTCTTCTCGTGGCCATAGCACCGAGAAAAGAACATGCCGTGGAAATCGATGACGCTACAGCCGCCACTTTTGTCGCCCCACCTGAGAAACTAGATGACAAGAAAATTCTTACACCCGCAGAGCGCTGGGACCGCTCCTGGTTCCTGCCACTGTTGATTGCATTGGCCGGTCTGTTCTGGATTGGTAAGACTTTTTATACCAAAGGCGCCGCCGCACTTGATCTGAACACCCTGAACTTTGCTTTTCTGATTCTGGGTCTCTTGCTGCATGGTTCGGCGAAGAGTTATGTTGAATCCGTTCAGCGGGGCACCGTGACCGTCTATGGTGTCATCATTCAGTTCCCGCTCTATGCCGGAATCTTTGGAATGATCAGTTTTTCGGGCCTTGCTCAAATCATCGCTAATTTCTTCATCTCGATCTCAACACATGGAACTTATGCTTGGGTAATTTTCATCTACACGGGTGTCGTGGATTTCTTTGTTCCCTCGGGAGGGTCTAAGTTCGTTATTGAAGCCCCATACATCTTGCCCGCGGCGAAGGCCCTCAGTGTCAGTGCCGGTGATACCATCAACGCTTACACAGCCGGCAGCCTCTGGGTCAACATGGTCCAACCCTTTTGGGCGCTTCCCATTCTTGGGGCATTTAAACTGAAATTTCAGGATATCGCGCCGTTCTGTTTGATCATAGCGACCTATTATGCGATTATAGTAAGTATCTGTCTTCTCGTCTTGCCAAAACTATTCTGAGACGGCGCTGAGAAAATCGGTCAAAGATAAAGAGTGTTGTCATTCATCACGAAGGTAACCCTCTTTTGATTTGTAAATTTCAAATTTGCCGGAAGAGAAAAGGGGGACAGACCTTGTTACGATGCGACTGAGGTGCAATCGTGCCCCATAATTCTCCAGTGCTGTCAAGCCTCACAGCGCCCATACGTTACAGTCTGTTTCAACCCGTAGTCCTTACTTTCATCGTAGGTCAGGGATAAAGACTAGATGTACTTAATGACTATGGCAAATTCGGTATTTTTAAGAATATTACCAGTCCTTTAAAGATAAGCAGATATTTCGTGATATTTCCATAGACATCTGTTACTAAATCAAAATAGATGCATCTGGCTATCATATTAGTGATTATATGTTTGCTAAACCTCCCCTTCGGATACTGGCGGGGTCACGTGAGGACGTTTTCGTTTCCGTGGATTCTTGCAGTTCATCTGCCAGTTCCTCTCGTGATTATTGTGCGTATACTTGGCGGGGTTGGCTGGCATATTCAAACGTTTCCCTTATTGGCTGGGGCCTATTTTGTGGGACAGTACCTTGGAGGCAACCTTTATACTCGGTTGAAGAAGTGGAATTGACAAAATACATTCCTGCCAGCACCTTCAGATTTTCAACAAGTATCGACCCACCTCGAGATGAAGATTGCGTATCGAGAATCTTCAACTTGACTACCGGATTACACCGTATTGTATCAACAGAATCTTTTTTTATGGCGGTTCTGGATTTACTAGAAAACGCAGATTCCTGCGTTCTTCATACTGAAGAGATTTCTGGTACATCAAAATTAGGTTTTTAACACTAACAGATCATTCCGTTAATGTGGCTGATTTTCGGCATTCTGGATAAATACCATGTTGCCGTGGATTACTTCTGCTGGTTGTAATCTGCATAAGAAGAATTTCAGTTGCGGTAGATGGGGTGGGTGAGCATAGCTTCCTATGTTATGTTGCTTTGCTGATTCAGCACGGCCATACAACACGTCGCATGGAAATCAATATCATCTAGGCTGTAATTTAATTGACGCACAAACTCTTATCTTATACTCCAACTGTCAAAAAGAAATTCTTATCCATTATCAATACATGGAGGTGACACAAACATGGCAAAAGCAGTCATTATATACTCGAGTGTAAAAGGATCCACAAAATCAATCGGCGAGTTGATTGCGGATGGTATTAGTTCTGGAGGTCACGAGGCAACCGTTATAAACGTCAGAGATATCAAGACAGAGGCCGATCTTGGAGGATATGACGCATATGTTCTTGGATCTCCCACATATCATGGCGAGATGCTGGAGACAATGAAGACCATGCTATTTTTGGCCGAAAAAGCCAAGCTCGAAGGGAAAATCGGGGGCTCTTTCGGCGCCTTCGGATGGAGCGGCGAAGCGACCGGCAGGATCTACGATACCATGAAAAATATATTTAATATGGACATGGTAAGCGAACCTTTAAGACTTAAATCTTCTTCAATTCAGGAGGGTCCCAAAATTGCTCGAGACTACGGAGTTGCAATTGCAAAGAAAATGGGGTGATTTTCGTCTCGTCATGGAAGTCGGGAGTGGCTATCACTTATGTCGAGGGGGTAATCGATAAACTCAAAAAATCCTAATCTTGTTTGTAGGTGACGGCGTGATAGATAGCATTCTTTCTATACTACACAAATCGGCAGCATCAACGAAAATGCAGGACTTCAATCCGTAATAAACACACTTCACGCCCGACGAAAAACATCGACACCACACCTAACATTTCGTGGCCAAAATCCTCCCTCATATATTCCCAACTCGATGGAGCGCTATGGCATAAAATGTGCATTTCACGTTGCATACTATGGCCATCTCTTCATGAAAGAACGCTTGTCCTATGATTAGTGTCCACGACTACAATGAAACGGAACTGAATACTATTCGTATTGCCTGCGCATTTCTTTTTTCACCAGAACTTGCAAAAAATAATGAGTTTCTCGCAAATGTTGATCCAGCCTCTGTCAAAAAAGCATACAGAGATAAGGCAAAAAGGTATCATCCTGATCTACATATCTACGAATCCAATGAAACGATTCATCAACGGAAAGAACGTTTCATCAAAATCCAGGAATCGTATGAGCTTCTGAACAGTATTTTCCGGGAAAATACGCCTTTGCTTTTTGACGAGGGAATCGGACGGGGAAACATTATCGCAATTGGGGGCGCTAAGGGAGGAATTGGGAAGAGCATGTTTGCCACCAATATGGGGGTACTGCTGGCCTCCATGGGTAAAAAGACGGTTCTTGTCGATCTCGATCTCGGCGGCGCAAATCTGCATCTATACCTGGGAGAAACAAGGTTCAACGGAACGATCGACGGCTTTTTGAACAGGACGTATTCTACCCTTCAGGATATCACAGTAAAAAGCAAGCATGGGCCCCTGTTCATCGGTGGAGACAGTTCACAACTCGGAGTGGCGAATATCAACTTTGCCCAAAAAGTTAGACTATTGAAGGCCATCAAACAGATTGAGGCCGATTATGTTATCCTCGACCTTGGTGGAGATACAACGTACAACATCATCGATTTTTTCCTTGCGGCGGATTATGGTATTGTTGTTACAACCTGTGATCCGGCTTCCTATTTGGAGGCCTATAACTTTCTCAAGGTTGCTCTTTACAGGAAACTGAACAGGATTTTCGGGGCGGAATCGGCATATGGCGGGAAGAAAAATCCAGTTCTTGAGGATATTATACATCAATTTACCTTCAACATACCCGTGTCACGGGCAAGCAAAATACAGGATCTACTTACTTTGGTTAAGGAAGAACAGCCCGGAAATGTATCCATGATATGGAGGATTATTAGTACATACCACCCCTACCTCGTAGTGAACAGGGTGACAGATCAATGTAACGTGCAAGATGTTGTCGAACGGATAAAGGTAGTTTCAAAAAAATTGCTTTCTGTTAACGTTGAGTGTGTGGGAAGGATACCCTACCAGCAGGAAATTGAAATCAGTGCCAGAGAACTGGTGCCCGTTGTCGCCAAGTATCCCCAGGGGATTCTGGCAAAAGAAACACGACGTATAGTAAATAACATATTATCTTGAAGATGAAGTTATCGTAAGGTTCTTCGCAACAGTCACCAGCCCTTTCAGAAGATCGGACATCTTATCGAAATTCAATGTGTCGATGGAATCCGTTTCGGTATTAGCGCAGAATCTTATGATTGAAGAAGTGGAAACGTCAGACCCAGAAGCGGATGGGCCTTACATTTCTAAAGAAGTTGCGTAGAGACAGGGTCATATTAGCCCTGCCTTTTTATTCGCATTTCTAATGATAATCAATAAACAAATCCAATAACAGGGAACCCTGCTTTGGTAGTTGACTAAACAACCACCCCTTTATCACTTCCGTCCCTGTTATTTTTTGAATTTCCATTCTTGATGCATCATTTCACCGGTAATCTTTGGAACCGCTGGTTATGGATTCCTTCGATACACAAGATCATTTTTCTTGCACTCCCTCCACAACAAAGGAAGTGCTTATCAAATAATGAGAAAATGGTAAGGAGATTGGAAAAATCTGGTGGTAAGTTCTATAATTTTAATTTGCTTCATCCGGTGTGAGCCTGCTTTGATTTTTGCTTCTCTTCTGATCATACATTAATTTATCCGCACGAGACATAATCTCATCAAGAGAGCAGGGGTTATCAGGATCATAGTACGCCGTGCCCATACTTATTGAGATTTTGTAACGACGGCCTCTTTCGTTGTTATGCTTATCAACCTGATCTTGCAATCGTGTCATGATAATCTCAGGAGATATTCCGGTTGTATCTATCGTGAGAATAGCAAATTCATCCCCCCCCGTGCGTGCAATAATGTCGGAGGATCTGAAGGTCTCTTTGAGCATCAAAGCCACATCAGTAAGCGCTCTATCACCCTCTTCGTGACCCAGCGTATCGTTAATCCATTTCATCCCATCAAGGTCGCCGAAAAAGAGTAGCATTCCCATCTTCGTCCTACTTGACAATTTCAAATGCTGCTCGGCAAGGGTCAAAAAACCTCTTCTGTTGTGCAGTCCTGTAAGTTGATCTGTCATTGAGATGGCAAGGATCTGTTCCTCCATTTGTTTACGATCTGTGATATTCATGGAATTTCCTAAAATAGCGCGTTTCCCCTCGTAAGAAATATGTGTAACGGTTTCCATTATCCAACGGGTTTGCCCTTGTTTTGTTATGACCCTGAATTCATAAGGAGTAATCAGTTCACCGCGAAGCATAGCTCTGGCATCCTTCCTGACCTTTTCTCTGTCCTGAGGGTGTACCACCTGATCTACTTTTTGATTTACTAACTCTTCCCTTTTATAGCCTGCATAAGATGCTGCGTTGGAATTGATGAAGCGGAATTTGCCATCCTGAACAACATAAACACCGGCGAAGGATCTTTCAGCCAGTGCTCTATAAAGCTCCTCGCTCTCTTGTAGTGATTTCTCTATCTGCTTGCGCTCGGCGATTTCCTCTTGCAATTCCCGGTTGATAACACTAAGTTCTATGGTGCGCTCGGCAACGATTTCTTCCAAGTGATCTTTGTGCTTCCTCAAATCCTCTTCTGCCCGCTCGCGCTCTGTGACTTCTTGCTGGAGTTGAATGTTTTGCTCCTCCATTTGTCTCTGCAAATGGCTCAGAGCCAGGTGTGTTTCAACCCTGGCCAATACCTCCTCGGGCTGGAATGGTTTGGTGATGTAATCGACACCCCCAGCATTAAAGCCCTTGATCTTACTGGCGGCTTCGTAAAGACCGCTGATGAATATCACGGGAATCATGCTGCTAGGTTCGGCTGATTTCAGCTTATTGCAGACCTCATAGCCGTCCATGCCCGGCATCTTTACATCAAGCAAAATCAGATCCGGCACCTCAACTTCCACTAATTTCAGTGCAGTGTTTCCATCAGAAGCGGTGAGTACCTTATAGCCATTATTCGCCAGAATGTCTGTCAGCAGCATCAGAGCTTCCGGAGAATCATCAATAACCAGAATTCGGGGCGAATACTCTTTCCGAAATTCTTTAGCCTGTCTGCTATCCAATCTTTTCATTTATAGTTAACTCCAATTAGCCTTATTTGCTCTTCAATACAGCAACTAGCGTACCACATTATATTACATTTACCGTCTGGTCATCCAAAATTATGCACTAGATAGCTAACTTGCCGTCACCACAGATTTCACAGCGTTTAATTATAAATTCGTAAATTCTTTATTCAGCTAGTAGGCTATCCTAATGAGGGAAAAACGACGAAGATTGGTGTATGATCTACATTTTTTGTAGCCATAAAACGCTAGTGAACCTTCATGGGCGCACTCAACGACTTTAGAAAGCCATCTTTCGGTTTGTTGGCTACCATACCACCTCTTGTGGAACACTCTGCTGCTTCCTCTAATCAAGTGTCAGGCAATTTTCGCACACATGCTCCCTTTCAAACAACATTCCTTGAAGACCTCACAGATAAAAAAGTCCGGTTGCTGATTGAAAGATGGCGCCTTACAACACATTCAGGCCGCATAGCTCTTTGAATTACCGTCCTCCAGCACCTGAATTGAGAAATAAATAAATGGCTGAACTCTAACTTAACATGTGGTACATGTTCTGGGGGCAGTTCAATTATTGGACAGAATACCAGAGTAAAGACGGCGACCGGATGATAAGTTAAATAAAGACTGAATCGGAGTATCTATAAGATGGATTCTTGGTGATTATGACATCATAAAAGGACACAATTATAATGGAAGATTCTATGACGGCAGTAAGTGTAAAGGCATCCGATGTCGCGGAAAGCGCCAGGAAAAAGACATATATAAATATTATTCTACCTGTGTTTCTCACGTCGGTTATCGCCTATATAGACCGGGTGAACATCGGGTATGCAGCCTTGACGATGAACAAAGATATGGGTTTTACAGCGCAAATGTTCGGCATGGGGGCCGGGATTTTTTTCGCAGGTTATATCCTGTTCGAGATTCCGGGGGCGCTGATTGCGGAAAAGTACAGCCCGAAATTCTGGCTGGCGCGAATTATGATTACCTGGGGATTGGTTTCCGGGTTGATGGCTTTTATGACCACGGCCTGGCAATTTTACGTTATACGTTTTTTGCTGGGTGCGGCTGAGGCCAGTCTGTATCCCGTAATATACGCATCCTGTGTCCCGCGCTGGTTCAGCGCCAAGGATAGGGCGCGCGCCCTCGCACTTCTCCTGACTTCCTTGCAGATCTCAGGCATAATCGGAGCGCCGCTGGCGGGATGGTTGCTCGGGGTACCGCTTTTCGGGCTGAAGGGCTGGCAGGGGTTGTTCATTCTTGAGGCCATTCCGGCGATCGTACTTGGTTTCGTGATTGTCTATTGGATGGCAGACTGGCCGAAAGAAGCCAAGTGGCTGACAGAAGACGAAAAGAAATTTCTCGTGGAACAATACGAGAGAGAGGTGGCGGTGAAGAAGGCCGTCAAGCATTATTCCGTTTTGGAAGCTTTTTCGAATCCCGAAGTGCTTAAACTCTGCCTAGCCTATTTTCTGTGGATCACCGGATTCTGGGGCTTCAACTACTGGATGCCGACGGTGCTCAAAGGGGTTTCGGGATGGTCGAATCTGGCGATCGGCTGGCTGGTTGTGATTCCAATGACCTTTTCCCTTATCGCGATGTTGTATATCGGGCACTCCTCATCAAAAACAGGAGAAAAAAGATGGCACGGGGCTATCGGTTTGTTTATCGGTGCCATCGGAATGGGGGTCGGGGTATTCATCAAAGACCCGTGGATCAGCTTTTTCTTTGTCATACTTGCCGGTATCGGCGTTTACGCTCCCTTCGGCGTCTGGTGGTCTTACCCGACAACTTTTTTATCCGGAACGGCCGCGGCCGGCGCCATCGGTCTGATAAACTCCTGCGGGAACGTGGGCGGATTTGTGGGACCTTATATTACCGGTTACATCAAGGATGCTACGGGGTCATTTGTCGGGGCATGGGTGTATCTGGCATGCTCCCTGACGCTCGGCGGCCTCCTCATACTCACGTTTAGAAAACAACCCACCGATAGCCTCAGGGCGGATCATTGATCTGAAGGCGGGAAACTGCCTCACCATAAGTTCAGGCGTTACTCTCTTTCGATCCGTAATCTCAGCTCTGATGAACAGCTACCACCGAAAACTTGGTAGGTGCAACAAATACTATCCTTTTTATCTCCTTATTCCTTGTAATGTTGTTTTTCCAATTCAGTTTATCCATTTAACCTTCAAATCGTTATTGTTATTTTTGTAAATAAAAGAAGGCGAAGCGTATCAGGCTACGGTTGATTAAAAACAAAAACCCCTCGTAGAAGATTACTTCTTGCGAGGGGCCAACGAGATCCACCTATGCCGTCTTGTCTTTTAACTGGAGTCCATCATTTAACAGTTAGTTTTTTAAGGGTGATAATCACCACGAAGACCCTGTGTTTTCTTTTTATGTTAACATCCAGTAGAATAGACTCAATACGCACATCGCAGTATCTCATCTTTTTGTAGTCTGAACTCTGCCTTTCTGTTGTCAAATATCTTCCGACATTATTAGTCGATCTTTCTCCTAACTCCTGCCAACCCAATCAGACCGAGTCCAATAAGCAGTATGGTAGTCGGCTCGGGAACGAGACGAATTGAACCGGTGATCTCGATTCCGGGATTACCGTTGCCGCCACCAAGCATATACTCATAGTATTTGTTGTCGAAATTCCAATAAGGATTGAAT